>DATILY010000061.1:0-13666 GCA_035475895.1 Casimicrobiaceae bacterium | reverse complement strand
GCAGCCCGCCGCGCCGCTACCTCGCCGCGCAGGCGGTCAGCCGCCCCGATGCAGGCGCCGGTCGACCATCAGCAGGATGACGCTGACCGTCGCCGCGAACACCACCACGAGCAGCGTCACAGCCATGATCTGCTCGACGTTATGCAGGCCGATGCCCGTCATCAGGAGGTAGCCCAGGCCGCGCTGCGAGGCGAACATCTCGGCCAGCAGCGAGCCGATCAGGGTGAGCGCGAACCCGATGCGCAGCCCGGTGAAGATCTCCGGCAGCGCGGCCGGGAAGAGGATCGAGCGCACCATCTGCGCGGGCGTGAGCCGCAGCACGCGTCCCGTCTTGATCAGGATCGGGCGCGTGTTGCGCACGGCCGCCTGGGTGAACAGCAGGATCGGAATCACGCCGTGCAGGACGCCGAACGCCACCTTCGCCGACAGGCCGAGCCCGAACGCGAGCAGCAGGATCGGATAGAGCGTCACTTTCGGAATCGAGTAGATCGCGATGATCATCGGCTCGAGCACGTCGCCGGAGAGCCGGTCGAAGCCCAGCCAGAAGCCGCCGACGAGCCCCAGCACGACGGACAGCGCGAACGCGATGGTGAACGCCTGCAACGTGTCGCGCAGGTGCGGCCGGAAATTCTCGTCGGTGAGCATGCGGCCTGCATAGCGGAACGTCGCCAGCGGCGAGGCGAGCGCCGATTCACCGGTCCACAGGAACAGGAGCTCCCAGATCGCGAGCAGCAGCGCGACCAACAGCAGCCCACGCCACCAGCCGCCTGAGCTTGGCTTCATGCACTGCCCCGGCGCACAAGCAGGCGGCGCTCCCACACCGACAATGCGGCGTTGATCGCCACCGAGACGACGAGGATCAGCACGATCAGCGGATACATCGTCGCGTTGTCGAAGTTCGTGTACGCGAATCCGATCTCGTACCCGACGCCACCGCGCGACATGATGAACTCCGACCCGATCACGCCGATGAGCGCGTAGGCCACCGCGAGCTTCGCGCCGGTGAGCACGTACGGGCCGGCATACGGCAGCGTGATGCGCAGCGCCGTCTCGAGCCGGCCCATGCGATGGACGCGGGCCGTCTTGAGCAGCACGCGCGGCACCCGGTCGAGCCCATTCAGGGTGTTCACGATGACCGCAACGACGCCCAGCATGAAGCCGATCAGCACCTGGGGAAAGTCGCCGAAGCCGAACACGACGATGAAAAACGGGTAGAACGCGAAGATCGGCACCGCGTAATACGTTGCGAACAGGGGATCGAGCGTGTCGCGCAGCTGCCGGTATCCATGCAACGCGGCGCCGGCCACGATGCCCACGCCGATTGCGAGCGCAAGCGCGGCAAAAGCGTTGCCGGCCGTCTTGCGCATGGCGTCGTTCATGGATCCGGTGACCAGCATGTGCCAGAGGTCCACGGCGATGCGGTGCGGCGGTTGCATCGTGATCCTGTCGATGACGCCCATGACGCACAGCGCCTCGAGCACGCCGATCGCGGCCAGCACGACCAGCAGCCGGTACAGGTTCAGGCGGCGCATGGGATCGCGCGACGCATCACGTCGACGCTTCAGGCGGCAGGCGCGGCGCGGACGCCGCGGCCGCGTTGGGCTGGCCGAGCGTCTTGAGCGACTCTTCGCGCAGCGTCTTCCACAGTCGCGCCGTGACCGCGCCGAAGTCGGCGCGCTCCACGATGCGGCTGTCACGCTCGCGCGGCCAACCGGTCTCGACGAGGTCGATGATGCAGCCCGGGCGCGCCGACATCACGCCGATGCGGTCGGCGAGCATGGCGGCTTCGTCGAGCGCGTGCGTGATGAGGAACACCGTGGCGCCCGTCTCGCGCCACAACCGCAATACCTCGTCGCCCATGAGCAGCCGCGTCTGCTGGTCGAGCGCACCGAACGGCTCGTCGAGCAGGATGAGGCGCGGCTGCATCACCAGCGTCCGCGCGATGCACACGCGCTGGCGCATGCCGCCCGACAGCTGCGCTGGATGCGCGTCGGCAAAATCGACCAGCCCCATCATCGCCAGCGCGCGCTCGACGCGGCCGGCCTTTTCCTGCGCCGACAAGGCGGCGTGCCGCAGGCCGAACGCGATGTTGGCGCGCACCGTGAGCCAGGGGAGCGACGCGTCCTCCTGGAACACCACGCCGACGCCGTCGGGCACATCGCTCGCGATCGCGCGACCCTCGAACTCGACGCGGCCTTCGCTGGCCGGGGTGAGGCCTGCGATGATCTCGAGCAGCGTCGACTTGCCGCACCCCGACGGTCCGACCACCGCGAAGAACTCGCCCTGCTGGATCGTGAGATCGAGCGGACCGAGCGCGTGCACCGGGCGGCCCTTCGCGCCCGCGGGAAACGTCTTGGACACGCCCGCGAGCGCGACCTGCGACGAAGCCATGCGAGCGGCGCCTAGCGCAGGGCCTTGAGGTCGTCGGGCAGGAAGCTGGTATCGATGATCTTGGAGTAATCCACTTCGCCCTTGATGGTGCCGAGGCCGCGCTGCACTTCGACCATGCGCTTCAGGCCGTCCATGTGGATCTCGCCTTCGCCCCAGTACGGCACGCCTTTGGTGACGCTGGTCGTGAGGTTGCGCACCGAGCTGCGGGCAACCGCCGGCTCGATGTTGTAGGCCTTGGCGACGAGGTCGCCCGCCTCGTCGGGGTGTTCCTTCATGAAGCGCACGGCCTTGCGGCGGGCGCGGATCACGGCCTTGATGAAGTCGGCCCGCTCCTTGGCCTTTTCGGCCGTCACGACGCCGACGACGTTGTCGAGCGGCGGCAGCGCTTCGCTCGCGGTGACGATGATGCGGTACTTGTCCTTGTACTTGGACCACAGCGGCTCGGTGAGCGGCGCCACGTCGATGCGGCCGGCATCGAGCGCTGCGACGCCTTCGCCGAAGCCGCCGGTGCGCACGAGCTCGACCTCATCGGGCTTGAAGCCGCCGTACTCGGCGACCATCTGCGCGAGCGCCTGGCTGGTGGAGCGCGGATTGGTGTAGCCGATCTTCTTGCCCTTGAGATCCTTCACCGTCTTGATCGACGACCCCGGCAGCACGACCCACGCGAATTCCGCCACGGTGAGCGCGTTGTCGCTCACGATCTTCAGGTCCGCGCCCTGCTGGATGGCGTTGATGACCACGCCCGGATTCACTTCGCCGTACGGCACGTTGCCTGCCAGCATGTTGCGCAGCGACGTGCCGCCCCCGGCGGAGGTGATGATCCCCGTGATGTTGAGCCCTTCCTCCTTGAAGTAGCCCTTCTCGAGCGCCACGGCGAACGGCATGCCGTTGGCGGACACGCCGTAGTTGCCGACGGCCAGCTCCTCGGCACGCGCCGCACCGGCGGCGAGCACGAGCGCCGCAACGGCGGCGGCGCGAAGCGAACGACTGTGCATCACTTCCTCCTTTGGTCGCGTCGGCACGCCGGCAAGCGTCGGCGGCCGCGTTCTACGCGCGCGCCGACCGGCGCAGCGTCACGTTCACGTTCTTGATCTGCGTGCAGGCGAGGAGCTCCTCGAGCGACTCCTCGCGTCCCATGCCCGATTGCTTGTAACCGCCGAAGGGTACCCCGACGTAGTGCGTGCTGGCCCCGTTGATCCATACGTAGCCGGACTCCACCGCGCGCGCGAGCCGGTGCGCGCGGTCGAGGTCATGCGTCCAGATCGACGCGGTGAGCCCGACCTCCAGCGCGTTGACGCGTCTCAACACGTCCTGTTCGTCGGACCAGCGCAGGATGCTGACCACCGGACCGAAGATCTCCTCGCGCGCGATGCGCATGTCGTCGGTCACGTCGGCGAATACCGTGGGCTCGACGAAGAATCCGCGCGCAAGCTCGGGTGCGGTCATGCGCTTGCCCCCTTGCGCGAGCCGCGCGCCCTGCTCCACGCCAAGCGCGATGTAGCGCAGGGTCTTGTCGAACTGCGCCTGGCTCGACAGGCAGCCGACTTCGGTCTGCGGGTCGGCCGGCAGGCCGACGCGCAGCGCGGCCACGCGCTCGACGATGGCCGCCAGCGCCGCATCGTGGATGGACTCGTGCAGGTACACGCGACTGGTCGAATTGCACGACTGTCCGGTCACGTAGCGAAAATTCATGCCGCGCACGACGCCATCGGCCACTTCGTCGGGTGTTGCGTCGGCGCAGGCGATGAGCGCGTTCTTGCCCCCGAGCTCGAGCGTCAGCGCCTTGAGGGTTGCACCGGCGGCGCTCATGACCGCACGACCGGCGCCGACACTGCCGATGAACCCGATCTTGGCGACGTCGCGGTGCGCGACCAGTGCAGCGCCCGCGTCCCGGCCGCCGGTGACCACGTTGAACACGCCCGGGGGAAAGATGTCGTGCCACAGCTCGGCGATGCGCAGCGCGGAGAGCGGCGTCTGGTCCGCCGGCTTGACGACGAGGCTGTTGCCGGCGACGAGCGGCGCGCCGGCCTTGCCTGCGACGAACAGCAGCGGATGGTTGAACGCGCCGATGCGCGCGATGACGCCGAGCGGCTCGCGCATGGTGTAGTTCAGCACGTCAGGACCGATGGGGATCGTGTCGCCCTTGATCTCGGTGACGAGGCCGGCGAAATACTCCATGTACGCCGCGCTGATGTCCACGTCGTAGCGCATCGCCGAGAACGGGTTGCCGCCATCGCGCGCGTCGAGCCAGGCGAGCTCGTCGGCATGGGCGCGCAGGACGGCTGCGGCATCGCGCACGGCACGCGCGCGGGTTTGCGCGGGCGTGTCGCGCCACGCGAGGAATCCGGCGCGCGCCGCGGTGACGGCGCGCGCGACGTCGTCGATACCGGCATCCGCCGCGGTGCCGAGGTCATCGCCGGTCGCGGGGTCGGTGATCGCAAGCCGGCCCGATGCGAGCGCGGCATGCCAGGCGCCGCCGTAATAGAGCCCGCGCTGCACGGGCAGGCGCGTGCGCGCCTCGTTCATCGCTTCGCGCGGTGAATTCATCAGCCCTCCTGGATCTGCCGCAACAACGCCGATGAAACGGCGCGCGCGTATTCCGGCGCGACGCGCACGTCGATGACGCAGACGGCGCCTGCCTTGACGTCGGCCACGGCTTGCGCCAGCGCGTCCGCGAGCATGGCGGCGTCGGTGACCGGACCGTAGCCGAGCGCACCTTGTCCACGGGCGAGCATGGCGAGATCCATGCCCGGCTCGCTCATGCGCAATCCGATCGGCGCGTTCTCGACCGGCCGGCCGCGCACGCGCGCCATCCGCTCCTGATGCAGCTCGTCGTTGAAGAACGACTGGTTGTTCGCGACGATGACGAGCAGCGGCAGCTTTTCGTGTGCCGCGGTCCACAGTGCGGTGAGTCCCATGACGTAATCGCCGTCACCCAGCACCGCGCAGGGCAGGCGATCCATGCCGCGCAACGCGAGCGCGGCGCCCACCGCCATGCCGGGGCCCGAGCCGATGCCACCGCCGCCGTCGAAGCCGATGTAGTCGAGCGGGTGCTCGAAGCGGCAATGCTCGCCGGGCCAGCCCAGCGGCAGGCGGATGTACGAGGGACGGTGCGGCGCGAGCCCGGCGGTGACCGTGGCCGCGAGCTCGTCGACGGACAGGCAATCCTTGTGGACGGCGCGCGGCGGCGGGTCCGGCTCCACGGCCGCGACGCGCGGGCGCGCCGCAATCCGCCCGCTCTTGCGTGACATGCCGGGCTCGGCAAGCGCTTCGAGCAGGCGAGCCACCAGGCGATCGGGCGGGCACAGCAGCGTCGCTTCGCTCGCGGGGAGCGCCTGGTAATCCATGCTCCAGCCGTTGTGGACGTACTGGTCGAGCGAGCAATCGAACACGCGCGCGTCGGGGAACCGGCCGCCGCAGGCCTGGCGCAGCGACCCCGCGAGGTCGATCCAGTCGAGGCTCACGATGACGTCGGCCGCGCGGATCATTTCGGTCGCGAGCCCGGTGACGTAAAGGCCGGGCGGCGCCGGGTGCAGCGCATGCGTGGTGGGGAAGCTGGCGCCCGTCTTGATGTCGGTGAGCACGCGTGCGCCCACGCGCTCGGCGAGCGCCACGCGGCGGGCGAAGTCGGCGGGATCGTTGGTGACGCGTCCGATCAGCAACAGCGGCGATTCCGCCTCCGCCAGCGCGTGGGCAATGGTGCGCACGGCCTCGGGCGGCGGATCGCCTGCGAGGGGCGGCGGAAATGCGCGTGGCGGCGGCACGGCGACGTCGGCCGGCGCGAGCTCTTCCTGCAGCGCGGCATCCAGGCACACGAACACCGGCCCGCACGGACCGGTGGTGGCGATGCGCTGCGCGCGCACGATCGCCTCGAGCGCTGCGGGCACCGACGACGGCTGGTCGTCCCACTTGACGTAGCCGCGCACCAGCGCCCCGAGATCGCGCGCGGTGTGAATCCAGTCGACCCACGGGCGCCGCTTGGCGGCGTCCATGGGACCAATGCCCCCGAGCAGCAGCATCGGCACGCGGTCGCACCAGGCGTTGAAGATGGCCATCGTCGCGTGCATGAGCCCGACATTGCTGTGCAGCGCGACCGCGAGGGGCTTGCCGGTCACGCGCGCATAGCCGTGCGCCAACGCGACCGCGTGCTCCTCGTGCACGCACAGCAGCAGCCGCGGATCGCGATTGCCCAGATAGTTGACGAGGCTGTCGTGCAGGCCGCGAAAGCTGGCCCCCGGCGTGAGCGCGATGTACGGCAGGCCGATGTCGCGCAGCAGTGCGGCGATCGCATCGCTGCCGTAGCGCGCGGCGGGAGCCGCGCGCGGGCCGGTTTGCGGGATCGCGCTCATGGCGCGTCGCTCGCGCTCGGCGCGGGCGCTGCCGCGAATCGCCGCTCGATGCCTTGCCAGCGTGCGACGTCGAGCGCCTCGTCGAGCAGGCCCCGCTGGTCCGGCGCATGCGGGTCGGACGCGAACGCCGCGCCGCCGGTCGCATGGGCGCGCAGGCGCGCGAGCGTGTCCACCATGGCTGCGGCAACCCGAAAGATCAGCGACGCAGGAAACGACACGTGCCCGAAGCCCAGGTTGCCCAGCACCGCTGGATCGGGCCACGGCATGTCGGGACCTTCGAACAGAGCGGCGGAGAGCAACGCACCGCGCAGCCTCGTCCCGATGCGCTCGTAGTCGTCGAGCGACTTGACGCCGGCGATGAACACGCCGTCGCAACCAAGCTCGAGGAACGCTTCGCCGCGCCGCAGCGCCTCGTCGAGTCCATGCACGCCGAAGGCGTCGGTACGGCCGATGATCAGCGTGTCACGCGAGCGGCGAGCGGCAAGCGCTGCCGCCAGCTTGGCGGCGATGACTTCACGTGGTGCGACGCCACGCGCGCGCTCGGCGCGCTGCTGCTTGGCCTGGCGCAGCTGATCCTCGATGAGGATGCCGCCGACGCCGATGCTCTCGTACGTCTCCACCATGCGCACGACGGCCTTGACGTCACCGTAACCGTCGTCGCCATCGGCGAAGAACGGCAGCGTCGTTGCGGCCGCGATGTCGCGCAGCCCCTCGGCCATGTCCGTCAGGCCGATCAAGCCCAGGTCGGGCAGCGCATGACGCGCAGCCAGCAGCGCCGAGCCGCCCACCGTGTACGCAGGAAAGCCGGCGCGCTCGATCAGGCGCGCGGACAGCGCATCATGGGCGAGCGGGGTCACCAGCGGGCGCTCGGAAGCCAGGGCGTCGCGCAAGGTCGTACGAATCATCGGTCGGGGCTGAGGCCGGGTCAGCGGCGCCGTCGGGTGGAGGCCGGTACAGTACCCGGTACGAGCCCTGCTCGATAGGACAAAATTGCGCATGGCCGCAACCCCTTTCCCCAACCAGCCGCCGCCTTACGAGGGACGCAACCTCGTGCGCGGCGATCCCGTCCTGGTCGATGCGGTGCGGCAGCTTGGCTTGCCCGCGGCGGGCGTTGCCGAGCTCGAACGCTGGGGCGGCGTGCTCGGCTCTGCCGCGGTGTTCGCGGATGCCGCTGCTGCCAATCGCGTGGTTCCGCGCCTGCTGACCCACGACCGGCGCGGCGAGCGCATCGACGCCATCGAGTTCGACGCGGCGTGGCACCGGCTCATGGCGCTCGCCGTTGCGCAACGCGAGCACAACGCGCCCTGGTCGGACGCGAGCGGACATGCGCAGACGGTGCGCGCCATCGCCTATTACCTGCATGCGCAGGTCGAAAACGGCACGCAGTGTCCGCTCACGATGACCTATGCCGCGATCCCGCTGCTGCAGCGCCATGCCGACGTCGGCGGCATCGGCGCGCGGTTCCTTGCGCGCGCCTTGTCCGATTGCTACGACCCTGTCGATAGCGTCGTCGACGCCAAGCAGGGCGCGCTGTTCGGCATGGGGATGACCGAGCGACAGGGCGGCTCGGACGTGCGCGCGAATGTCACGACGGCCGAGCGCGTGGGCGAGCATCACGTGCTGCGCGGCCACAAGTGGTTCTTCTCCGCGCCCCAGTGCGATGCGCATCTGGTGCTCGCGCAGACCGCCGAGGGACCCGGCTGCTTCTTCGTGCCGCGCTGGCTCGAGGACGGCACGCGCAACGCCATCCGCATCGAACGACTCAAGGACAAGCTCGGCAACCGCTCGAACGCTTCGGCCGAGGTGGCCTTCGACGACGCGCACGCGTGGCTGCTCGGTGAGCCCGGCCGCGGCATCGCCACCATACTCGACATGGTTCAGCGCACGCGCCTGGACTGCGTGATCGGCAGCGCGGGCATCATGCGCGGCGCGCTCGCATGGGCGCTGCATTGGGCGACGCATCGCGTCGCGTTCGGCCGCCGCCTCGTCGACCAGCCGCTCATGATCAACGTGCTCGCCGATCTTGCGCTCGAGACGGAAGCCGCGTTGCAGCTCGCGCTTGCCCTTGCCGCGAGCTTCGGGCACGACGCGGACGAGCGGTCGCGCGCGCTTGCGCGGCTGCTCGTGCCGGCGGCCAAGTACTGGGTCTGCAAGCGCGCGCCGATGGTCGCGCTCGAGGCGATGGAGGTGATGGGCGGCAGCGGCTACGTCGAGGAGCAGCCCTTGCCGCGCCTTTATCGCGAAGCGCCGGTCAACTCGATCTGGGAAGGCTCGGGCAACGTGATCTGCCTCGACGTCCTCCGCGCGACGCAGCGCCATCCCGAGGCGATCGATGCGCTGCGCGGCATGCTGCACGACGCGCGCGGCGCCGACGCCGACCTCGATTCGGCCGCAGCGCGGCTCGATACGCTCATCGCCGGTGCAGCGGATGCGCACGGCGCTCGCCGCCTCGCGCAGGCGGTGGCCACGACCGTCGCAGGTGCGTTGCTCGTGCGGCGCTCGCCTGCGCCGGTCGCCGCGGCGTACTGCCGCTCGCGCTTGCGTGATGACGGGTTCGCCGGTGCGGCGTTCGGCACGCTCGCCGATCCTGGGCAAAGCGCTGCCGTCCTGTCCCGCGCAGCGGCCGCCTGAGCACAGCATCGAAGAGAGATGCCGAACGGCCGATACGGTGGTCTAATTCCGCAATCGTGTAACGGGAGGCCGCGTCGTGGCCGACATCTGGAGCATCGTCAAATTCGGGTTGTCGAGCCTGGTCGCGCTGCTGATCTTCGGCGGCCTGCTCGTGCTCTTCGTGCGCGACATCACGCAGAAGAAGCATACGGTCCTGCGCAACTACCCGATCATCGGGCACTTCCGCTACTGGTTCGAGCAGCTCGGTGAATACTTCCGCCAGTATTTCTTCGCCAACGACCGGGAGGAAATGCCATTCAACCGCGCGACGCGCGCCTGGATCTACCGGCTGGCCAAGAACGAAGGCGGCACCATCGGCTTCGGCTCGACGTACGACCTGCACGCGCCCGGCGCGCTGATCTTCGTCAACGCGCCGTTCCCCGTGCTCGAATCCGAGCGGCTGCCCACGCCCCCCATGAGCATCGGCGACGGCTTCTGCAGGGTGCCGTTCATCGCCCGCTCCATCGTCAACATCAGCGGCATGAGCTTCGGCGCCATTTCCGAGCCGGCCGTGCGCGCCCTCTCGCGCGGCGCCAAGGAGGCGGGCTGCTGGCTCGACACCGGTGAAGGCGGCCTGTCGCCGTTCCACCTCGAAGGCGGCTGCGACGTCATCATGCAGATCGGCACGGCCAAGTACGGCGTGCGCGACGCACAAGGTCATCTCGACGAAGCGAAACTGCGCGAGATCGCCGCCATCGACACCGTGCGCGCGTTCGAGATCAAGCTCTCGCAGGGCGCCAAGCCCGGCAAGGGCGGCGTGCTCCCGGGCGCCAAGGTGACGCCGCTGATCGCCAGCATTCGCGGCATCCCCGCAGGCATGGATTCAATCAGCCCGAACCGGCACATCGACATTGCCAACATGGACCAGCTGCTCGAGAAGGTCGCGCGGGTGCGCGATCTCACCGGCAAGCCGGTCGGCGTCAAGACCGCGGTGGGCGGCCGCTGGTTCGCCAACGACCTGGCCGAGCGCATTCTTGCGCGCGGCCTCGAATTCGCCCCGGATTTCCTGGTGATCGACGGTGGCGAGGGCGGCAGCGGCGCCGCGCCGCAGGCACTCGCCGATCACGTCGGGCTGTCGATCGACGAAGCGCTGCCGCGCGTCATCGACGCGCTGGAGGCCGCGGGCATCAAGGATCGCGTGAAGGTCGTCGCGTCGGGCAAGCTCGTGACTTCGGCGCGTGCGGCATGGGCGCTGTGCTGCGGCGCCGATTTCGTGAACACGGCGCGCGGCTTCATGTTCGCGCTCGGCTGCATCCAGGCGCTGCGCTGCCACACCAATACCTGCCCCACCGGCATCACGACGCACAATCCCCGGCTGCAGCGCGGCCTCGTGATCGACGAGAAGTACGTGCGGGTGGCGAGCTATGCGCTCAACATGAACAAGGAGATCGACATGATCGCCCACAGCTGCGGGGTGCGGCAGGCGCGCGAGCTCATGCGGCGTCATGTCCGCCTGGTGCAGCCCACCGGGGGAACCATCGCGCTCGACGTGCTGTATCCGCATCCGACCGCGGCGGGCGCCGCCCGGCCGAGCCTCGCGGGGACCATGCCGCAGCCCAGCGCGCCCGCCGACGTGACGGCGGTCGCGCACGGTTGACCTCACCGACGAGTCGGCCGCAAACACGGCGGCGGCCGGTGCGAGCGACCTTCGTGTGCCCGCATGGCGGCGCGCCGGGCGCCCGAAGATTCAAGTGCCGGTCGCGATTGCGACCGGCTATGGCGTAACGCGCACTGGCGCCTTCATCCGCCTTGCCCCCGCAAAAGGCCTGCCATCGAGCCCTGGCGCGCGGTCCGCCGGCCTACTCCAGCCGGACATCGGGTTGGCCATGTTTGCACGACCTACTGCACCACGAAGCTCGTCGCTCCCGAGCTCTTCGTCGAGCCCAATGTCGCCGTCGCAGTCACGTTATACGTACCGCTGGTGCTCTTGGACTTGATGGGGTAACTGACGGTCGCGGTCCCCGCGCTGCTTGTCGTCGTCGTGAGCAGCGTGGACCTGCCCTTGGGATCGACGACAGTGACGCTCACCGACGCGCCCGCCACCGGGGCACCGCCGCTCATGACCGTGGTAGTGACCAGGGCATAGATCGTTTGATTGGCACGGGCAGGACGCGAGTACGTTGCCTGGCCCGTGGTCGCCTTGACGATCCAGCCGGCCGTGATGGCAACCGTTGCATCGGCCGACGCGGCGTAGGTCGGCGCGCCGGTATTCGTCGCCGTACTCGGGATCGTGTAGAACGCCGCCGTTGCGGAGCTCGCCGTTCCGATGCCAAGCGACGCCGACCCGGATGAGCCTGGTGCGATGACGCCAGTCAGCGGATTGCTGGCCGTCCATCCCGCAGGCACCGTGGCGCTCACACTGAATGCCGACGACGGACAGCCGCAGCTGTCGTTGTTGGCTACCGTCGCAGTGTAGGTCGCCACCGAGCCGGCCGACGTGTAGACCGTTCCCGTCGGCGTCAGCGTCACTTTGGGCGCCGCGCGCGTGCACGCTGCCGGTGGATAGCTGACGGCCACGACGCTGCTGCCGCCAACGGAAACCGGCGTGATCGTCACGCCCGAGCTTGGATCGGCGAACTGAACTCCCACTGGCAACGCCGCATCCGACCAGGCAGCCGTAGCGGGCGTCATGTCGAGCAGGTAGCCTGTATCGCCGCTGCCCGGCGTTGCGTCATGCACGAGCACTCCGCTCAGCACGCTGGCGTTGGTGCTGAGCGAGCTGTCGAACCCGAGAGCCTGCCGCGCCTCGACGTAGAAGTAGTCGGACGCCGAGCCGCACGCGGCAGCCCGCGGGACCTTCAGCGCGCGCGGTGTCGCGTCGCGTGCAGCTTCCAGTGCACCGATGGCGTAGTTGCCGCTGGCTGCGGAAACAGCCGTGATCGGCGGCGACGCTCCCGCGTTCAGCCAGCCGAGCCGCTCCTTCTGGAATGCGTTGTAATGCAGGCTCGCGCTACCCATCACGTCGAACACGTCGCCGTAGTCGCTCTTGGTGCAGCCGCTTGCCGCGATCGACGCCGTACCGCAGTCCAGCGAATGCGAATGGTAGAGACCGAGTCCGTGTCCGAGCTCGTGTGCGATCACGCGCAGCGTGAAGGCGCTCGACAGCACCCAGGATTGCGACGGATTTCCACCGACATAGCTCAAGCCGATCCAGCCGCATCCGGTTCCCGGAAACACGAACAGATAACGGGTGTAGTTGGAGAGGTTGTAACCCGCGGCTTGCGCCGCCTTCTTGCCTGCGGAAGCAACGTAGCTGTAGTCGCACACATTGGTGCTTGGCGCGACTGTGAGCCATCCGGTCACGTCACCCGTCAAGGTCGTCTGCTGGTAGGAATTCTCATACCAGTAGTTGCTCACCGTGCCGAACATCGTCGTTTGCGCGGACGCGACGCTGAACGGCTGCACCGGGTTGTCACTGAAGTTGACCAGCATCGTGAGCGTCTTTTGCGCACCCAGCGTATTGGGCAGCGCGGTCACCTTGGTCACGCTCAGGCTGTCGCCCGAAGCGGCGAGCAACGCACCGTCCAGCTTGAGCGCCGTGACATGCACGTGCGCGCCTGTCGCCACATCGGGTGGCGTGTCGGCGAAGTACAGCGCAAGCCTGCCCGACCGCGTGGACAGCGCGTATTCGTAATGGTCCAGCGCGGGGTCCTGGTAATCCACGTGGTAGACCTCGAGATCGCCCTCCTCGGTCACGTCCTGTTCGAGGAAAGACGCCGCTTCGCCTGGCAACGACATCCGCAGCCCCGCGGGCAACGCCACCTTGAGCGCTTCCGAAGCGTCGAGCGGCAGCAACGCGAGAATGGCATCGTGCCGGTTCTTCGCGGCGGCGACCAATGTGGCCACGGCTTTCCCGCGATTGCTCGGCATGGCCCCGGCGACCTGGCGCGCCGCATCGAGCACGGCGAGCGTCAGGTCCTGGGCGGCCTGGCTGGTGGCTTGCTGGATCTCGCCTGGCGGCGTCTTGTCGATGCGCGGCGGATGCGCGGAGAGCGGACTTGCGACGAGGATCAGCGCTGCGCAGCCTGCGATGAGGGTACGCAGAAAACCGGCATGAACATTGCGTTCCGGTGTGGCGGCTTGCATAAAGGTCTCCCGATGGTGAGCAGGAAGACCCCTCCGCAACCATTCCCTTCTTTCGGTGGCCCGGCTGTCTCAGTGAGACCCGTGGCTTTGCGTGCCCACGATCGCTCGTGGGTTGCCTTTGTCAGGAAGGGATCTTCGCCTGCACGCAGTTTAGGCCATTGTCATATCGC
>DATILY010000060.1:0-62304 GCA_035475895.1 Casimicrobiaceae bacterium | reverse complement strand
ATGCGCAGGAGGCGGCGCGGATCTGGCAGGACCTGTACGACCTGCAGCGCGTGCGCGGGATGAGCGGCGGCTATTACGGCGACGCGCTCGCAGGGATCGACGTCGCCTTGTGCGACCTCGCCGCGCGCGCGCGTGGCCTGCCGCTCGTCCAATGGCTCGGCGGCAGCGTCGTGCGCGAGCTGCCCGCGTACGTGTCCGGGTTGCCGCGCGCGACGCTGCCCGAGCGCGTCGCGCTCGCGCGCACCTTCGTCTCATCAGGGTTTCGCGCGATCAAGTTCGCAGCGCCCGCGGCCACCAACGGCATCGTCGTCGAGCTGCGCGCGCTGCGCGAAGCGCTCGGCGACGGCGTCGATCTCATGGTCGACCTGCACTGGCAGTTCGATGCGCATGCCGCATGCGCGCTCGCGCAGCAGCTGGCGCCATGGCGGCCGCGCTTCCTCGAAGCGCCGTGCGCCCCCGAAGACGTCGCCGGGCTCGCGGAGGTTGCCGCGCGGGCCGGCGTGCCGATCGCCGCCGGCGAGGAATGGCACAACGTCTACGAGGCGGCCTGGCGGCTCGATGTCGCGCAACTGGCCGTGGTGCAGCCGGAGATCGCGCACACCGGCGTGACGCAGTTCGCCGCGATCGCGCAGCGCGCACGCAGCGCGGGCGCCGCACTGATGCCGCATGCGACCATCGGCGTGGGCATCTTCATGGCGGCGAGCCTGCATGCCGCGGCCGCGCATGGCGACGTGCCGTACCACGAATACCAGCACTCCGTGTTCGACCGCAACGTGCGGTACGTCGACACGACCATGCGTTGCGCCGCGGGTTACTATCATCTGCCCGAAGGCCCGGGACACGGCGCGACGCCGCGTCCGGAGCTGTGGCATTTCCTGCGGCGCTGAACCGACGCACCGACCGTTCGAGGAGGAGCACGTCATGTGGAAAGGCTGGTGGGCGATCATCGCCTGCGTATTCATCGCGGCGCCGGCCGCCGCGCAGCGCAGCGTGGAGCTCGACTTTCCGTCGTGGCAGATGGAGGAGCCAGGCGCGGGCGAGTACTGGGCCGAGATCACCAAGGCATTCGAAGCGAAGAACCCCGGCGTGCACATCAAGCGCCAGCAGATTCCCTTCCGCGAGTACGTCGACAAGCTGACCGTGCGCTTCGCCGGCAACAATCCGCCCGACATCGTGCACCTGCCGTCGCGCAATTTCCTGGCCTTCGCCAGCCAGGGCTGGCTCGCGCCGCTCGACGACGTGCTCGCGCAGACGGACGTCGCGCGGACGTACACGAAAATGAGCGACGAGATGCGCTACGAAGGCAAGACGTACGGCGTGCTGATGATGGCCTACGGCATGATGTTCTACTACAACGAGAAGCTGCTGCAGGACGCGAAGGTCGCCGTGCCCAGGTCGAGCGACGAGCTGCTGAAGGCCATTGCGGCGACCACCGATGCGAAGGCAGGCCGCTTCGGCTGGGGCGCGCCGACCACGGAGCATCCGAATCTCTACGTCGAGGTCGGCACGTGGGTCACCGGCGAGGGCGCGAGCTTCTTCAAGGGCAGTCAGTACAACTTCACGGACCCTGCCGTGGTGCGCGCGGTGGACAAGTTCCGCGCGGCGGTGAAGAACGCACCCAAGGGCACCACCAGCGAGCAGGCGCGCCAGCTCTTCATCGACGGCAAGATCGCCATGCTGCGCGACGGACCGTGGGTGAACGCACAGATCCGCAAGGCGCCCGAAGCAACGCGGGGCGCGCTCAAGATGGCCATGATGCCGTTCGCACACGTGCCAGGCGGTACCAGCAACAGCCTGCACATGCCGGCGAAGCTCGACGCGGAAAAGCGCAAGTACGTGGCCGAGTTCATCAAGCTGACCACCACGCCCGAATGGCAGGCGAAGTACACGCGCATGACGGCGACGCCGGCGCCGCGGCGCGACGTGCTGTCGGCCGCCGAACTCGCCGCGAGCCCCGACCTGGCATTGGTCAACAAGGCGGCCGCCGAGGCCGTGAATCTGTTTCCCGAGAACGTGACGCTGCGCGAGAACTACAACGAGTTCGCCAAGGTGTTCGGCGAATCGGGCATGAAGCTGATCACCAGCGAGCGGCCGACGGCCGACATCATGAAGGACCTGCAGGCGGAGATGACCCGGCGCGTGCCGCTGCAGTGATGCGCCGGCGCACCGCATGAGCGACGCGTTGGCGCAGCGCGAGGCGCGCTCGCGGCGCGCGCGCTCTTTGCTCGCGCGCCGCGAGCGCCGCTTCGCCTACGCGCTGCTCGCGCCCGCCGTCCTGGCGGTCGGCGGGCTGATCGCCTGGCCGATGTACCTCATCGTGTCGATCAGCTTCCGCGAAGGCCGCAGCCTCAATTTCCTGGCGCTCGATCGCCGCCCGCTCGGCCTTGGCAACTATCGCAGCGTGCTCGGCGATCCGGCGACGTGGCACAGCGTCCTCGTCTCGGTCGTCTATACCCTCGGCACGCTGGTACCGGCCTTGGTCATCGGCCTTGCCACCGCGCTGCTCCTCAATCGCGCGTTTCCGCTGCGCCGCTGGCTGCGCAGCCTGATGCTCTTGCCGTGGGCCGTGCCCGGCGTGATGGTGAGCATCGTGTTCCTGTGGATGTTCGATGCATCGTTCGGCGTCGTGAATCATCTGCTGCGCGTGCTCGGGCTCGCGCAGACGGACATCGCCTGGTACTCCACCGAGTCGACCGCATTGTTCGCCGTCATCGTGCCGACGATCTGGAAAGCCTATCCGTTCTTCACGCTCACGCTGCTCGCGGCGATGCAGTCGATTCCGGGTCACCTCTACGAGGCGGCGGAGGTCGACGGTGCGACTGCGCCGCAGCGCTTCGCCAACGTGACCTGGCCGGGCATTCGCGGTCCCGCGGTGCTCGCCGTCGTGCTGAACGGCCTGTGGACCTTTCGCGAGTTCGACATCATTTTCGCGGCCACCGGCGGTGGTCCGGCCAAGGCCACCGAGACGCTCGGCATCCGTGCGTACAACGAGGCCTTCGGCTATTTCTACATGGGACGCGCCGCCGTCATCGGCGTGTTGATGCTGCTCATGGCGTTGCTGGCCGTGCTGCTCGCCCGGCGTGCGCTGCGCAGGGAATTCTTCGCGTGAGGACAGAACGGCCGCGGCTGGCCTTCACCGCAATCGCGGCAGCGGTCTGCGTGGTGCTCCTGTTCCCGCTCTACTGGATGGTCCTCACCGCGATCCTGCCCACGAGCGCGACGCTGTCCCGCGAGCCAACGCTCCTGCCGGTCTGGTCGGCGCTCGACTGGAGCGCCTTCGCTGCCGTGTTCGCGCGCAAGCCGCTCGGGACGTGGCTGCTGAACAGCCTTCTCGTCTCGCTCGGCGCGACGCTGATCAGCCTCGTCATCGCGGCACTCGCGGGCTACAGTCTGTCGCGGTTTCGCACGCCCGCGCAACAATGGACCGGCTACACGCTGCTGTTGACCAAGATGCTGCCGGGCAGCCTGGTGGTCATTCCCTTCTTCATCATGGCGTCGACGTTCCATCTCATCGACAGCCTCTTCGCCTTGATGGTCGCGAACGCGGCAGTGGGCGTGCCGTTCGCGACCTGGCTGCTGAAGGGATTCTTCGACGGCATCCCGCGCGAGCTCGAGCAGGCCGCCATGCTCGACGGGTGCGGACACCTCGGCGCGTTCCTGCGCATCGTCGTGCCGCTCGCGCGTCCCGGCCTTGCCGCGTGCGCCATCTACCTCGCGATCCTGTCGTGGTCGGACTTCGTGTTCGCGCGCACGCTCATCAACGATCAGTCGCACTGGACCATCACGACCGGCCTCGTCTCGTTCATCGGTGAGCACGGAATCGACTGGCCTGCGCTGATGGCGGCGGGCGTGATCTCGCTTGCACCGATGGTCGTCCTGTTCGTCCTCCTCGAGCCGTTCCTCGTCTCCGGCATGACGGCCGGCGCGCAGCGCTGACACCGGGGCGAGCGCGATGATCGACGCGGGCAACTTTGCGTGCACGTGGCGATCGAATTTGGCTGTGGTGCGCAAGGCGCACGGCTTCATCGATCGGAGGGCACATGAACGCACAGGCAACTCAGGGTAACGGCGCCAGCCGGCTGGCGATCGTCACGGGCGCGTCCTCGGGCATCGGCCGCGAGCTCGCGCGCTGCTGCGCAGAAGACGGGTACGACCTGATCATCGCCGCCGACCAGGAGGAGATCATGGACGCCAAGCGCGAGCTGGAAGGGCTCGGCGTCATGGTCGATGCAATCGAGACCGACCTCGCAACCCAGCAGGGCGTCGACCAGCTCGTCGCGGCGATCCGCGGCCGTCGCGTCGACGCGCTGCTCGCCAACGCCGGGCACGGCCTTGGTCATGCGTTCCTGGACCAGGACTTCGACGAGGTGCGCCACGTGATCGACACCAACATCACCGGCACGGTGTACCTGGTGCACCGGGTCGCACGCGACATGCGGACGCACGGCAGCGGGCGCATCCTGTTCACCGGCTCCATCGCCGGCTTCCTGCCCGGCTCGTTCCAGGCGGTGTACAACGGCACCAAAGCGTTCGTCGACTCGTTCGCCGCGGCCTTGCGCAACGAGCTGAAGGACACCGGTGTCACGGTGACCTGCCTCATGCCAGGCGCGACCGACACCGAGTTCTTCGCCCGCGCCGACATGCTCGACACGAAGGTGGGAACGGGAAAGAAGGACGATCCGGCCGAGGTCGCGCGTGCGGGCTACGAGGCGATGCAGAAGGGCGAGGCGGACGTCGTCACGGGGCTCAAGAGCAAGATGCAGGTCGCGGCCTCGCACGTCATGCCGTCCGACATGCTGGCCGAGCAGCATCGCAAGCAGGCCGAGCCCGGTACGGCCACGAAGTAGCGCAGCGGTTGCACCGCCGGCAGGTCGACCGGACCCACAGCGGCGCCCGCGGGCGCCGCCGTTCGTTTCAGGAGTCCTGCGTCAGCAGCGTCGTCAGCTGCCCGGGCGGACCGATCAGGAAGAGCGTGTAGGTATGGTTTGCAGCGAGGGTGACGCCGGGCACGTCGAGCAGCGTGGCCGATGTGGTCGGATTGACGAACGTGAACGTGTACGTCGTGGGCGGCAGCTCGAAATACAGCGACGTGGCGCCCGCGGGCAGCGTGCCGACGGCCAGGCTGCCGTTGATGAGCGTGTTGACGCTGCCGACGTCCGATGAGGCATTCACCACGCGCACCCGCGCATTGCCTGGCGTTTGCGGCTGGAAGTTGATGTCGGACAGCGTGAGCGCCACGACATTGCCGGCATTGCGGAATGCGACGACCGTATTGGCGCCCCCCGCAGGGAACGTCTGCGTGCCCGAGAGGAGCGCCGTCGACGGATTGCTGGTGGCGGCGATGCTGATCGTCTGCGAGCCCGGCAAGCCGCCCTGATAAGGCGACGCCTGCGCGTACGCGATGCTGCCGATCGCGGCGTTCCCGGCCACCGACAGGTCGATCGGACCGACGTTGGCGATCCCGTTGACGAGGCGCACATCGCTTTGCGTCGAGTTGATGAGCTGTCCCGACCCCAGCGTATCCATGGTGAAGATGCCCGCGTTCACCAGGTTCGCATCGCCGCGGCTGTAGGCGATGACGGCGTAGGCATTGCGCTCGCTCAGCGTGACCTGTCCGGAATCGTAGATCACCGTCTGGCTGCCATGAGGCGTCAGGCGGACTTCGACGTTACCCGAGTTGAGCTCGACGAAATCCGACGCGCCGCCAAGCGCGACGTTGCTGATCGCCGGCGCGGTGTTGAAGTCGATCGAGGCGCCGGGGCTGGTCACCCATAAATCGAGCGGGCCCTTTTCGTTCGCAGCATTGATGAGGCGCAGCTTGTAGTTGCCGCCGCCCGGCAGCTCGATGTTGTCGCGCAGCAGGATCGTCTGCGGCGCGGCGGGGCGGCCGTACAGGATGTAGCTGAAGCGGTCGCCATTCTGGAAGTCCTGCGTCGTCTGGGTCAGCACCGTGCTGGTGCCCGACAACGTCAGGATCACGGGCTGTTGCCCGGTGGCGCTGGTGCGATACGGCGCGAACTGCTCGTAGCCGAACGCGCCGAGCGTGACGACGGTGCCGAGCGTCAGGTCGACGGCGCCGATGTCGATCGCCGCGTTGAACATGCGGATCTTCGGCGGGCTCGTCGTGTTGTAGCCGCCGCTCTCCAGCGTGCAGCCCGCAATCGCGCCGATGGCGAGCAGCGGAACGAGGATCCAGGCGAGGCGGGCGGACAAGGCCCGGAAGGAAACGGACATGGGGACTCCGGTCGATGCTGGCGGGGATGCGGCGCACGCAGCAGCGCCATGGCTGCCCGCGCGATCGATCCTCCGATGAGGCGCACAGGATACCATCCGATCCTTGCCCGTCTTCAGGCGAGCGCGCTCGCCTTTCGATCCATGCAGACGATGATGCTCGCGCCCGGCCGGATCGATCTTCCGCAGCTTCGCGCGATCTGGGCGCAGCCCACCGCGCTCGTGCTCGACCCGGCCAGCAGGAGCGACGTCGCGGCCGCGGCGGCGGCGGTCGACCGCGTGGTCGCGAGCGGCCGGGTGGTCTATGGGGTGAACACGGGGTTCGGCGCGCTCGCGCGCACGACGATCGATCCTGCGCGCCTGGGCGAGTTGCAGCGCGCGCTCGTGCGCTCGCACAGCGCCGGCACGGGTCCGTTGCTCGACGACGCCGTGGTGCGGCTCGTGCTGGCCCTCAAGATCGCGTCGCTTGGGCGCGGCTTTTCGGGGGTGCGCGTAGAGGTCATCGACGCGCTGCTGCGCCTCGCGCACCGCGGCGTGATGCCTTGCCTCCCGGCGCAGGGATCGGTCGGCGCGTCCGGCGATCTGGCGCCGCTCGCCCACCTTGCCGCGGTGCTCATCGGAGAAGGTGAAGCGCGCGTGGACGGGCATCTGTGCACTGGCGCGCGCGCACTCGACGCCGCGGGCCTGGCGCCGCTGACGCTCGGACCCAAGGAAGGCCTCGCGCTCTTGAACGGCACGCAAGTGTCGACCGCGCTCGCGTTGGCGGGCCTGTTCGCAGCGGAGCGAGCGCTCGGTGCGGCGCTCGTCGCCGGCGCCCTGTCCACCGACGCCTGCCTCGCGAGCGACACGCCCTTCGACGCGCGCATCCAGGCGGTGCGCGGTCACCGGGGGCAGGCCGACGTCGCCCGTGTGTTGCGCGATCTCCTGGCCGGCAGCTCGATCCGCGCATCGCACCGCGATTGCCCGCGCGTGCAGGACCCCTACAGCCTGCGCTGCCAGCCGCAGGTCATGGGCGCGTGCGTGGATGCGATGCGCCACGCGGCCGACGTGCTCACCATCGAGGCGAACGCCGTCTCGGACAACCCGCTCGTGTTCGCCGACGCCGACGAAGTGCTCACCGGTGGCAACTTCCACGCCGAGCCCGTCGCGTTCGTGTCGGACCACCTCGCGCTGGCGGTCGCGGAGATCGGCGCGCTGTCCGAGCGGCGCATCGCACTCCTGACCGACGCGCACTTCTCCGGCCTGCCGCCGTTCCTGGTCGAGGACAGTGGCGTCAACTCCGGTTTCATGATCGCGCAAGTGACCGCCGCCGCGCTCGCGTCGGAGAACAAGGCGCTCGCGCATCCGCATTCGGTGGATTCGCTGCCCACATCCGCGAACCAGGAGGATCACGTGAGCATGGCCACCAATGCGGCCCGCCGCCTGCTGCCCATGGCGCGCAACACGGCGGGCATCGTGGCCATCGAGCTCCTCGCCGCCGCGCAAGGGATCGACTTCCGCCGCCCGCTCGCAACCGCCGCGGCGCTCGAGCGGGCGCATGCACTGATTCGCAGCCGGGCGGCCCATTGGTCACAGGACCGCGCGTTCGCGCCCGATCTTGCGGCCGTGCGGCGCGAGGTGGAGACCGGCGCCTTCGACGGGCTGGTGCCGCGTTTGCTGGGCTAGGCACCCGGTGGCGCGAGCGCCGCGCGGATCGTCTCGAGCGACAGGCCGCCGATCACGCGACCTTGCGCATCGGTGACGGCCAAGGCAGCGGCGTCGTCCAGCAGCAGCGACAGCGCGTCGCGCAACGGCGTGTCCGCGGCGACGCGGCGTGCGTGCTCGGGCAAGTGCAGCGCACGTGCATGCGCGCCGGCCGTCATGAGACCGAGCCGCTTGAGCGCGCGGTCGCCGCCCACGAAGGACTCCACGAACGCATCGGCGGGTTGCGCGAGCAGCCGTGCCGGCGTGTCGTATTGCAGCACGCGTCCTGCGCGCATCACCGCGATGCGGGTGCCGAGCTTGAGCGCCTCGTCGATGTCATGGGTCACGAACACGATGGTCTTCGACAGCTCGCGGAGCAGGCGGAGGAACTCGTCCTGCAGCGCTGCGCGGGTGAGCGGGTCGAGCGCGCCGAACGGCTCGTCCATCAGCAGCACGGGCGGATCCGCGGCCAGCGCACGCGCGACGCCGATGCGCTGCTTCTGCCCGCCCGAGAGCGCGCGCGGATAACGGCGCCCATCGCGCGCGGGATCCATGTGCACGAGCGCCAGCAGTGCAGCGACGCGCTGCGCGATGCGCGCCGGTGCCCAGCCGAGCAGGCGCGGCACCGTCGCGATGTTCTCGGCGATCGTCTGGTGCGGAAAGAGCCCGACCTGCTGGATCACGTAGCCGATGCCGCGCCGCAGCTCCACCGGATCGGCCTGCGCGATGTCGCGGCCGTCGACGAGGATGCGTCCGCCGTCGGGCTCGATCATGCGATTGATCATGCGCATCGTGGTGGTCTTGCCGCAGCCCGACGGCCCGATCAGCACGCAGATCTCCCCGCGGGCGACCTCGAGCGACACGTCGTCCACCGCAGGCGCGGACGCGCCCGCGAAGCGCTTGCGCACGCGCTCGAGCAGGATCACGGCGTGCGCAGCCCGGCCGGCGTGAGCCTGCGCTGCGCGGCGCCGAACGCGTAGTCGACGCCGAGCGCGAGCAGCGTCACGGGAATGGCGCCAACCAGGAGTTGCGGTAACGCCATCATGGCGATGCCGGCCGTGATGAAGTCCCCGAGACCGCCGCCGCCGATGAACGCGGCGAGCACCGCACCCGAGACCACCTGCACGGCGGCGGTGCGCAAGCCGGCGAACACGGCGGGCAGGGCGATCGGCATCTCGACGCGGCGGAGGATCTCGCGTTGCGCCATTCCCATGCCACGCGCCGCATCGACCACGTCCGGATCCACGCTGCGCAGCCCGGCAAGCGTGTTCTGCACGATCGGCGGCAGCGCGAGCAGCGTGAGCGCGAACAGGCTCGGCGCGAATCCCGTGCCGAGCAGCGGCATGACGAGCGCGAGCACGGCGAGCGAGGGCAGCGTGCGGCCGATGTTCGCGCCGTTGGTGACCCATGCCGACCACGCGGGACGTCGATGCGCCGCGAGGGCGCCCGGGATGGCGATGCCCGCCGCGATCGCGAGCGCCGCCGCGGACAGCAGCACATGCACGCCGAGCGCCGTCCAGAACGCCTGCGGATGGCTGGCGGCGTAGCGCCACGCGTCGAGGAACATGCCTGCCCTAGAGGCTGCGCTCGCGGCGCATGCGCCGCTCGAGTGCCGACAGGCTCGCATCGACGGCGATTGCGAGCGCGCATGCCGCGAGCGCGCCCGACCAGATCTTGGGCGGGTGATCGGTCGCGATGCCGTTGAAGATGAGGGTGCCGAGTCCGCCCGCGTTGACGTAGGCAGCAACGACGGACACGCTGATCACGGTCACCGCGGCGATGCGCAAGCCCGCGACGATCAGCGGCAGCGCAAGCGGCAGCTCCACGCGCCACAGGATCTGCCGTGCCGCCATGCCCATGCCGCGCGCCGAGTCCACGACTTCGGCGGGGACCTGGCGAATGCCCGTGGCGATGTTGCGGATGAGCACCACGAGCGAAAACGCCACCATTGCGATGATCGCGTTGGCAGGGCCGAGCCCGACGAGCGGAATGAGCAGGGCGAGGAACGCGAGCGTCGGAATGGTGTAGAGAAAGCCGGCGATTGCGATGGCGGCCGCCTCGACCCGCGCATTGCGCGCGGCCCACACGCCGATCGGCAGCGCGATGACGAATGCAATGGCGAGCGCAGCGAGCGAGATGCCGACGTGCTGCATCAGTGCGAGCGCGATCTGGTCCCAGTTGCGCGCGACCCAGCTCATGGCGATTCGACCGTCAGCAGCGGTTCGGCAAGCATCGCGGCAATCCCATCGACGGCGGGGCCCATGGGGCGATCCTCGTCGAGTGGCGCCACGCGTGCGCGCAGGCTCGCATACGGCTCCCGCAGGGCAGCGCCAAGCGATCCGGACGCCACGCCGCGCAGGTCGATCGCCTGCGCCGCGACGATCTGCTCGATCGCGACGAGCCGGCGCACGTCGTCGAGCATCGAAGCCAGCGCGTCCACCACGCACAGCGTCATCGGCGCGTGATCCTCGACGCTGTCCGACACGGGCATGCCGTCGACCGCGGCGGGTTGCGCGCCGCGGCGGATGCGCGCGGCAAGCACCGCGGTGGTCTTCTGCAGCGTGGCAAACCCGGAGTGGGCCGGTCCATGGAGCGTAAGCTGCAATGGCAAGCCGCTCAGCGCTGGCGCCATCATGCGCAGCACGCGGCCTGCGCCCAGGTTGGCCATTGTCGCCAGCGCGAGTGCCAGTGCCTGCAACCCGAGCGTGAGCGCTGCCGCGTCGAAATTGCCGTTGGACAGCATGACGTCGCCATCGGCGACGACGAGCGGGCTGTCGGCCGCGCTGCACAGCTCGAGCTCGACCAGCCGCTCGCATTCTTGCAACATCCACAGGCCTGCACCGTGCACCTGCGCGACCACGCGAAAGCTGAGCGGATCCTGCACGCGACGCGGCGCCGCTGCCGGCAATGCGCCGCCCTCGAGCAGCGCGCGCAGGCGTGCCGCAACCTCGACCTGGCCGGGCGCAGGACGCGCCTGCACGCCACGCGGGTCGAGCGGCGACAGATTCGCGTGGAACCCTTCGAACGACAGCGCCACGGCGACGAGCCATGCGTCGAGCAGCGCGCGTGCATCGTGGAGCACGAGCGCGGCGCGACCGATCGCCGCAGAGTTGGCGCTGACCAGTGCGAGCCCGTCCTTGGCGCCCAGTGCGACAGGCGCCAATCCTGCGCGGGCGAGCGCTTCGGCACCTTGCAGCAGCGCGCCCCGATATTCCGCGTCGCCTTCGCCGATGAGCGGAAGCGCCAGGTGCGACAGCTGCGCGAGGTCGGCGGCACCGACCGATCCGATGCGCGGCACGCGCGGGTGCACGCCCGCGTTGAGCAGCGCGACCAGCCCGTCGAGGACGGCGGGCGACACGCCGGATCCGCCTTGCGCCATTCCTGCGATGCGCGCCGCGACGATCGCGCGCACGCTCGTCGTGGGGTAAGGCGGACCGATTGCGACCGCGCGCGCACGCACGGCGCGAGCCTGATAGCCGGCAAGATCGGCCGCGTCGACGCGCGCCCCGGTATTCGCGCCGAGCGCACTGTTCAGCCCGTAGATGGGCGTATCAGCATGCGCGAGGCGGTCCACCACGGCGCGGGCGGCGTGCACGCGCGCCATGGCGGAGGGGTCGAGCGTCACGCGCGCGCCGCGCGCGATCGCCACGACGTCGGCGATGCGCAGCGGCGCTGCGCCGACCCGGATCTCCAGCGGAGCCGCGGCCAGTGTCAGCGGACGATGCCCTTCGCCTTGAGGAAGTCGTGGGCGACGTCGCGCGGCTCCATCTTGTCGCCGTCGACCTTGTAGTTCAGGTCCGCCATGGAGGCTTCGTCGAGCGTCGCGCTCACGCGATTGAGCACATCCGCCAGCTTGGGGTTGGCGTCGAGCGCTTCCTTGCGCACGACCGGCACGACGTAGTACGGGGGCCAGAGGTTCCGGTCGTCCTTCAGGCGCTTCAGCTTGAGCGCGCTGATCATGCCGTCGGTGGAATAGCCGTTCACCACGTCGATCTGCTTGTTGGCGAGCGCCTGGTAGCGCAGCCCGATCGCGAGCTGCTGGTCTTCCTTGAACGTCATGTCGTACTTGGCCTTGAGGCCCGGAATGCCGTCCTTGCGATCACGGAACTCCGGCCCGGCGCCGAGCCTCAGGTCCTTCGACACGCGTGCCAGGTCGGAGAGCGTCTCGAGCTTGTACTGCGCGGCGGTCTCGGGCCGCACGACCATGTTGTAGGTGTTGTTCACCGACGCCTCGTTCAGCAGCACGAGGCCTCGCTGCGCGTAATGCGCCTTCACCTTGTCGTAGACCGCCTTGCGGTCGGCCATGGCGTCCTGCTTCATCACGACGAGCAGCATCGTGCCGGTGTACTCGGGGTACAGGTCGATCTGCTTCTCCTCGAGGGCCTTGTCCGCGATGAGCGTCCCCCCGAGGTTGATCTTGCGCTCCACCTTGAGGCCCGCCGCCTCGAGCGCCTGCGCGTAGAGCTCGGCGAGGATGAACTGCTCGGTGAAGTTCTTCGATCCGACGCGGACGACCGGCTGCGCGCCCGCGGCAAACGCGAAGGCGGCGAGCACGGCCGCCGACAGGAAGCGAACGAGGGTGTGACGCAGCATCAGGAAGCTCCTTGAGGCCGGGAGGAAGGGGCGATTCGACGCATCGTGCACGCGCGAGGCGCGCGCGGTCAATCGGCGTGGATGTTGGCGTCGCGGGCGAGCGTGCGCCAGCGCTCCGCTTCGGTGCGCAGCAACGCCGCGAATTCCGCCGGCGTATCGGCGACGGGCTCCGCACCGAGGCCGGCGATCTTCTCACGAACCTCGGGGCGCGCGAATGCCTTGGCGATCACCTGCTGGAGGCGCGCGACACGCTCGGGCGGCGTGCCGGCCGGCGCGACGATCGAGTACCACGACGTCACGTCGAACCCCGGCAGGCCGGATTCGGCGATGGTGGGCAGCTCGGGCGCGGCGTCGATGCGGCGCAGGCTCGCCACGCCGAGTGCCACGACCTTGCCGGCCTTCACCTGCGGCAGCGCGGCCGACGTTTGCGCGAAGAAGAGCTGCACGTCGCCGGCCACCACCGCGTTCATCGCCGGGGCTACGCCGTTGTACGGCACGTGCACGAGGTCGATTCCGGCCATGCGCTTGAGAAGCTCACCGGCCAGGTGCGGGCCGCTCCCGTTGCCCGGCGAAGCAAAGTTGAGCGTGCCCGGCTTCGCCTTCGCGAGCGTGATCAGGTCGCGCAGCGATTTGACGCCAAGCGATGGATGGACCACCAGCACGTTCGGCACCGCGGCGAGCACGGTCACGGGGACGAAATCCTTCACGGGGTCGTAGGGCAGCTTCGAATAGATGTACGGCGAGACCGTGAGATTGCCGACGGGGGCGAGCGTCAGCGTGTAGGCGTCGGCCGCCGCCTTGGCGCCTTGCTCCATGCCGATGTTGCCGCCCGCGCCCGGCTTGTTCTCGATGACGACGGCGGGCCCGAGCGCCTGCGTGATCTCGACGCCCGTGATGCGCGCCAGCACGTCGGCCGGACCGCCGGGCGGAAACGGCACGATGATGCGCAGCGGATGATCGGGCCACGCGCCTTGCGCATGCAGAGGCGCGGCCACGGGAAGGAGCAACGACGACAGCAGGATCAGACGCAGCATGCGAACGCTCCGGAAGGTCACTGCAGCGAAGGATAGCCGAGGTCGTCCACTGCGCGGGCGCGTGCGGCCAACCGGTCATACGAAGCCGACTCCACCGGCTCGATCGCCGCGAGGCGCAGTGTCGCCCGCACGCCCGCCAGCGCCGGCGCGCGTCCCGCCGCGATCAGTGCGGCGCCGATCGACTCGCGCGTGCTCGCGGGCACGCCGGCGCTGCACACGAACGGCGGCATCGGCGCCCATGCCGTCCAGCCCAGCACGCGCAGGCGCGCCGAAGTTGCGGGCTCGTGCGCCTGCAGCAGCGCGAGCCAGTAGCCGTCGAGCGGCCCCGCGTCGGCATCGCCGCGCAACACGGCATCGATGACCGCGCGCGGCGTCACGAGCGGTCCGACGAGCGCTCCGAACCAGCGGCCCCCGTTGCTGCGCGCACGCTCGGCGACCGCTTCGCGCAGGGCCTGGTAGCCGCTTTGCGAGTCGGGCGTCGTATACGCGAAGCGGGCGCCGCGCAGGGCTTCGATGTTCGCGAACGGACGGTCGACCGACGTGATGATCGCGGTGCGATACAGCGCACCCGCGGGTGCCGCGCGGTCCAGGGCAATGGCCGCGGCAAGCGGGACGGGGCGCGGCGCGTCGGCCTCATGCCAGGTCGCCAGGGGAAACCCGCACATGAGCGCGCAGCCGAGGTCGTCCCGCCGCCACAGCGCCGCGAGCTTGGCGGGCGCGGCATGCGGCTCGTAGCGCATCGGCACGCCGGCCGCCTGTGCCACCCAGGCGAGCAGGGCCCGCCACGCGGCGTCCGTCGTAGCCTCGACGGCGTACATGCGCGCGTTGGCGACGAGCATCGCGGCCCTCAGGCGTAGCGCAGCGTCTGGCCGATGCGCAGGCGCGCCGCTTTGTCGAGCATCGCGGCACCGAGCGCGATGTCCGACAGCGACAAACCGCGATGCCAGAACAGGATGGTCTCGTCCGCGCGTTCGCGCCCCGGCTTGGCACCGGCGACGATTTCCCCCAGCTCGGCATGCAGCGTGGCCGTGGAGAGCTTGCCGGCTTCGACGTGGGCGCGCAGCGCGCCGAGCTTGCCGGTGGCGCATTGACCCCAGTCGTCGACGACGACCTTGCTCATGATGTCGGTGAGGTCGAGCTCGACTGCGCTGATGGTGCCGTAGGGCACGACGAGCGCGCCCGGCTCGATCCATGCCGTGCGCAGCAAGGGCTGCGGCCTGGACAACCGGGACGCTTCCACGACGATGTCCGCGCCGCGCACGCAGCTTTCCCAGTCGTCGGTGACGATGATCGGCTTGCCAAGGTCGGCGCTCAACCGCGCCGCGAACGCGTCGCGCGATTCGCGACGGCGCGAATGGACGCGGATCTCGGCGAAATCGAACAGCCGGTCGAGCAGGCGCACGTTCCAGTACGCCGTGCCGCGCGCGCCGATGTGCCCGAGCACGCGGCTGTCGCGCCGGGCGAGATGGCGCGCGCCGATGGCCGTCACCGCCCCGGTGCGCATGTCGGTGAGACCGGCTGCGTCGATCACTGCGAGCGGCCGTCCGGTGGCCGGGTCGAACAGGTTGAGCAGACCCATCTCGGAGGGCAGCCCGCGCTCGTAGTTGCGCACGAAATCGCCGACCACCTTCACGCCCGCGTAGCGCAGCGGTGCCACATAGCCGCGCAGCACGTTGAAATGGCCCTCGATCGGGGCGCCTGCGTCGTCGCGACCAGGTGCCAGGTGCACGCGCGGCTCGATCACCGTGAGGCCTTCGCCCTGGGCGCGCAGGCCGCCTTCGACCGCGGCGAGGATCTCGTCGTCGCTCAGCGCGAGCGCGGCGACGTCGGGCGCATTGAGGTAGACGAGCTCGAGCACGGAGGGCGGGTTTTGACGGACGGCAGCAGTTCTGGCACCTTGTCCGGTGTCTCTACTCTAACGCAGGGCTTGTGATCGTGCTCCAGCGCGTGCATGGACCGGGAACCCGCCACTCCGAGCGCGTCGTGCGCGCACCGCGCGGCAGCGTGCGCAGCGCACGCAGCTGGCTCACCGAAGCCCCGCTGCGGATGCTCATGAACAACCTCGATCCCGAGGTGGCCGAGAATCCGCACGAGCTCGTGGTGTACGGTGGCATCGGCCGCGCGGCGCGCAACTGGGAATGCTTCGACGCGATCGTCGGCGCGCTGCGTGAGCTTGGCGACGACGAGTCGCTGCTCATCCAGTCGGGCAAGCCGGTGGGCGTGTTTTGCACCCACGCCGATGCGCCGCGCGTGCTCATCGCCAATTCCAACCTCGTGCCGCGCTGGGCGACGTGGGAGCATTTCAACGAGCTCGACCGCAAGGGGCTCATGATGTTCGGCCAGATGACGGCCGGCTCGTGGATCTACATCGGCAGCCAGGGCATCGTGCAGGGCACCTACGAGACGTTCGCCGAGGCCGGCCGGCAACATTACGGCGGCGACCTGGCCGACAAGTGGATCCTCACGGCGGGCCTTGGCGGCATGGGCGGCGCGCAGCCGCTCGCCGCCACCATGGCGGGCGCTTCGCTCCTCGCCGTCGAATGCCAGGCGTCGCGCATCGACATGCGCATCGCGACCCGCTATCTCGACCGGCGCGCCGATTCGCTCGACGAAGCGCTCGCGCTGATCGACGAGGCATGCAAGGCGCGCAAGCCGGTCTCGGTCGGCCTGCTCGGGAATGCCGCCGAGGTGCTCCCCGAGCTCGTGCGCCGCGGCGCGCGGCCGCACATGGTCACGGACCAGACGTCCGCGCACGACCTCGTGCATGGCTATCTGCCCGCCGGGTGGAGCGTCGCGCAGTGGCAGGCCGCACAGGCCGACCCGGGTCGGCATGCCGACCTGGTGGCCGCCGCGCGCCAGTCCATTCGCGCCCACGTTGCGGCGATGCTTGCGCTGCATGCGCAAGGCGTGCCGACGTTCGACTACGGCAACAACATCCGCCAGGTCGCGGCCGACGAAGGACTTGCCGACGCCTTCGCGTTTCCGGGCTTCGTGCCGGCCTACATCCGGCCGCTGTTCTGCGACGGCAAGGGGCCGTTCCGCTGGGTAGCGCTCTCGGGCGATCCGGAGGATATCCGCAAGACCGATCGGGCCGTGAAGGCGCTGTTCCCGCACGACGCGCACTTGCATCGCTGGCTCGACATGGCGTCGGAGCGCATCGCGTTCCAGGGCCTGCCCGCGCGCATCTGCTGGCTCGGCCTGGGCCAGCGCCATGTCGCGGGATTGAAGTTCAACGACATGGTGAAGCGCGGCGAGCTGGCTGCCCCCATTGTCATCGGCCGCGACCACCTGGATACCGGCTCGGTCGCAAGCCCCAACCGCGAGACGGAAGCGATGGCCGACGGCTCCGACGCCGTGTCCGACTGGCCGTTGCTCAATGCGTTGCTCAACACCGCCGGCGGCGCGACGTGGGTGTCGATCCATCACGGCGGCGGTGTGGGCATGGGCTATTCGCAGCATGCAGGCGTGGTGATCGTGTGCGACGGCACGCCCGAGGCAGCGCGGCGCATCGAGCGCGTGCTGTGGAACGACCCGGCGAGCGGCGTCATGCGTCACGCCGATGCCGGCTATGGCCGCGCCGTCGAGGTTGCGCACGAAAACCGTCTCAACCTGCCAATGATCGGATGAAACGCTTTCATGTTCTCGGGGTTCTCCTATTCGCGTGCCTGCTTGGCGGACGCGCAAGTGCAGCCGGCCACGCCTTCGTCATCGACCAGGTGTTCTCCAACGCCGATGGCTCGGTGCAATACGTGCTGTTGCGCGAGACGGCCGGCGCCAACGGCCAGGACGGCTTCGCCGGCCTCACGCTGACGGCGATGCAAGGCACGCGCGTGTCGACGTTCACGTTCACCAAGGACCTGCCGAGCAGCACGACCGCCAAACGCGCCGTGCTGATCGCCTCGGCGGGTTACGTCGCGCTTGCAACGACCACGCCGGAGTTCGCTGCCGCGGCACCGGACTACGTCATGCCCAACCGGTTCCTGCCCACGGCTGGCGGCCACCTCGCCTTCGCCGATGCCGATGCGCTCGACTACGACGTGCTGCCGGGCGACGGTTTCTCGGCGTTCTACCGCGACGGCGAAACCAAGGACAACGCCGTGCAGAACTTCAGCGGCGCCTCCACCCGCCTGCCGCTGTTGCGGATCGAGGCGATCGAGTATTACAACGCCGCGCTCGACCACTATTTCATCAGTGACCGCGCCGCCGACATCGACGCGCTCGACTCCGGCCGCATCGCCGGCTGGACGCGCACCGGCCAGACGCTACGCGTATGGCCGGCCAACAACGGCTTTCTCGATCCGGTGTGCCGGTTCTACATTCCCGTTGCGCACGGCAACTCGCATTTCTTCTCGGCGCTCCGCACCGAATGCGCCGCGGTGGCGGCGCATGCGCAATCCGATCCCAATTACAGCGGCTATGTCGAGGAGACGACCGAGGCGTTCTACGTCGCGGCGCCGTTTCCGGACGGCACGTGCGCCTACCTCTGGAGCCCGGTGTACCGGCTGTGGAACCAGCGCGCCGATTCCAACCATCGCTACACGACGAGCCTTGCGATCAAGGCGCAGATGATCGCGCGCGGCTACGTCGCCGAAGGCCTGGGTCCCGACGGCGTGGCGATGTGCTCGCCGACGTATTGACCGCTAGACCGGGACTTCGCCGATCACGGTGCAGCGGCGGATGACGCGCTTCTGCGTCGCCGGGTCGTAAGACGTCGCACGGTGCATCGTGCACCGGTTGTCCCACAGGATCAGCTCGCCCGGCGTCCAGCGATGCTCGTACGTGAGGTCGGCGTGCGGTGCCATCGCATTGAGCGTCTCGATCAGCGCGCGGCCTTCGTCGTACGGCATCCCGACGACGTACTCCGCGTGGTCGCCCAGGAACAGGCAGCGGCGGCCGGTTTCGGGATGCGTGCGCACGACCGGGTGATCCACCGGCGGCACCGCGCGCTTCTGCGCCTCGGTCATCGGATCTTCGCCGTGCCGGCGCGTGCGCGAGAAATCGAGGTTGTGCACGGCGCGCAGGCCCTCGATGCGCCGCTTCCATTCGTCGGTCAGGCGCTCGTACGCGCCGTACATGTCGCAAAAATGTGTCTCGCCGCCCGTCTCGGGCATCACTTCGCCGTAGATGATCGTCGCCTGCCCCGTGCGCCGCTGCCATGAGCCGTCGGTGTGCCACGCCAGGGTGCCGCGATCGGGATGGCGCCCGTTCGGATTGCCCTGCGCGTCGAGGTTCGACAGGCGATAGAGCTCCGGGAAGCCGTCCGCGTGGTATTGGTTCATCACGTGCACCTGGACTTCGCCGAAGCGGCGCGCGAGCGCGACCTGGCGCGCCGGCGGGACGTCCTGCGACGGAAACAGCAGCACCTGATAGCGCAGGAACGCCTGGTAGAGCGCCTCGAACGTCGCATCGTCCATGGCGTCGGCGAGCACGAGGTCGAGCACTTCCGCGCCGAGCGAAGGCGTGAGCGGCCGCACGCGAAACGGCCAGGGCGTTGGCGCAGGGACGGGTCGGGCCATCAGGGACAAATATAGCCCGTTCCGGTGGGACTGCGGAAGCAGCCGACCGACTCCGGCAGGAATTGCTTGGGCAGCCAGAGCACGACCTTCGGGAACGCCACCGTGAAGGCGATGGTGAGGAAGAAGACGACATAGAGCGGCAGCGAGCGCACCACGGCCTTGCCAAAGCCTACGCCGACGTATTTCGACGCCACCAGCAGCGACAATCCGTACGGCGGCGTGATCAGGCCGAACACGAGCGTCGTGATGATGACCACGCCCATGTGCAGCGGATTGATGCCACCGACCTCGGTCAGCTTGTTGATGATCGGCATGAAGATGATGATCGCGGGCACGGCGTCGATGAAGTCGCCGACGATGACGAACAGGGCGACGAGCAGGAACATGATCATCGGCCCGCTGGTACCGGCGTACTGCGTGATGAAGCCGGCGACGATGTCCGGGCCGCGCAGGAACGCGACCATCCAGCCGAAGGCCGATGCGCCGGCCACCGCTGCCAGCGGCAGCGAGTAGAGCAGTCCCGCGTACATGAAGTCGCGCGGCAGCTCGCGCACGTGCGCAGGACGCAGCACCGGGATCAGCACGAACAGGATGTACACGGCCGCTACCATGCCGGCTTCGGTCGGGGTGAAGAACCCGCTCAGGATGCCGCCCATGATGATCACGGGAATGACCAGCGGCAACGCGGAGCCGCGGGCGGCCACGAGCACCTCGGTGAGCGGCGCCCGCTTCTTGAGCACGCCGACGGGCCCCCAGAAGTAGCTGTAGACCATGAGCCCGACTCCGATGAGCACGCCCGGCACCACGCCTGCCAGGAACAGCCCGCCGATGGAGACGTTGCCGGTCGCGCCGTAGACCACCGCCATGATGCTCGGCGGGATGAGGTTCGCCATGGTCGACGCCGACGCGATCAGCGCCGCGGTAAAAGCGCGGTCGTAGCCTTCGCGGCGCATGTCGCGCGCGATCGTGCGGCTCAGCACCGCCACGTCCGCGGTGGACGAGCCGGAGATCCCCGCGAAGAACATGCTGAACAGCGTGACGACCTGCGCAAGCCCGCCGCGCAGATGACCCACGAGAGTTTGCGACAGGCGGATCATGCGGTACGCCACGTCGGAGGACGCCATCAGCTCGCCGACCAGCAGGAAGAACGGCACCGCGAGCAGCGCTTCGGAATCGATGCCGTGGAACAGCTGCCCGACCATCGACTGCATGCTGATCTGCGTGAATGCGGTCGCGGTGAGCACGCCTGCCACGAGCGCGAACACCACGGGCACGCCCATGTAGCCGAACACGAGGAAGAGGATCGTCATCAGCAGCAGCACGGCGGGGGCGCTCAGCATGGGCATCATTCGATCGGCTCCCGCGTGTCGTCGAGGTCGTCGGCGCTGGCGAAGCCGTGCTTCCAGCCCATGACCAGCTGCTCGATGGTGAACAGGGCGATGAGCGCACCTGCAGCGGGAACGATCGCCGTATACACCGTCAACGGGATCAGCGACGGCATGCGGAAGCTGCCGAGGTCGAGCAGGGCGTTGCGCCAGCCGAAGACGACGATCAGCAACGCGACAACGAGCACGATGATCCGGTTGACGATCTCGATCGTGTCGCGCGGGCGCCCGGTCATCCGCTTGGTGATCTCGGTGAGATAGAAGTGATCGTTGCGGCGCGTGGCCACCGCCATGCCGATGAAGACACCCCAGGCGAAGAACGCGGTTGTCACCTGCTGCAGCCACAGCCACGGCGCGCCGATGAGCCGCGTCGCCACATCGCACATGACGGCCAGCGTGAACATGGCGATGCATGCGCCACACAGGACCATGAGCAGCGCCTCGAGCCAGTCCAGCGCCTTCCACTTGAGATGACGATGGCGCTGGAGGATCAGCGCGCGGTAGTCGGCCATGGCGCTCCTGAAGCGTCGAGGTCGGCGGACGACAGGGGGAGCGGAGCGCCGGGCGGCGCCCCGGGATACATCAGGCGCGCGACTCTATTTCTCGTCGCGGACCATCTTGAGCAGCTTGACGGCATGCGGCCCGAGCTCGGCGGCGAGCTGGTCCTGCACCGGCGCCGCGGCCTTCATGAAACCCGACTTGTCGACGCCGTCGACGACCTTGACGCCCATTGTCTTGAGCTTCGCGGCCGAATCGGCCTCGAGCTTGAGCGCCAGCGCAGGCTCGCGCTTGCTCACTTCCGTCGCCGCGGCCTGGACCCAGCCCTGTTGCTCGGGCGTCAGGCTGTTCCACGTCTTGTCGCTCACCCAGATGCAGTTGTTGTTGGCCTCGTGCTCGGTCATCGACAGTACCGGCGCGACTTCATAGTGCTTGTTCGCGAGGTACACGTTCACGCCGTTTTCGGCGACGTTCACCACGCCCGTCTGCAGCGACGTGTAGACCTCGCCGAACGGCATGTGCACCGTCTGCGCGCCGTACGCGGGGAAGAGCGTGTCCTCGGTCTTGGTGGCCTGCACGCGGATCTTCTGGCCCTTGACGTCGGCAATCGAGTGCACTTCCTTCTTGCTGTACATGTTGCGCATGCCCATCGTCAGCAGCCCGAGCACCTGCGCACCCTTCACGGAGTCCTTGACCATGTCGCGGAACTCCTTGGTGATGGCGGGATCCGCCAGCACCTTCATGAGGTGGTCCTGGTCGCGGAAGATGAAGTGCAGGGAGAACACACCGGCCTGCGGCGCAACGGTCGACGCGTTGGCCGTCGACGTGATGATGAAGTCGATGTCGCCCGCGCGCAGTTTCTCGAGCAGCTGCGGCTCCTGCCCGAGCTGGCCGCCGGGGAACTGGTTGATCGTGAACTTGCCGCCCGACAGTTCCTTGAGCTTGTCGTTGAAGATGTTGCCCGCGACGCCGTACGCCGTGGTCGTGGGCTGGTCGTAGGCAAAGCTGAACTGGCGCGCGGCCTGGCCGCTCGCGCCCGCCGCAGCCAGCACGGCAAGGCATGCGACCAGCGCCCGTAGGATCCCGATTCCGCTGCGGTGCTTCATGAGAGCTCCTCCTGTTGATGCGGTTGACGTCGGTGCGGCAACGCGCGGGCGTCGTCCGATGCGACGGGCTGGCTCGCGCGGCCCAGGCCCGTGTGCGATCGGGGCGCAGGTCCGGCGCGAATGAGCAGTGGGCGTGGAGTATCGAAGCTTTTCGCCCGAGCGGTCAACCACGGAACGCGAAACGGACGCGTCGATTTACGCTGCATTGCATCATTCCATGACGTCGCACGGTCGGCTATGCTCGGCCGTCATGTCCGAGTCCTGCCTTTTGCCGGCTTCGCACGTGTCCGCCGCAGGGTTCCGCGTGCCCCATGGCGCATGGGACACGCATATCCATGCGATTGGTGCGCCGGATCGGTTTGCGCTGGCGCGCGAGCGGTCGTATACGCCGGCCATCGTCCCGATCGACGCATATGTGCAGCTCATGGACGCGCTCGGCCTCGCACGCGCCGTGTTGGTGCAGCCGAGCATCTACGGCACCGACAACGCCGCCATGGTGGACGCGCTCCAGCGTTTTCCCGCGCGTTTTCGTGGCGTGGCGGTCGTGGCGGCCGACGTGACGGACGCCGCGCTCGATACGCTGCACGGCGCCGGCGTGCGGGGTGTGCGCGCGAACCTGCTCAATCGCGGCGGCATCTCGCTGGCCGATGCGCTCGCGCTCGTCCCGCGGCTCGCATCGCGCGGGTGGCATCTGCAGCTGCAGATCGATGTGTCGACGTTCGATGCATTCGACGTGCTGGCGCGACTGTCCGTGCCCCTCGTGATCGACCACGTCGGCTACATGGCAGCGGACAAGGGCCCGGGGAACCCGGGATTTCGCCGGCTCGTCTCACTCGTCGAAGCCGGCCGCTGCTTCGTCAAGCTGTCGGCGCCGTATCGGCTGGTGGACTGGCGGCGCAACGGCTTTGGGGCCGTCGGCACGCTTGCGCGAACGCTGATCGACGCGAATGCCGACCGGATCCTGTGGGGCAGCGACTGGCCGCACACGGACCTGCGGCACGACATGCCCGACGACGGCGAGCTGCTCGGCCTGCTGGCACGGTGGGCGCCCGCTGAAGCGGTGCGCCGGCGCGTGCTGGTCGACAATCCCGCGCTGCTCTACGGCAGCTGAGGCGCCACGCGCTCCGGGAATACCCACAGGTCGGCGCGCGGCACGTCGAGCCAGTGCGCACCTTCGGCCAGCGGCCGGTCGCCGTAGGCACGCAGGCGCGCTTCGCCGACGTGGAACAGGTGCTCCCACTTGTCGCCCAGATACATGGAGGTCGACAGCGTCGCCTGGATCCGGTTGTCCCCTGCAGTGTCGGCCACGCGCACGCGCTCCAGGCGGATCATGCCCACACCGTCGGCGCCCGCCTTGCAGCCGGCCTTGGCCTCGCCCCACAGGCGCCAGCCCGGACCCTGGATCTCCGCCACGCCGTCGCGCACGTCGCCCACACGGCCGGGCAGGACGTTGTTGCTGCCCATGAAATCCGCAGTGAACAGCGTCGCGGGACGGCTGTACATCTGCTCGGGCGTGCCCTCCTGCTCGATGCGTCCTTCGTTGAGCAGCAGGATGCGATCGGACATCGCGAGCGCTTCGGCCTGGTCGTGCGTGACGCACAGCGCGGACAGCTGCATCGTGACGATGAGCTCACGCAGCCATGCGCGGGCCTCCTCGCGCAGCTTGGCGTCGAGATTCGACAGCGGCTCGTCGAGCAGGATCACCGGCGGGTTGTACACGAGCGCCCGCGCGAGCGCGACGCGCTGCTGCTGGCCGCCGGACAGCTGATGCGGATAGCGCTCGGCCAGGTGCCCGAGCGAGAGCTCCTCGAGCGCCTTTTTCACGCGCGTGGCGATGTCGCCGCCCGCCACGCGGCGCAGGCGCAGGGCGTAGGCCACGTTGTCGAACACGGTCTTGTGCGGCCACAGGGCATACGACTGGAACACGAGGCCGAGATTGCGGCCCTCCGCGGGCACGTCGACGCCCGCGCCGCCGTCGAAGACGACCTTGTCGCCGACGCGGATCACGCCCTGGCTCGGCATCTCCAGCCCGGCGACGGCGCGCAGCAGCGTCGTCTTGCCGCTGCCCGAGGGACCGAGCAGCGATACGACCTGTCCACGTTCGAGCGTGAGCGCGACGCCCTTGAGGATGGGGTTGTCGCCGTACCTGAGGTGGAGGTCGGCGACGGTGAGCTCGGCCATGCGGTTCCTCGGTCGTCGAGCTGATCTCAGTCGCGCAGGCGCACGCCGAAGCGCAGCGCCAGCGCGAGTCCGATGCCGACCAGCACGATGTTGATGAGCGACAGCGCCGCGACGACGTCGATGGCGCCGCCTTGCCACAGCGAGACGAGCTGCGCACCGATCACCTCGGTGCCGGGTGCCAGAAGATACACGCCCGTGGAGTATTCGCGCTCGAAGATCATGAACACGAGGAGCCACGACCCGAGCAGGCCGTGGCGGATCAGCGGCAGCGTGATCTCGCGCGAGATGCGGCCGCGGCTGGCACCCACCGTGCGCGCCGCTTCCTCGAGCTCGGTGCTCACCTGCAGCATCGACGAGGTGATGAGCCGCATGCCGTAGGCGAGCCATACGACCGTGTACGCGATCCACATGCTCACGATGGTCGTGCGCAGGGGCGTGAGCGGCGGAAAGAACAGGAACACCCAGAGGAACGCCAGGCCCGCGAGCAGGCCCGGTACGGCGCGCGGCACGAGCACGAGGTAGTCGATGAAGCGCGACCAGCCGTCGTTGCGCCGGTGCGTGGCGAAGCCGATCGCGGTGTAGCAGGCCACCGTGATGGCGCCGCCCAGCGTGCCGATCAGGATCGTGTTCCAGATCGCGCGCGCGTTGGTCGGCTCGTCGAAGACGGCCCGGAAGTTGTCGAGCGTGAACGCGTCCATGAGGTTGACGCCGATTCCCCAATTGGTCACGAACGCGCGCAGCGCGATGCCGGAGATCGGCACGATCACCGTGACGATGAGGAACAGATAGAGCATCGCGGCCGCCGCCCACTTCCAGCGGCCCAGCGGCAGCTCGCGCATGCGTCCGGCCTTGCCCTTGATCGTCGCGTAGCGCCGCGCGTTCTGCAGCAGGCGCCGCTGGAGCAGGACCAGGGGAAACGTCACGGCGACGATGCAGATCGCCACCGCGGCCATGAGGTGGTACGAGGGCGTCCCCAGCTTGTTGGTCAGCTTGTAGAGGTACGTCGACAGCACGAGGATGCCTTCGGGGTCGCCGAGCACGAGGGGCAGTCCGAAGAGCTCGAAGCCCAGGAAGAACACGAGCACCGCCGCGAAGAGCAGCGACGGCAGGATCAGCGGCAGGCTCACGCTCGTCGCCACGCGCAGCGGCGAAGCGCCCGCGATGCGCGCAGCTTCCTCGACGTCCGAGCCGAGGCTCTTGAGTGCCGAAGATGCGTAGACGTACACGTTGGGCACGTGCGTGAGCCCGGCGATGATCGCCATCGCCGGCAGGGAATAGATGCTCCACGGCGCGCCGCCGAAGAGCTCGGACGTCCACACCGTGTAGAAGCCCACCGGCCCGGCCGCCACGACGTACCCGAACGCGAGCACCATCGGTGACACGAAGCTCGGCACGAGGATCAACGGCTCGACCCAGCGCTTGCCCGGCAGGTTGGTGCGCTCCATCACGAACGCGAGGAGGCCGCCGAGCGGCACCGCGATGAGCGTCATGCCGCTGGCGATGAGCACGGAGTTGAGGAACGCCTGCCAGAAATCCGGGTCGGCGAAGATGAACGCGTAGGCGTCGAGGCCCGCCGTCTTGCGCGCGTCGAAGAACGGCGCGGTCAGGAAGCTCTGGTAGAGGATGAGCCCGAGCGGCGCGAGCACCGCCGCGGCCGTCACGAAGATCGTGATGGCCCGGGGCAGCCCGGCTTGCAGCGTGGCAGCGCGCATGGACGGCTCCAGCTTGGGGCAGTGCGGCGCCCGCCTTGGATGGCGGCGGGCGCTTACGGCGCGATTACTTGCCCGCGAGCGCCTGCTTCCAGCTGTTGAGGAAGTCCAGCCGCTTCTTCGGATCGAGGTAGGACACGATCTCCGCGCTGACCGGGATGGGCTTCACGTTGCTGCCGAGTTGCTGGTTCAGCTTCGCGGCCGTGTACTCGGCGTCGACGTCGTTGCGGATGGAGAAGAGCTCCACGTCGCTGCCGATGAGCTTCTGGCCGCGCTGCGAGAGCACGTAGTCCGTGAAGACCTTCGCGGCGTTCGGGTTCTTGGCCTGCTTGCCGATGAACAGCACGCGCGAGAGCACGAGCGTGTAGTCCTTGGGCAGCACGACGCCGAGCGACGGGTCCTTCTTCGCGCGCACGAGGGCGTAGCTGCCGAGCACGTTGTAGCCGAGCAGGTGCTCGCCGGAGCTGACCTTCTCGATCATGTTCCCGGTGCTGGCGTAGACCTTGTACGACGTGGCGCCGAACTGCTTCTCGAGGTCTTTCATGCCCGGGAAGTATTTGGCGTCCTGCACGACGAACATGAAGCCGACGCCGCTCTTCTCGATGTCGTAGGTCGTGACCTTGTTCTTGTACTTGTCGGGGTGGCTCGCGAGCACCTTCACGAACGACGCGTGATCCTGCGGAATCTCGTCGCCGGTCACCAGGCGCTTGTTGTAGATGAACACGGCGGGCTCGTACGTCGTGCCGTACGCCTGGTCCTTGTAGACCGCCCACTGCGGCAGCTTGCCCGCTTCCGGCGACTTGTACGCCAGCGCCTGGCCTTCGTCGACCAGCTTCACCTGCAGATCCATGGCCGAGCTCCACATCACGTCAGCGGAGCCCTGGCCCGACGCCGCTTCGGCGATGAAGCGGTTGTACATCTCGGTCGAGTTCATGTCGTTGTACTCGACCTTGATGTCCGGATAGAGCGCGTTGAAGTCCCGGATGAGCGGCTGCGCCGCCTTGGTGTCGAGGGCGCTGTAGACGACCACCTTGCCTTCCTTCTTCGCGGCGGCGATCGTGTTCGCATAGTCGGCGGGATAGCCGGCCGGAACCGCTTGAGCAAGCGCGATGGTGGAAATGCCGGCGACGAGCGCCGCGGACGCGAGACGGCTGAGCATGGCGGTTTCAAACCTCCGGTGAGGAACGGCCCGTGCGGTACGCCTCGGGGACGGCGGCCGGGCCTTCGATGGCCGGAGTTTACCGCCGCCGCCGCGAGGCACTTTCCAGGCCGGTGCGCGTGGCTCGCACCGTATTATGACATTGTCATAAACTCGTCCGCACGGATGAAGCGCGCTACGCTGGACCATCGAGCAACAACCGCGAGCCCTCCATGGCAACGAAACGGAAACGACGCGCAGCGCCGCGCACGGCACCGCGGCGCATCGCGCTGGCGCTGCAGGGCGGGGGCGCACATGGCGCGTACACCTGGGGCGTGCTCGATCGGCTGGTCGAGGAGCCGACGCTGTCGATCGAGGCAGTGAGCGGCACGAGCGCGGGCGCGCTCAACGCGGCGCTGCTGGTCGATGGACTCACGCGAGGCGGGGCGGCAGGCGCGCAACGCGCGCTGCGCACGTTCTGGGAAGCGGTGAGCCGGGAAGGCGACGCGGTGTTCAATCCGTGGCGCTATCTCGAGCCGTTCCCGGGCCTGCGCGACCTCACCGCTGCATGGGGCGACGCGATCGCCCGGCTATGGTCGCCGTACGACAACCTCGCCTATCGCAATCCGCTCGCCGACCTGGTCGGGCCGGCGATCGACTGGGACAACGTGCGATCCGCACGCAAGCCGCGCCTGTTCGTTTGCGCCACCGACGTCCTCAGCAACCAGCGTCACATCTTCGCCGGCAGCGCGCTGCGCGCCGAGGCGCTGCTCGCATCGGCGTGCCTTCCCACGGTGTTCCAGGCCGTCGAGATCGGCTTGCACGCCTATTGGGATGGCGGCTACACCGGCAATCCCGCGCTCGATCCGCTCCTGCCGTATACGGAGGACATCCTGATCGTCGAAGTGAACGCGCTTGCGCGCCCGGATGTCCCGCGCAACGCGCCGCAGATTGCCCGGCGGCAGAACGAGATCGCCTTCAACGCCGCGCTCGTGCAGGAGATCCGCGGCATCGAGAACATCAACAAGCTGTTGCGCGCGGGCACGCTCACCGACGCGCGCTATCGCCAGATCCGCTTCCACGCCATCGCGGCCGATCCGCGCATCACGTCACTGGACGCCACGACCAAGTACCAGACCGACGTCGTGTTCCTGCGCGAGCTGTACGCGGTCGGCCGCGAAGCCGCGTCGGAGTGGCTCGGCAATGCGGGGTGCTACGGCGCCGTCGGCGTGCGCTCGTCGATCGACGTCAAGCGCCGCTATTGCGACCTCGCGCACGGGAAGCATGCGTCGGACGCAGGCGCACGCACGTCAATGGAGGCGTAACCGGCGCTTGATCGCCGCCAGTTCGCCCTTCAGCGCCGCGATCTCGGCATCCTTTTCGTCGAGCCTCTGATTGAGGCCCTGGATCGCCGCCAGCGCCACGCCGTCGGCGTCGACCATGGCGATCGTGCGATCACCGTTGCCGAGCGCGAACGCCTGGTGGAAGTCCTGCGCCATGGGGCCCATGTGAAGCGCGCCGGACGCTTCCGTGCGATAGCGCCACGTGTGCACGGGAAGCGTCATGACCTTGGCGAGCACCGCGCGCGCGTCGACCGGGTGGATCGCATATTTCGAGGCGCGGTCGGACAAGGACGTCCATGTGCCGCTGCCCGGGGCGATCGCGACGCCGGCCGTTGGCACGCCATTGAAGTCGACCGCCGTCACGAACCGCACGCCGCCGGTCGCCCGTGCGGCAAATTCGTTGTCGACTGACGAATTGAAATTGACGCTGCTGTTGAGGTCCGCCCACAGGAAAACGCCGTTGTGCACGACCGGCGACGCGCCCGCGGTCTGCGTGACCGCTCGCGTGCCGAGCGCGAACGAGTTGGCGCCTGTGGCCATGTTGCCGGCACCCACTGCCGCACTGCCGTTGCCATCCGCACGATTGCCTGTGCCACCGGCGACGGCGCCCCACCCGGTCGCGAAGTTACCGAAGCCGCCCGCGACGCTGCTGAAATTGCCCGTGGCCTGATTGGCCGTGCCTCCCGCGACGACGCTCTGTTCGCCGGACGCGACGTTCGACGCACCGCCGGACACGACGCTCGCCGAGCCGCTTGCCAGGTTGTTGCTGCCCGAACCGATGCCGCTCGATCCGGCGACAGCGTAGTTGCCGATGCCGCCACCCACCGCAGCATTCGGCCCTTGAGCGCTGTTTGAAACGCCGCCCGCGATGGTCGTGCCATCGGCGGTTGCATTGTTCGCATAGCCGCCACCGATCACCGCGCTCAGGCCACCCGCCGTATTCACTTGTCCGCCGTTGACGACCGAATGGTCGCCGGAAGCAACGTTGCCAGTGCCGCCGCCGACGAAGGCCCTCGTGTGCGCAGTGTTCTGCTGGCCCCCCGTCACGACGCTCACATCGCCGATCGCCTGGTTCCCTTGGCCGCCGCCGGAGAAGCTCCAGCCGCCGGCAGCCGCGTTCCCGTTACCGCCGACGGCAGTGGAGAAATCGCCCGAGGCCCGCACGCCCAGGCCGCCCGTGACGACGCTCCACATGCCGGACGCCACGTTGTCGGCCCCCGACTGGCCCGCCACGCCGGTGCCTGTCTCGCGTCCGCCGCCGCCCACGAAGGACCATTTGCCCGACGCCAGGTTGTATCCGCCGCCGACCACGACTGCGCGAGGTCCGGTGGCGCGGTTGCCCGCGCCCGCACCCACGAGCGAATCGATCGCCCGGGCCTGGTTGTCGAACCCGCCGATGACGAGCGAGGAGATGCCTTGGGCGCCGTTGCTTTGGCCTGCGGCGACGAACGCGTTGTGACCGGTTGCTGCATTGAAGGTGCCCGCCGCGACGGCGCTGCCCGTGCCGGTGGCGCTGTTGTTGCCCGCGGTGTAGCCGATCCACGAATTCACGCCGCTGCCGGAGCCGTCCTTGGGCAAAGGATTGTCAGGCGCGCTGCGCGCGACGATCGCGCTCACGGCTTCGAACGAATCGGCGAGCGAGGCTGCCAGCAATTCAGGCGCCGTCAGTTGCCACAACGCGTTGGCGAACGCGTCCCTTGGCACGCCGTAGCGTTGGAGCGACGCGTGATGCATCGAGGTCATGCGATCGATGATCTTCGCGCGATTGCGCTCGACGGTGTTCGAGACATCGGACGGCGGGCCGATCGAAGCCGCCTGCGCGAATGCCTCCGATGGCAGGAGCGCGAGGTAACCGACCATGACCAGCAAAGGAAGGCGTGTCATCGTTCGCTCCTGCATGGGCGAAGTGAACCGTTGGAAGGGAAGCGGCGCGAGCGTACGCCGGATTCGCGCACGTCGACAACGCCGTGCCGCCCGACGGCGCGGCGCACGCGGGAGCGCGGCCGCAAACATGCAGGAGTTGAAAGCGGGATCGACCGATCGGGACATGCCCGAATGGTCGGGGTGAGAGGATTCGAACCTCCGGCCTCTACGTCCCGAACGTAGCGCTCTACCAGGCTAAGCTACACCCCGAGGGTCCCGCGGTATCGCCCGGCGCTGGGAGCGCGGGCCGCGCATCGATCAGAAGGAACGATCCGATGCGAAAGTCGCCAATTGTAGCAAACTGTCCCGGCTCGGCGAAGGCGGCAGGTCGGCCAGCGACGCGACGGCCGCGCGGCTGGCGGCGAGCGCGCGCCCGCGTGCATAGGCGAGCGCGCCCGTGCGCTCGAGGCTTGCCACGACCGGCCGGAAATCGGTGAGCCCGCCACCACCGATGGCATGCCGGATCACCTGCGCGTCGGCGGCGTCGCCCACGGCGAGCGCGCGGATGAGGGGCAGGGTCATCTTGCCTTCGGCGAGGTCGTCGCCGAGGTTCTTGCCGATCGCTGCGGCGTCGCCGGAATAGTCGAGCACGTCGTCCATGATCTGGAACGCGGTGCCAAGGTGCAGTCCGTATTGGGCGAGCGCGTCCTCGCGGTGCGAATCCGCGCCACCGAGCACTGCACCGATCCGGCCCGCGGCCTCGAAGAGCTTGGCCGTCTTGCGCCGGATCACCTCGAAATACGCGGTTTCGGTGAGCGCTGCATCGCCGGCGTGCATGAGCTGCATGACCTCGCCTTCGGCGATGACGTTGGTGGCATCCGCCATGATCGCCAGGACGGGCATGCGCTCCACCCCGACCATGAGCTGGAATGCGCGCGAATAGAGGAAGTCGCCCACCAGCACGGCCGCCGCGTTGCCGAACTCCGCGTTGGCCGTGGCATGGCCGCGCCGCAGCGACGACTCGTCCACCACGTCGTCGTGCAGCAGCGTTGCCGTGTGGATCATCTCGATCACCGCCGCAAGCGTGTGATGCGCATCGCCACGATAGCCGCAGGCGCCTGCCGCAAGCAGCAGCACGGCAGGGCGCAGGCGCTTGCCGCCGCCGGCGATGATGTACTCGGCGACCTGGCGGATGAGCGCCACGTCCGACGCGAGGCTCGTACGGAGCACGCGGTCGACCGACTGCATGTCCGCACCGATGGCCGGCTGGAGGAATTCGAGGGTCACGGGGTGCCGGGAAAGAAGGCGGTGCCGCGCCACCCGGCGTGCCGGGCGCGGGCCGGCCGCAACGGATCATTTTATGCGAACTTTGACAGGCCGGCCACAAAGACGTTATACTTCAAGACTTTTCCCCGTAGCACGTAGGTTCCAGGTTCCGCGCTCGCTCGAAGCGGCACCGAACCGGCGAGCAACGAGCGCAGCGTGCGAGCGCATGAGGTTCTTGCCCCCGCTGCGCCGATTCACTCCAGGAGTCCATTCATGTACGCGGTCGTCAAAACCGGTGGCAAGCAATACAAGGTCGCCCCCGGCGAAAAACTGAAGGTCGAGCAACTCCCGGCCGACGTCGGCGCGGAAGTGGTCCTCGACCAGGTGCTGATGGTCGGCGAAGGCGAGAATGTCCGCCTGGGTCAGCCCGTCGTCGCCGGCGCAACGGTCACGGCCACGGTGGTGAGCCATGGACGGGGCGAGAAGGTCAAGATCTTCAAGATGCGGCGGCGCAAGCATTACCAGAAGCACCAGGGTCACCGCCAGAACTACACCGAGTTGCGGATCGACAGCATCGTCGGCTGACAAAGCTCAAAGCACGAGGAACACTGAACCATGGCACACAAGAAAGCAGGCGGCAGCTCGCGCAACGGCCGCGATTCGCACGCCAAGCGGCTGGGCGTCAAGGTCTACGGCGGCGAGGCGATCCGCGCAGGCGGAATCATCGTCCGCCAACGCGGCACGCAAATCCATCCCGGCGTCAACGTCGGCCTCGGCAAGGACCACACGCTGTTCGCGTTGGTCGACGGCACCGTGCAGTTTCGCCAGAAGGGACCTGACAACAACAAGGTCGCGCTGGTGGTGGCTGCCGGCGAGCAGGCCGCAGCGTAACGCAACCGGTTCCTGCGAAAAACCCGCGCGAGGCTGCGCGGGTTTTTTGTTGCGCGCGCGTCACGCGCAGCGCGCGAGGGTCAGCGCCGCTCGATGTACCACATCATGCCGAGCGCCAGCGTGGTGAACACGGCGAGTGGAAACACGGCGGAGAAGAGCGGCGGCCAGTCGTTGAGCACGCCGAGGTGCGAAAACGTGCGTCCCAACAGGAAGAACGACAGGCCGAGTATCGTTCCCACGAAGATACGGAAGCCGACGCCACCCTGGCGGCGCTGGAAGTGCGCGAACGGCAGGGCGAGGATCATCATCACGAGCACCGCTGCGGGATAGAAGACCTTGTTCCACAGCGCGATCTCGAAGCGCGACGTCTTTTGCGCGCTCGCGCCCAGCACGCGGATGTTGTCGTAGAGCGCGTTGAGATCCAGCCGTTCGGGAGCGACCTGGTACACCGACAGGATCGACGGCCGCAGCACGGTGTCCCAATCCTGCGTGGGCGCGCTGCTCACGTGCGTCTCGGTGGCGCCGATCTCCGTCGTGCGTACCTTGTTGAGCCGCCAGCTGCCCGCGCTGGCGTTGTAATTGGCGGATTCGGCGACACGCACGGTGTGCAGGCGCAAGTCACGATCGAACTCGTAGATGCGCACGCCGAGCAGGCGCATGTCCCCCAGCACCGTGCGCACGTTCACGAAGGTCAGGTCCTGCTTGAACCAGAAACCCGACGCGAACTGGCGCGCGATGATGCGGCTCGCGCCGCCCTGGCTCGCCGAGCGCACGGTCTGGGCAAGCCGCTCGGCCGGAGGGGCGACGTATTCGCCAGCCAGGAACGTCGCGAGCGCAAGCGGCAGACCCACGCGCAGCACGGCCCAGATCACCTGGAGCAGCGACATGCCGGACGCGCGCATGACGGTGTATTCGGAGTTGGCGACGAGCTGTGCCAGGCCGAACAGCGTGCCGATCAGCGCGGCGACCGGGAACAGCTCGTAGAGGCGCGACGGGATGTTGAGCGTGACGAACAACAGGGCCGCTGAGATGGTGTAGCCGTTGCGGCCGACGTCGCCGAGCTCGTGGATCAGGTCGAAGAACGCGAACAGCATGATGAGCGCTGCGAAGATCAGCAGCGTGGCCGACAGCACGTCGCGGCCGATGTAGCGCTGGAGCGTCTTCACGCCGAAGCTTGCGCGGGTCGCGCCCGCCTGCGTGCGCGCCGGAAGAACCCGGTGGCGGAAACCTGCTGGCGGAAGAGCGCGATGACGACCAGCAGCGCGATGAGATGCGGCAGCAGCAGCCCCATCCACAGATCGAGCTTGCCCTGCGCGATGAGGCTTTGCACGATGTTGAGGCAGTTGCTGTAGAGCATGTAGAGGAACAGCCCCGCGATGAGGTTGAACGAGCGGCCCATGCGCGGATTGACGTATGCCAGCGGGATCGCGAGGAGTGCCAGCATGAGCGCGGAGATGGGCACCGAGATGCGCCAGAAGAGCTCGGCGCGCTCGACCTTGCCGTCCACCGCGACGAGCGCAGCCGTGGGGGTGGATTTGGTCGACACGGGAATTTCACGCACTTCCGCAGGCTCGAGGCGCCGGCCGAGGCGCTCGAACTCGACCACGCGGAAATCGGCTGCGCCGGGCGTTCCCTGGTAGCGCCGTCCGTTCTCGAGCACGATGAACCGGTCGCCGTTGGGCATGGTCTCGAGGCGCCCGCGCGCAGCCACCGTGGTGGCATCCTGCTTTTCCTCCACGGAGTGCAGGAACACGTTGCGTACCGTCTGATCGAACGGGTTGATCGACTCGACGAACACGACCAGGTTGGCGCGCGGGAATTCGCGGAACAGGCCGGGCGTGATGACGGAGATGTCGTCGCGCGATTCCAGTTGGCGCTCGTATTCGAGCTTGCGCTGTTCCGCCCAGGGCGACAGGTACAGCGACAGGGCCAGGATGGCCGCCAGGAATGGGGCGGCAAACAGGAGGATCGGGCGCAACCACGCGACCAGCGACACCCCCGAGGTGAACCACACGATCATCTCGCTATCGCGATACCACCGCGACAGCGTCAGCAGCACCGTCATGAAGAGCGCGACGGACAGCAGGATGTTGAAGTAGAAGAGGGCGTTGAACCCGAGCAGCGCCAGGATGCCTTCGGGCGCCACGGCCCCGCCCGCCGCGCGCGCCAGCAGCCGCAGGACGAGGTTGGTGAACAGGATCGCCAGCAGGATGATGAACAATCCCACTGCGGTCGCCGTCATCTCACGGACCAGGCTGCGCCGGAAAATCATGACGACGGGAAAGTTTTGACTTTTTGAGCCGCTTTTGCCGATAATGCGCGGCAGTTCGGTTTCCGCTAAGGAAACGACGGAACAACGAGGCGGGGAGCGCGATGGAATTTACCATAAAAAGCGGCAGCCCAGAGAAGCAGCGGAGTGCCTGCGTCGTGGTGGGCGTGTTCGACAACCGCAAATTGTCGCTCTCCGCCGAGCTGATCGACCGCGCCTCCAATGGCTACGTCAGCGAAATCATTCGCCGCGGCGACATGGAAGGCAAGCTGGGCGCCACGCTGCTCCTGCACAACGTGCGCGGCACCCTGGCCGACCGCGTGCTGCTGATCGGGCTCGGCAAGGAGCGGGACTTTCGCGACAAGGAATTCCGCCAGGCCATCCGCTCCGCGGTCAAGCTCCTCAACGAAACCGGCTCCTACGAAGCCGTCCTCTACCTGACCGAGGAAAAGGTCAAGCGACGGGAAGTTGCATGGCGTGTCGAGCACGCCGTCGTCGTCGCGATGGATGCGGTGTACCGGTTCGACCAGATGAAGAGCACGCCGGCCGAAGTGCGCCGGCCGCTGCGCAAGCTCACGCTTTCCGTGCCCCAGCGCTCGGATCTGTCGGCCGGCGAGGCGTCGGCTGCGCGGGGGCTCGCGATCTCGCACGGCATGGAGCTCGCGCGCGACCTCGGCAATCTGCCGGCGAACGTCTGCACGCCCGCGTACCTCGCCGAGCGGGCGCAGGAGCTTGGCCGCGAGTTTCCCGAGGTCAAGGTGACGGTGCTCGAGCGGCCGGCGATCGAGCAGCTCGGCATGGGCTCGTTCCTGTCCGTCACCAACGGCAGCGAAGCCGAGCCGCGCTTCATCGTCATGGAGTACGACCAGTCGCAGCGCAAGCAGCGTCCCCTGGTGCTGGTCGGCAAGGGCATCACGTTCGACACCGGCGGCATCTCGCTCAAGCCGGCGTCCGACATGGACCACATGAAGTACGACATGTGCGGCGCGGCCTCGGTCGTGGGTGTCATGCGTGCCATTGCGGAGCTCAAGCCGAAGCTCAACGTCGTCGGGCTCATCCCCGCATGCGAGAACATGCCGTCCGGGCGCGCGACCAAGCCTGGTGACATCGTGAAGAGCATGTCGGGGCAGACGGTCGAGATCCTCAACACCGATGCCGAAGGCCGTCTCATCCTGGCCGACGCGCTCACTTATGCCGAACGCTACGAGCCGGAGGCGGTGGTCGACATCGCCACGCTGACCGGCGCCATGGTCGTCGCCCTCGGCCACGTGGCCTCGGGATTGTTCAGCAACAGCGACACGCTCGCCCGTGCGCTGCTCGGAGCCGGCGACGACGCATACGATCGGGCCTGGCAGTTGCCGCTGTGGGACGACTACCAGGACGGCCTCAACAGCAATTTCGCCGATTTCGCGAACATCGCGGGGCGCGCGGGCGGCAGCATCACCGCCGCCTGCTTCCTCTCCCGCTTCACCAAGAAGTACGATTGGGCGCACCTCGACATCGCGGGCGTTGCGTACAAGGAAGGCAAGGAGAAGGGGTCCACCGGCCGTCCCGTTCCGCTCCTCACCACCTGGCTGCTCGCGCAGGAGACGCCTCCGGCCCCCTGAAGCGGGCACCGTCCGCGCCCGGCTCATGACGACCATCGATTTCTATACTCACGTCGACGATCGTCTTGCGGTGGCGGCACGGCTCGTGGCCAAGGCGTACGCCGCGCATGGCAGCGTGCGGGTGCTGACGCCCGACGCCGCGGCAACCGACGCGCTCGACCGGCTGCTGTGGGTGCAGCCTGCGCTGGCGTTCCTGCCGCATTGCCGCATGGACAGCCCGCTCGCCGCCGAGACACCGATCTGGATCGACGAGCGCACCGCCCACGAAGGCGTCGCCTCCGTGCTCGTCAATCTGCAGCGCGACCCACCGCCGTTTTTCAGCCGCTTCGAGCGCCTGGCTGAAATCGTCGGCCGGGACGAAGACGACATCGCCGCCGGCCGCGCGCGCTTCAAGTTCTACCGTGAGCGCGGATACGCCTTGCGCTCGCACAACCTGTCCGAGCCCGAGTAGCACCGTGCCCACCGCCCGCGAGCTGCTCGAGCAGGCCGACGCGCTGATGCGCCGCAACCGGCCTGCCGCACCCGGGCACGCCGACGAAGGCATTCCGACGCTCATGGATGTCGTGCCGCCGCCGGCCCCGGCATCCGAGCGGGTCGAGCCTGCACGCAAGCAGGCCAGCGACCCGGTGAGCCAGCTCGCCGATGTACCGCTGCTGACCGATGCCGTCGAGGAGATCGAGGCCCCTTCCATCCTGGAGGAGCCGCTCGATGACGAAGATCCGGAAGCGTGGACCGACACGCTCACCGGCGCCCACACGATCATTCCCGGGCTTGGCATCGACTTGCCGGCGCCGGCGGCCCAAGCCCAGCCCCCCGAGGAACCAGTCGGTTTCGTGCCCGAAGAGTGGAGCGCCGGCGCGCCGCTGCCGCAGGGACCCGCGCTCGCCGTGGAAACGATCGACATTCCCGCGGCGCCGGACAGCCGTGACGACGCCACGCGTGATGTGCCGCCGCGTAAAAGCCATGACGAGGCCGCGCTCGGTGCAGCGCCGCCCGAAGCGCTGCCAGCGGCCGAAGCGGCCAAGCCCATGGTCGCGGCCGCCGAACCGGCCGATCTGGAGCGCTCGTCCATCCACGAGCCCGCCTTGTCGCAGCATGGCGGCGACGAGCAGCATGTCGTGCCTCCGTATCCCGAGCAGGGGGCACCCACGCCATTCGAATGGCCGGCCTTCGGGCACTCGTCCGGCGATGCGCCAGGTGCGCCGGCCGTTGCAGCGGGGTCAGCGCAACACCCCGCCGCCGGGCCAGCGCAAGAGCCTGCCGCCGCGTCGGCGCAACCGGCGGGCGGCGGCGGGGACGCCGCGCCGGCGCCACGGCAGGCGCCCGACGATGAGGCGCGCTGGCATGCGCTCGCCGAAGAAATCCGCATGCAGGTCCTGCAGCGCATCGATCTTTTCACCGACACGGGGCTGCGCGAGCAGCTGGCAGCGCGCCTCCAGCCGATCGTGGACCGCGCGGGCGCGGATCTCGTCGCCACCATCAACCAGCATGTCGGCGTCCTGCTGCGGGCTTACGTCGCCGAAGCGATCGAGCGCGAGATCGAGCGCTGGCGCGCCGACGGCCGATGAGCCGCGCGCCTGCACCACGTGCTAGACTGGGTCCCATGCGTGCTGTGCTGCCATCCCTGACCTGCGCGAGCGTCTTCGCGTACGTCTATTTTTATTTCGGATCTCCTGCCGAGGGCCGCGCGCGCACGTAACACGAGCACCAATCCAATCCAGCGCATCGGGCGGCCCCTGAAAAGGCCGCCCGATGCTTTTTTGAGCACTCGAAAGAAGGGACGAATCATGATCATCGTCATGCACCCGGATGCCGGCGAGGCCGAGATCGCCGCGGTGGAGTCGCGCATTCGCGCGCACGGTCTCGACGTGCACGTTTCACGCGGTACCGAGCGCACGCTCATCGGGGCGATCGGCGACGAGCGCAAGCTCGACCCCGAGATGTTCGACCCGCTGCCCGGCGTCGAGCGCTCGCTGCACATCCTCAAGCCCTACAAGCTCGTGGCGCGCGAGTGGCACCGTGCGAGCAGCGTCGTGAACGTGCGCGGCATTCCGGTGGGTGGCGCGGCCGTGCAGGTGATCGCCGGGCCGTGCTCGGTGGAGACGACGACGCAGATGCGTGCGGCCGCCGCGGGCGTTGCGGCCGCGGGCGCGCGCATGATGCGCGGCGGCGCGTTCAAGCCGCGCACGAGTCCCTACGCGTTCCAGGGCAAGGGTGTCGAAGGCCTGACGATGCTCAAGGACGCAGCCGCCGCGCACGACATGCCGATCGTCACCGAGCTCATGGACGTGCGCATGCTCGACACGTTCCTCGAACAGGGCGTGGACGTGATCCAGATCGGCACGCGCAACATGCAGAACTTCGATCTCCTGAAGGCCGTGGGCGCCGTGGACGTGCCCGTCATCCTGAAGCGCGGCATGAGCGCGACGATTGCCGAATGGCTGATGGCTGCCGAATACATCGCCGCGGGCGGCAATCACCGCATCATCCTGTGCGAGCGCGGCATCCGCACGTTCGAGACCGCATACCGCAACGTGCTAGACGTCACGGCGGTGCCGGTGCTGAAGCGGGAGACGCATCTGCCGGTGATCGTCGATCCGTCGCACGCCGGGGGGAAGGCCTGGATGGTGCCGGCCCTGTCGTGCGCTGCGGTGGCGGCCGGCGCCGACGGCCTGCTCATCGAAGTGCATCCGTGCCCGTCCGAAGCGTGGTGCGACGCCGATCAGGCGCTTTCGCCCGACGAGTTCGGCAAGCTGATGCTGCAACTCGACGCGGTGGCGGGCGCCGTGGGGCGAAGGCTCGACCGCAGTGCGGTCAGCGGGGCGAGCCGCGCAGCGGAGTCGGTGGCGGCTGTGGGATGACGCTGGCGTGCCGGCGGACGCGATCACGCTCGCGGTCCCGCTCGCGTTCCCGCCCGGCGCGGCGCCGGGCGTCATTGCGTAGCGTGCCGGCCGGACCATACGCGAAGTCGTACACCGTCTGGTCCGCGGCCGGACGGGCAGGCGGGACATCTCCGCCATCGGCGCGCTGCATGCGTGCGAGCGCGGCCTCGCGCGCCAGGACGTCGCGCCGCGCGGCCGCGCCGGCGTCGAGCGCATCCTGATCGCGCCGCAAACGCTCCCTTGCATCCGGCGCCGGCGCACCGCCGTCGAGCGTGAGCATCTTCGCGCGCGGGCACTCGACATCGGAGTACGTGACGCGCCCTTGATCTTCACAGCGGAAGACGCGCGTTTCGGCCTGCGTTGAGCTGGCTGCCGGCAGCAGCATCGCGGCGAGCGCAAATGCAGCGAAGGTTCTCATGGATGCGTGAATACCGTCCGGGCGACGCCTCATCGTGCGCGCTTGCGCCCGGGTAAGCAACTGCGCGCGGACACGGCTCAGCGGTTCATCCTTTATAATCAATCGTTTTTGCGCCGCTACGCCTTCATGGAACTCGCCAAGAGCTTCGAGCCGCACGCCATCGAGGCGAAGTGGTATCCGGTCTGGGAATCGCGCGGCTATTTCAAGCCGACGTACGCGCCCGGCGCAGCCCCGTATTGCATCCAGCTGCCGCCGCCCAACGTCACCGGCACGCTGCACATGGGCCATGCGTTCCAGCACACGCTCATGGACCTGCTCATTCGCTACCACCGCATGCGCGGCGACAACACGCTGTGGCAGGTGGGCACCGATCACGCCGGCATCGCGACGCAGATCGTGGTGGAGCAACAGCTCGCGGCAGAAGGCAAGGGCCGGCGCGATCTCGGACGTGACAAGTTCGTCGAGCGCGTCTGGGCCTGGAAGCAGGAGTCGGGCGACACGATCACCCGCCAGATGCGCCGCATGGGCGCCTCGGCCGACTGGTCGCGCGAGCGCTTCACGATGGATCCCGGCTTGTCCGCGGCGGTGATCGAGACCTTCGTGCGCCTGTACGAGGACGGCCTCATCTATCGCGGCAAGCGGCTGGTGAACTGGGACCCGAAGCTTGGCACCGCGGTCTCGGACCTCGAGGTCGACAACGAGGAAGAGCAGGGCCGCATCTGGTCGTTGCGCTATCCGCTCGCAGACGGCAGCGGCGCGCTGGTCGTGGCCACCACGCGACCGGAGACCATGCTCGGCGACACCGCGGTTGCCGTGCATCCCGACGACGAGCGTTACGCCGCGTTCATCGGCAAGCAGGTCGCGCTGCCGTTGACGGGCCGCACGATTCCCGTGATCGCCGACGACTACGTGGATCGCGAATTCGGCACGGGTGTGGTCAAGATCACGCCCGCACATGACATGAACGACTGGGCAGTCGGGCAGCGGCACGGCCTGCCGGTGCTGTCGATCTTCAACCTCGACGCGACGGTGAACGACAACGCGCCGGCGAAGTATCGCGGCCTCGACCGCTATGCCGCGCGAGCGGCCGTGCTTGCCGATCTGGCGGCGCTCGGCCTCATCGAAGCGGAAAAGCCCCACAAGATGATCGTGCCGCGCTGCGGACGCACCGGCGAGATCGTCGAACCGATGCTCACCGACCAGTGGTACATGGCGATGACCCGGCCCGCACCAGCGACGCATCCGCTCTTTCCCGGCCGGACGATCCAGGAGCTGTGCCAGGCCGCCGTCGGCGAGAACGGACTCACCGGGCACGGCGATCGCGTGCGCTTCGTGCCGGGCGAATGGATCTCGACGTATCGGCACTGGATCGACAACATCCAGGACTGGTGCATCTCGCGCCAACTGTGGTGGGGCCACCAGATCCCCGCGTGGTACGACGACGCGGGCAACGTCTACGTCGCGCGCGACGAAGCCAGCGCGCGTGCGCAGGCGCTGGTCAGGCTTGGCCGCGAGCCGCGCGAGTTCCGCCGCGAGGCCGACGTGCTGGACACGTGGTTCTCCTCGGCGCTGTGGTGCCATTCGACGCTCGGCTGGCCGGAGCAGACCCGTGAGCTCGCGACGTTCCTTCCCTCGTCGGTGCTCGTCACGGGCTTCGACATCATCTTCTTCTGGGTCGCCCGCATGATCATGACGACGACCTATTTCACCGGCAAGGTGCCTTTCCGCGACGTGTACATCAACGCGATCGTGCGCGACGAGGAAGGCAACAAGATGTCGAAGTCGAAGGGCAACGTGCTCGATCCGCTCGACCTCATCGACGGCGTGGACCTCGAGACGCTGGTTGCCAAGCGCACGGCCAACATGATGGACCCCCGCCAGGCCGACTCGATCGCCAGGCGCACGCGCAAGCAGTTTCCGAGCGGCATACCGGCGTTCGGCGCCGATGCCGTCCGCTTCACGTTCGCTTCGCTGGCGACGTTCAATCGCACGCTCAACTTCGACCTGAGCCGCTGCGAGGGCTATCGCAACTTCTGCAACAAGCTGTGGAATGCGACGCGCTTCGTGCTGATGAACGTGCAGGGCAAGGACGCCGGTGCCGATGCCACGCAGCCACGCACGCCGACCTTCGTCGACCAGTGGATCGTCGCCGAGCTGCAGGTCGCCGAGGACGACATCCGCCGCCACCTCGACGAATACCGCTTCGACCACGCGGCCAAGGCGCTCTACGAGTTCGTGTGGAACGCGTATTGCGACTGGTATCTCGAGCTCGCGAAGGTGAGCCTCGCGCGCGGCGACGAAGCGGAGCAGCGCGCCACGCGCCACACGCTCTTGCGCGTCCTCGAGGCGATCCTGCGGCTCGCGCATCCGTTCATTCCGTTCATCACCGAGGAATTGTGGCAAACGGTGGCGCCGCTGGCTGGCAAGACGGGCGAGACCATCTGCCTGCAGCCGTATCCGAAGCCGGACACCGGTCTTCGCGCCCCGCAGGCGTCTACACAGGTCGCCACGCTGCAGGCACTGGTCGACGCAACGCGGTCGCTGCGCTCCGAGATGGGGCTTGGTCCCGGACAGAAGGTCGGTGCGCTGATCGAGGGTGACCGCAGGGGCGTGGGCGCCCTGAAGCCTTATGTCGAAGCGCTGGCGAGGTTGTCCGATCTGAAGATCGTCGACCACCTGCCTGCGTCGCCTGCGCCGGTTGCCGTGGTCGACACGCTGAGGCTCATGCTCGAAGTGGAGGTCGACGTCGCGGCGGAGCGCGAGCGCCTGTCCAAGGAGCGCGCGCGCATCGAAGGGGAAGTGACGAAGGCACGTGCCAAGCTCGCCAATGAAGGGTTCGTTGCCCGGGCGCCCGCCGCGGTGGTGGAGCAGGAGCGCGCGCGCTTGTCGCAGTTCGAGGCGACGCTCGCCAAAGTGGACGAGCAAGTCCGGCGCCTTCCCGGTTAAGCAGCGGCCGCATGGCGCTCTCCCTGCGGCGCACCTTTCGCGCGCTGCGGTATCGCAACTACCGGCTGTTCTTCGTCGGGCAGGGCGTGTCCCAGATGGGCACGTGGGCGCAGCAGGTGGCCATGGGCTGGCTCGTGTATCGCCTCACGGGCTCGGCGTTCCTGCTCGGCGTGGTCGCGTTCTGTGCCAACGTCGGCATCCTCGTGTTCGGCAACCTGGCCGGCGTGCTCGCCGATCGCATCGACCGCCGGCGCGGCGTGCTCGTCACGCAGTCGTTGATGCTGGTGCAGGCGGTTCTGCTCGCCGTGCTGACCGCGACCGGGATCATCACGACGTGGCATCTCATCGTGCTTGCGCTCTGGCTCGGCGCGTGCACGGCGTTCGATATCCCGCTGCGCCAGTCGATGTACGTGCTGTTCGTCGACGACCGGGCCGACCTGCCCAATGCGATCGCGCTCAACTCGCTGCTCGTCAACCTGGCGCGCGTCGTCGGTCCTGCCATTGCGGGTGCCCTGTTGAGCTTCACCAGCGAGGCGGTGTGCTTCGCGCTCAACGCGCTATCGTTCCTCGCCGTGATCGGCGCATTCCTGCTGATGCGCTGGCCGCCGCATCGCCCGCCCGAGAAGGTGAGCGGCTACTGGGCGAGCTGGCTCGAAGGCGTGCGCTACGCCGCGTCGCTGCCGCCGGTGCGCGCGTTGCTGATCATGGTGGCGATCCTGGCGTGGACGATCGCCCCGTACAGTGCGCTCATGCCCGTCTACGCCAAGGACATCTACGGCAGCGGGCCGCGCGCGCTCGGCTGGCTGCTCGCCGCGGCGGGCGCTGGCGCGCTCGCGAGCATGTTCTATCTGGCGAGCCGGCACAGCGTGCGCGGCCTCGCGGGCATCATCGTGCGCGCCTCCGCGGTCAGCGGCTTCGCGCTCGCGACGTTCGCCTACACGCGCGTCTTCGCCGTCGCGCTGGTGCTCATGGTGTTCGTGGGCGCCGGATTGATCCTCGCCGCGGCGAGCACCAACACGATCCTGCAGACGATCGTCGCGGACCGGTTTCGCGGGCGCATCGCGGCGTTCTATACGCTCGCGTTCCTTGGCGTGGCGCCGCTCGGCAATCTCGCCGCCGGGGCGCTCGCCGGTGCACTCGGCGTGCCGATGACGTTCGTCATCAACGGCGTGCTGGCGATGGCCGGGGCGTTCTGGCTCTGGCGTGAATTGCCGGCGCTGCGCGGTGCATTGCGACCGCTCTATCGCGACCTGGGGATCCTGTCGGACCAGACGGTGTCACGCGATTGAGGGCACGCCGTGCGCGCAGCAGCGAAGCGCGCTACGCGCTCCGTGCGAGATACGCCGTGACCTCTTCGCGATCGTGATAGAGCTGGCGCATCCTCAGCACGCCGTCCGTGCGCGTGCGGGCGAGCTCGGTCGCGATGATGTCCCGGCAGCGCTGCACTTCGTCCCAGCGCTTCTTCATCGGCAGCTTCAGGTTGAAAATCGCGCGTTTCCCGGCGCCTTCGGCGATCCAGCGGCCGATGAGCGTCGCGATGCGTGCGGGTGATTCGACGATGTCGCAGACCACCCAGTCGACCGGCTTGCGTGGACGGTAACGCAAGCCGTCTTCGCGCACATGCGTGACGAGCGGATCCTGCGCCACTTCGCCTTTGAGTGGCCCGTTGTCCACCGCGGTGACGCGCACGCCGCGTCGGGCGAGCTGCCAGCTCCAGCCGCCGGGCGCCGCCCCGAGGTCGACGGCGCGCATGCCTGCGCGTACGAGGGCCGGCTCGTCGTCGCCGAGGAACGTCACGAACGCTTCGGCGAGCTTTTGCGTCGAGCGCGAGGGCGCACCGCCGGGCATGCGCAGGCGCGGGATGCCCATGGGCCATGGACTTCCCGTGTCTTGTGTGCTCGCGCCCACCCAGGCCGTCGCGCCATCGCGCAGCATGACGTGGAGGCGCGGACGATGCGGCGCCGACAGGTCCAGCAATCGGCGTTCCTGGAGCGCTGCGCCGAGACGCGCCTCGAGGCTGCGCGTAAGGGACGACAACGCCTTGCCTTCGTTGGTGTCGGGATACTCCAGCCACATGCTGACGAACGGGGCGTCGGGCCGCAGCGCCTCGACTGCCGCGACCAGCGGCGTGATGCGATCGGGACGAGCGCGGGCGTCGGCTGGGGCGATGCGGTGAGGTCCCGTGCCGAAGACCACCGTGCGCGTGAATACGGGATCTGCGGCAGCCAGCGCGGTCGACCACCGTCCCAGCGAGGGCGGATCGCCTGCGCCGATGCTCGCGATGGCGAAGCCGGGCTCCGTCAGGGTCGTCAGTCGCACGCCGGTGCGTGCACCGAGCTCTGCGAGGTCACGCGCGGCTTCCGCCTCGAAGCCCGCGCGGCACAGCGCCAGCACCCGGTTCAGCAAGCCAGGTCGCGCCAGTCGGGCGCCACGTCGAGAAGTGCGTGACGCACATGGCCGGCAAAGCCGGTGACGCTCGTCGCGCTGAACAGCGCATCGACGATTGCCTGCTCGGTCGCTTCAGCAGCGGCTTCGAACAGGGGGTCGAGCAGCGGCTCGGCGACGGTGCGGCAGGTCAGGATCGGCGTCGTGGCGTCGTGCGGCACCACGGCAGCGGTCGAGAACGCGAGCGCGATGTCGCCACTGCCATGGCCATAGTAACCGCCAGTACGCCCGATGCCCGCAGCGGCACGCGCGGCCACGCGACGGAGCTGCCGATGGTCGAGCGGCGCATCGGTGGCCATGACGACGATGATGGAGCCGCGCTCGTCCGCGCGCGCGCGCTGCGCAAGACGCTTGGCCAGCGCCGGTCCGATCGCTCGGCCCGCCAGCACCAGGCATTCGAGCTTGCCGAAGTTGGCGAGCACGAGCACGCCCAGCGTGAAGCTCCGCCCGGCGAGCGGCACGAGACGCGAAGCCGAGCCGATGCCGCCCTTGAGGCCGAAGCACGTCATGCCGCGGCCGGCACCGATCGAGCCGCGCGTGAAATCGCCCCCCGAACTTGCAAGCGCTTCGACGTAATGCGCTTCGCGCACACCGAGCGCCTGCATGTCCGACAGGTACGCGTCGCTGCATTCGAAGACGAGCGGGTTCACCGACGTGGTGCTGCGCGCGATCCCCGGCTCGGCGGCGATGGCGGCCCGGATTTGCGCTGTGGCGACAGTCCCGACCGAGAACGTGTTGGTCAGCGCGACCGGCGTCTCCAGCACGCCGAGCTCGTTGACTTGCAGGAGCCCGACGCTCTTGCCGAAGCCGTTGATGACGACTGCAGCTGCGGGCACCTTGTGGGTAAATGGATCACCCGGATGCGGGCGCACGACCGTGACGCCCGTTTGCAGATCGCCCGTCGTGATCGTTGCGTGACCCACCGTGACGCCGGCCACGTCGGTGATCCCGTGCCGTCGGCCGCTGGGGAGGCGGCCGATTGTCGGAGCGTCAGCCACTGTTCGAGTGGGCTGGCACGATCGATCGTCCCGCGCTCACCGCTCGGCCTCCGTAACGGCGTCCTGGATGCGCACGGTTACGTGTCGGCCTCGGACGGCTCGCGCGCGGACGACCCTCCGGGTCTGGGCTGCGCCCCGCGCGCTCACCGTCGCTCGATCTTCGGATCCAGCGCGTCGCGCAGTCCATCGCCGAGCAGGTTGAACGCGAGCACGGTGACGAAGATCGCGAGCGCGGGGAAGATCGCCTCGTGCGGCGCCATCAGCATGTCGGCCTGCGCGGCGTTGAGCATCGCGCCCCATTCCGGCGTGGGCGGCTGCGCGCCGAGCCCGAGGAACGACAGGCTCGCCGCGGTGATGATGGACGTGCCGACGCGCAGCGAGAAGTACACGACGACTGCCGAGATGGTGCCCGGGAAGATGTGGCGCGAGATGATCGTGGTGTCCGTGGCACCGATGCTGCGCGCCGCCTCGATGTAGGTCAGGTGCTTCAGTGCAAGCGTGTTGCCGCGCACGAGCCGGGCGAAGGTCGGAATGCTGAAGATCGCCACGGCGACGATGACGTTCTCCATGCCCCCGCCGAGGATGGCGACGATCGCGATCGCGAGCAGGATGCCCGGGAAGGCGAACAGCACGTCGCAGATACGCATGATCATGCGATCCCACCAGCCTTCGAAGTATCCGGCGACGAGCCCGAGCAGCGTCCCGACGATGGCGCCGACTGCGACCGAGAGGAAGCCGGCTGCGAGCGAGATGCGCGCGCCCATGATGATGCGGCTGAAGATGTCGCGTCCGAGCGCATCGACGCCGAACCAGTGCGCAGCGCTCGGCCGCGCGTTGAGCTTGTCGTAGTCGAAGAAGTTTTCCGCGTCGTACGGCACGATCCACGGTGCGAGGATGGCCACGACGACCAGCAGGAGCACGAACCCGGCCGCGACGAGGGCCACCTTTTGCCGCTTGAACTTGCGCCAGAACTCCGACCACGGTGTGCGCACGGTCTCCGCGGAGGCGCGCGCCAGCGGATCGGGCGGTGGCTCGGGCGAAGGCGCGATCGCGGCGAGTTCAGTGGCGGACGTCACTTGTAGCGGATGGTGGGGTTGATGAGGCCGTACAGCACGTCGACCACGAGGTTGATCAGGATGAACTCGAGCGAGAACAGCAGCACGAGTGCCTGGATGGTCGGATAGTCACGCATGTCGACCGCGTCGACGAGCAGGCGGCCGAGCCCGGGCCAGTTGAACACCTTCTCGACCACGATGGAGCCGCCGAGCAGGAAGCCGAACTGCAGGCCCATCATCGTCACGACGGGAATCAGCGCATTGCGCAGGCCGTGCTTGACCACGACGTGCTGCTCGTCGAGGCCCTTCGCGCGTGCGGTGCGGATGTAATCCTCGCCCAGGATGTCGACGAACGAAGAGCGGGTGAATCGCGCCATGATGGCCGCGACCGCGGCGCCGAGCGTGAGCGACGGCAGCACGTAGCTGCGCCACGTGTCGTTGCCGACCGTGGGCAGCCAGCCCAGCTGCACCGAGAAGAGCTGCATGAGCACGAGGCCGAGCGCGAACGCGGGGAACGAGATGCCCGATACGGCGATCGTCATGCCGATGCGATCCGGGGCGCGATTGCGGTACACGGCGGACAGGATGCCGATCGCCATGCCGAAGAGCACCGACCAGACCATGCTCCACACCGTCAGCCAGAACGTCGGCATGAACCGCTCGCCGATCTCAGTGGCCACCGGCCGCTTGGTGCGCAGCGACCGGCCGAAATCCCAGTGGCCTACACCGACGACGAAACGCACGAACTGCTCGCTCAGTGGGCGGTCGAGGCCGAGGTCCTTGCGGACGAGCTCGACCGTTTCGGGTGTCGCATCGACGCCGGCTGCCAGCCGGGCGGGATCGCCCGGCAGCAGATGCACGAACAGGAACACGAGGAAGCCGACGATCAACAGCGTCGGCAACAGTCCGAGCAGGCGCTTCGCGATGTACTGGAGCATCGGGCTCGGCGCCGTCGTTCCCGCGCGAGCAGGAACCCAGTGTCGTGGAAGACGCTGGATCCCTGCCTGCGCAGGGATGACGTGCGGGTCGCGTCAGGTCACTGTTGCAGATCCGCCTGCCAGAAGTCGAACGAGGCGTCGGGGATCACATACACCCCCGATAGCTTCTTGCTGTGCGCGGACAGCAGACGCTCGACGACGAGCGGTGCCCACGGGGCATCGTTCCAGATCGTTTGCTGCGCATCCTTGTAGAGCTTGGCCTTCTCGTCGCTCGCCGTGGCCAGCTGCGCATTCTTGATGTCGGCGTCGACCTTCGGGTTCTTGTAGTACGCGGTGTTGAACAGCTTCGGCGGCCACGATTCGCCGTCGAGCAGCGGACGCAGCGCCCAGTCGGCCTCGCCGGTGGACGTCGACCAGCCGACGTAATAGAGGCGCACCGGCGCGGTGGCAGGATCCTGCCAGCTCTCGACCTTCTCGACCCGCTGTCCGGACTCGAGCAGCGTGATCTTGGTGCGGATGCCGATCTGCTGGAGCTGCTGCTGGATGAACTGCGTGACCTTCGCGGCGGTGGTGTGGTTGTACGCCGACCACAGCTCCGTCTCGAAGCCATTCGGGTAGCCGGCCTCGGTCAGCAGCTGCTTGGCCTTGGCGACGTCGTACGGCCACGGCCCGAGCTTGACCGCGTATTCGACCCCTTGCGGCGCGACCCCTTCGGCGGGCGCTGCGTAGCCGTTGAACGCAACCTTGGCGAGCGCCTCCTTGTTGATCGCGTAGGCGATCGCCTGGCGCACCTTCGGGTTGTCGAACGGCTTCTGCTGCGTGTTCATCGACAGGTAGCGCAACACGATCGACGGCGCCGCGACGACCTCCAGATCGGGCTTGGCCTTCAGCACGTCCGCAACCTCGTAGGACACGGGGAAGGTGAATTGCGCCTCACCCGTCTGCATGACGGCGGCGCGGGTGTTGTTGTCGACCACGGGCTTCCACGTGATCGAATCGATCTTGGGATAGCCCTTGCGCCAGTAGTTCTCCCACTTCGCCACCTTCAGGTAATCGGGCTGCTTCCACTCGACGAACTTGAACGGCCCGGTGCCGACGGGGTGGAACGCGATGTCCTTGCTGCCCCATTGCTTGAGCGCCGCCGGGCTGATCATCACCGTCGACGGGTGTGCCAGCTGCGCGATGAACGGCGAGAACGGCGTCTTGAGCGTGATGCGCGCGGTGTAGTCGTCCACCGCCTCGATCTTGGCGATGTTGTTGTTGTACAGCCCGTAGCGCTTGAGCTTGTTCTCGGGATTGAGCACGCGCTCCAGATTCGCCTTGACGGCATCGGCCTTGAAGTCCGTGCCGTCGTGGAACTTGACGCCGCGGCGCAGCTTCAGCGTGTAGACGAGGCCGTCCTTGCTGACTTCGTAGCTCTCGGCGAGCACCGGGATCATCTTCATGTCCTTGTCGAAGCCGTACAGGCCCTCGTAGAAGGACTTGGCCATCGCCTGCGACAGCGTGTCGTTCGCGTCGTACGGGTCGGTCGTGGTGAACGTGGACGCGACGGCGAACACCACGTCCTTGGCGGCGAATGCCGGTGCCGCGACGCATGCGACGGCGGCAAGCGCGGCGGCGACGAAGGTTCGGATCAGCTTCATGGTCGGCTCCTGGAAGAACATGCAAGCGTGGCGGGCTTCAATACGCACCCCCCACGCGGTGAGTCGCAACGAAATGTCCCGGCCCCACCTCATGCAGCGGAGCGACGACCGGCTCGTCGCCCACCGCCCGGATCGGGCTCGGAATCTCCTCGGATGATAGCTCCCTTTTGCGGCGGCGCCGGGTGGGGTCGGCGACGGGCACCGCGGCCATGAGCCGGCGCGTGTACGGATGCTGCGGATTGCCGAATACCGCGCGGCGCGGGCCGATCTCGACGATCTGCCCGAGATACATCACGGCCACGCGGTGGCTCACCCGCTCCACCACCGCCATGTCGTGGGAAATGAACAGGTACGACAGCTCGAACTCGCGCTGCAGGTCGAGCAGCAGGTTCACGATCGATGCCTGGATCGACACGTCGAGGGCGGAGACCGCTTCGTCCGCCACGATGATGCGCGGGCGCAAGGCGAGCGCGCGCGCGATGGCGATGCGTTGCCGCTGCCCCCCCGAGAACTCGTGTGGATAACGCTGCGCATGGTCCGGTTGAAGCCCGACATGCTCGAGGAGGTGCGCGACGCGCTCTTCGGCCTCGCCGCCTTTCGCCACGCCGTGCACATACAGCGGCTCGGCGATCGAAAAGCCGACTGTCAGCCGCGGATCGAGGGAGGCGAACGGGTCCTGGAAGATCATCTGGATGTCGCGCCGCACTTCGCGAAGGCGCTCGCGTGGCAGCTTCGCGATGTCGCGACCCTCGAAATCGATCTCGCCGCGCGACGGCTCGACCAGGCGCAGCAGCGAGCGCCCGGTGGTGGACTTGCCACAACCGGATTCACCGACGAGCGCGAGTGTTTCGCCCGCCGCGAGGTCGAAGCTGACCTGCTCCACCGCGAACACCTGCCGGCGCGCGCGGCCAAAGAAGCCGCTGCGCACGTCGAAGCGCGTGGTGAGCCCCCGCACGTCGAGCAGCGGCACCCGCTGCCGTGGCGCCGGCACCGGGTCGGGCCGGTCGACGACCGCTGGTGCGTCGAGATGCACGAGCGGAAACTTGCGCGGCACGTCCTCGTCCTTGAGCGCGCCCAGGCGCGGCACGGCGGACAGGAGCGCGCGGGTGTACGGGTGCACGGGCTGCGCGAACACCCGCTCGGTCTCGCCTTGCTCGACCTTCTCGCCGCGCAGCATGACGACCACGCGATCGGCGACTTCCGCGACGACGCCCATGTCGTGCGTGATGAACATCACCGCCATGTGCATCTCGTCCTGCAGCAGCCGGATCAGCGTGAGGATCTGCGCCTGGATCGTGACGTCGAGCGCGGTGGTCGGCTCGTCGGCAATCAGCAGCGTCGGGCGGCACGAGAGCGCCATCGCGATCATCACGCGCTGCCGCATGCCACCCGACAGCTGATGGGGGAAGCGGTCGAGCACCGATCGCGCCTCGGGAATGCGCACCTGCTCGAGCATCCGCAGGGCTTCGGCGCGCGCGGCACCGCGGTCGAAGCGCTGATGCAGGCGGATCGATTCGGCGATCTGGTCGCCCACCGGGAAAACCGGATTGAGCGACGTCATCGGCTCCTGGAAGATCATCGCGATCTCGGCGCCACGGATCGTGCGCATCGTCGCAGGCGATGCCTGCGCAAGATCGATGACGTCGCCTTGCGGTCGCGTGAAGCGCATCGCGCCGCCGGCGATCCGGCCGCCCCCATGCTCGACGAGGCGCATGAGCGACAGCGCGGTGACGGACTTGCCGGAGCCGGATTCGCCGACCACCGCGACCGTCTCGGCGCGGCCGATGGTGAACGACAGATCGCTCACCGCCTTGACCACGCGGTCGGTGGTGACGAATTCGACGCTCAGGCGGTCGACCGCCACGACGTCATGGGGCGCGGGCGGGGGCGGTTCCCGGTCTTTCGGCCCTGCGCTGCTGGCGGCGCCCCTCGACACGCTGATCCTGTGCTCGTCTATCCGAAAGTGGTCCTCACAGAATACCCGAGCGGCGCCGCGCGATGACCCGCCACGCGCAGCGAGCGGCCGAAGGGCGCGTGCGTGGCGGCTGCAGCGCGTGGATCTCGAAGCCGGTCGCCGACCGGTTGGTCACGAAGACCGACAACGCATCGTAGCTCGAGGTGAACACTTGATAGGTGGAGGTATCGACCGCGGCCGCGAAATCGGCGGCCAGCGCCACGTGGGCGTAGCCGCCAATCAGCTCGGCTTCGCCGGCCCGCTCCAGCCAGTCAGGATCGGCGGACGTCATGCGTGCGCCCTAGTCCTGGCCGCGCACCCTGACCAGCCTGCACGCCATGCGCGGAACGCCCGCTCCCATGACGCCCGGCAGCGCCACTGGCGTGCCAAGGATCTCGAAGCCGTTGTCCACCGTCGCGAAGTCGATGTCCAGGGGCGGGATGCCGACATCGTGCTCGCTGCCGTCCGGGAATACGGCCAGCTGCTTGTACTGGATGTGTCCGAAGCACGTCTTGTCCAGGAAGTTTGCCTGGCCGGTCGCGCGCAGCCGTGACGATCCGCCGCTGGAGCTGAAGGTGCCATAGCCGTCGAAAATGCCGGTCTCGCTTCCGGACACGGTGCCGATGAACGTGACCGCCTCGAGGCCGGCGGGGCCCACCGTCGCATAGCCCTGGCACTGGAAGCCATAGGTCGTGTTCGTACGGGCCGAACACGTTTGCTGGATCGAGCGCACCAGCTGGCCCGCCGCCGGATCGGCAGCCACAGCTGCGAAAGAGGCGGCCTGCAGTGCCAGCGCAATGCCGAGGGCGACGGGACGAAGTGGATGTCTCATGGCGAATCTCCTGGGGAAAGGGTCGCCGCGGCGTTCGCGGCACGTGCATGCTCGTCCCCCAGATGCGCGGTGCGCCTACGGATGACCTACCGATCGCGATTCGGGCTGCCAGCGGAAGGTCAGCGGACGAGCATCTCGCGATAGAGCGCTTCGGTTTCCGGGGCCGGTGCGATGCCGAGCGTGATCGACAACATCTGCCGACAGCGGCGAAACACTTCGAGCGCCTCGGCGCGACGGCCTTCAGCCTGCAGGCACGTCATGCGTGCGCGGTAGAAGGATTCGGCCAGCGGATCGAGATCGATCGCGCGTTGATAGAGCTCGCCGGCGCGCGCCCACTCATGCGTCGCTTGCCAGTGATCGCCGAGGCGTTGCACGAAACGCTCGAGGCGGCCGGTGAGCCGGTTGCGCGGCGCAACGAGCCACGGCGCGTCGGGCTCCTCCGCCAGGAACGGCCCGGCGTAGAGCTCGAGCACCCGCGCTGCGCCTGCCTCGAGCTGCGCAATCGGGGTTGGCGGCCCCGATGCGGGCAGCAGCGTGTCCAGCATGCGCGCAAGTGCGGTTGCATCGTTCCATACGACGCGCCCATCGAGGATGGCATTGCCATCGGTCAGCATGACGGCTGCGTCGCTGTGCAGGAGCTTGCGCAATCGATGCAGCGTGCTCTCGAACGCATTGCGCCCGCCTTGCTCGGGATCCGGCCATAGCAGGTCCACCAGACGGTCGATCGGCACGCCCCGCTCGCCATGCGCGATCAGCACCTTCAACAACTCGAGCGGCTTGCGCTGAGCCTTGCCTGCGGATCTGAGTGGCGCCCCGTCGAGCTGGATCTCGAAGCGCCCAAGGGTACGCACCATGACCGGCCATGGCCAGCGCGGCGGGTCCGGCGAGGCCGGTGCCAGCCCGTACATCCGGATGAGCTCGCGCGCGTGGGGCACCCCGATGTCGTGTTCGAGCGCCAGGGTCACCAGCCGGGACATCATCGCAGGTGACCAACCCCAATGCGCTCGATACCGTTGCTGCTCGCCGATGGCGAATGCGTGTCGCAGGCGCACGCAGGCGAGCGACACGTCGCCGCTGCGCAGCGCGACGTACGCTTCGAACAGGCTTGCATGGTATTCGCCTGCCTCACCGGGAGCGCCGCGCATGATCTCGCGGTATTGGAAGAGGCAGTGCCCGGCTGCGTCGAAGTCCCCGCTTTCCGCGCCGATGAGGGCCAGCAGGAGCAGGTCGACCACCCGGTAGTACGAGCGACCGCGCTCGGTTGCCATGCGCAACGCTGCGCCGGCCTCGTCGCGCGCGGCGGGCAGGTCGCCGCGCAGGACGGCGAGCCAGGCGCGCATCTCGAGATACGGCTCGACCCGTGGCGCTTGTGCGAGCGCCTGGAGCTCGCGGTGCGCTTCGTCGAGCCGGCCGAGCGTGAGCAAATGCGCGAGCCGATGGCGGCGAATGACGCCGGCAATCGTAAGGCCGTTGTTGGTCGCGAGCTCGAGCGCGGCATCCATGCGCTCGAGCGCTTGGTCCGACGCGCCCGTGCGCAACCGATGGTTCGCAAGCGCCCAGGTCCAGTACGCGCGACCGACGGGGCTCACCCGCGCATCGGCAAGAAGCGGCTCGATCTGGCGCACCACGTCATCCGCGCGGCCCGTCTGTCCGCTCGACGTGAAATAGGTGAGCAGGCTGAAACCCGCGAGCACGGCCTCGCTCGCATCGACATCGGATCCAAGCAGCGACAAGGCGCGCTCGGCCCATCGTTGCTGACGCGGCTCCTGCGGACGGCGCGCCAGCGTTGCGTAGAGCAGGCGCGAATAGCCCATCAGCAGGGTTCGATCGGATTGGGCGCCTGGCTCGGGATCGAGCAGTTGCTCGAGGCGCGCGATCCAGCCATCGAGCAGGGACCAGTCGGGATGCAGGAGCGAGGCGCGGGTCAGCGCACCGCACGCAAGGATGCTGCCTTCAACGTCGCCCGTGGACTCGAAGCGGTCGTGGCTGCTGACCAGCATGCGGTACGCGGTCGGAGGATCGACGAAAACCTGACAGGCGCCGACCCAGTACGCCAGCCACGGCTGGACGTCGTGCACTTCCTCGGGCAACGCACCGATCCAGTCGAGCAGGGTGCGCCAACGCCCCTGTTCGTAGAGGTGGCGAGCGTGTTGCACGATGAGCCGGCATGCTGAGCTCCAATCGGCGGCCTCGAGATGCATGACGATCGCCTCTTCGACGTCGCCGTCGACCTCGAAGAGCAGCGCGGCGCGCTCGGCAGCTTCGACCCGTTCGGCCGCCGGAAGCACTCGCGCGCGTGCGCGCAGAAACGCCCGGAACAACGCATGGAACTGATAGGTCGGTTCGGCTCCGGCGCGTCGATCCAGGAACAGGTGGCGCCGATGCGCCTGCTCGAGCAGTTGCGCGGCGTCCGGGTGCCCGCTCATCGCTTGCAGCAGCCGAGCCGTCACGCGACGCGGGGCGGCCGCAAGCATCAGCGCATGCTGGTCTCGGGCCGCGAGGCGGTCGAAGATCTCGCCCGCGAAATAGTCGAACACGGCAGCCTCCGATTCCGTCCGGGGCGGTAGCGCGGTCGCACCGGAGCGGCGCACGTGCTCGATCATCAGCACGAGCCCGGCGGCCCAGCCTGCTGATCGCTCGTGCAGCGCTGCGCGTGCAGCTGCGTCGAGCACGATGCGCGATCGAGCGACGGCGTCGGACTCCTCGCGCGTGAAGCGCAGCTCGTCCGGGCCGACGACGTCGATGATCCCGTTGGCCACCAGGCGCGCCAGCGCGGGCGGCGGATCGGTCACGCTGATCAGGATGACGCGCAAACCTTCGGGGATTTGCTCCAGCGCCTCGCGCACGAGAACCGGGAAACCGGTGTGCGCGACATCCTGGAAGTTGTCGAGCGTCAGGATGGCCGGGTTGGGCAGTCGCGCGAACAGCGCGCGAAACCAGCGCCGGGCAAACCCCGTGACGTCGGACATTTGCTCGGCAGCGAGCGTAGGAAGGCCGGCGGCGCGCGCCCCGGTGGCCTGGGTGGCCAACCGCTGCATGAAATGAAAGAAGGTCGCCGCGTCGCCGTCGCCCTCGTCGAGCTGATACCAGAGGCACGTGGCCGCCAGCCCGTCGAGATAGCTTGCGACGAGCGACGTCTTGCCGGCGCCCGCTGGCGCGGTGATCCAGACGACCGGAGCCGCAGCGCTGTTGAGGCGCGCGAAGAGGCGTTCGCGCGCCACGATGCCGTGCAGCCGGGGCTTCGAGACCTTGGGGCTGGCAGACGTCGACCGCTTCGTCACCTGGCCGCTCCGCGGACAGTCGTTATGGCGCCACAGGATGCGTCAGCACTACGACCCGGCGCGGCGGCGACCATGCCGCTGCGCCGGCATGACCCCTCACACTTTTTCGGGCTCGGGCAGCGGACGCTTCTTCAGCAGGGCAGCAACGGGACGATGCGCCTTGTGACCGTGCTGGCCCAGCACCGGATGGATGCGCGCGTGATGACGCACGATCGGCTGGTCCGGATTCCTGGCGTACGCTTCCTCGCGCTCGATCTCGCGGCGCGAGCGCTCGGCGGGTTGCGACGCGGCGTCCGCGCGCCCGTTGACGCGCGCAGCGGGCCGGGTGACCGGCTCCGGGGCATGCTCCGCCTTGCTGCGCGGGGCAGGACGCTCGTTGCGCGGTGCGGCGCGGGCGCCGGTGGTGCGCTCGATGCGATGGTCGCGCCGGCCACCCGTGGAGCGCTCGCTGTGATCGGCGCGCGGGGCCGCGGGCACGTCGCCTGCCATCTCGACGTCGATCTTCTTCTTCAGCAGCCGCTCAATCTCGACGAGGTACTTCTCCTCTTCGTGCGCCACGAGCGAGATGGCCTCGCCCGCCGCGCCGGCACGCCCCGTGCGACCGATGCGATGGATGTAGTCCTCGGGGGTGTGCGGCAGCTCGTAGTTCACCACCAGCGGCAGGTCGTCGATGTCGAGGCCGCGTGCCGCGACGTCGGTGGCGACGAGCACCTGCAGCTTGCCGTCCTTGAACGCCTGGAGCGCCTCGAGACGCGCCTGCTGCGTCTTGTCGCCATGGATGGCCGACGTGGCGAGGCCGTCTTTTTCGAGCTGGCGTGCAAGGCGCGAGGCGCCGTGCTTGGTGCGCACGAAGCACAGCACCTGCCAGAGCCCGCGCGAGGAGACGATGTGCTCGAGCAGCGCCCGCTTGCCTTCCTGCGGCACCTTGTAGGCCTTCTGCGTGACCGTTTCGGCAGCGGTGTTGCGCCGCGCCACCTCGATCAGCTGCGGCGCATTGAGCAGCTCGTCGGCCAGCCGCTTGATGTCGTTGCTGAATGTCGCCGAGAACAGCAGGTTCTGCCGCTGCTTGGGCAGCAGCGCCATGATCCGCTTGATGTCGGGGATGAAGCCCATGTCGAGCATGCGGTCGGCCTCGTCGAGGACGAAGATCTCGACCTGCCCGAGGTTGACGCTGCGTTGCTCCACGTGATCGAGCAGGCGGCCGGGCGTGGCGACGAGGATCTCGACGCCCGCGCGCACGATGGGCAGCTGCTGCTTGATGTCCACGCCGCCGAACACGCAGGTGGAACGCAGCTTGGTGTGCTTGCCGTATTCCTTGATCTGCGCTTCGACCTGGATCGCGAGCTCGCGCGTGGGCGCCAGGATCAATGCGCGTACGGGATGACGCGCAGGCGACGGGCTGGTGTTGGCATGTGCCGACAGCTTGTGCAGGATCGGCAGGCCGAATCCGGCGGTCTTGCCGGTGCCGGTCTGCGCGCCGCCCATGACGTCGCGGCCGGCCAGGACGACGGGAATCGCCTGGGCCTGAATGGGAGTGGGAGTGGTGTAGCCCGACTCGGTGACGGCCCGCAGAATCTCGGGCCGCAGACCGAGCTCTTCAAAGCTCGTTGCGCTCAAATGTTCTCCTGGATATCGCGGCCTACCGCGTGCGCGGTTTCCGGTCCAGGCAGCGCCAATAACGATTGCTTGGGAATGCCGCGCCGGCTGGGGACTCCAACGGCGGCGGGGCAGTGAGTGGGGACGGTGACCGGAACGGCCGACCCACCTGCACATTATAGCCTAAGCTGCGGATTTTTCAAATTATTCGTGGCTTGGAAGGGCGCTTTCAGGCTATAATCGTCCGTTTTGCTGCGCCGCAACGTCCGCTCCAGGCCTTTGGCGCCCAACCGAGTCCGATCATGAAACGTCCAACCACCCGCGCCGACCTGCGCAACCTCGCGATCATCGCGCACGTCGACCACGGCAAGACCACGCTGGTCGACAAGCTCCTCGTGCAGGCCGGCACGTTCGCCAAGCACCAGCAGGTCGGCGAGCGGATGATGGACAGCAACGACATCGAGCGCGAGCGCGGCATCACGATCTTCGCCAAGAACTGCGCCATCCGCTACCTCCAGGACGGTCGCAGCGTCCACATCAACATCGTCGACACGCCGGGCCACGCCGACTTCGGGGGCGAGGTCGAGCGGGTGCTCGGCATGGTGGATGGCGTGCTGCTCCTGGTCGACGCGGTCGAGGGTCCCATGCCGCAGACCCGCTTCGTCACGATGAAGGCGCTCAAGCTCGGGCTCCAGCCGATCGTGGTCGTGAACAAGGTGGACCGCCCCGGCGCGCGGCCCGAATGGGTGGTCAACCAGACGTTCGAGTTGTTCGACAAGCTCGGTGCCACCGAGCAGCAGCTCGACTTTCCCGTCGTGTACGCCTCGGCGCTCAACGGCTGGGCGACGCTCGACGTCGCCGTTGCCAAGGCGCAGGGAACGCCGCAGGGCGCCGACATGCGTCCGCTGTTCGAGACGATCCTCGCGCGCGTGCCGCAACCGGCGGGCGATGCGGACGGTCCGCTGCAGTTCCAGGTGAGCGCGCTCGACTATTCCAATTATCTCGGCCGCCTCGGCATCGGCCGCATACGGCGTGGCCGTATCGCCCCGGGCCAGGAAGTTGCCGTGCTCAATGGTCCGCCCCGCGAAGGGCAGGTGCCGGCGCGCGCGAAGGTCGTGCAGCTGCTCGGCTTCGAGGGCATGGAGCGCGTGCAGCTCGAAGAGGCGAGCGCGGGCGACATCGTCCTCGTCACGGGGGTGGACGATCTGACGATCGGCACGACGCTTGCCTCCGTCGAAGCACCCGAAGCGCTGCCCCCGATCTCGGTCGATGAGCCCACGCTGTCGATGTATTTCCAGGTCAACACGTCGCCGCTCGCCGGCCGTGAAGGCAAATACGTCACCTCGCGCAACCTGCGCGACCGGCTGAAGAAGGAGCTCCTCACCAACGTCGCGCTGCGGGTCGAGGAGACTGGCGAGCCCGACACGTTCCTCGTGTTCGGACGCGGCGAGCTGCACCTCACCATCCTGATCGAGAATATGCGCCGCGAAGGCTACGAGCTCGCCGTGTCACGTCCGCGCGTGGTGCTGCGCGAGATCGACGGCGTGACGCACGAGCCCTTCGAGGCGCTGTCGGTGGACGTCGACGAATCGCACCAGGGCGCGGTGATGGAAGCGCTGGGGCCGCGCCGCGGCGATGTCACCAACATGGAATCGGACGGCCGCGGCCGCGCGCGGCTCGAATACCGCATTCCGGCGCGCGGGCTGATCGGGTTCCAGGGCGAATTCATGAACCTCACCCGCGGTACGGGCCTCATGAGCCACGTGTTCGACGGCTACGATCCGTACCGCGGCGACATCCCGGAGCGGCGCAACGGCGTGCTGGTGTCGCAGGAAAACGGCGAAGCGGTCGCGTATGCGCTGTGGAAGCTCCAGGAGCGCGGGCGCATGTTCGTCTCGCCTGGCGAGAAGCTCTACGAAGGCATGGTGATCGGCATCCATAGCCGCGACAACGATCTCGTCGTCAATCCCATCAAGGGCAAGCAGCTCACCAACGTGCGGGCGTCGGGCACCGACGAGGCCGTGCGGCTGGTGCCGCCCATCGCGCTGACGCTCGAGTACGCGGTGGAGTTCATCGCCGACGACGAGCTCGTGGAAGTGACGCCGAAATCGATTCGCATCCGCAAGCGCTTTCTCAAGGAGCATGAGCGCAAGCGCGCGGCACGCGAGCTCGCCGGCACGGCGGAAGCCGCGGTCGGCTGAGCTTCGAGGATCGACGCCCGCCGCCCAGGCAGGCTGCGCTGCACGGCCCAGTCGTTTGCGATGACTCCGGACGCCACGTTGTCATCCGCGCAGGACGCACCAACGGCCGCCCGGCTGGCGGCCATCGCGCTCGCCAACGTCGTGCGCGAATATCCGAACCATCCGGGCCACGCGTTCGAAAGCGCCGCCGACGTGCGCCCGCCGCGCGCGCTGCATCCGGCGTTCTACGGCAGCTACGACTGGCATTCGTGCGTGCACATGCACTGGCTGCTCGCGCGCGTGCGGCGTCTGTATCCGGCGATCCACGCGGAGGCGACCGGCGCAATCTTCGACGCGCACTTCGATCCTGCCGCCATCGCGGGGGAGGTCGCCTATTTCAACCGGCCGGGCGCCCGCGCCTTCGAGCGCATGTATGGCTGGGGCTGGCTGTTGCTGCTCGCTGCCGAGCTGCAACAGGCCGCGCACGCGGGTGACGCGCGTGCGCGGGACTGGCACGCGGCCCTGCAGCCGCTGACGCTTCTCATCGTCGCGCGGTATCGCGCGTTCCTGCCGCGCGCCGGCTATCCGATTCGATACGGAATCCACCCCAACAGTGCGTTCGGCCTCGCATGCGCGCTCGATTACGCCGCGATCGCCGCCGATGCCGCGCTGGCGGATCAGGCAAGCGCGTGCGCCATGGCGTGGTTCGGGAATGACGCAGACCTGCCCGCTGCATGGGAGCCTTCCGGCGCCGATTTCTTCTCGCCTTGCCTCATCGAAGCCGATCTCATGCGCCGCGTGCTTGCCTGCGCCGACTTCGCCGCATGGCTCGGGCGCGCGTTGCCGGCGCTGGCGCGCGGCCAACCGCGCGCCTTGCTGGAGCCCGCCGACGTGACGGATCGTGCCGACCCGCAGCTCGTGCACCTCGACGGCCTCAACCTCTCGCGCGCCTGGTGCCTGCGCGGCATTGCGCGCGCATTGCCTGCGGACGACGCGCGTCGACCCGTGCTCGCCGCGTCCGCCACGCAGCATCTCATTGCCGGGCAGGCGGGTCTGCGCAGCGACGACTATTCCGGCGCGCACTGGCTCGCGACCTTCGCGCTGCGTGCGTTGACGGCATGACCGCGGTCGCACGATTGTGCAGCCCACCGCTGCTAAACTCGGCGCCATGACGGACGGCTGGTCCATCTTCATCGCGCTGGCGCTATGCGCGCTCGTCGTGCTGGCCGCAATGACGTTCGCGCGCCTTGCGCGCATCGGCCGCGAGCGAGACGCTGCGGGCCGCGAGGCGGCCGACCTGCGGGCCCGGCTCGAATCGTTCGCGCAGGCCAGCGCACAGCACGAACGCGACATGCGGGAGGACCTGGCGGCCGCGCGGCGTGATCAGGCGGATGCCGCAGTGGCGCTGCGGCGCGAAGTCGGCGAGCGCCTGGCGCAGCTGACCCAGGGCAGCGAGCAGCGGCTCGAGGCCGTGCGCACGACGGTGGAGCAGCGCCTCGACGTGCTGCGCAGCGAAAGCGCGCAAAAGCTCGAGCAGATGCGCGTGACGGTCGACGAGAAGCTCCAGACGACGCTCGACCAGCGCCTCGGCGAATCGTTCCGGCTCGTGTCCGAGCGCCTCGAGCAGGTGCATAAGGGCCTCGGCGAGATGCAGACGCTGGCGGTCGGGGTCGGGGACCTCAAGCGCGTGTTGACCAACGTGAAGACACGCGGGACGTGGGGCGAGGTGCAGCTTGGCGCGTTGCTTGCGGAGGTGCTCACGCCGCAGCAGTACGCCACCAACGTGGAAACCGTTCCGGGCAGCAACAAGCGCATCGAGTATGCAATCCGCCTGCCCGGGCGCGCGGACGACAACCAGCCGTGCTGGCTGCCCATCGATGCCAAGCTTCCGCTCGATCACTGGCAGCGGCTGCAGGATGCGCTCGAGCGCGCCGACCTGCCCGCGGCCGACAACGCGCGCAAGAGCCTCGCCGACTTCCTGCGCCAGCAGGCGCGCACGGTGCGCGCGTCGTATGTCGCGCCGCCACACACCACGGATTTCGCGGTGCTCTTCCTGCCGCTGGAGAGCCTGTACGCCGAGATGATGGCGCGTCCCGGCCTGGCCGACGGATTGCAGCGCGACTTTCGCGTCATGCTGACCGGGCCCAACAATTTCATCGCCCTGCTCAACATCGTGCAGATGGGCTTTCGCACGCTTGCGATCGAGCAGCGCAGCAGCGAGGTCTGGCGCACGCTCGGCGCGGTGAAGACGGAGTTCTCGAAGTTCGGCGACGTGCTCGCCAAGATCAAGGAGCGCCTCGATCGCGCGAGCCAGGAGATCGAGAACGCCGGCGTGCGCCGACGCGTGCTCGAGCGGCACCTGCGCACCGTCGAGGCGCTGCCGGAGCCCGAGACCGCGCGCCTCCTCGGCCCCGAGCTCAACCTCGATCTGGACCTCGACGCGCCTCCGGAGGAGAAGTAGCCACATGTTCCAGGCGCTGCGCCGCTGGCGCGAGCAGCGCGTGCTGCGCAGCGCGGCGCTGCCCGATGCGCTGTGGCGCGAGGCGCTCGAGGCGCTGCCGTTCTCCGCGATCTACACCGAGGAGGAGCTCGCGCGCTTGCGCGACAAGGTGGTGCTGTTCCTGAACGCGAAGAGCATCGTCGGCGCGGGCGGCCATGAAGTCACCGCGCTCGAGCGCACCATCATCGCGGTGCAGGCCTGCGCGCTGGTGTTGAACCTGGACTTCAGCCTCTACGACGCGTTCGAGAACGTGGTGGTCTATCCGGGCGAGTTCATCCCGGGCTGGGAATGGGAGGACGAATACGGCGTCGTCCACAAGAACG
>DATILY010000059.1:0-16972 GCA_035475895.1 Casimicrobiaceae bacterium | reverse complement strand
AGGTCGCGCTTGGCGACCAGCGCCTTGCCGAGCGCCTTGAGGTCGTACTGCGACAGCGCATCGTTGAGCAGGCCGATCTTGATGCCGTGCTTGATGAACTGCGGGAAGTACTCGGCGTACTTCGTGTCCATCTCGGCTTGCGTCGCTTCTTCGCCCATCGCCTCGAAGCGCAGCCCGTCGAGCAGCAGGCGCGCGGTGACATACGAATACGCTGGATCCTTTTCAATCAGCGTGCGCGCCGAGAGCACGACGCCCTTGCGCACCTCGTCCATCGGCACGCCGTCGTACAGGTCCTTGAGCGTGGCCTTGAGGATGCGCTCGGGCTCGGCGTCTGCCAGGCCTTCGCACGATGCCTTGACGAGGTACGTGAGGCGATCGAGGTCGAGCGGACGGCGCACGCCCTTGTCGATCACCGTCAGCACCGATTCGGCCTTCTTCGGATCGGTCTTCTTGGCGGCCGCGCGCTCCTGCGAGCGCTTTTCGCGATACAGCACGTAGGCGCGCGCGACTTCGTGCTCGCCGCCGCGCATGAGTGCCAACTCGACCTGGTCCTGGATCTCCTCGATGTGAATGGCGCCGCCTTCGGGCTTGCGCTTCATCAGCGCGCCGACGACGGCGTCGGTGAGGCGCGTGACCTCGTCGCGGATGCGCGCGCTGGCGGCGCCCTGGCCGCCATTCACGGCCAGGAAGGCCTTGGTCATGGCGATGGTGATCTTGGCGGGCTCGAAGCCGACCACCGATCCGTTGCGGCGGATGATCTTGTATTGGGCGTAGCGGGGGTCGACGCTGTTGCCCACCGGACTGCCGGGCTCACCCACGACCAGGTCCCGGGGCGGCTGCTGGGACGTCGAGGGCGAGGCGGAAGCGGTCTGCATGGGTAGGGCTCCTCAAGAATCTTGTCTGTTGTTCTGCACAACCAGCCTTTTGGGGGCTTTGCGCGGGTTCGGGGCAAGGCCTGGAAGGGCGGACTTTGCCGGGCAAGGGCCTTGCGGCCTGAACCCGTCGAATTGCGCGGCTGGCGCGACTCTTCGAGGGGTGCCCGGGCTTTGTTGTGTCAATCCAAACCTCTATATCTAGTGCTTGATGTCCGGGCTCAACACAAAGAATAGTGGGTCCGATCCGCGCGCGCAAGGTCTTTTTCATCCACTGTTTTCCACCCGATAAACGGTCGAATAAACAACTTCGTGGGGCGTTGGCGTGTACTTATGCAGAAGAAATGCACCGGTTATCCACTGACTTACCCCCTGGTGCGTGACAGGGGCGCGACAGCGGCTAACGGGGTGATTCTTGCCGGGGCGGGGAGGGGTACGGGGGCACAGCAACAATGCTGGGTCCCCGCCTGCGCGGGGACGACGGTCGGAGACAACGACGCCGGCTTCCGGCCTGCGCGGGGACGACGGGCAAGGGGCGCTACGCTTGCGCGACCCGCGGGAGCACGAACAGCTTCGTCCCGGCAATCGCCACGATCGTCTCGTCGGGCGCCGGCTGGATCGTGGCGAGGCCCGTCAGCCGGCCGAACGCGGGCAGGATGGCGCGGCGCGCGCCGATGACGAAGCACGGCAAGCGGGCCGACTCGCCGGCGCCGTGGATCCACACGCCCGGGTGGATGTGGCCGCACAGCGCATAGCCGCTCGGCGGGGCGACGGGATGATGAACGCCGATGAAGGGCGGCAATGCATGCGGATCGGCGACGCACGCGATGTTCCAGTGCGCGGGCGGGTCGCCCGCGTGACGGTCGTGGTTGCCGCGCACGAGCGTCACCTCGAGCGCCGCATGCTGCTCGCGCCACGCCATGAAGCTCGCATCGAGCGCGCTCACGCGTCCTGCGCGCGCGTGAAAGAAGTCACCGAGGATGACGACGCGCGCGGCAGCCGTTCGCGCCACCAGACGCGTGAGACGGGCGAGATCGCTTTGCGTGGCACCGCGCGGCACCGGCACGCCGCCCGCGCGAAACGCGGCGGCCTTGCCGAGATGCACGTCGGCCACGAACAGCGTGCGCATGCGCGGCCAGTGCAGCGCGCGCTCGGCATGCAGCTCCACGTGCTCACCGACGATGGTGGTACGGAGCGCCGTATCGCCGGTGACGGGCACGGCGGGGAGACCGAGGGCGAGCTCCGGTGCGGCAGACGACATGCGACCTTTGGTTCCTGCTGCGCGGCGTTGCGCAGCGTTGCACGCGCGTGCAGAATGACGGCACCATTCTAGCCGACGCGTCATGCGTACGGCGGAGTGGTCATCCGGGGGGATGCTGGTCGATGCCGCGGTTCTCCGCGAACCTGACGTTCCTGTTCAACGAAGTGCCGTTCCTCGAGCGCTTCGGCGAAGCCGCGCACGCCGGCTTCCGGGCGGTGGAATTCGCGCTGCCCTACGACTACCAGGTCAAGGACATCGCGGAACGGCAGCGCGAGCACAAGCTCGACATCGTGCTGTTCAACACGCCGTCGGGCGACTGGAAGCTCGGCGATCGCGGCCTCGCGGCGCTGCCCGAGCGCGAGCACGATTTCGCCGCCGGTTTCGTCACCGCGCTGCGATACGCCCAGGCGCTCAGCTGTCCGCGCCTGCACGTGCTGGCGGGCCTGGTGCCGGACGACATCGACGCCGATGAATACCGCCGCCGGCGCCACACGTACATCCGCAACCTGCGCTTCGCCTGCCGCGAAGCCGCGCAGCATGGCATCACGATCCTGATCGAGCCGCTCAACCTCGTCGACAATCCGGGCTACTTCCTCTCCACGCAGGCGGAAGCGCACGCCATTCGCGCCGAAGTGAACGAGCCCAATCTGAAGGTACAGATGGACTTCTATCATGCGCAGGTGATGGAAGGAAACCTGTCGCACAAGCTGCGGCATTGGATCGCCGACATCGGCCACGTGCAGATCGCCAACGTGCCCGGCCGCACGGAGCCCGACGTCGGGGAGATCAACTATTCGTATCTCTTCCGCCTGCTCGACGAGCTTCATTACGACGGCTACGTCGGCTGCGAATACCGGCCGGTGCAGAGCACGCGCGCAGGCCTCGGCTGGCTGTATCGGCTGCTCGACCGCAAGCCGGCCACCGTCGGCTAGCGTGCAGCGGCGCAACGACGCGCGGCGCTGCCGGCGTCCATGATGGCGTCGATTCCCTCCGAATACCGTTTCGCGCACTATCGCCTGCGTCCGGACGAGCGAGTCCTGCTGGCGCACGACCAGCCGGTGAAGCTCGGCGGACGCGCGCTCGACGCGCTGGCGGTGCTCGTGCAGCACGCGGACCGTCCGGTCGGCAAGGCCGAGCTCATGGACCGCGTGTGGCCCAAGCTCGTCGTCGAAGAGAACAACCTGCAGGTGCAGATCGCCGCGTTGCGCAAGGCGCTCGGCCCCGCGGCCATCGTCACCATTCCGGGACGCGGATATCGCTTCACCTTGCCGGTCGACGCCCAACCGGCCGCGGAACCTGCTTCCGCCCGCGAGCCGTCGTCCGCGCAGGCACGCCGCGACAATTTGCCGGAGGTCCCCGGACCGCTGGTCGGACGCGACGCCGACCTGGCGGCCGTGCAGGCGCTGCTGGACGAACATGGCCTCGTGTCGATCGTCGGCACAGGCGGCATCGGCAAGACGCGCCTCGCGCTCGCCGTCGCGCATGCGCGCCGCGGCGCGTATCGCGACGGCGTGTGGCTCGCCGAGCTCGCATCGCTGAGCGATCCGGCGCTCGTCCTCGCCGAAGTGGCCCGCGTGCTCGGGTTGCAGCCGGGCGAGGGCCGCGCCAACGCCGATACCATCGCCGCGATGCTCGCCGGCCGCGAGGTGTTGCTCGTGCTCGACAACTGCGAGCATCTGCTCGATGCGGTCGCCACGCTGGTCGACGAGCTCACGCGGCGCACGACGGGCATCCGCATGCTCGTCACGAGCCAGGAGCCGCTCAAGCTTGGCGCCGAGCAACTGTATCGCCTCGATCCACTGAAGCTGCCCGGTGACCCGCACGCGGCACACCAACAGCCGACGGGCGCAGTGGCGCTGTTCGTCAGCCGTGCGCAAGCCGCCGATCCGCGCTTCACGCTCGACGCCTCCAATGCCGGCGCGGTCCTCGAGATCTGCCGGCGCCTCGACGGCATCCCGCTGGCGCTCGAGCTGGCGGCGGCGCGCGTGCCGCTGCTCGGCGTCGAGGGGCTGCGCGCGCGGCTCGACGAGCGCTTCAACGTGCTGACCGGCGGCTCGCGGCTCGTGCTGCGTCGCCATCAGACGCTGCGTGCAGCGCTGGACTTCAGCCACGGCCTCCTGGAGCCGCCGGAGCAGGCGGTGCTGCGCCGCCTGGGTGTCTTCGCAGGCAGCTTTGCCGTCGACAGCGCGCAAGTGGTGTGCGCCGATGCCTCGCTCGATGCCTGGGAGGTGCTCGATTGCCTCGGTGCGTTGGTGGACAAGTCGCTCGTCGTGGCCGAGGCGGGCGCGCAGCCGCGGCTGCGGCTGCTCGAGACGACGCGCGCCTATGCGCTGGAGAAGCTCGGCGAAGCGGGCGAGACGGCGGACACGCTCGAGCGCCACGCCGCCGCCGTCGCGGCCAGCGCGCGACGCATGTACGACGATTACATGGCGCTGGGGATGCAGGCGTGGCTGCAGCGCTACACGCCCGATCTCGACAACTTGCGCGCCGCCATCGAATGGAGCCTGCGCCACGCGAGCGTGCGCGCGATCGAGCTCATCGGCGATTCGCTCAAGCTGTGGCAGGACCTCGCGCTGCACCCGGAAGTGCGCCGCCATTGCGAGGCCGCGCTTGCGCTGCTGACGGCGGATACGCCGGCGCGGGCGGCGGGGCGGCTCTGGTATGCCGAGGCAATGCTGTGTGCCAACGTGTGGCCGGCGCGCTCGCGCGATGCCGCACGACGGGCCGTCGAGCTGTTGCGCGGCACCGACGACGAGGTCGTCCTCGCGCTCGCGTTCGCGCGGCTGACGGGCTCGCCTGCGTCCACCGCGGACGAGCGCCGGGAGGCGCTGCGGCAGCTGGCCGAGATGGAGCGGCCGGACTGGCGCGGACAACTGCGCTGGGTCGTGCCATACGCACGCGCCCTGGAGAGCCGGTATGCGCGCCGCTTCGCCGAAGCACGCGAGCACTACACCCGCGGCATCCAGATCATGATCGAGCAGGGTGAGACGGTGCACGCCCTGCGCAGCATGGTGAACCTCGGTGAGATCGTCCTGATGGAAGGCGACGTCGCCGAAGCCGTCCGCATCGAGACGGACGTGCGCCGGCAGCTCGCGGGCTCGCACGACCAGATGTTCTACCTGTTCGCGTCGATGGTGCTGGTCAACGCGCTGCTGATTGCCGGCGACGCAAACGCGGCGCGCGAGCCGTTCGAGTCTGCGTTGCCCTTGCTGCTGCTGTACGACATGGACTATCGCTATGCGCCCCCGGCCGCCCTCTACGCGGCGCTGCACGGCGACCTGCGGGCAACCGCCCGCATGCTGGGCTACGCGGAAGCGGCCAATGCGGTGCACGGCGAACGGGTCCTCGACCCGAACGAGCAGACCGTGCGCGATCTTGCCGCGGAGCGCCTCGCCAACACGCCGGACGCGCAACGCGAAGCGTGGATGGCGGAAGGCCGGGCGCTCTCCGCCGGGGACGCGTTCGGCGCCGTCCTGCGTGCCGGGCAGGGGGCTACCTGACAGCGCGGCGCGCTGCGAGCTTTCGACGCGATCGTCAGCGCATCGATTGCGCCCGGGCCGCCGGGGTCGCGACTGCAACGGTCGCGCCATTGGGTGCCTTGGTCACGACGACGTCGTGCCCGCCGAGGCTCGACAGGTCGGCCGCATGCAGAACGAGGATGAGGGTCGTGATGGCGCAGGCGCTGGTCAGGGCGGCGGCGCGGACGGCGAAGCGGGAGAGGACGGGGGCTTGGCGGCTCATGGTGGCTCCTTGGGTTTGGCGACCCTCGTGGATCGCATGACCGCATGGTCTGGCTGAACCGCCATTCAGGTCCTTGGCGCAGGCCTTAATCGTTGTGAAAGTCGCGTTTAAGCCGTGTGCAGCGTCGCCCGGAGGCCGCCAGGCGAGGCGGTAGACTGGGGCATCTGCCTCGTCCGCGAGTCACCGCATGGCCGCCGAATCCTTCTTCAACCTCTACCGCCACGGCTTTGCGCGCATCGCCGTGGCCGTTCCCACGCTGCGCGTGGCCGATCCCGCCTACAACGCGGAGCGCACGGTGGAGCTGCTGCAGCAGGCCGCGCAGCGGCGCGCCGTCATGGCCGTGTTCCCCGAGCTCGGCCTGTGCGCGTACACGAGCGACGACCTCTTCCAGCAGCAGGCGCTGCTCGACGCGAGCCAGGCTGCGCTGCAGCGCGTGCTCGACGCCTCGCGCGGCCTGTCCGTGATGGCAGTGGTGGGCCTGCCGCTGCGCGTCGATGATCTGCTGTTCAACTGCGCCGTCGTGCTGCACGACGGCCACGTGCTCGGCGTGGTGCCCAAGAGCTACATCCCGAACTATCGCGAATTCTACGAGCTGCGCTGGTTCGCGCCCGGACGCAACGCACGGTTCGATCGCGTGGATCTGGCCGGCCAGCGCGACGTGCCGTTCGGCCCGGACCTGCTCTTTCGCGTCGCATCACAGCCGATGCTCACGTTCCACGTCGAGATCTGCGAGGACCTGTGGGTGCCGATTCCGCCGTCGTCGTTCGCGGCGATGGCGGGGGCGACCGTGCTGCTGAATCTGTCGGCATCGAACATCACGGTGGGCAAGGGCGACTATCGCCGCGAGCTCGTCGGCAACCAGTCGGCGCGCTGCATGGCGGGTTATGCCTATTCGGCTGCCGGCATCGGTGAATCGACCACCGATCTCGCCTGGGACGGACACGGCCTCATCTACGAGAACGGCAATCGTCTCGCGGAGTCGGAGCGGTTCAAGGACGGCTCGCAGCTCATCGTCGGCGACATCGATCTCGACCGCCTCGTGCAGGAGCGCTCGCGCCAGACGAGCTTCGGCCAGTGTGCCGAGGCGTTTCGCGATCACGTGACCGCGTTTCGCATGCTGACGGTCGATGTCGACGTGCCGCGCGATGGCACGCTGCTGCTCGAGCGCGCGTACGAGCGCTTTCCGTACGTGCCCGCCAACCCGGCGACACGCGAGGCGCGCTGCCGCGAGATCTTCGACATCCAGGTGCAGGGCCTCGTCACGCGCATGCGCTTCACGGGCAGCCGCAAGGCAGTGATCGGCGTGAGCGGCGGCCTCGACTCGACGCACGCGCTGCTGGTGTGCATCAAGGCGATGGAGCTGATGGGCCGTCCGCGCACGGACATCCTCGGCGTGACGATGCCGGGGTTCGCGACGAGCGAGCGCAGCCAGAGCCAGGCGGAGCGCCTGCTCGCGGCACTCGGCTGCGAAGCGATGACCATCGACATCCGTCCAAGCTGCATGCAGATGCTGAAGGACCTCGGTCATCCCTACGCGGCGGGACAGCCGGTGTACGACGTGACGTTCGAGAATGTGCAGGCGGGCGAGCGCACGAGCCACCTGTTCCGCCTTGCCAACTTCCATCGCGGCCTGGTCGTCGGCACGGGCGACCTGAGCGAATTCGCGCTGGGCTGGTGCACGTACGGCGTCGGCGACCAGATGTCGCACTACGGCGTGAACGCCAGCGTGCCCAAGACGCTGATCCAGCACCTGATCCGCTGGGTCGCGGAATCGGGGGCGCTCGGTCCCGGCATTGCAGGCGTGCTGACCGACGTGCTCGGCACGACGATCAGCCCCGAGCTCGTGCCTGGCGAGGCGAAGGACAAGCCGAGCCAGAGCTCCGAAGCTGCGGTCGGCCCGTACGAGCTGCAGGACTTCCACCTGTATTACACGTTGCGCTTCGGCTATCGGCCGTCGAAGGTCGCATTCCTCGCGTGGTCGGCGTGGCACGACGTGACGCAAGGCTACTGGCCCGGCATCGTGGAGGCGGATCGGCACGCGTACGACATCGGGGCGATCAAGCGCTGGCTCGCGGTGTTCCTCAAGCGCTTCTTCCACGATTCGCAGTTCAAGCGCAGCGCCATGCCCAATGCGCCGAAGGTCGGCTCGGGCGGATCGCTGTCGCCGCGCGGCGACTATCGTGCGCCGAGCGACGCGCATGCGACCGCGTGGCTCGCCGAGCTCGAGACCGTGCCGGAAAAGTTTTCCGGGTTCACGCAAACGTCATGACAGTGGAAAAGCGCGGGTTTATCATCCCGTGACGTGAAGTGCGCACCGCGATGCGCACGCTCACCGCGCGATCGCGCAGCGCGACGATCGTCCACGAATCACCTCAATTGCTGGAGATGCCATGGCTCACACCCCGGAAGCCGACAAGAGCACGCCTGACGTGCAGACTTTTTTCCCCTGGAACGGCGAGACGATGCAGTTCGCCGAAGCCGCCTATCGCAGCTTCCTGCGCGGCGCCGAAACCGTACAGACGCAGGCGATGGAATACTGGAGCGCCGAAGTGCGCAAGAGCATCGAGGCGATGAACCAGATGGCGCAATGCCAGACGGCCGCCGAGGCGTTCGGCGTGCAGACGCGCTTCGCCACCGAGGCGATGCAGGACCTGATGGCCGAGAGCCAGAAGGTGGTGGAGCGGATCGCGGCGTTGACGCAAACGCCGTGGGCGGTCACGGCCATCGCATCCGAAGCGGCCGCCGAAGCGGTCGAGGGCACGCAGGACGGCTCTACAGGGCGACGCTCATCCCGCCGTCGATCGTGATCATCTGGCCGGTCATGTAATCGGCCGCGCGCGACGACAGGAACACGGCGAGCCCCGCGATCTCCGCGGGGTCGCCCCAGCGCCCGGCCGGCGTGCGCTTCTTCACCCAGGCATCGAACTCCGCGTTGTCGAGCAGCGCGCGGTTGAGCTCGGTCGCGAAATAGCCCGGCGCGATCGCGTTGACCTGCACGTTGTGCGGCGCGAGCTCGACCGCCATGCCGCGCGTGAGCTGGCGGATGCCGCCCTTGGCCGCGGTATAGGGCACGACCGTCGGCCGCGCGAGCTCGCTCATCAGGGATGCGATGTGGATGATCTTGCCTTGCCGCGCGGCCATCATGCCCGGCAGGACGGCCTTGGACACGCGATACGGCCCGGTCAGGTTCGTGGCCATGATCGCGTCCCAGTCCGCGTCGGGAAAATCGGCAAACGCGTGACGCCGCTGGATACCGGCATTGTTCACGAGGATGCTCACCGGTCCGTGCGCGCGGGTGATGTCGCCTACAGCGGTCTGCACGGCGGCGGCATCGGTCACGTCGAACAGCGCGCTGTCGGGCTCGAATCCTTCGGCGTCGAGAGCGCTCAGCGCAGGCTCCAGCGCCTCGGCGCGCCGGGCGTTGAGCACCACGCGGGCGCCGGCCTGCGCCAGGCCACGCGCGATGGCCAGCCCCAAGCCACGGTACGCCCCGGTCACGAGCGCGACGTGGCCCGACAGGTCGAACGGTGTTCCCGCGTACGGCATGGTCGCTCCCTCGCCTTGCACCACCCACAGAAGCTGTAAATTGTGTCACACAGAGCCGTGCCGTCTCGGCTTTACCAAATGTGAAACGTTTACAATGGCGCAACGGCCGCGCTGACTCAGTACGCCCATGAACGACGCCTCCCCGCCGCCCCAGCGCTCGCCTTCACCTGCTCGCGCCGGCCTCACTGACGCCGGCCGAGCGCAGCTGCCGAAGGCCCGCACGGGCATCGAGGGCCTCGACCAGATCACCGTCGGCGGGCTGCCCCGCGGGCGGCCGACCCTCGTGTGCGGCGCCGCCGGATGCGGCAAGACGCTCCTCGCGATGGAGTTCCTCATCCGCGGGGCCACGCAGTTCGGCGAGCCGGGCGCCTACATCACGTTCGAGGAGACCGAAGCGGAGCTGGCGCAGAACGTGCGCTCGCTCGGCTTCGACGTCGAGGCCATGGTTCGCGACGGCCTTCTCACGTTCGATCACATACGGGTCGACCGGCGGGAGATCGAGGAGGTCGGCGACTACGACCTCGAAGGCCTGTTCCTGCGCCTGGGGCTCGCCATCGATTCCATCGGCGCCAAGCGGGTCGTGCTCGACACGATCGAGGCGCTGTTCGGCGGCTTCTCCAACATGGCGCTGCTGCGCTCGGAGCTGCAGCGCTTGTTCCGCTGGCTCAAGGACAAGGGCGTCACCACCGTGATCACGGGCGAGCGCGGCGAGCGCACGTTGACGCGCCAGGGTCTCGAGGAATACGTGTCCGACTGCGTGATCCTGCTCGATCACCGCGCGACGGAGCAGGTCTCCACGCGCCGGCTGCGGGTCGTCAAGTACCGCGGCACGAGCCACGGCACGAATGAATATCCGTTCCTGATCGACGAGCGCGGCATCTCGGTCCTTCCCGTGACTTCGCTAGGGCTCGACCACCAGGTGAGCAGCGAGCGGCTGGCGACGGGCGTGCCGGCGCTCGACGCCATGCTCGGCGGGCAGGGCTATTACCGCGGCTCGTCCATCCTCGTGTCGGGCACGGCGGGATCGGGCAAGTCCACGCTGGCGGCGCATTTCGTGCACGCCGCCTGCGCTCGCGGCGAGCGCTGCCTGTATCTCGCCTTCGAGGAATCGCGCGACCAGATCGTGCGCAACATGCGCTCGGTCGGCATCGATCTGGTGCCTTGGCTCGACGCCGGCCTGTTGCGCATCGAATCGTCCAGGCCGACATTGCATGGCCTCGAGATGCACCTCGCGCAGGTGCACCGCCAGGTCGAGCGCCTCGATCCGCAACTCGTCGTCATCGACCCGATCAGCGGCTTCGCCAACGGCGGCCTCACGCTCGACGCCGCCGCCATGCTCCTGCGCCTCATCGACTACCTGAAGTCGCGCGGCACCACCGCCATGCTGGTGAACCTCACCGGTGGCGGCAAGGACGTCGAGGCCACCGAAGTCGGCATCTCGTCGCTGATCGACACCTGGCTGGTGTTGCGCGACGTCGAAGCAACCGGCGAGCGCAACCGCGCGCTGTACGTCATCAAGTCGCGCGGCATGCAGCATTCGCGCCAGATCCGCGAATTCCTCATCACCTCGCAGGGCATCGAGCTGCTCGACGTGTACGTCGGCTCCAGGGGCGTGCGCGGCAACGATTCACAACCGCAGCGCACCGTGGCGGACTTGCGGGCGGGCGGCAACCGGGAGTCGGCATGACCATGCAATCGTCCAATGGCCAGGTAAGTCACGCAGCGCACGCAGCGGACGCTGCAACGATGCCGGTCGAGACGGAAACGTGGGAGCTGCGCCTGTACACCGCCGGGCAGACCCCGAAGTCCGTCCTCGCCTTCAACAACCTGAAGCGCATCTGCGAAGAGCACATGCCCGGGCGCTATCACATCGAGGTGATCGACCTCGTGCAGAACCCGCGCCTCGCCAAGCAGGACCAGATCGTCGCCATTCCGACGCTGGTGCGCAAGCTGCCTGAGCCGCTGCGCAAGATCATCGGCGATCTCTCCGACACCGAGCGCGCGCTGGTCGGCCTGCAGCTGCGTCCGCGGCGCTCCTAGCGGGCGGTTTCGTGCAAGCCGATTCGCAGAACCGGCTCGATCGCGAGATCCAGCTGCTGCGCGAGCGGCTGGAAGGCGCCGAAGAAATGCGCCGCGCCGTCATCGCCGAGGAGCTCGATGGCTTCGTGGTCGGCGACGGCAGCGGTGCACAACGCGTGGTGCTGCTGGAGACCAGCACGCTGGCAACGCGTCCGCTCCTCGAAACGCTCCCCCACAGCGCGGTCACCGTGTCGAGCACGGGCCACATCCTGTATGCCAACCAGCGCTTCGCCGACGGCATCGGCCGCTTGCTCGCGCGCCTGTTCTCCACGTCGATGTCGCAGCTGCTGGCGCCGGAGAGCCGCGCGCGCTTCGCGGACTGGCTGGCGACCGGTGTGGTCGATTCCTCGCTCGATGTCGTGCTGCTGCATCAAGACGGCCACCGCGTCGCCTGCCGGGCGACCGTCATCGGCATGGGCAACGGGCACGCGTCGCTGATCCTCGCCGACCGCGACGATGCAACGGCCGACGACGCGCACGAGGCGGTGCGCGCGATCAACAAGGGCGAGATCGACGGCGTCGTGGTGGGTGGCGAAGAGGTCATGCTGCTCACCCATGCGCGCAACGCCTATCGCGCACTGGTCGACCGGATGCAGCAGGGTGCCGTCACGGTCAGCGCCGATGGCACGGTGCTCTACGCCAACGCGCGCTTTGCCGACATGGTGGGGCGCCCCCGCGACGCCATGCTGGGCCTGCCGCTCGGTGCGGTGCTGGGCACATCGGTGCTCGACGGCGCGCTTGGTCAAGCCGACCGGCCGGTACCCGCCGAGATCACGATCACGCACGCGGACGGCACGGCTCTGCGGGTGGGCGTGACTGCAGAGCCGTTCGAGGACACCGCCGGCGTCACCCTGGTGCTGAGCGATCTCACCGAGCGCGACCGGCACGTCGAAATGCTGGAGCGCGCGCAACGCAACGACCGCTTCCTCGCGGTGCTCGCACACGAGCTGCGCAATCCGCTGGGCGCCGTGCGCAATGCCGTCGAGATCCTGCGTCGCTCGGGCACGGCGCACAACGGCCAGCGCTTCGCGCTGGATGTGATCCAGCGCCAGAGCGAGACGCTCGTGCGCCTCGTCGACGACCTGCTCGACGTGCAGCGGCTCAACGAGGACAAGATCGTCCTGCGCTCGCAGCCGGTAGACCTGCTCGACGTGATCGAGCGCGCGGTTGCCGCTGCGCGGCCGGGATTCGACGCGAAACAGCAGCGGGTCGAGGTCATCGGGCCGCCCACGCCCGTGTACGGCAACATCGACGCCGTCCGGTTTGCGCAGGTGCTCGGGAACCTGCTGGTCAACGCGTGCAAGTTCACGCCGATCGCAGGTCAGGTGCGCGTCGTGCTCGAGCGCGGGGCAGCGGCCGACGGCTCCGAGGTCGCCTCCATCCGCGTGATCGACACGGGAATCGGCGTGCCGCCGGGGCTGCTCGACAAGCTGTTCGAGCCGTACGTCCAGGTGGCGCACGAAGAGCAGGAATTTCCCGAGGGCCTGGGCCTGGGTCTTTCGGTCGCGCGCCGCCTCGTGCAGCTGCACGGCGGTTCCATCGACGCGCACAGCGCGGGTCTGGGACAGGGCACCACGTTGCGCGTGCAGCTTCCGACCTGCGCCACGCCGGTCGCGCCGGCGCCCGGACGTGCCTCGCAGGTGCCGTCCCTGGCCGGCTTGCGCATTCTCATCGCCGACGACGACGAGGACAACGTGAGCAGCCTGTCGCATCTGCTCATGCTGCTCGGCCACCAGACGCGCACCGCGCGCGACGGAGTCGAGGCCCTCGCGGTGGCCGAAGCCTTCCAGCCCCAGGTGGCCATCCTGGACATCGGCATGCCCAAGATGGACGGCTGGAAGGTCGGGCGCGCGCTGCAGGCGCGGCCGTGGGCCGATGGCCTGGTCCTCTATGCCCTCACGGGCTGGAGCCAGGCCCAGGCGGTGGAGCGCACGCGCGAGGCAGGCTTCGCCCGCCATTTCGCCAAACCGGTTGCATTCGAGGACCTCGTGCGCGATCTGCACGCGCGCGTGTCCGCGCTGCGTTAAGCCGCCTTCTGCGCGGCCGCTTCCAGGTCGGCCACCATGCGCGCCACGCGGGTCTCCAGCGCCTCGGTGGTGAGCTTCTCGCGAAACATCTCCACCATCAGCGGAAACGCGAACGGCGTCGGCCGCGTCGGGTTGGTCACGAGCGCGCGGGATCCGCGCATGCGCGCGAGCGCGCGGGTCAGGCGCGGCGCTTCGAGCTGACGCTCCAGCACCTCCTGCGTGGCCTGGCGCAACAGCAGGTTGCCCGGATCGTATTCGTTGAACACGTCCCACAGGAGACCGCTGGACGCCTGCAGCTGGCGGTTCGATTGCGGCTGCCCGGGGTAACCCTGGAATACCAGGCCGGCGACACGCGCGATCTCGCGAAACTGGCGGCGGCCAAGCTCCGCCGCATTGAGTCCGGCCAGGATGTCGTCCTCGACGCCGGGGGCTGCGAGCAACCGGCCGATCTCGCGCAGCCCGAGCTCCACCGGTGTGGCGGAGAGCAGGCCGAAGCCATAGTCGTTGAGCATGATGCTGAAGCTGCGCGGCTGCATCTTCGACAGGCGATAGCTGAACAGCGTCGCAAGGCCCAGATGCGCGAGGCGGCCTTCGAACGGATAGAAGAACAGATAGTGGCCTTCGCGCAGCCTGATCCGCTCGCACAGCCATTCGCGCTCGTCGGGCAGGGCCGACCACCGCGCCTGGAGCTCGAGCAGCGGCCGCACGAGGGCGAGCTCGGGTGAATCGTAGCGGCCGCGCTTCGCCTGCGCGATGAGGCGGCGGGTGCGCTCGGCCAGCAGCGTGGAGAAGGGCATCTTGGCGCCCATCCAGCGCGTGATGGCGGCAGCGCGCGGCGGCGCGGGCCGCACCCAGGCGGTCATCTCGCGCACGCGCAGGAACTCGAGCACGCGCCCGGCGAACACGAAGGCATCGCCAGGGGAGAGCATCGCGATGAACGATTCCTCGACGTGGCCGAGCTTGCGGCCGTTGCGCAGCTGCACGGTGATGCTGGAGTCGGACACGATGGTGCCGATCTGCGTGCGATGGCGCCGCGCGATCTGCCGGTCGGGCACGCGCGCGATGCCGTGCTCGTCGAGGACCACGCGGCGATATTCGGGATAGGCGTTGAGGCTGGCGCCGCCGTGGATCACGAAGTCGAGCGCCCATTGCCAGTCCGCATCGCTCAAGTCGCGATACGCGTGCGTCTGCCGCACCTCGGCGAGCAGCTCAGCGGGGCGAAAGCCGCCGCCGAGTGCTGCGGTCACCAGATGCTGCACGAGCGCGTCGAGGGGCGCCTGCAACGCCGTGCGCGGCTCGATGCGTCGCTCCTCGGCGGCTTCACGCGCCGCCGCGGCTTCCACGAGCTCGAGCGCCTGCGTGGGGACCACGGTGATCTTCGACACCGCACCGGGCTGGTGGCCGCTGCGGCCGGCACGCTGGAGCAGGCGCGCGACGCCTTTGGGGCTGCCGATCTGCAGCACCTGGTCCACGGGCGTGAAGTCGACGCCCAGGTCGAGGCTCGACGTGCACACGACCGCGCGCAGCCGCTGCTCGCGCAAGCCTTCCTCGACCCATTCGCGCACGTCGCGCTCGAGCGAGCCGTGATGCAGCGCGATCTGGCCGGCCCAGTCGGGCCGCGCCTCGAGGATGGCCTGATACCAGATCTCGGTAGCCGAGCGCACGTTGGTGAACACGAGCGTCGAGCGCGCGCTCTCGATCGCCTTGATCACCTGCGGCAACAGCTTGAGCCCGATATGGCCGCCCCATGGAAAGCGCTCGATCGTCGGCGGACGCGCGGTCTCGATGCGAATGTCCTTGACCGCAATGCCTTCGACGATGCGCCCGGCCGCGGCGCGCGCCGGACCCACCAGGCAGGCCAGCGCCTCAGCGAGATTGGCGAGCGTGGCGGACAGGCCCCACACGCGCAGCTCGGGCTGCAGCGTGCGCAGGCGCGCGAGTGCCAGCTCCACCTGCACGCCGCGCTTCGACGCCATGAGCTCGTGCCACTCGTCCACGATCACCGCCTGCACGTGCGCGAAGCGCTCGTGCCAGTCGGGGCGCGATTGCAGGAGCGTGAGGCTTTCGGGCGTGGTGACGAGCGCGCTCGGCAGCCGCCGCTCCTGGCGCGCCTTGTCGGCTGCCGCGGTGTCGCCGGTGCGCACGCCGATGGTCCAGTGCGGCTGCAGTGCCGCGGCGGCGCGCGCAAGGGCCAGGCCGGTGTCCTGCGCGAGCGCGCGCAGCGGCGTCAGCCACACCACGGTCAGTGGCGGCGGTTCCTTCGCGGCACCTGGCGGGCCGAGCAGCAGCGGGCCGAGCCACGCAGCGTACGTCTTGCCCATGCCGGTCGGTGCGTGAATGAGCCCGGATTCGCCGCGCGCGTATGCGGCCCAGACGTCCTCCTGGAACGGGAAGGGCGACCAACCTTGTGCCGCAAACCACGCGCGTGCAGGTGCGAACGTGTCGAGCAGCGGTGGTGAAGGGCCGTTCATGCCGATGACGTCGGGACGATCGTGCAACGAGGGAACACACGCGGGCCCGGCGCCCGCGGCACGCGCAAGCTTCAGGCGTGGCGGCGGACCAGCGCCATTGCGCGACGCAGCACGCGCTTGCGTTCGTCGGGCAGGTTCCTGCCCGAGCGGTTGATGTAGAACTGGATGAAGCGGTTGATCGCCGCGGCGCCCTTGCCGCGATTATGCGCGAGGAGCGTGCGGGCCACTTCGGGTGCCGGCTGCGTCATCGTGTCCTGGGGCACGTCGACCGTCGTGGTGGTCACCTTGCGGATCCAGCGATGGTCGCGCTTCTTGCGCGGGTGCTTGTGCGTCGGCATGGATCCTCCGGCCGCGCGTACGGGGCGTCGCGCTTGGCGTACGACTGCAAGGACGCGCGACAGTTCGCCGCGGGGACGCGAAGCGCTGCCGTCAACTCGGGGCGCGGGGCTGGAACTCCGGTGCGCCGAACTGCCAGAGCATGAAAGCGAAGATGTCCGCGGTGCGCGCTTGCAACTGCTCACGAGTGCTGCCCTGGCCATGACCCGAGTCGTATTCCAGCCGCAGCAGCACCGGTCGCCCGCTGGTGGTGGCCGTGGCCAGCCGCGACGCCATCTTGGTGGACTGCCAGACATCCACGCGAATGTCGTTCACGCCGTGCACGAGCATCACGCCCGGGTACGCCGTCCCCGGCTTCACGTGGTCGTAGCTGCTCATCGCGAGCAGCGCGCGAAACTCGTCTTCCTTCTTGACCGTGCCGAACTCCGGCACGTTGGCCACGCCGTTGGCGGAGGTCTCGATGCGGATCGCGTCGAACCAGCCGACCTGCGGCACGGCGGCGGCGAAGAGGTCGGGCCGCTCGGTGATGCTGCGGCCCACGAAGATCCCGCCCGCGCTGCCGCCATAGATGCCGAGCTTGCCCGGGGACGTGTAGCCGTTGGCGATCAGCCACTCGGCGGCCGCGATGCCGTCCTTCCA
>DATILY010000058.1:0-11955 GCA_035475895.1 Casimicrobiaceae bacterium | reverse complement strand
GGCCGCCGACATGATCAAGGCGGCGGCGAGTCGCGGGCGGGCTGCGGCTGCCCCAGCGCGGCGTCACAGCGAAGAGGAGCATCGATGAAGACCCGTGCAGCGGTCGCCTGGAAGGCCGGCGCGCCCTTGACGATCGAGACGGTCGACCTCGAAGGGCCGCGCGCCGGCGAGGTCCTGGTCGAGGTCAAGGCGACCGGCATCTGCCACACCGACTGGTTCACCCTGTCGGGCGACGACCCCGAAGGACTCTTCCCCGCGATCCTCGGCCACGAGGGCGCCGGCGTCGTCGTCGAGGTCGGCGCCGGCGTGACGACGCTCGCCCGCGACGATCACGTCATCCCGCTCTACACCCCGGAGTGCCGGCAGTGCAAGTTCTGCCTGTCGAGGAAGACCAACCTCTGCCAGAAGATCCGGACGACGCAGGGCAAGGGCCTCATGCCCGACGGCACGAGCCGCTTCTCGCTCGACGGCAAGCCGCTGCTCCACTACATGGGCACGTCGACGTTCTCCAACTACATCGTCGTCCCCGAGATCGCGCTGGCCAAGATCCGGCCCGACGCGCCGTTCGACGTCGTCTGCTACATCGGCTGCGGCGTCACGACAGGCATCGGTGCGGTGATTAACACGGCGAAGGTCGAGCCCGGCGCCAACGTCGTGGTGTTCGGCCTGGGCGGCATCGGCCTCAACGTGGTGCAGGGCGCGCGCATGGTCGGCGCCAACATGATCATCGGCGTCGATCTCAATCCCGCGCGCGAGCCGCTCGCGCGCCAATTCGGCCTCACGCATTTCGTCAACCCGCGCGACGTCGGCGGCGATCTGGTCGCGCATCTGGTCGAGCTCACCGGCGGCGGAGCGGATTACAGCTTCGAGTGCATCGGCAACGTGGAGGTGATGCGCCAGGCGCTCGAATGCTGTCACCGCGGCTGGGGCGTGTCGGTCATCATCGGCGTCGCAGGGGCAGGCCAGGAGATCCGCACCAGGCCGTTCCAGCTCGTCACCGGGCGCGTGTGGAAAGGCACGGCGTTCGGCGGGGCACGCGGACGCACCGACGTCCCGAAGATCGTCGACTGGTACATGGAAGGCAAGATCAACATCGACGACCTCATCACGCACGTGCTGCCGCTTCCGCGCATCAACGAGGGGTTCGACCTGATGCACCGCGGTGAATCGATCCGCAGCGTGGTGGTGTACTAGAGCCCCTCCGCGCCAGCGTTCGTCGTCCCCGCGCAGGCGGGGACCCAGTGTCGTTGAACGTCCCGGATTCCCGCCTTCGCGGCAATGACGGGCCTTGCTACAGCCGATCGGCCCGGTTCACGATCGAAAACCCCGGCCAGTCGATCGACGAGTCCCGTGCCAGCGCGAGCACCTTGAACAGCTCGCCCATCTCCGCCGGTGAAGTGAGCTGTTGTACCGCGGCGGCAGCGCGCAGGTACGTCGCGCCGTCGGGAGCGCCGGTGCGCGCCAGCAAGTCGAGAATCCCGCACCCGAGCAGGAAGGCCGCCTGGGAGGCATAGCCGGCAACGTGCAGGCCGGCCGCTTCGCCGGCCTCGGCCATGGCGGTGAAGTCCACGTGCGCGGTGAGGTCGGACAGGCCCGGCCACCACAAGGGATCGGTGTGCGCCCGGTGACGATAGTGCCCCATGAGCGTGCCCTCGTTGCGCTGCGGATGGTAGTACTCAGAGCGACCGAATCCGTAGTCGAGCACGACGATCGCGCCATGGACGAGCCGCCGCGCGAGCCCGGCAACGAGCGCCTCGGCGGCCGGATTGACCTCGCTCGCATAATCGATCTCGGGCGGAAAACGGGCCTGGATGAGCTGGCGCAGTCGCGCGTCGGCGAGCGGGCGCTCCGTCAGCGCGAGCTCGCCGCGTTCGACGGCAACCCCGCGTTCCAGCCAGGCGCCTGCGCGGCGCACGACGACGTGCGGGGGAATGGCATCCAGCACCTCGTTCATCACCACCACGCCGTGCAGCGAGGGCGGCAAGGTCTCGATCCAGTGGACGCGGCCGGCAAGCGCGGGCGCCCGTGCATGGAGCGTCTCACGCTGGCGCTCGCGCAAGTCGGGGCTCACCTCGAGGATGCGATAGGCCTGCGGCAGGGCGTCACGCGCGGCCAGGGCGTTCAACACGTCGGCCGCCAGCGCACCACTGCCTGCACCCAGCTCGACGACGTCACCGCCCCCGATGGCGGCAAGAACGGCTTCGAATTGCCGCGCCAGTGCGCCGCCGAACAACGGCGTGAGCTCCGGGGCCGTGACGAAGTCGCCGTCGCGTCCGAACTTGCGGGCGCCCGCGACGTAATATCCGAGCCCCGGTGCATACAGCACCAGCGAGAGGTAGCGCTCGAGCGTCAGGAAGCCGCCGGCCTGCACGATGGCCTCGTGCACGGCGGCACGCACGCGCGCCGAGTGCGCGCGGGCATCGGCATCGGGCAGAGGCGGCGGGGCGGCTTGCGACGGCGCGATCACGGCGGTTGCGCGAGTGCGCTCGCGGCAGGGATTGTGCTAGATTGCCCGCAGTCTAATCGATGGGAAGGCTCCGTCCTCCGTGCAAGGCAAGGTCGTCCTGATCACGGGCGGCGCGCGGCGCGTCGGGGCGGCCATCTGCCGGCGACTGCACGGCGCCGGCGCGTCGATCATGCTGCACTACCGCAATTCGGCCGGTGAGGCGCGGCTGCTGCAGGCGGAGCTCAACCACGTGCGGGCGAAGTCCGTCGCGCTGATCCAGGCCGACCTGCTCGACCTCGCCAAGCTGCCGTCCCTCGTCGAGCAGACGGTGCAGACGTTCGGCCGCCTCGACGGCCTGGTCAACAATGCATCGTCGTTCTTCCAGACGCCGGTCGGCGACATCACCGCCGCGCACTTCAACGACCTCATCGGCACCAACCTGCAGGCGCCGCTGTTCCTCGCGCAAGCTGCCGCGCCCGCGCTGCGCAAGACGCAGGGGTCCATCGTCAACATCACGGACATCCACGCCGAGCGTCCGCTGAAGAGCTACGTGGTGTACTCGACGGCCAAGGCGGGCCTGATGGGCCTCACGCGCTCGCTCGCGCGCGAGCTCGCGCCCGAGATCCGCGTGAACGCCATTGCCCCGGGACCCATCCTGTGGCCCGACGACGAGGCGTTCGACGAGCTGTCGCGACAGCGCATCATCTCGCACACGCCGCTGCGCCGCGAAGGGACGCCCGACGACATCGCGAAAGCCATCCTGTTCCTGCTCGCCGAGGCTCCCTACGTCACCGGCGAGACGCTGCACGTCGACGGCGGCCGCCACATCGCGGTCTAGTCACACCGGCGGTTCGCCCGGCGCCAGCCCGGTGGGCGGCGTATCCGGCCTGCACAGCACGGCAACGGCCTTCGCGAGGTCCTCCAGGTACGGATCGACCACGCCGTGCGACACCAGCGCCACGCGCGTGCGCTCGAGGTAATCGGCCGACGAGCCGAATGCGCCGCACGCCGTTGCGATCACGCGTGCCTGCTCTTCGCACGCGAGACGACCGGCGTATTGCGGGTGATCGCGGCGCACCACGAAGGTCAGCGCGGTGAGCGGCTTGCCGTCCGCGTCGAGCTTGACCCAGCGCGGATCGTACGCTCCGGTCACCATCTCGCGTCGCCACAGCAGATGGAGCTCGTCGATGGCGAGCGGCGCAGGCAGCCGATAAGCCACCCCCGGGCAGGAGCCGCCGCGATCGAGCCCCAGCACCAGTCCCGGCGCGTCGGGCCGGCCACGCGACGCGAGCGACCACAGGCAGAAATGCCGATGGAAGCCGCGCACGCGGGCGCGGCGCGATTCGGCGAACGGGAACAGCGGATTCCACAGCAGCGACCCGTACGCGAAGACCCACCAACCCGCGCCGGCCGGGCGGCGCGCGAGCGTGGCCGTGAGCGACGCGGACAGCTCTTCGTCGGTGAGCGCGTGGTGGCCGGACAGCGCCTCGACGTACACCGACCGCATGCGGCCTTCCTCGAGATCGCGGCGCGACAGCGTCATGCGCGTCTCACTCCGGCTCGCCGCCTTGCCGCACGAGCTTTTGCACCGCCACGTTCGCCTGGCGGCGTTTCGCGCGCGTCGATTTCTCGTGCACGCCCCCTTTGCCGAGCAGCGGCGAGCGCGCAACCGGATTGCGTGGCTTGGGTGGCGGGTGCAGCTTCGCGCGCTTCATGCAGCCGATCCTGCGAGCGGCGCGATCGCCCGGGCGTAGCCCAGTTGCGCTTCGCACCAGCTCGCGGCGCAGAGGAGCTCGTCATCGCGCCCGCGCACGGTCGCCAGCTGCAGCCCGAGCGGCAGGTTCTGCGCGTTGCGACCGATGGGCAACGCGATCGCCGGAAACCCGACCAGCGACCACAACGTGCAGCAGCCGGGATCGCCTGTGGACATCAGCGTGGCGGGCGCCGCTCCGCTCGAAGGTGGGGCGACGATCGCGTCGTAGGGCGCGAGCCAATCCGTGAAATAGGCCACTGCCTGCGCCCGCGCCGCGAGCGCGGCCCGATAGTCCGCTTCGGCGATGGCATGGCCTTCGTCGAGCGCGGCATTCGTCTGTGCCGACAGGCGCGTGCGATGCTGCGCCTGCAACGGGCCCAACGCCTGGGCGCCTTCGTAGAGCATGATCGACCGGTGCACGCGGTGCGCGTCGCGCCAGGCGTCCGGGAACCCGACCGGCGTCACGATGGCGCCCGCGTTGCGCAGCCGCACCGCAGCCGCGGAAAGTGCATCGGCGGCGTCGGCTTCGATGCTCGTCCACGGGAACGCAGCCAGGAACGCGACGTGCGGTGCACGGGTGAGCGCGGTGGGTACGCTGGCGAGCCGACCCGCCGGTGCGAGCGCGCTCGCAACCAACGCGGCGTCGTCGACCGTCCGCGTGAACGTGCCGAGCGTGTCGAACGTGCCGCTGAACACATGTGCCCCGCCGAAGTCGATCAGGCCGACCGTCGGCTTGAATCCGACCACGCCGCAATAGGCCGCCGGCCGGATGACCGAGCCGTTGGTCTGCGTGCCGATGGCCGCGGCCACCTGCGCTGCGGCGACCGCGGCGGCGGAGCCGGACGACGATCCGCCCGGCGTGTGCTGCGGGCGCCACGGATTGCACGTCGCACCCGGATCGACGAACGCAAACGCCGTCGTCACGGTCTTGCCGAAGACATACGCGCCCGCATCGTGCAGTCGCTGAACGCACGCCGCGTCGCGCGCAGGCCTGCGTCCTTCATGCAGCGGTGAGCCGATCTCGGTGGGCAGGTCGGCCGTGTCAATGATGTCCTTGACACCGATGCCGATGCCGCGCAACGGCGCAGCCGGCGCCTGTGCCGCCGCATCCGCGAGGCGCTGCACCCGGTCGCGATCCAGGTGCGCCCATGCGTGCACGAGCGGATCGGTCGCGGCGATGCGGGCGAGCGCTGCATCCGCGACTGCGCGCGGCGTTACCGACCCCGTCGCCATCGCAGCCGCCGCTTCGCGCACGGTGAGCGTGTGAAGCGCAGCGCTTCGCACGCTCATGACGATTGCTTCATCGGTTGAATCGCCACCGCGCGGCGCGGTGCCAGGAACAATGCCTGCAAGTCGGTCAGGAAGCGCCGGCCGAGCTCGGTCGGGCGCAGCCATTGCGGATCGGGATCGAGAAGCCCTCGCCGGACCGCTTCCTCGATGGGCCGCGCGATGATGGCCAGCGGATAGCCGGTGCGCTCCTGAAACGTGCTCGACGGCACGCCGGCCGTCAGGCGCAGCGCATTGAGCATGAATTCGAAGCCCACCTCCTCGCGCGATACCGGCGTCCGCTCCTGGATCGGCTCGCCGCGCGCCGACTGCTCGAGGTACTGGCGCGGCTGCTTCCAGCGGAGCTCGCGCTCGATGCGGTCGGGGAACGACAGCTTCGAATGCGCGCCGGCGCCGATGCCGAGGTAGTCGCCGAACTGCCAGTAGTTGCGATTGTGGCGGCACTCGCTGCCCGGGCGCGCGAACGCGGACGTCTCGTAGCGCGCGTAACCGGCACGCGCCAGTGCTTCGTGCACGGCATCCTCGATATCCGCTGCCGCATCCGCATCGGGCAGCGGCGGCGGATGGCGGTGGAACAGCGTGTTCGGCTCGAGCGTGAGCTGATAGAACGACAGGTGCGGTGTGCCGAACCCGATGGCCGTCGCGGCATCGCGCAGCGCTTCGTCGACCGTCTGCCGGGGCAACGCGTACATCAGGTCGAGATTGACGTTGCCGAAGATCATGAGCGCCGTCTCGGCCGCGCGCCGCGCTTCGTCGGCATCGTGGATGCGCCCGAGCGCTGCGAGCTGTCGCGCATCGAAGCTCTGCACGCCCAGCGACAGCCGGTTCACGCCTGCGGCAAAGTAGCCGGCGAAGCGATTGCGCTCGAACGTGCCGGGGTTGGCCTCGAGCGTCACTTCGGCGCCCGGCACGAGCGGCACGCGCGCGCGGATGCCGCCCAGCAGCGTATCGATGGCGGCCGCGTCGAACAGGCTCGGCGTGCCGCCGCCGATGAACACCGAGTGCACCTTGCGGCCCCATATGCCGGGCAGCGCGCGCTCGAGGTCCGCCAGCAGCGCATCGACGTAGGCGTCCTGCGGCACGTCGCCGCGCGCCTCGTGCGAGTTGAAGTCGCAGTACGGGCATTTGCGCACGCACCACGGGATGTGCACGTACAGCGAGAGCGGCGGCAGCGCGGTGAAGCGCGGCCGCCGCTCGAGCGACGCATCGAGCGTCACCGTCGCCGTCATGTCGCCGCCGCCTGCGGGTTGAGCCGTGCGAGCAGCGCGCGCATTGCCTGGCCGCGATGCGAGCGGCCGTTCTTGACCTCGAGCGGCATTTCGGCGCCCGTGAGCCCCGTTTCGACGTCCTCGAAATGCGGGTCGTAGCCGAAGCCGCCGCTGCCGCGCGGCGAGTCCACGATGCGGCCGTCCCAGCGCCCTTCCGCGATGATGGGCTCCGGATCGTCGGCGTGCCGCACGAGCACCAGCACGCAGTAGTAATGCGCGCGCCGATCGGCCTGCCCGCGCAGCCGCTCGACGAGCAGGGCATTGTTGCGCGCATCGGATTTCGGCTCGCCCGCGAAGCGCGCGCTCTGCACGCCCGGCGCGCCGCGCAGCGCATCCACGCACACGCCCGAGTCGTCGGCCAACGCGGGCAGCCCGGCCTGCGCGCTCGCATGCCGCGCCTTGGCCAGCGCGTTCTCGATGAACGTACCGTGCGGCTCGTCGGCTTCGGCGATGCCGAGCTCGGCCTGCGGCACGACCGCGATGCCGAGCGGCTGGAGCAGGCGCACGAACTCGCGCAGCTTGCCGGGGTTGTTGGAGGCAAGGATGAGGCGGTCGATCACCCCAGCGCGTCCTTCTGGCGCACGAGCAGCTCGCCGATTCCTGCCGCCGCAAGTCCCAGCAGCGCGTCGAACTGCGCCCGCGTGAACGGCGCGCCTTCGGCGGTCCCCTGCAGCTCGACGAACCCACCACGGCCGGTCATGACGACATTCATGTCCGTGTCGCAGCCGGAGTCCTCGGCATAGTCGAGATCGAGCACGGGCTCGCCATCGAAGATGCCCACCGACACGGCGGCGACCTGGTCGCGCAACGGGTTGCCCGCGATGAGCCCTTTCGCCCGCAGCCACGCGCACGCCTGCGCTGCCGCGACCCACGCGCCCGTGATGGCGGCGCAGCGGGTGCCGCCATCGGCTTCGAGCACATCGCAGTCCAGTCGCACCGTACGCTCGCCGAGCGCGGCCAGATCGGTCACTGCACGCAGGCTGCGCCCGACCAGCCGCTGGATCTCCTGCGTGCGGCCGCTTTGCTTGCCTTCGGCCGCTTCGCGCCGCATGCGCGTGTTGGTCGAGCGCGGGAGCATGCCGTATTCCGCGGTGAGCCAGCCGGATCCCTTGCCTTTGAGGAACGGCGGCACGCCTTCCTCGACGCTCGCGGCACACAGCACGCGTGTGCCGCCGAGCTCGATCAAGGCGGAGCCTTCGGCATGCCGCAGCCACCCCGGCGTGATCGTCAACGCGCGCAGCTCGTCGGCCCGCCGGCCACTGTGACGCGGCATGGATGCTCCATGAAAAACGCCGATTATACGGACGGTGCAGCGTCACTCGCGGCCGCCTTCGCGCAGCCGGTAATCGAGGACATGGCCCTCGTGCGTGGTCGACCGCAGGCCGATCCATTCACCGGTCGACGAATAACGAGCTTCGATGCGCGTCTTGTCGGTGTCGATCCGATAACCCGAGGCTTGCTCCGCGCGGCCGCGCACCCGCACCTGCGACGCATCGAGCGGCCGGATCGTGACCGGCGTCGGCGCACCGGTCTGCGGATTGACGAGCACGTGCTGCGCGAAGATGCGCGGGTTCCAGTAGGCGAACGTCATGGCGCATGGCCCCGCATCCTCGCGTCCGCGCGGGCCGTCGATGCGGAAGCGGCCGGCCTCGAGACGACCCGCGACCGTCGTCGTCTTGCCCCGCTCCACGGTCGTGCTGTCGAGCGTCGCGAGGCAGCCCCCCTGCCACGTTTCGTCGGCATGATGATCGTAGCGGTACGCGTCGAACACGACCAGGCGCACGCGGAAATGCGCGTCGCTGGTCACGTGCTGCGTCGCGCCGTCGTCCCTCAGGACGAAGCGATGCGTGCCGATCGGGATTGCGTCGAGCGTGACGTCGAACAGCCATTCGCCGGCGTGCGCAGCCAGCGGCGGCCACGCCAGCGCAATGAACGTCAGGAACCGGAGCCGCATACGCTATCGACCGCGGCGGGCCGACAGCGTTGCGTCCGGAACGCAGGCATTACCGGGGCGCTACGGCCGTGGCACCCGTCCGACCGCCGCCGGGTCGAGGGCGAATGCACCCGGGCTCCATCCGCTGGCGCTGGTGAACGACCCGATGTCGAAATCGAGCGATTGGGTGAGCCGGTCGACCGCAGCCGAGCGTCGCGTCACGGCGCCCGCCAGCCGCAGCAGCGGCACCGGCACGTGTCCCAACCGGGGTCGTTCACCGAGCGCGACGGCAACGGCGTGCACCAGTTGCGGCGTGGACACGACGGTCGCATCCCCGACGAAATGCACGCCGGTGATCGGCGTCGGGGCATCGAGCGCGGCGCGCACGGCGTCGACGAGATTGGTGAGCGACAGCAACCGGCGCTGGTTGTCGATGGCGGCGAGCGGCATCCATCGCCGCGCCGCGACGGCGTCGACGAGCGCGGCGAAGTTGCCTCGCGCACCGGGCCCGTAGACCATGGGCAGGCGGAGGATGGTCATCGCCACGCTGCTCCCGCGCAGCGCGCGTGTCAGCGCCTCCTCGGCCTCGAGCTTGCTGCGCGCATAGGCATCGCGCGGGGACGGCGCATCGCCGGGACGCAAGGGGCGTTGCGGCACGCTCGCATCGCCGTTGACCTTGATGGAGCTCAAGTGCACGAAGCGCGCGACGCCGGCGCGCCGCGCCATCGCGGCAAGCCGGCGGGTCGCCTGCACGTTGTCGCGAGCGAGCCGTGCGCGATCGGCGTCGCTCGACGACGGCACGTGCGCGCGGCCGGCGGCATGCACCACGGCGCGCGCTCCGGACAAGGCGTCGGCGAGCGCTTCCTCGCCGACGTCGGCGAGGTCGCCCATGGCGCGCAGCGACGCAACGCGTCGTGCAGCGGCCGCATCGCGCACCCAGCCTACGTGCGGGCGCCGCTCGCGCGCGAAGGCTGCGCACAACGCGGCGCCGATGAAGCCGGATGCGCCGGTGACGACGATCGGCCCGCCCCCGGCGTCCGGATCAGATCCAGCGCCAGCCATGCTTGCCGTAGAAGCGCCGGCCGCTGCGGATGAACCAGCGGACGTGCGAGAGCCCCTTGCGCGCGGCCTCGCCGCCATGGTGGACCACCTGCACCGACGGCACGTACGCCGTGCGCGTGATCTTGTTAAGGCGCACGCTCCAGTCGAAGTCCTCGAAATAGAGGAAGTAGCGCGGATCGAAGCCGCCCGTGCGGTCGATCGCGTCGCGGCGCACGAGCATGAACGCACCCGACAGCGCGGGGACGCCGAGCACCTCGCGCGGCGGATCCACGCCGATCTTGTCGCGCAGCTCGTAGCGCGCGAGGCGCCGGCGGAACATGCGCTTGACCAGCACCGGCGCGAAGCCGCGCAGGAACAGGTCGAACACCGCCGGATAACGCTTGCACAGGTATTGGCGCGTCCCGTCGGGCGCGAAGACGGCGGGTGCAAGGGCGCCCACTTCGCGGTGCTCGTCGAGCCAGCGGATTGCGTTCGACAGCGCGTCGACCGCGAGCTCGACATCGGGATTGAGGACGAGGTGGTAATCCGAGCCGGTTCCATGCAGCACGAGGTTGTGCGCAGCGCCGTAGCCGATGTTCGCGTGCCCGTGCAGGTAGATGACGTGAACGCCGGAATCGGCGAAGCGCGCCTTGCCGATCGCGATGACGCGCTCGGCCACGGCGCGGTCGCCGCTGTTGTCGATGAGCGCGAGATGCACCGTGCGCAGCGCGCCATCCTCGCGCGCGGCGCCGATCGCGAGCGCGAGCTTGCGCAGCGTCCGCTCGAGCAGGCGCGTGTCGGGGCGGTGCGTGACGATGCTGATCTGCAGCGACGACGGCAACACGTAGGGCGCTCGCGAGGGTGGATGTGCGGCTGCGCTAGAATCCGGTAAGCCCGCCCGCCCGTCAACGTCCGCATCGCTTTCGTGGCTTTCTTCGCGCACCGCGCGTTGTTTGCGCGCTCGTCGTCGTGAGCGCCGCGTCGGCACGCCACGATGCGGCCGCGCTGCGTGCGTTCGCGCATGCGCTGCTCGCGCGCGCGGGCGTGCGCGACGACATCGCGCAGACGACAGCCGCGGTGCTCGTCGAAGGCGACCTCATGGGTCACACGACGCACGGCCTCGCGCTGCTCCCGGGCTATCTCGGCGAGCTCGAGCGCGGTTCGATGGCCAAGGCCGGCGAGCCCCTGGTGCTCGCGCAGCGTGCGGCGACGCAAGCGTGGGACGGAGCACGGCTGCCCGGTCCGTGGCTCACCGTGCGCGCGCTCGATGCGGCCATCGCGATGGCGCGCGACGCAGGCACCGGCAGCGTCGTCATCCGGCGCGCGCATCACATCGCGTGCCTTGCCGCCTACTTGACGCGTGCGACCACGCAAGGCTTTGCAGCGCTCGTGCTGTCGTCCGACCCTGCGATGCGCAGCGTCGCGCCGTTCGGTGCGCTCACGCCCGTGTTCACGCCCAATCCGCTGGCGGCAGGATTTCCCACGAGCGGCGATCCGATCCTCCTCGACATCTCGGCGAGCCTCACCACCAACGGGCTGACCGCGCGGCTGCATGAAGCCGGCGAGCGGCTGCCCCACGCATGGCTGCAGGATGCGCAGGGCAACGCAACGGCCGATCCGGCAGTGCTCTTCACCGAGCCCAAAGGCACGCTGCTGCCGCTCGGCGGCCTCGACGCCGGACACAAAGGTTATGCGCTCGGCCTGCTGGTCGAAGCGCTCACCGGCGGATTGGCCGGCTTCGGACGCGCCGACCCGAGTGAAGGCTGGGGCGCGACGGTGTTCGTGCAAGTGCTCGATCCCGCCGCGTTCGGGGGCAGCGAGGCCTTTGCGCGCCAGATGGACTGGCTCGTGCGCGCCTGCCACGACGCCGCGCCGCGGCCCGGCACCCAGGGCGCCCGCCTGCCGGGCGAACGCGGCTTGGCACTCGCGCGCCAGCAGGCGCGTGAGGGCGTCGCGCTGTATCCCGCGATCCTGCCGGCGCTTACGCCGTGGGCGGCGCGCTACGGCGTGGCGCTGCCCGCCGCGCGCGCAGCCTGATCGGCAGCAGGGGCCGGCGGGGCAGCAACCGGCTGCTCGTGATGGCTGCGTTGCGGCGCGCGCGCCACGATGGACGCCACCGCATGCTCGAGCGGCACGAGCGCGAACAGCGCCACCACGACCCACGCGACGATCGCAGGATCGGCAGGGAGCCGGCGGTGCCGGGACGGAGGATTCGATTCAGGTGCTG
>DATILY010000057.1:0-8846 GCA_035475895.1 Casimicrobiaceae bacterium | reverse complement strand
GCGTCCCTATCTCGAGCGTGCATTCGCGATCGCGCTGCACATCGCCAAGGCGAACGTCGAGTATCGCCATCCCTTCCTGGTGAAGCGGCCCGTCAAGCGGGTGGGTGCGATCGTCGTGACCACCGACAAGGGCCTGTGCGGCGGCCTCAACACGAACATCCTGCGCATCGTCAACCAGAAGTACAAGGAATGGCGGGCGGCGGGGGCCGACGTCGACTTCGTCGCCATCGGGGGCAAAGGCGCGGGCTTCCTGCCGCGCATGGGCGGCAACATGGTCTCGAGCGTCGTGCAGCTGGGCGACCGGCCGCGGCTGGACAAGCTCATCGGGCCCGTGAAGGTCCTGATCGATGCGTACATGGACGGGCGTGTCGACGAGGTGTGGGTTTTCTACACCAACTTCGTCAACACGATGAAGCAGGAGCCGCGCGGTGGCCGCATCATCCCCATTCCCGACGAGTTCCAGGGGCCGACGGGACCGGTGCAGTCGAACATGGTGTCGCGCGGCAACTGGGACTACATCTACGAGCCGGACGCCCGCGAGCTGCTCGACGGCATGATGCGCCGCTACGTCGAGGCGATCGTGTTCCAGATGGTGAACGAGAACCTCGCGTCCGAGCAGTCGGCGCGCATGGTCGCCATGAAGGCGGCGTCGGACAACGCGGGCAAGATCATCGACGAGCTGCAGCTCATCTACAACAAGACGCGCCAGGCCGGCATCACCAAGGAGCTGTCGGAGATCGTCGGCGGGGCGGCAGCGGTATAAGCGGACGAAAGTGAAAACCTACTTTCGTCCGGAGCGTGCTTCCTGAAAATCGCTGGCAGAGCCAGACGATTTTCAGCGGTAAATACTACGAGGAACCATGAGCCAATCCCAACAAAACGGAACCATCGTCCAATGCATCGGCGCGGTCGTCGACGTCCAATTCGCGCGCGACGCGATGCCGCACGTCTACGATGCGTTGACGCTCGACCCCGATCCGACCAACAAGCTGGTGGAGCAGGGCCTGACCTTCGAGGTGCAGCAGCAGCTCGGTGACGGCATCGTGCGGACCATCGCCATGGGCAGCTCCGACGGGTTGCGCCGCGGCATGAAGGTGACGAGCACCGGCTCGAACATCCAGGTCCCCGTGGGCCCGGGCGTGCTCGGCCGCGTGATGGACGTGCTCGGCCGGCCGATCGACGAGCGGGGCCCGGTGCAGTCCGACGAGCGCCGGCCGATCCACGCATCGGCGCCGAAGTTCGACGAGCTGTCGCCTTCGCAGGAGCTGCTCGAGACGGGCATCAAGGTGATCGACCTCGTCTGCCCGTTCGCCAAGGGCGGCAAGATCGGACTGTTCGGCGGCGCGGGCGTGGGCAAGACGGTGACGATGCTCGAGCTGATCAACAACATCGCGACGCAGCACTCGGGCCTGTCGGTGTTCGCCGGCGTGGGTGAGCGCACGCGCGAGGGCAACGACTTCTATCACGAGATGTCCGACGCGAAGGTCATCGTGCAGGAAGACCTGTCGCAATCCAAGGTGGCGATGGTCTTCGGCCAGATGAACGAGCCGCCGGGCAATCGCCTGCGCGTTGCGCTGACCGGCCTCACCATGGCGGAGCGCTTCCGCGACGAGGGCCGCGACATCCTGTTCTTCGTCGACAACATCTACCGCTACACGCTGGCCGGCACGGAAGTGTCGGCGCTGCTCGGCCGGATGCCCTCCGCGGTGGGTTACCAGCCGACGCTCGCCGAGGAGATGGGCCGCCTGCAGGAGCGCATCACGTCCACGAAGGTGGGCTCGATCACCTCGATCCAGGCGGTGTACGTGCCGGCGGACGACCTGACCGACCCCTCGCCGGCCACGACGTTCGGCCATCTGGACGCAACGGTCGTGCTGTCGCGCGACGTGGCTTCGCTCGGCATCTATCCCGCGGTCGACCCGCTCGATTCGACCTCGCGCCAGATCGATCCCAACACCATCGGCGAGGACCACTACACCACCACCCGCCGCGTGCAGCAGACGCTGCAGCGCTACAAGGAGCTGCGCGACATCATCGCGATCCTCGGCATGGACGAGCTCTCGCCCGAAGACAAGCTGGCGGTTGCGCGTGCGCGCAAGATCCAGCGCTTCCTGTCGCAGCCGTTCCACGTGGCGGAAGTGTTCACGGGGTCGCCGGGCAAGTACGTCTCGCTCAAGGACACGATCCGCGGCTTCAGGATGATCGTCGACGGCGAATGCGACGCCCTGCCGGAGCAGGCGTTCTACATGGTCGGGACGATCGACGAGGCGTTCGCCAAGGCGAAGACGCTGCAATAAGAAGAAGGAGCGCGCATGGCCGCCACACTCCACGTCGACGTCGTCAGCGCCGAAGAGCAGATCTACTCGGGCGACGCGGAATTCGTCGTGCTGCCCGGCATGATGGGCGAGCTCGGCATCTATCCGCGTCACACGCCGTTGTTCACGCAGATCAAGCCGGGTGCCGTGCGCATCAAGGTGCCCAACCAGGCGCAGGAGGAGTTCGTCTTCGTGCAGGGGGGCTTCCTCGAAGTGCAGCCGCACGTCGTCACGGTGCTCGCCGACACCGCAATCCGCGCCAAGGACCTCGACGAGAAGGCCGCGCTCGAGGCCAAGCGCGCGGCCGAAGAGGCGATGCAGAACAAGACCTCGAAGGAAGAGATCGCGCACGCCGAGGCCGAGCTGTCCATCGCGATGGCGCAGCTCGAGGCGATTCGCAAGCTGCGCAACCGCGCGGGCTGACGTCGCCTGACGCCGGGCGCGCCTGCGCCTGGCACACCCGCGTCCCGTCGTCTCAGGGGCGCGCAGCGAGCGGCTGGAGCTGCGTCTGCGCCACCCATCGACCCGCTGCCGTCCCGAGCGCAACGCCGGCCGCGGTCGACGAACGATAGTGCATGCCGCCCCACACGCGGGCGTCCTGCACTTCGCTCAGCACGTCCGCGACGTGCGCCCACGAGCGAAGCGGCACGTTGCCCGCCCCGGCGGCGGGCCTGATCACGACCGGTTCGCGCAGATCGGTTTCGCCGCCAAGCACCGTCACCGCCGCGACGAGCCCCGCGAGCGCCGCGCAGTGCGCGCAGGGGTATTCCTGATGCAGGGGCGTTTCGAGGAGCGGCGCCCAGGTGGCATCCGCAGCTGTCGCGTCGTTGCCGTCCAGGTCACCGTTGCGAATGGCGGTGATCGGGCGCCAGAAGTCATACGCATTCTTGGCGTCGAACACGGCAATCGACGCGTCGGCCATGGCCATGGTCATCACTGCGAGAACGCGAGCGTGCTCGGCCGGCGTTTTCGCCATTCCGATCGCAACGCCGGGCAGTGAATCGAGGAACTGCTGCGGGCCGGCAGACGACCAGTACACCGCCGTGGCGGTCTGCGCAGGCGAGCGCGCGGCGCTTGCGCGCGCGCCCATCGCCTTGACCTCGTTGAAGTCCCGCACCCACGTCGCGCTTGCGAGGGTTGGCGGACCGCCCGGCCGGAATTGCGCAGGCGACGACAAGACATAAGGCGTCATCGTCGCGACTTCGAAGCCGATGGGAAGCGGCGTCGCGACGTAGACGCCCGGCGCCGCCTTGGGGCGGTACGCGTTCGCCACCACCCGCAACTCCGCCTTGCGCGCGTCCACGATGGCGCGGCCTGCGTCGGCGCCCATTGCAATGGAGTCCGCCGTGCTGGCCGTCCTCGGCAGCGCCCCGAGCAGATCCTCGCAGGCGCGCGTGGCGGCAGCAGCCTGTTCGGGATGCCAGCGAACGAGCGCCGCGCAGCCCGCCGCGACGGCTGCAGCCGCGGCGTCACCGTCCGCGGCAGGCGCGGCAGCGGCGTGCGTCCTGTAGGGCCGGTAGCGGCGTTCGATCGCGTTGGCTGCGTCGAACATCGCGAGGTCTACGATGACCAGCGTGTCGAGTTGCGCGCCCGGGGGCGTCCCGGCGGCACGCGACGTCTTGAGCGCCAGATCGTGAACGTCGCCCACGGCGTCAGCGCAGGCGGGGGTGTGGAAGACGGCCAGCAGCACAACGCCGGCCAGCGCTCGCAGCAAGGTTCGCATGTGGCCTCCTTTCAGCCCGGTCCGCAACCGGGCTCCCAGGGCCGGTCCCGGGCAAGTGTCCGCCAACCGGCCGCTCCGCGACAGGGTGCTCGAGCCGCCATTTGCCGGATTCATGCCGCGCTTTCCCGGCTTCATCGAGGGCGGCGTTGCTGGCCCACCGCCTCGGACGCACAATCAGGTCATGCCCGGGCCTGCACGCACCTCGAGCGAGCTTCGGCGGCTACCCCCAGGGCTGGTGGGCATTCGGTACGGCCACTGGTGGCGCCATGCGGCGGTCCGTCGCGCCGGACTGTGCGTCGTCTTGTGCTTGGCGATCAGCACCCAGGCGCTGTTCCAGCCGCAGCTCTACGAGGCGTTCTCGCTGTCGTATTTCACGACCACGTGGCTCGACTATTTCTGCGAATGCCTTCTCATGGGCGTGCCGATCACCATCGGCCTCAGCGTGGCCGAGGCGTTCGCCGGGCGGCGATCCAAGGTCGTTGCGCTGTTGCTCGTCGCGGTGGCACTGTTCGCGAGCGCCTTCGTGGGCGGACTGCTTCTGATCCCGTTCTACGATCTCGACTGGAACAGCGTGACGCAGGCGCGCTTCTGGATCGACGTGTCGTTCTGGATGGTGCTCGGTGGCGCCTTCGCCACCATCCATGGCCTCCAGCGCAGCGCAATGACGGCAGCGACGCGCCTGCATGGCGCGCGCATCGACCAGGCCGCGCTGTCGCGTCAGATGCTCGAGGCCCGGCTGCAGGTGATGCGCGCGCAGATCGAGCCGCACTTCCTGTTCAACACGCTGGCCAATGCCAAGCGCCTCGGACGCACGGACGTGCGCCAGGGCGTGGCGATGCTCGACGATCTCATCCATTACCTCGAGGCCGCGTTGCCCCGCCTGCGCGAGGAGAACGCGACGCTTGGGCAGGAAGCGGAGCTCGTCAGCGCCTATCTTGCCGTGCTGAAGGTGCGCATGGGCGCGCGCCTGACCTTCGCCGTGCAGATCGCCGATGCCGTGCGCGACCTGCCGTTTCCGCCCATGATGTTGCTCACGCTCACCGAGAACGCGATCAAGCACGGTCTGAATCCTGCGGCGGAAGGCGGGCACGTGCTGATCCGCGCGCACACGGTCGCGGACAGCCTCGAGGTGACCGTGCACGACACCGGCGTCGGCTTTGGCGCGGCGGCAACGGGCGGCACGGGTATCGGCCTCGCGAACACGCGCGCACGCCTCGAGGCGCTGTTCGGCCCGCGCGCCACGCTCGAATTCGCGCCGAACGAGCCGCACGGCGTGATTGCGCGCATCCTGGTTCCGCTGGCGGCGCTTCCGTCTGCCGTCGATGCGGATGCGGAGCGCCTTCGCGGAACAGCCGCCATGCGCATCGCACGGTTGGCGACATGAGCGCAACGTCCCGCCAGCCGACGGCGTTGATCGCCGAAGACGAGCCCCTCCTGCGCGACGAGCTCGCGGACTTCCTGCGCAAGCTGTGGCCGGAGCTCGAGCTCGTCGGCTCGGCCATCGACGGCGTGGAGGCGCTGCGCCTGCTCGACCAGCATCGTCCGAGCGTGGTCTTCCTCGACATCGAGATGCCCGGCATGAACGGACTCGAAGTCGCACGGCATGCCGCCGGGCGCACGCATTGCGCGTTCGTCACGGCCTACGATCAGTACGCCATCACGGCGTTCGATCAGGGCGCCGTCGACTACGTGATGAAGCCGATCAGCGTCGCCCGCCTCGCTACGACGGTCGCGCGGCTCAAGGAGCGCATCGGGTCCACGCCGGCCGACCTGTCGGCGCTGCTTGCCACGCTCGCGCAGCAGAAAGTCGAAACGCGCAGCTACCTGCGATGGGTGAATGCCTCCGTCGGCAACACCATCAAGCTGATCACCGTGGACGAGATCTGCTATTTCCGCGCGGACTCGAAGTACACCCTGGTGGTCACGCAGGGCTCCGAATCACTCATCCGCAAGACGATCAAGGAGCTGGTCGACGAGCTCGATCCCAACCAGTTCTGGCAGATCCACCGCTCGACCGTCGTGAACGTGAACGCGATCGGCGGCGTCGTGCGGGACCTGCGTGGACATCTGCAGGTCAAGCTCCGGCAACGCAACGAGACGCTCCCGGTGAGCGAGGGTTACACCCAGTTGTTCAGGCAAATGTAGAAGGGAGGCACGCATGGATGCGAATCTCAGACGACGTGATGTGCTTGCGCTGCTGGCCGCGGTCGGCGCCACCGGCGCGCTGGAGGGCGCTGCGCAGGCGGCTGATCCCCGGCCAGCTGCGCCGCAGGCAGCCGGGTCGATGGATGCATCGACGGGCAAGGAGGTCTTCAAGAACGACAAGCTGCGCGTCGTCCAGCACCTGTCGCGACCGCGGATGGGCGTGTGCGGCACGGGTCTCCATTCGCATCCGCCGCACCTGACCATCGCGCTCACCGATGCGAAGGCACGCGTGACGCTGCCGGGAAAGGAGCCGTTCATCGACGAGCGCAAGGCCGGCGACCTCTTCTGGGATCCGGGTGGCCCCCACGTGGTCGAGAACATCGGCAGCCGGGACACCAAGGTGTACCTCGTCGAACCGATAGGCTGACCGGTCGTCGCCTGTCGTGTCGGCGTCGCTCTATTGGCAGGGCGTTGGCGCCCGCTTGCGGCGTCGCGCGCTCGCGGGCCTCGCGTTCGCGCCCCTCTTCTGGCTGTTCGAGGAGGGGCGCTCTGCCTACGTGGGCGACTACTTCTTCAATCTGCGCTCGGTCGCATTCAACACCCCGCTCATGCTTGCCGCGCTGATCGCGCCCGTTCTGGCGGAGGCAAGCGCGCTTGGATCGCGTTGGCGCCTCGTCGCGGTCGTGGCCTCGACCCTGTGTGCCACCGCCGGCGTGGCACTTGCCCTCGCGACCGTCAGCCGCCTGACGGGGGCGACGCTGAGCGTCGGCGTCGACCTCGGGCTGGTGTTCTCCACCGATGCATTCCTGCTGCGCGAGTGGTGGATGTACTCGCTGGTGGGGGTGATGTTCAACGTCTATTGCCAGGTACGCGAGCGCGAGGTCGCGGCGATCCGCGCGATGCGTACGGCCGAGCTCGCGCGGCTCGACGCGCGGCGGGACGTCGTCGAAATGCGGCTGCGGGTCCTGCAGGCACGTGTGGAACCCAACCTGCTGTTCGGCGCGCTCGCCGACGTGCGTGCCGTCTACGAGCGTGCCCCCGCGGCAGCCGAGGAGCTGCTCGACGACCTCATCGCCTATCTTCGCGCGGCGCTTCCGCAGATGCGCGGTGGAGCGTCCACGGTGCGCGGCGAGGCCCGGCTGGCCGCGGCGTACTTGCGGGTGCTGCCGGCCGGGCGCGAGGGTGCGCTGCAAGCGAACGTGGCGATCGACGACACGGTGGGTGACGCGGGGTTTCCACCGATGGTGTTGCTGCCATTGGCGCATGCCGCCGCCGATGCAGGCGCGACCGTCATCGCGCTGCGCGCGGTTGCGCCGAGCGCGCACGACACGACCACGTTGCTCCACCTGCAGATCGAAGCCGCGCTCACCGTCGTTCCCGAGGGTTGGTCGCAGGAAGCGTTGCAGCCGATGCGGGCGACGCTTGCACAATGGTTCGGCGACGCGGCCGACTTGGATGCAAGCCTCACGCACGGCGTTGCGTGCGTGGACATCACATGGCCCGCGTGGAGGCCGGGCGACACGGCGCGGCAAGCATCGCGGCAGGATCCAGGTGTCCCGGCAAGTGTGACGCCATGACCACGCTGCGTCAGGGCGCGGCATCCGGCGTCGAAGCCACCTCGACGGGCGCGGCCTCCGCGCGTATCGCGCTTGCACGTGCGGCTTCGGCTGCCAACACATCGATCCGGCGTGCCGTTGCATCGGGGCTCGGAAACAGCATCGAGTCGCAGAGCGTGCCGAGCAACGCGAACGTCACGACGGTCGCAAGACAAAACCCGATGATCCGGGTGCGGCGGGACTGCAAGCGATAAGCGTTCATGTCGAGGGCTCCGTGGGCTGAGTCGCCGCCGTGACTGGGTGCTGCACGGTGTCACGGCGGGTACGGAGCCACTCTAGGCAGCCCGCTGCACGGCCTCAATCGATCTGCGACGAAGGCGGCGAAGCAGGGCGCGAATGCCGCACATTCCGCCTTGGACGCGGCTGCTCGTGCGGAGCGGCCGGCGGGGGAAGGGCGCTGGACAGGCTCTAGAGCTGCTGTTCCGGCACGAAGGGCGCCAGCAGCAAGTTTTGCAGCCGGGTGAAGAAGCTGGTGTCGGGCTCAACGTCGAGCACGACCTCGGCATCGTCGTCCATCGCGAGCCACTCCAGGGACTCACCGTTCGCCGCGAAGCGCAGGCGATATGCGCTTTGCAGCTTGCTGATGTGGATCACCCGCGTCACTTCCTTCGCAAGCTCCGCACTCTCCGCGATGATGCCGAGCTCCGTGTTCTTGCTCGCCGATCGCGGATCGAGGTTCATCGACCCGATGAACACCGTCCGGTGGTCGATCACGGCGGTCTTGGCGTGCAGGCGGCCGAGCGACATGCCCGGAAACATCAGGCGCTTGGCGCGATGGATGCGTGACGGGCTGAGCTCGTAGAGGTCGATGCCCGCGCGCACGAGGGCGGGCCTGTAGTGCGCGTAGCCGGTGTGAACGACGGGCTCGTCGTTCGACGCGAGCGAATTGGTGAGGATCGTCACCTTGACCTTGCGTCCCGCCAGCGCAGCGAACTGCTCGACGCTGCGATCGCCCGGAATGAAATATGGAGACGAGATCACCACCTCCTCGCGCGCCTGCCAGACCAGGTCCAGGACGCTCATCGACACGCTCATCGAGCGCGCCTC
>DATILY010000056.1:0-14499 GCA_035475895.1 Casimicrobiaceae bacterium | reverse complement strand
AGCCAGGGCAACGACACGTCGACGCGCAGCGCGTCCTCCAGCACTTCGATTCTTGCGTCCGCGGACTGGCCGAGTGCGCGCATGCGCACGCGCAACGTATCGCCTTCCCAGGCCGGTTGCTCCATCGCAAGCGGCCCGAGGCGACCCTCGGTCCGCGCGAAGCCGTCCTTCAGGCGCCGGATCGCTTCGGCCTTGCCGAGGCGATGGGCGATGACGACACTGACGGTTTCGCTCATGGCATCGTGGACCGGATTGCGCAAACTGGCATGCGCGCTATTATGACTCGTCGCTTGTCCACGCCCATCGTCGACGCATGCGCGCCATCGCCCTCATGAACCGATGCCTTGCACACTTGGCCCTGGCTGCCGGCGTCGTGCTCGCCGGTGCGTCGTTTTCGTCTGCCGCGGAGCGCATCTATCCAGCCGTCTCGGCGGCCAGCACCGACATCGCATCGGCGCTCGCGCAAGCGGCAGTCGCCCACAAGCGGGTCATCGTGGACTTCGGGGGCGACTGGTGCCCTGATTGCAAGGTCCTCGATCTGCGCTTGCGCGAGCCGACGAATGCGGAGCTCGTGCAGCGGCACTACGTCGTCGTCCACGTCAACGTCGGCAACGACGGGATCAAGGCGAACTTCGATGTCGCCGAGCGCTATGGCATCCCCTTGCGGAAGGGCGTTCCCGCGCTCGCCGTACTCGATAGCGACGGCCGCCTGCTGTACAGCCAGAAGAACGGCGAATTCGAATCCATGCGAAGCATGGACCGGACGTCGGTCACCGATTTCCTCAGGAAGTGGGCGTCCGCGCAGTAGTCCGCGGGCGCGCAGCTGGGACCGCGGCAAGACCCCCCTGACGGCCGACTGGCGACGCGGCGGTTCGCGCCCGGGCGCGTTGGCCTACACTAGCCTTGCCGGGCGCCCGGCTGGCATGGCAGGCCGTTCGCGCCTCGACGGATGCGAGGAGCGAAACTCCACGTGGGTGTCACTGGAATCTCCCGCCGCGACGGGGCCGAGCGCGGATACCACGGGCCTGCAGGTCCGGGGGACGAGCAACCGCGCGCTTCCGCGCCCAGTCGCGACGAACTGAACCAGCGCCTGCGGGTACGCCGGTTCCTGCTGGCGAGCGTGTTCTCGCTGCTCTACCTCGTGGTTCTGGGCATCTACTACGCTTACGACGATATCGACCGGGTGACGCTGGCCGAGGCCGCAGCATTCGTGCTTGCCGAGATCGCCGTCCTGTTCATCGTATTCCGGCGCGGCTTCAACCGCCGCTTCCCCGACCCGAGCCTTACGGCGCTCCAGATCGTGGCTGCCGTATCGACCATGCTCTTCGTCGTCTATCGTGCGCCCGAGACGCGATCGGTCTTCGCCGCATTCTTTTTCGTCGCGCTGATGTTCGGCATGCTCCGCGGCCGCGCGCGCGAGCTCACGCTGCTGGGATTCGTCTCGCTCGCGGCGTTCGGGCTGCTGTCGTGGATGCGCTATGTCGGCAACCATGACATGGAGACGCTGCGGCTCGACCTGCTGCAGCTGGTCGTCACCGCGATCGCGTTCCCCTGGCTCATCTTCATCGGCACGCAGGTGAAGCGACTGAAGGAGGCGGACCGGCGCAAGGACGATTTCCTCGCGACCCTTGCACACGAGCTGCGCAACCCGCTCGCGCCGATCCGCACCGGCATCCAGATCCTCGGCATCACGGGCGGCGGAAAGGATGCGCCCACCGTCCTGCCCATGATGGAGCGCCAGCTACGCCACCTCACCCGGCTCCTCGACGACCTGCTCGACGTCAGCCGCATCACGCGCGGCAAGGTCTCGCTGCATCTCGAGCGCACCGACGTGCGCGAAGCGGTCATCGCCGCGATCGAGACGAGCCGGCCGCTGATCGAGCAGATGGGCCACGCGCTCGAGCTTTCGCTTCCCGACGAGCCGCTCATGGTCGATGCGGATCCCGTCCGGGTCACGCAGGTCATATCGAACCTGCTCAACAACGCGGCCCGCTACACGCCGCGCGGGGGGAGCGTCACGCTGCACGTCGCCCGGCTGGCCGACGACGCGGAGATCACCGTGAGGGACAACGGCATTGGCATTCCGCAAGAGCGGCTGCAATCGATCTTTGCGATGTTCGAGCAGCTTCACGCGCCTGATTCGCCGTCCACCGGCGGCCTCGGGATCGGCCTCGCGCTCGTCAAGGGACTTGTCGTCCTGCACGGCGGCACCATCGAGGCTCGCAGCGGTGGACCGGGACGCGGCAGTGAATTCTGCGTGCGGCTGCCGTTGCGCGCCCTGCACGCAGCGCGCGCGGTGGCACGGGAAGCCGAGCACCCGCGCGTGTTGCGCAAGGTGCTGGTGGTCGATGACAACCGCGATGCGGCGTCGAGCCTGGTCACGCTGCTCGAGCTGATGGGACATGACGTGCGCGTAGCGTTCGACGGCGCGCAGGGCCTCGACATCGCGGCCGAATTTCATCCCGATATCGCGCTGCTGGACCTCGGCATGCCGGGCATGGACGGACTCCAGGTGTGCCGCCGGATGCGCGAGGTGCCCTGGGGCCGCGACATGCGCATCGTGGCCGTCACGGGCTGGGGCCAGGACGAGGACCGACGCCAATCGGCCGCCGCAGGATTCAACCTTCATCTGGTCAAGCCCGTCACGCCGCAGACTCTTTCGCGCGCCATTGCGGGGCTTCAGTGCGCCTGAGACGGCCGGGCGCCGGTGGACGGCGCCTCGCGTGTCGCTGTCGACCCGGTGCCGATGCGCCAGGGCGCGACCGCGAGCCGGTGCCGCTGCGGCTCGAACCGGGACAACGCACGCGTTGCCTCCGCGCTGCGGCTCCGGTTTGCGCCGCGTTCGCCGTCAACCCGCTGCACGTCCGGGTCGAAAGCGACCACGCCGACCAGCAGAACGACGAGACATGCCGCGCAGTAGGCCATGAGATCCTTGCACGCGGCATCGTCCCGGGGCAACTGCTCGCGCAGGCGGTTGTGGCGGACGCTCAGCATGTCTTGCGTCCCGGTGAGCGGACCTTCGCGGGCTTCCATGGTTCAGTTGAAGATGCAGGCATCGCTGACGCCGGCCTCGGGCGCACATTCGCGCGGGGCATCGACCGATCCGTTCGGCGTCTGCGGCATCGCGAACCCGGATGGGGAGAGCGTCGGTGCCGTCCCTGCGCTGTTGCGACGATCGAATGGCAAGCTCGTGCTCGCCTGTGCCGGGAAGATCACCGCGCTCGACGACAGCAGCTCGCCTTGCGGTGGCTTGGCAATCCCGTACGCGATGATCGTCAAGACGAAAACGACCACCACGGCGCTGAGCGTGCGTGGCAAGCCGTGGCTTCTGGAACGGTGAACCATCGTGCCGAATGTCATGCGAACCTCCGCTGTGGCTCTGTGGAATCGTGCACCGACGAGGGCGCCTTGCCGGCACAGAGTCCGCCGCACGCCGCTGGAAGTCTTGAGGAAGCGCTTAAATATTTCTTAAATTGCGGCCGGTGCAGGCCCAACGGCAGCCGCGCTGCGACCCCACGCAATCGGCGCTGCCCGAGGAATGCAGGCGCGTGACGGAGATCTACGCGATCGGGCCGTTGCGACTGGACGCAGACGCGTGCGTGCTTACGCGCGACGGCGTGCTGCTGCCGTTGGGAAAGCGGGCTGTATCGGCGCTGACGATCCTGGTGCGCGCAGCCCCGCATCACGTGACGAAAACGCGCCTGCTCGAAATGGCATGGCCCGGCGTCGTCGTCGAGGAAGGCAATCTTGCCGTGCAGATCCTTTCCATCCGGCGCACGCTCGCCGCCGTCTCGGGCTCCGAGCGCTGGCTGGAGACGCTGCCGCGACGCGGCTACCGGTTTGCAGGGCCCGTCATCCGGGTGTCCGAGGACGCACCGGACGCCCGTGCCGACGCGCCTGTCCGTTCGACGCTCCCCGAACCCGTCACGTCGTTCGTTGGCCGGGAGCGCGAGCTGGAGGAGCTTTCCAGGCTGGTGTCCGCCAACCGCCTGGTGACATTGACCGGTGCCGGTGGCGTCGGCAAGACCCGCCTTGCGATGCGGCTGGCAATCGCACTGTCGAGCGGTTATCGCAATGGCGCTTGCCTGGTGGAGCTCGCCACGCTGCGCGATCCTGATCTCGTGGTGCAGGAGGCGATGAACGCACTTGCGCTGCAGGAGCAGCCGGGCAGGAGCCTGGTCCAGACGCTCACCGACGGCCTGCGCGCACGGCATCTTCTCCTGCTGCTGGACAACGCGGAGCATCTGCTGCCCGCATGCGCGCAGCTGGCCGATGCGCTTCTGCGGCAATGTCCTCGCGTGACGTTGCTCGTGACGAGTCGCGAACGACTTGGCGTGCCCGGAGAAACGACCTATCGCGTGCCGTCGCTGTCGGTGCCCGATGCGCCGCACGATGGAGCGCCGCGGGTCGTCATCGAGTACGAGTCGGTGCGGTTATTCGCCGATCGAACGCGCTTGCACCGGCCGCATTTCGAGCTGACCGATCAGAACGCGCGTGCCATCGCGAACGTCTGCCGGCGTCTCGACGGTATCCCGCTCGCCATCGAGCTTGCGGCGGCACGCGTGCGTTCGATGTCGGTGGACGAGCTGGACCGCCGCCTGGATCACCGTTTCGCGCTGCTGACCGGGGGCGCGCGCACGCTTCCGGCCCGGCAGCAGACGCTGCGCGCCGCCATCGACTGGAGCTTCGACCTCCTCGGCGAACACGAGAAGATGGCGCTCTGCGCCGTTGCGGTGTTCGCCGGCGGCTTCACGCTGGAGGCCGCGGAACGGGTGTGCGAGGTCGAAACCATCCCGGCGCACGACGTTCTCGACCTGCTCACCTCGCTCGTCGACAAGAGCCTTGTCGCCGTGGACGAATCCGATCACGGCACGCGCTACCGCTTGCTGGAAAGCATGCGCGAATACGCACTTGAGCGCGCGCAGGCCCTGTTCGGCAACGCGCCCTGGGCGGATCGTCATCTCGCCTGCTTCTTTGCACTGGCCGAGGAGGCGGAGGCGCAGCTCAAGGGCATCGACCAGCAGGCCTGGCTCGACCGCCTGGAAACGGAGCACGACAACTTCCGTGCGGCGCTCACCCGCGCCACTGCCGTGCGCGGCAAGGGCGAAACCGGGCTGCTGCTCGCGAGCGCTTTCGCGCGCTTCTGGCTCGTCCGGGGTTATCTCGCTGAAGGCCGGGGATGGTTGTCCCGGCTCCTCGACGCGACGTTGGATGCGGCACCGGCAACGCGCGCCAAGGCGCTCAATTGGGCCGGCATATTCGCCTGGAAACAAGGTGATTACGCCGGCGCCGGGCGGCTCTACGACCAGAGCCTCGCCATCCGGCGGCAACTGGGCGACCGCAAGGGCATCGGGGCCGTGCTGAACAACCAGGGACTGCTGGCATACGAGCAAGGCGACTATCGAACCGCTCGGCTGCTGCATGAAGAGAGCCTGGCGGTCGACCGCGAGCTCGGCGACCGCTGGGGCGTCGCGGTGTCCCTGATCCACCTTGCCAGCCTGGCCGCGATGCAGGGCGACTATGTCTCGGCGCGCGGGTTGAACGACGAAGGGCTTGCGATCTTTCGCGCGTTTGGCGATCGCGGGCACGTGGCCAATGCGCTGCGCAGCGTCGGTCATGTGCGCGGCGAGCAGGGCGAACATGAGGCGGCGCGGGCGCTGTACGAGGAAAGTCTCACGATATGCCGGGAGCTCGGGGATCGGTCGGGAATCGCCGGCGCGCTCCAGGGACTCGGCCTGTGCGCGCGCCACACCGTCGACCAGGCCGGCGCTCGCGGGCTATTGGAGGACAGCCTGGCGATCTACCGGGAGCTGGGCGACCGCGAAGGCATGGCGAAATCCTTGACCCACCTCGGCCATGTTGCGGCTGATTGCGGGGATCATGCGTCCGCGCTCGCTTTGCAGTCGCAGAGCCTTGCGATTCATCGCCAACTGAACGATCGGTGGGGTATCGCAGGTTCCATCGAAGGCCTCGCTCGCGCCACGGCGGTTATCCGCGAACCCCGGCCTGCGGCTGTGCTGTGGGGTGCAGCGGAGCGGCTGCGCGAGGAGATCGCCGCGCCGATCGCACCCAGCGAACGGTTGCACTACGATCGTGCGGTCGCCGCTGCGCGCGCCGCCATCCGGGACGCGCCTGCCTTCGAGGATGCATGGCGACAGGGTCGAGCGATGACGCTGGAGCAGGCGATCGCCTACGCTTCGCGCGACGAGAGCGGCGCTCACCGGGTGTGACTTGCACGGCGTGCTCGACGCCGCTCCGATCCCGCGAACGCGCGACCGACATCCCCGCCGGGCGCATGCCGCCCCGGCCTGCCATCGGCTTGGCGATGCATGCGCTTCGACGTGTTCGATCCACCGGAATAGACGCTCGAGGCCGCATGTTATGGCGGAAATCGTTCACGCTGCCAACCATCCCCGTGGGCGGGCGTGGGTGAGATCGCACATCCATGGTGCGGCTCGTGTCGCGTGGCGCGGGCCGCGAAGGAGCTCGCAATGTCGGATGAGGACAGGGGACCGGCGGATGGCGTGAACCGCCGCGTCGAGATGCGCGCACGGGGCACAAGAGCAAGGAGACGCGTGCTTGCGCTTACTGCCGCAATTGCGACCGCGACGGGCGTTGCGCCCATGGGCGGTACCAGCGCGCTCGCGGATTCCGCGAGTCCTGCGAACAGCAAGCACGCTGCGCAGGGATTCGACCGCGTCATCGCGCAAAACATCGCAGCCATGGCGAATGCAGGCCGGCAGACGTTCCGGTTCGATACGTTCGGTGACGAAGCGTTCTGGGGCGATCAGCTGCAGCTGCACCAGGCGATCGAAGGCGCTGCGTTCGGCGGGGTTGGACCGGGGCTGAGCCCGAAGGGCGCGCTCGCTGTGGGGTTGAAGGTCGATGTGGACGCACTGCCGGGCAGCGTCGTCGGCGCACTGCATGCGAACCGGCTCAACCTCGACGATCCGGCAACGACGCTTGCGCTCCTCAAAGCCAACGCGGTGGTCGGCGTGACCGGCTTCTTCAACCCGGATGGCACGCTGAAATCCGTCGGCATCCAGTGCGCGCTGTGCCACTCGACGGTCGACAACGCGTTGGCGTTCGGGATCGGCCACCGGCTGGACGGCTGGGCGAATCGCGACCTCGACGTCGGCAGCATCATTGCATTGGCCCCCAACCTGACGCCATTCGTCAAGCTGCTGAGCACGGTCCAACCCGGCATCACGGCGGATGCGGTCAGGACCGTCCTGCACAGCTGGGGTCCCGGCAAATTCGATGCGGAGCTGCTGCTCGACGGCAAGGCGTTCAACCCGACGCAAGTCACCGACAATGTCGTGACCGGAACCATGGTGCCCGGTGCGACGCTGCTGCCCAATGCGTACGGCCTGGCTGGATTCAACCAGCACACGTGGACGGGCGCGTGGGGAACGGTGAGCTACTGGAATGCGTTCGTCGCGGCCCTGGAGATGCATGGCGTCGGTCGATTCTTCGATCCCCGCCTCAACAACGCGGCGCAGTTTCCGATTGCGGCGGCGAACGGGTTCGGCGACCTTCCGCACATCGCTCCGGACGACGACCGCATCACGGGCAAGCTGCCCGCCCTGCATTTCTACCAGCTGGGGATACCGGCGCCGACGCCCCAGGCGGGGCGGGATTTCGAGGCCGCGGCTGCCGAGCGGGGCGACGCGCTGTTCAGCGGCAAGGCGAGATGCAACAACTGCCATGTCGATCCACTGTGGACCGAGCCGGGCTGGAATCTCCATCCGGCCGCAGATGTCTGCATCGACAGCTTCGAGGCCGACCGGGCGCCCGATCGCAGCTACAAGACCATGAATCTCAATGGGCTGTTCGTGCGCGAAGAGGGCTTGTTCATGAGCCCCGCGAACAAGGGCCGCTTCTACCATGATGGTCGCTTCGCCACATTGCTCGACGTGGTCGATCATTACGACAAGTGCAAGTCGCTGGCCCTGACGAACGCGGAAAAGCATGATCTGGTCGAATACCTGAAGTCGCTGCCGGAGAGCAAGTAGCGGGCGACGGAAGCGCCATGCGCGACATCGTCGCGTAGCGGTATCAAGCCTGCTCGTCGCGCCACGGCCGCGACGAGCGGCCCGGCGCCCTCCCTCCGCGTGGGGCGTCGTAAACTGAACGCATGCCCTACATCGCGAGCGTCTTGCTTGCCGTCGCTGCACTTGCCATTGCGGCGCCCGCTGCCGAGCTTGCGCCGGATGCCGCCGCACTGGCTGCGACGATGCGAGGTCACCGCGTCGTGCTCCTCGGCGAAGTGCACGACAACGCTGCGCAGCACGCGCTGCGCGCGGCGGCGTTGCGTGAACTGCTCGTCGAAGGCGCCCGCCCGGCGTTGGCCTTCGAGCAGTTCGACCGCGCGCGCCAGGCGGACATCGACCGGGCGCGGCGGGAGAGGCCCGCAGACCCCGACTACCTGATCGCCCAATCGAAGGGAAGTGACGATTGGCAGTGGCAGTACTACCGGCCGTACGTGGCCCTTGCGCTCGAATACGGTCTGCCGATCATTGCCGCGAATCTATCGCGAGGTGATGCGATGCGCGTCGCGGTCGATGGCTGGTCCGCGTTGTTCGATCCCGCCACGCGGCGCCAGCTCAGGCTCGACGCCCTGCCTGCCCGATTCGTACAACAGCACGAGGACGCCATTGCTGCGGGCCACTGCAACATGCTCGAGCGCGCTGCGCTGCCGGCGCTGGCCCACGCGCAGATGGCACGCGACATCACGATGGCGACCGCGATCCGTCCTTACATCGACCGAGGCGTGGTGCTGCTGTCCGGGAACGGCCATGTCCGGCGCGACGTTGGCGTTCCGTTCTGGCTCACGGCGCGCGAACGAACAAGCGCCATCAGCATTGGCCTGCTGGAACGTGGCGACACCGTTCTCGACGCGCAACCGGCACCGCCCTTCGATGCCTACGTGGTGACCGAACGGGCCGAGCGCGCCGATCCCTGCAAGGGGCTGGAACAGCGCATGCGCCCTGGCATGGCGCGCTGATTGGCGTGGCACGGCGCGGACGTCGGGGCGCGCGCATAATTGCCGCAGGAGGGTCTTCGCATGCGGCCCGCTCCCCTGCTTTGGTTCATCGCTTTCGCGTCGCTGGCGTGCGCGCTGGGCGTCGTTGGAGCGGCAGAGACGCCCCGGGTGATCAGCGTGATCCCGATGACCGGGCCGATCGGTCCTGCGACCGCCGATTTCGTGCAGCGCGGCCTCGAGCGCGCCGCGAACGACGGGGACGAGCTCGTCGTCCTCGAGATCGATACGCCCGGCGGCCTTGACACCTCGATGCGCGACATCGTGAAGAGCATCCTCGCTTCCAGGGTGCCGGTGGCGGCATACGTGGCGCCGAGCGGTGCGCGTGCCGCCAGCGCCGGCACCTACATCCTGTACGCCTCCGCGATTGCGGCCATGGCACCCGGCACCAATCTCGGCGCCGCCACGCCCGTCGCGATCGGCGGCCCGGACGCGTCGCCGCCGGCGCCGACCCCGCCCGGCAAGGACAAGGACGCGGAGAAGGGCGAGACACCGGCCAAGGCAGGCAGGTCAGACGACACGATGTCGCGCAAGCAAACGCATGACGCCGCGGCCTACATCCGCGGCCTTGCGCAGCTGCGCGGGCGCAACGCCGAGTGGGCCGAGCGAGCGGTTCGCGAAGCCGTGAGCCTGCCTGCGCAGGATGCGCTTGCACAGCATGTCGTCGATATCGTCGCCACCGACGTTGCGGACCTGGCGCGCAAAGTGGACGGGCGCAAGGTGGCGACCGCGGCCGGCGAGCGGGCGCTGGCCACCGCCGGTGCGACGATCGTAATCGCCGCACCCGACTGGCGAACCCGGTTCCTTTCCATCATCACGCATCCGTCCATTGCCCTGATCCTGTTGACGGTCGGATTCTACGGACTCGTCTTCGAGGTGATGAATCCCGGCATGGTGCTGCCGGGGGTCGCCGGCGCGATTGCGATCGTCGTCGGCATGTATGCGTTGCAGCTGTTGCCCACCAACTACGCGGGACTGGCACTCGTGCTCCTGGGCCTGTCTTTCATCGTTGCCGAAGCGTTCGTTCCCGCGTACGGGTCGCTCGGGATCGGCGGCGTCGTCGCGTTCGTCATCGGAGCCACGATGCTGGTCGACACGGATATTCCCGGCTTCGGCGTGCCCGTGTCGCTCATCGTCACGCTGGCGGTCACGAGCGTCCTGTTCCTTGTCGGGATCGCGGCAGCGGCGATGAAGGCACGGCGTCGTCCGGTGGTGACCGGTCGGGAGCAGATGATCGGCAGTCACGGTGTCGTGGTCGACACCGCCGACGGCGAAGGCTGGGTGCGGGTGCACAGCGAGCTGTGGCGCGCGCGCTCTGTCCAGCCGCTCGCAAGCGGCCAGATGGTCCGCGTGACGGGCAAGGAAGGGCTCGTGCTCACCGTCGTTCCTGCCCACAAGGAAGCATGAGCATCGCCCGCATGCCACAAGGAGACTGTTCATGACCGCACTCGTAGAGCTTGGCGTCGTCGTCCTGATCCTGCTGGTGCTGCTGGCAACGTCCATTCGCGTGCTGCGCGAGTACGAGCGCGCCGTGGTGTTCATGGTGGGCCGCTTCTGGAAGGTGAAAGGGCCTGGACTCGTCCTCCTCATTCCCGTCGTGCAGCAGATGGTACGGGTGGACCTGCGCACCGTCGTGCTCGACGTGCCGCCGCAGGACGTGATCACCCGCGACAACGTCTCCGTGAAGGTCAACGCGGTGGTGTACTTCCGGGTGGTCGATCCGGAGAAGGCGATCATCCAGGTGGTGCGCTACCTCGACGCGACCAGCCAGCTCGCGCAAACCACGCTGCGCGCGGTGCTGGGCAAGCATGAGCTCGACCAGTTGCTGGCCGAGCGCGAAAAACTCAATCTGGACATCCAGCGCGTGCTGGACGTGCAGACCGACGCATGGGGCATCAAGGTGTCGAACGTCGAGATCAAGCACGTCGACCTGAACGAGACCATGATCCGCGCGATCGCGCGCCAAGCCGAGGCGGAGCGCGAGCGGCGTGCCAAGATCATCCACGCCGAAGGCGAGCTCCAGGCGTCCGAGAAGCTCCTGCAGGCTGCACAAATGCTTGCGCAGGCACCGCAGGCCATGCAGCTGCGCTATCTGCAGACGCTCGGCAACATCGCCGGCGACAAGAGCACGACGATCGTGTTCCCGCTGCCCATGGATCTCCTCGGTGCGCTCAAGGCAGGTCCCGGTTGAGATCAACGCGCAGTTCGAGGCCGGCCATGCCACGCGCGCTCCAGATGCCTCGTCAGTAGTACGGGACGCGAAGGCGGCGTTTGTATTGCCGCGGGCCGGGTCCTTCGCCAGGACGCATCGCGCGGCGCGACAGCCCGCGCATCGCACTGGCAAGCGCGCGACGAACGACCGCAATGGCCGCCGCCACCGGACTGCGCAGCGTCGACCCGGCAACCGGCAGAACGCGGTGCACGGAATCACCATCGCGCATCACGATCTCGAGCATCCGCGGACCGCGATCGCCTGGCGGCACCTCGAGCACCACACGCCCGGCATGGTGTGCAAGCACGAGCGCCATGCCCTGGTTCTCGATGCGATGAACCTCGCCAGCCGCCAACACGGTGTCCTTGACGCTGCCTTCCTCGGTGATCCACAACATTCCCGACAGCGCGCGAATGATGGTCGCCCGACCGTCGTGTACCCGGAGCACGTTCGCGCGGGCCAGGTGCACGCGCGCTACGATTTCGCGGCGTGCCCGGATCGGCCTGGACAGCGTCCGGATGTGGGCCCCTCGTCCATCAGGCGGTGTTGCGCCAAGCGCCATGGTCATGTCGTTCATCACGTGCTCCGGATCGTTGGATGGAGCACCCCATTGCAGCCGTCGTGCCAGCAGGCGGTGCGAGCGTTTCGCCAGGCATGTCAAGGCCTTGCAAACGACGCGCGCAATTGCTGCCGCGGCATTTCGACCAATCCGTTGCATGCGACGGCGGCGGGCCGTCGAATGCCGCGGCGTCGCTATCGCTCCGGCTGGTATCGCCCCCGATGGACGGTAGGCCTGATGCAATCGCGATGTCCCCATGACGGGCACCCGTGCTCGCCGGTGTACGTCGCCGCTCGCCATACGACGGCATGGAGATCGATCGGAAGGGAACTGAACGCGGCGCTCCACGGGTCCAAACGGTTCGTTTGCCGAAGGCTCGAACCGTCGAGTGAAGGTGCGTGACGCGTGCAACCGCTTCGGGTGTGTCGCTGGAATGGCAACGTGTTCTGGTGATATCACCGCATCTGGACGACGCCGTGTTCGGAGCTGGCGAGCTGCTCGCCACGTCGAATGCAGCCGTGGTCGTCACGGTTTTCGCCGGAGTGCCCGGACCGCAAGCCGAAGTGTCCGCGTGGGACCGCAAGTCGGGTTTCCGCTCTGGCGACGAAGCGGTTGGGGCGAGACGTCGCGAGGACGAGGCGGCACTCGGCATCCTGGGTTGCGTTCCGCGGTGGCAACCGTTTCTCGATAGCCAGTACGGCGTTTCGCCCACCGTCGAGGAGATCATGTCGAGTCTCCGCGACGAATTGCAGCGCGATACTTACGACATGGTTGCCATGCCGCTCGGCCTGTTTCATTCGGACCATCGCCTGGTCCACGATGCTTGTCACGCGTTGCTCACGCAGTTCGATCGCTGCCCCTGGATCGCCTACGAGGATGCGCTGTACCGGCGCATGTCGGGGCTGCTCCAGCAGCGCCTTGCAAGCCTGTACGGCGCGGGCGTGCGCGCCACGCCGGTGTTCATTTCGCATCGTCGGGGCACCAGGACTCGCAAGGCGCGGGCCATCGCCTGCTACGCGAGCCAGCTGCGTGCTTTCGGTCCCAACGGCGTGTCCGATACCAAGGCGCCCGAGCGCTACTGGCTGCTCGAGCCGCCGCAGGGCGCGCGAGCCCCGTGAAAGCCGTCAATTGCCAGGCTGAGCCGGGATCCGAAGCGATGGAGGAAACACCTGTCTCGATCGTCCTCATCACGCATGGACGGTGCAGCGAAGCGCTGACGACAGTCGAGCGTTTGCGCGCGCTACCGGCCAAGCCGAAGGTGATCGTGGTCGACAACGCGTCTGCCGACGGCACGGCGCAGGCGCTGCGGCAGCGCTTTCCCGACGTGCTGGTGGTCGGCTTGCCGCGCAACATCGGAGCGGCAGCACGCAACGAGGGCGTGGCGCGCGTCACCACGCGCTACGTGGCCTTTTGCGACGACGACACGTGGTGGCAACCCGGTGCGTTGCCCATGGCATGTGCGCTGCTCGACGCGTTTCCCCGCGTCGGCGTGGTCACCGGGCGGCTGCTCGTGGGAGCGCAGCAGCGCGAAGACCCGACATGCGCGTTGATGCACGCGTCGCCCTTGCGCAGCGAGGGCGTGCCGGGGCGAGCGATCCTGGGATTCTTCGCGGGAGCATGCGTGATGCGAGTCACCGCATTTCGCGCGGTGGGCGGCTATGAGCGGCGCCTGTTCCTGGGATGCGAAGAAGCCTTGATGGCGCTCGATCTGGCGGCCTTGGGATGGCACATGGCGTACGTGCCCGAGCTCGTCTGTCACCACTACCCGTCCACGAGCCGCGATCCGGTGGCACGGCGCCGGCTGCTTGCCCGGAATCACCTGCTGATCACGTGGCTGCGCCTGTCGGTCAGGGAATCGCTGCGCGAAACGCTCGCGTTTGCGCATGCCGTGCGGCGCGATCCAGAACTATGGCCGGCCGTCGCCAGTGCGCTGCGCGCGCTGCCCTGGGTGTTGGCGGATCGTCGCGTCGTGCCGCCCGCGGTCGAGGAGATGCGGCGACAAGTGGCAGCCGCGAGGCGGGCACACGGGCGCATGAACGCTCGTGTGAGCGTTGAGGCGCCGAGCGCGGTCGACGGCGCGGTCGCTGCAGCGATGCCCCGGGCTTCCAAGTAGCGCCGGGACGTCGATGCGCATGCCGCTCGAGCCGTGATTCGGCTGAACGTCGGGTGCGGGCCGCATCCGGCCGCCGGATGGCTCAACATGGACATCACCGCCGCGCCTGGCGTCGACGCGCGCGTGGACCTGCGCCGCGGCCTGCCCTTGGCAGGCGACAGCGTCGACTGCATCGCGGCAATCCATGTGCTGCAGGACCTGGCATGGCCCGACATCCGGCCGGTGCTCGAGGAATTGCATCGCGTGCTCAAGCGCGGCGGCGTGCTGAGGCTGGCGCTTCCCGACCTCGACAAGGCGATCGACGCGTATCGCGCAGGCGACGGGGGCTATTTCTATGTGCCCGACGAGCACGCGCGATCGGTCGGAGCCAAGCTGGTGACGCAGATCACCTGGTATGGCTCCGTTCGCACGCCGTTCACGTTCGACTGCATTGCCGAATGGCTGGAAGCGGCGCACTTCGCGGGTATTCGCCGTGCCAAGTTCGGCGAATCGAGCATCGATGGGCTGGCCCAGCTCGACAACCGTGAGCGCGAGACGCTGTTCGTCGAGGCGGTCAAGCGGGCGCGCGCCGC
>DATILY010000055.1:0-60084 GCA_035475895.1 Casimicrobiaceae bacterium | reverse complement strand
CTTCGTCCCGATATGCTGAAATTTGCCGTGCTGCTGCCTCTCGTTGTTGCCATCGCTACTGGCTGTGCCACAGCGGTTCCGCACGTCGCCGCGAGCTGCGTGCATCAGAACGAGGCGGCGGAGCGATCGATTGGCTTCTGCCAAGCGGTTCGCATCGGCGACGTGCTTTATGTATCAGGCGTTACGGGTGCGGCTCCGATGGAAACGGCTGTTCCCCGAGTCTACGAGCAACTACGTCGCATCCTGGAGGCAAACGGCCTCACGTTCGCCGAGGTCGTGAAGGAAACGGTATACGCCACTGACCTCGACGCCTTCATCAAATTCAGCGACGCACGGAAGCCGTTCTACGGCTCGCGGTTACCCGCGGCAACGTGGGTTCAAGTGCAGCGGCTCTATTTGCCGTCGTTCGTGGTTGAAGTCGAACTCATCGCCCATTACCACAAATGACGCCTGACCCGGCGGTCAACCGGACCCGCCGACTCATGACCTCCACTTGGCCACCGCCAGCGCGGCGCGGCGGTTAGCGTATTCCTCAGGCTGCCTGGATATGACTCAAATCGACGGTCCACGGACCATTGCTGCGAGCGAAGCAGAGGCCATTCTTCGGCGGCTTCCCGAATGGTTCGGAATCGAGTCCGCCTTGCTGGCGTATGCGGCCGAGGCGCAAGTGCTGCCCAACTTCGCCGCGAAACTGAACGGAGCGATCGTCGGTTTCGTGTCCTTGCGGCAACACAATTCCGTCACCGTGGAAATGACTTGCCTCGCGGTTGCGCCGGATGTGCACCGGCGCGGGATCGGCACTCGGTTATGCGCCGCGGCCGAGGCATGGTGGTATGAACGCGGCGGTCGGCTCGTTCAGGTCAAGACTCTCGGCCCGTCCCGCCCTAGCCTCTCCTATGAGCGTACACGCCGGTTTTATGAGGCCCGCGGCTTCTTGCCGGTGGAGGAGTTCACCAATTTGTGGCCCGGCAATCCTTGCCTGCTGCTGATAAAGGCCATTTCCGAACCCGCGGCGTAGCCTGGCGTGCAACGGAACGCCCCAAGAAGGATACGATGGATCATGCGCGCCACATTGAGCGGGTCACTCGGACTGCCGGGAAGGCAGGGAACAGCGGTCGTGAAAGCAAGCACGGTACGATCGCTTGCCACTCTGGTTCTGGCAGTGGCTCTGACCGGTCAGACGTGGGCCCGAACGATCAGCACGGTGGAGATCAACGCCGGTCTCGATCCGGACTCGCCCCGCATTCAGGCGTTCGTGGGCTACTTGAGAACCGCGGGAATGACGATCGAGTACGTAGCTTCGGACCGTTCCTGGCACGCGGGACGGCACGGCGAAGTCAAGATGAGCATCCGCACCTTGCCGGGCTGGGCCACCGAAGACGAAATGAAGAACGCTCTCCAACAAATCAATTTGGCCTATATGTTGAGCCCGCGGGCGCATATCGCGATGTCATATCCGTCCTACAGTGCGCGTTCCGCTTCGGCCTCGAATACGGCGAGCGGTGTAGTAAAGTTGTTCAAGTCCTACGATGAACGTCAACGATGAGTGATACAGCTCGCGTCGCTTTGAGGGCCAGCCGAAGAACCGGCCGGTTTCTGGGAACGCTATCGCTCGCGCTTCCCGTTGTGGTCGCCATCCCATGGGTCGTCATGGAAGCCAACCCACACCTGGCAAGTGGCGCGAATGGATACGCGGGGCTCTTCATCGCGATCGCGCTTTATGTGGGTACGGTAGGCGCCGTTCTCGCAGGCGTCATTGTCGGAATCCTGTCCCTCGCCCTGGAGCCGAACAAGACTGCGGGTTTGCTGGGGATCATGCTGAGCGTTGGCCTTGGTGTCTGGGTGTACACCCATGCCTAGGTGCTTGGGGCATAGGGTTGCCTTCGACCGACGCCGGCTGCGCGGCTCGTTCCTCGGGCACGCCGCCCAGGGACGCCGGTTCGGTTCATTGTTTGTCAACTCCGCTACCGCGGGCACATGCGAATAAGCAAAGTACGACGCCTTGTCGCGCTGACATGCCTCGCGCTTATAACGTCCGGCGGCGTCGTCGCCCAAACCGTCGAGGTGGTACTTTCGCCAACGTCGCCAGTGTCGGGCCGATCGCAAGGAGAGTGGTCCAAGAAATGGTGGATCTGGGCCTCGTCCTTTCCCTCGGACTCGAGCCCGATATCGGACCGAACGGGCGCGCGCTGCGGCGCTGGCCAGACGGGCCCTGTGTGGTTCCTGGCGGGCGCATTTGGCTCGGCGCTGGTGGAGCGTCGTTGCACGATTCCGCGCGGAGCTTATTTGTTCTTTCCTCTCGTCAACTATGTCGTCACACCCGATGGCACGCACCCGTTGACCTGTGACGCCGCTACACGCGAAGCGAGACGAGTGACGGAATCACGAACCGTATTGGTGGCGGTGGTCGACGATCGGAAGGTTGCCGACTTGGCGAAATATCGGCAGGTTTCACCTGATTGCTTCGATCTCGCAGCCGGCGCGAAGGTGGGCGTCAGCGTCTTTCCTTCAGCTGCGAATGGCTACTTCTTGATGCTGTCGCCGCTCGCGCCAGGACGCCACTCCTTGCGGTTTGGTGGTGAACTGCCAACGCTTCGCCAGGCAATCCGGTATGAGCTCACCGTCGAATAGGTCCCCAGACCGCAAGTGGACGATCGTCGTCTGGGCTCTATTGGTGGCCGGGGTTGTCGGTTGCCAAGCGATGGAGTCCGAGTCGGACAAAAAGCACAAAGCGAACCTGGTCGGCGCGTGGTATTCCGAAGCCAAGGACCCTGACTCCGAAGCGAAAATCGACGCGCTGATTGTGCTTCGCTCCGATGGCAAGTTCACGACCACCCGAAGGTTGACCGAGCCTGGGCATCCTGTTCAAGTCGACAACGAGGCAGGCGAGTGGTACGTGACGGACTCTCTGTACAAGCGACGGACAGACTCCTTGAACGGTAAGGTTTTGGGCAGGGCTCAACAAAGCTATGCCACTTGCCGAATCGAAAGTGTCAGCCCCAGCGACCTGAGATGTGTAAATGACGTGTCGCAGTACACATTTACACAGCGCCGCGTTCCTGCAGATTTCAAATTGCCATAGTTGGCATGCGGTTCGCAGCGCCAATCGCCGATCGGCCGCGTGGTCGTATGTGCACTCGATCGGCGACGGCGAGGATGAGCGTGCGTTCAATCGCAGGTAGGTGGCGGGCCGGTTAAATCATCGTTAGGCGCCATCGCAACCGCCGAGGTACACATGCAGACGGACGAGCAAGAGATCCGCAGCCTTGTCGCCACGTGGATGGCGGCGACCAAGTCGGGTGACGTGGAAACGGTCCTCGGGCTGATGACGGACGATGTCGTTTTCCTCGCGCCAGGAAAGCCGCCTATGCGCAAAGCCCAGTTCGCCGAGGCAGCGAAGGCGCAGGCGGCGGGCAAGGCACCCACGTTCGACGGCAACAGCGACATTCAAGAGGTCCAGGTATCCGGCGATTGGGCGTTCATGTGGAGCAAGTTGACGGTCGTGGCGACGCCTCCCGGGAGCGCAGACTCTACGACTCGTTCAGGTCACACGCTGACCGTATTTCACCGTCAAGGCGGGCGCTGGCTGCTCGCCCGCGACGCAAATCTGCTCGCGCCCATACGCACGCAAACGTCCAATGACGCCTGACCGCTCAATCGAGCCGACATCCCCCGGCAGGCGGTGCCTGCCTGCGGCCGTACGCGGTTAACTTGCTCGTTAGGCAATCGGTGTACGCGGCACCTCCACCGGAACAGCGACAACGTCTGCTGAACGAGATCGTCGGCGACCTTGCGCAAGACCCGGAGGTCGTGGGCATCTTCGTGGCGGGGTCGTTGGCCAGCGGCACCGCGGATACACACTCGGACATTGATTTAAGGGTGGTCGTTACACCGAGCGCCATCTCTGACGTCTGTGCGAATCGCCTTGACCGGCCGCGTCGGTGGACGGGTTTTCTCTTCAACGAGTGGGACGAAGACATTAATTGTTGCGTGTGTCACTTCGAGCACTTTGCCAAGGTCGACATCTATTACATCGCTGCCGATCACCTCAAGGCGTGGTTGCGACCGTCGACCCCGGTCCGCGTAGCTCACGATCCCAGTGGCCTTATTGCGGCCGCGCAGCTGGAAGCGCGCATGCCCGCCTTCGAGCCCGCGGACCCGCTGGCTGTCGAGCAGGCCGTTGGCAAGACGACAGGGTATGCCATTGAAGTGGCGCGCCGCCTTGCAAGAGGCGAACTCGTCTACGCGCAGACGCTCCTCGATGCCCTTCGTGACAGACTTGTTGTGCTTGAGGATCTGTTCGAACGTCGCCTGCCTGGAGACGATAGCGCCACCACACTTGAGAATCGTGCCAGCCCGCTGCTTCTCGTCCCGCTCGAGCAAGCGGGTAGTCCTCTCGACGGTGCCGCACTACAAGCTGCCCTTGTGGAGCTAGCCGGGCTTTGCCACGCTACCGTGTCAAAAATGCACGCGCGCTCATTGCTGCGTTCCCCAGCCACGGCATTCCTGCAAGTGCTCGAGCAACTTGCGGTGGCTGGTCCTACGTAGCGAGTCTTTCGGCCGGCAGTCGATTACCTTGTTGTTCGACCACATGGCGATCGTTCGCGTTGCTCGGCATTTTCAGGTCCATGCGGTTCAATGGTAGCTCGACATCAACGATTGCGTTTGTCTCGGCGACCGTAACGTCAACGGAGGATGCAATGAGAACGTGTCCTTGGCTTATTGCTTCGGTAGTCGGGCTTCTCATTGCGGGTTGCGCGGGTGTCCCCTACGCACCTAGTCAGCAAGAGCGACAAGCGCTGGCCCCAACCGGCAAGCTCCGTGTAGCGCTCTATGTCGGTGCCCCCGCATCGATCGTTCGCGGTGCCACGTTGGACGACTCGAAGGGTCTTGGATTCGATCTGGGCAAAGAGCTTGCCCGGCGCATTGGAGTCCCATTCGAGCCGGTGGTATATCCCTCCCCGGGAGCCATCATGGACGGGTTGAAGGCCGGCGAGTGGGACGTGACGTTTTTCGGACCAACGCCGGCACGCGAAAGTATCTTGACGTTCTCTGCACCGTTTCTGGTGATCGAGCATGGCTACCTCGTTCCCGCCGGCTCTCCGATCGTGACCATCGACGCAGTGGATCGACCGGGAACTCGCGTCGGTGCGCCACAGGGCGGCTCGGTGAACGCGTTTCTCGCGCGCGCCTTGAAGAATGCCACGGTCATCGCAAGCCCCAGTGTTCCCGCCGGGGAGGAAATGTTGAGGTCCGGAAAAGCGGACGCCTTCGCCGCGAACAAGGCAAACTTGTTCGAGTTGTCGGATCGATTGCCCGGGTCCCGGGTTCTCGATGGCCGCATTGGGGTGGACGAAGTTGCCATAGCGCTTCCCAAGGGCAGGGAGGCCGGAGTCGCCTACGTAAGGAAGTACATTGAGGACGCGAAAGCCGAAGGATTGATCAAGGCGGCGGTCCAAAGGGCAGGCCTGCGCGGTGCGGCAGACCAGTGATATCGACGCCATCTCCACTCGATCCGCGCGTCGCTGGCCGGGCGCCGGTTATCCTGATCATCAGAGCGAGGGCATGACGGACCCTCTTGGTATCTGCAGCCCACCGAGCGGGACTGCGTCCTTCGTTACATCTCTCACCTGCGCTTTGTCCTCGGTCCCGCGCTGAAGGAAGTCTGGTTGTTCGGCTCCTTCGCGAAGGGAGACATGTTGCCGCGTCACATGGCGATGAACTCCGACATCGATCTCCTCGTTATCACCGCAGGGAAGTTGGAACCCGCGATCCAGGAGGCGCTCGTAAACGACACCTATCCGCTCTACCTCGAGTGTGGCCGGCAAATTTCGCCGCAATTTTGGTCGACCGCCAAGCTCATGTCCCCTCAAGCCGAGGCTGCGGTCGCATTCAAGCAACGTGTGCTGGCCGACGGCGCGCCGATCTTTTTGGCAAACGCTGCATCGGAGAGCTGACATGGGGTCGTCCAGCCGAGGATTGTCATGAGCGCGACGTTCATCATCCGTACGCTGCTGCCGTCCGAGTGGGCGCGCTATCGAGCGGTGCGGCTTCGTTCCTTGTGCGAATCTCCGCATGCGTTTGGAAGCACGTTCGAGGCGGAGCGTGAGCGGACCGATGACGACTGGAAAGCGCGACTGTCTGCCCTGGTTTCCTCCGAAGAGGCCTGTCTTCTGATCGCCGAGCAGGCGGACGAGACGATAGGCTTGGTATTGGCGAAGACCGAACCCATCGATAGATCGGCGGTGAACGTCTTTCAAATGTGGGTTGCACCGGGATCTCGCGGTCGGGGCGTTGGAGGCCAACTGCTTGGCGCAGCGCTTGCTTGGGCGCGGGCACGACGTGCGCGCTATGTCCAGCTCGCCGTAACCTGCGGCGATACGTCGGCCGCAAGGCTGTACGCCCGCCACGGTTTCAAGCCGGTCGGGCCGGTCGAAGCGCTTCGGCCGGGCTGCGCGCTCACCTGTCAACCGATGAGACTCGTGCTCGATGAGCGAACGGTGTAACTTCGTCGTCCGGCGACCGTTGCGGGAGAATGGGCTTGCGCATCGAGTTGTACGTGCTCTGTTTCAGCGTCGTTCTTGGCTTGGTCCAAATCGTGCTGGCCGCGCATGCCGCAAGCTTGCAGCGCGGATACCGTTGGGCGGCCAGCGCGAGAGACGCGCCGATGCCACCGCTGACGGGCGTAGCAGGGCGGCTGGCGCGAGCGCTGGCCAATTTCCTGGAGACGTTTCCGCTCTTTCTGGCGCTGGTCGTCGTTATCCATGCCACCGGCTCGTATGGTTCCCTTTCCAAGTGGGCTGCAATTCTTTACCTCGCGGGTCGCATTGCGTACCTTCCCTTGTACGCGTTCGGGGTTTATCTCGCGCGATCGCTGGCGTGGAACGTCGCTACCGCCGGTATATTGCTGCTCCTGGTCGCTGCGCTCGTCCACTGACCCCGGCGCCAGTCACCGGCTCAGGCTTGCGAGTCATTTACGGAGCAAATCGAAATGCCCACAGTCGAAGACAGGCTCGAGAACCTTGGCCTCGTGCTTCCAGCGCCACTGCAGATGCCGCCTGGCGTTACTCTTCCCTTTCCGTGGGTTCGAATCGTTGGCTCACGAGCGCTGATATCCGGCCACGGACCGACGAATGTCGACGGTTCGCTTGCTCGACCGCTTGGCAAGGTCGGCGCCGAAGTCTCGGTTGAGCAAGCGTACGCCGCGGCACGCCTGACCGGGCTCGCCATTCTGGGCAGCCTCAAGCGTGAACTCGGCGACCTGCAGCGCATCGCGAGCTGGAACAGGATTTTCGGTATGGTGAATTCGGCGCCCGGGTTCAATCGTCAGCCTGCAGTCGTCAACGGGTTCACTGATTTGATCCTCAGCCTGTTCGGGCCAAAGGTCGGAGCCCACGCACGCAGTGCCGTCGGGTTGGCGGAACTTCCCTTCAACATTCCCGTCGAGATCGAAGGGGAGGTTGAGCTTGCGCCGGGCAAAACCTCATGACCACTGAACATGCGCCTTATCACGCGCACATCTACTACGATCTGCACGATCGCGGTCCCGCCGAGCGTCTGCATGAGCTTTTGTCGACTGCGAGAGGCCCGGACCGCCCCGTTGACCTCCTTTTCGTCGGCGAGATGCGCGACGCGAACGTGGGACCACACCCCAAGCCGCAATTCGAGATCCACTTCGTCGAGGATGCATTGCCAGCCGTGATCAAGCTGATCGAGACTTCTCGACTCACCGCACTCGTGCATCCGTTAACGGACGACGACCTTGCCGATCACACTTCGCTTGGAGTGTGGATTGGCGAACCGCTTGCATTGAAGCTGTCGGTACTCGATCCGCCGGGAATGAATCAAGGGATCGCTCGATTCGGCAAGACGGACTTTTGAGTCGTGGACGAACCGGGGAGCGTCGAACGTGACGGTGCGCTTCGCCCATCCATGAGGTCCTGCACGGCATTAGGATGGCACGTGAAGCGGCGCTCACGCGCATGCGCGGGTACGCGGCTTGTTCGCCGTGTGCGCCGGTCAGGCGGCGCCGGTGGACCAAGGCGTTAGGCGATGGTGTCTCGCATTCTGGCGATCGGCGGTGGAGGCTTCCTGATGGAGGACACGCCGTCGCCAATCGACCGCTACATCGCGGAGCTTGCCGGACATTCGCGACCCCGTATCTGCTTCATTTCGACGCCGAGCGGCGATCCGCCAGAAATGATCGAGAAATTCTATGCTGCGTTCGAGCGGCTTGGCTGCGATTGCTCGCACTTGGCATTCTTTCGAAAGCCCTTCCGTGCTTCGCTGCCGCTGTTCGACTACGCCGCGGCGCTCCTGAATCAGAACGCCGTCTTCGTCGGGGGCGGCAATACAAAGTCCGCCTTGGCCGTGTGGCGAGAGTGGCAGCTCGATACGGTACTTCGGGCTGCACTCGCGCGAGGACTACTTCTCTCGGGCATGAGCGCCGGTGCACTATGCTGGTTCACCAAAGGGCTCACCGACTCGTACTGGGGCGGAGGTTTCCAGCCTTTGGACTGCCTGGGGTTCCTTCCCGGGAGCTGCTGCGTCCACTACAACGGCAATCCCGAAAGACGGACGGCGTTGCATCGGGCGTTGAAAGCGGGCGCTTTGGACAACGCGCTCGCGATCGACGACGGCGCTGCCGTGCTGTTCGACGATGCTCGTTTGGTGCGTGTCGTGAGTTGGCGTGCAAACGCCACGGCGTATGCCGTGTCCGCCGTAGACGGTGAGGTGACGGAGCGTGCGCTTGTGGCCGAGACGATTGGCTGACGATCAGCGTCATGGCCATGGCGGCTATGCTTTGCAATACGCAGGTCGCGAAGCCAAACGGAAGCGGTGGTACGGCCTGCCTGGATCTCGTGCCGTGAATGCCCCGACTCTTCAAGAGACCTCATGTTTGATCACGTGGTGTTCGGAGTGAGCGACTATGCAGCAAGCAAGGCGTTCTTCCTCAGGGCGCTCGAGCCGCTTGGCGTAACCGTCGTCGCCGAGGGTCCGCTCGGCATCGAGCTTAGCCAGCCGACTGGCAGGGCTTCGCTATGCATGTACCAAACCGGGGACAAGCCCGCGCGTCTGCACCTGGCCTTCGCGGCCGACAACCGGCAACAGGTGGACGCTTTCTATCGCGCGGCGCTGGATGCGGGTGGCCAAGACAATGGTGCGCCGGGGCTGCGGCCGCAGTATCACGCAAGCTACTACGCGGCCTTTGTCATCGCTCCTGACGGCCACAACGTCGAAGCGGTTTGCCACGACCCGGCGGCCTGACCATGGAACAATTCACCGGCGGTTGCCTTTGCGGGCAGGTTCGAATTGTCGCGTCGGGACGCCCGTACCGTGTCGGCCTTTGTCACTGCCTCGACTGCCGCAAGCATCACGGGGCGCTTTTTCACGCTTCCGCGGTGTTCCCCCAGGATGCGGTGACGATTCACGGCGAAACGAGCGACTACGCCGGACGGTTTTTTTGTCCGCAGTGCGGCTCGTCGGTCTTTTCACGCACTGCTGATGAAATCGAGGTCAACCTTGGGTCGCTCGATGCCCCCGACCAACTGCGGCCGACCTACGAAAGCTGGACCGTCCGTCGCGAATCGTGGTTGCCGTCCTTTCCACTCGCGAGACGCTACGAGCGCGATCGCGACGGCAGCGGTCGTTCCGAGGAGTAGGCGCGCAGGACAACCGTCGGGCGCGATGATTGCCGCAGTCCCTCGTGTCGCACCGATCCAGTTGCTCGGCGACGGAGCCTGGGCGCTCATGGCGTCGCCGCGCTGGTGAGCCAGACTGTGAAGCTCGACGTCTTCGGGAACCGCTACCTTGTCGAGCGGGTAGGGAGCGAGTGGCGCGCGTATTCGTTGGGGGCCGACGGGAAGCGCTCGCCGGCGCACATTGCGATCCCGGGCACGCTTGGCGAGGACGAGCTCGCGCAGTACTTCGACGACCTGTTTCACGAAGCTGCTACGCCCCGGCGGCCGAACGTTGTACGATTACCTTGAGCGTCGCTGCGTCGTGCCTGGCAAGCTGACGCAATCGCATCGATGCGCAAGCAATATCACTTCCGGCCGTCCGGGCAAGGGCTGAAAGCATGGGATGTCGACAAGCTGATCATGCGCGCCCGTTCACTGCCGCTTCAGCGGGTGCCGCTATCGGAGCTGGGGGAGCTGGACGAGGCTTATTGGTCGAACTGCGGTAATCGCGAGCTCACCTGCCGGGACATCGTGGACCATATGCGCCTCATCCAGGCGTGCGACCTGCGCTACCCGATCATCCTTTCCAGTGATGGGAGAGTCATGGACGGAATGCATCGCGTTGCAAAGGCGCTGCTAGAAGGCCGAACGGAAATCGCGGCCGTGCGCTTCACCGAAGATCCCGCGCCCGATTACGTGGGCGTGCACCCTGACGCATTGCCGTATTAGATGCCCATGCGCGCTCCCGCGATCCTGGAAATTGCAATGCTCGACGTCCGGCCCGGTCAAGAAAGCGCATTCGAGGCGGCATTTCAACAGGCTGCGTCCATCATCTCAGCCATGCCCGGCTATGTCGCGCACCAGTTGAGGCGCTGCATCGAAGTGCCCAATCGCTATATCCTGCTGGTGGACTGGGTTTCACTCGAAGCTCACACGATCGGATTTCGGCGATCCGCCGAGTATCAGGAGTGGAAGCGGCTGTTGCACCACTTCTACGATCCGTTCCCCACGGTCGAGCATTACGACGTACCCGTTCACCCGTGAGCCGCGGCGTGCGGTCGACACAAGGCTACGCGGAAAACGCCGCCGTGCTGATCGAGCGCTACGAATCGTTGTCCTTCGATTACAAGCATGAGGCGGTGCTCCATCTGATTCCGCACCTGCCGTGCACCGTCATGGATATCGGCGCCGGAACCGGGGCGGATGCGGCAGGGTTGGCCGCTCGAGGTCATCACGTCCTCGCCGTCGAACCGACCGATGCGTTGCGCCGGTACGGCATGGCACATCACACGTCCCCTTTGATCGAATGGGTCGACGATTGCCTGCCCGACCTCGAGCGACTGGCACAACGGCGACACGCGTCGGCGCTCATCATGCTCACGGCCGTCTGGATGCACCTGGACGAGCAGGAACGCCGAAAGGCCATGCCCATCGTCGCATCGCTGCTCGCGCCTGATGGGACTCTCATCATGACGCTTCGCCACGGTCCAGTGCCCGCGGGGCGAATCATGTATCCGGTCTCCGCCGAGGAAACGCTCCACCTGGCCGAGCGGCAAGGACTTCGGTGCGTGCTCAACCTGCACGCGGAATCCAAGCTTCCGGCCAATCGTGCCGAAGGGGTCACGTGGTCGCACGTTGCGTTCACGGCAGACCATCGTTAGGCGAGGGTTGTGAAGGAGGTGCTGCTCGCCCGATGCAATTCAGCCGGACCGACTGCTAGGCATCCGCCGGCCACTCGACGACGTACCGGTCGAGCTCGATCGGGGTTGGCGCAGGCAGCGCCGCGGAGCTCGTACCCAGGTACATGAAGCCGACGATCGCGTCGGTGGGACGCAAGCCAAGTGCCTGCTTGACGTCGTCGTCATAGGCCGCATCGCCGGTCTTCCAGGCGCACCCGTAGCCGGTGGCAAAGGCCGCGACCATGATGTTCTGCGCGGCCGCGCCGGCGGACAGCAGCTGCTCGACGGCGCGGATGTGGGATTGCGTGTCGATGATCGCGGCCACCACGACGATCAGCGGTGCGCGCAGCGGCTTGCCGCGTTCCTTGTCGAGCTGCGCGGGCGTCGCATCGGGATGGCGAGCCTGGTAGGTCCGTGCGAGAAGATCGCCGAAGCGGCGCAGGCCGTCGCCCCGCATCACGATGAAGCGCCACGGCCGCAGCCGTCCGTGGTCCGGTGCGCGAGCGGCTGCGGCGAGCAACTCGTGCAGCTCGAGTTCATCGGGCGCCGGCTCGACCATCCTCGAGGCCGACACCCGGTGGGTGAGTGCTTCCATTGCGTCCATGCAGCGGGTCTCCTGTTCGGCCCACGCGCGTGTGCGTCACGCGCTGCGGCAGCGCGCAGTGTGCCGCATCGCTGCATCGCTCGCCAAGCTCCGCTGCATTTTGCGCTGTGCATCGACACGTGCCACGGGCCTCAACAATCCGCGCGCAATCAAGTTCGGCCCCGACGGCGATCTCTATGTCGCGGAGCGCAGCACCGGTGGGCCACTGACGACCACGGCCCAGGACTGTCCCCAGGTCGTGCCGCCGGTGGGCCCGTATTCCGGCCGGCAGGGCCGCATGTACGTGCTCAGAATACGACCGGCAATCCCGGTCCTACGCCGGGGACGGGGCGGATTGTGCGCGTCGGCGCGAACAACGCGCTGACGGTCATCGCGTCCGGGCTCGCGTTGCCCACCGCCATGACGTTCGGTCACGGTGACCATCTCTTCGTCAGCAACCTCGGCTTCGGTCGGCCCCCGGTGGGATTGGGCTCGATCCTGCGCGTCGAAGTGCCTGACTGAGATGCAACCGACGCGCCGGGAGCGGCTCGTTGGCGAGAAGCCGCACGGCGCGCCGGAGCTGGTCATCGTCGGCCGCCGCGCTTTCTGGCACAGTGCTGACATGACGGACCGGACGACCCGGCATTATCATGGCAGCTGCCACTGCGGCGCCGTTCAGTTCGAGATCGAGACGGACGCTCCCGAGCTCACCACGTGTGACTGCTCGATCTGCCGCCGCAAGAATGCCCTCATGGTGAAGGTCCACGAAGACCAATTCAGGCTCTTGTCCGGGGCCGACTCGCTCAGCGAATACCGATTCCACACCATGACCGCCCGTCATTTCTTTTGCAGGACCTGTGGCATCTATCCGTTTCATCGCAAGCGCGTCACGCCCGATTATCTCGGCATCAACGTGTTCTGCCTGGAAGATTTCGATCCATCGGGCATTCCCGTGCGTCGAACCGTCGGCGCCGCGATGGAGTGACGGACCGTGCTTCGCATGAACATCAGCGGACTGCGCGTGCTTTACCAGGTGGCCGCCCTGGTCGCGCCGCTGCTGCTGCTCTGCCCCGGCGCCGGCGCCCAAACCCAGCAGCAGCATGTGCACGCAGCGGGTCCGGGCGTGATGCCCTTCGACCTGGCCGGCAGCGTGCACTACTTCAGGATGACCGAGTCGGGCGGTGTGCAGCGGGTGGTGACCAAGGAGTCGAACGCGCGCGACCAGGTGGCGCTCATTCAGCAGCATCTGCAGCAGGAAGCGGCGCGGTTTCAACACGGCGACTACTCCGATCCGGCGGCGCTGCACGGAGCCATCATGCCGGGACTCGACGATCTTCGGAAAGGTGCGTCGAAGATCAAGGTGACGTACGCGCCGCTGGCAACCGGTGCTCAGATTACGTTCGAAACCGCGGACGCACATCTTCTGACGGCCATCCACCGGTGGTTCGGAGCTCAACTCTCCGAGCATGGGGCCGACGCGAAGGCCGAATGAGCCAGCCTGCTCCACATCGCTCCATGCCATGATGCGCGTCTTGCGATCCATCGGCGCCGTGGTCGTGGGCTATCTGGTGTTCGCGTTCGGTGCGTACGTGTTCTTCCGGCTCTCGGGGCAGGCGCCGCATCAACCGGCATCGACCGCCATCATGCTCACGAGCATCGCAGTCGGCATGGCGTTCGCCGTGGGGGGCGGCTACCTGGCGGCGTGGCTTGCCGGCCATCATGCGTTCGCTCATGGCATCGCGGTCGCGGCCGTCCTCGCGCTGGGGGCCGCGGTGTCGTTGTTCGCCACGCTGGGCAAGGGCGCGGTGTGGACACAGCTTGCGGCATTGCTGCTGATGGCACCTGGTGCAGCCGTCGGCGGCAGGCTGCGCGCGAGAAAGCCCGCGGTGACGGCCGCAGCTGCAGTCAACCATCGCTGACGACGGTCAGCTCGACTTCTCGACCGTTTCCCCGACGCCATGTCCGAACGCGCAACCGCTCTTGCAGCCGTGCTCATTCGCAACTTCAACGACGCGCCCAGGAGCCGCCTGTTGCGAGAGCCTCACTACGACGGTGAAGGCGCGCGCCTCGCGCGCGGTACGGCAGCGAAGAAGCTGGGCGCGTCGTTCGACATCCTCGCTCCCGGCAAACGCGGGTGCCCGTACCACCTGCATCACGCGCAGGAGGAAATGTTCGTCGTCGTCGAAGGGGCCGGCACCTTGCGCGTTGCAGGCGAGATGCTGCCGCTGAAGGCCGGTGACGTCATCTTCATCCCGGCGGGTCCCGAGTACCCGCATCAGATCATCAACACGTCCGCTGCGCCGTTGAAGTACCTGTCGATCAGCACCATGGAAACCCCGGAGATTTGCGAGTATCCCGATTCGGGCAAGTATCTCGCGGAAGGCAGCCTCGGATCGAGCGCACCATTCGAGGTGATCGACCGGCGCGCCGAAAGCCTCGATTACTGGGATGGAGAGCCGTAGCGCGACAGGATTGGCGCACGGTACGGCTTTGGCCTGTCGACGCCGGCCCGCGCCGGTGCCGAATGTGGTCCCTTGCAGCAGTCACGTGAAAGGAGCCGTCGTGAGATGCACTTACGTCTGTATCGCTGCAACGCTTGGCGCCATCGCCGCACTATCGCCTTCGGTGCTTGCCACCGAGACCGCCGGCAACAGCCTGGCGAAGTGCGCCGCGCTGCTGCCTCCCGGCCAGTCCTATTCCTATGAGATGCGCGGCACGATCGATACGCGCAGCGGCAAGCCGGTGCTCGCCGGCACGTTCACGGTCGACGATGGAACGCAAGTCGAGCGGCATGACGACAATGTCCGCTTCGGTCAATGCGTGGCCGCCCTGATCGGCGCGTGACCATGAAAATCGCGCTGAACGTCGTCGGTGCAGTGCTCATGCTCTTCGGAGCGGTCTGGTTCCTGCAGGGCATCAACCTGCTGCCGGGCAGCTTCATGACGGGCCAGATCCAGTGGGCGGTGTATGGAGGGATCGCGTTCGTGGCGGGGGTCGTGGCGATCTACCGCGCGCGGAGCATTCCGCATCAGTGAACGTTCCACAACTGAAGGCGTTCTGCCGTTCATTGCCCGGCGCAACGGAGACGTTGCATGACGCGCCGTACAACTTCCTCGTGTACGCCGTCGGCGGGCGGAAATTCGGCTATTTCAAGACCAGCCAACCCGAACGCTGGCGGTTCAGCACCCGCGTCACCGCTGAGCGGTTCATCGAGCTGACCGACATGCCGGGCGTGAAGCCGGCACGCTATCGAGGCCGGTATCACTGGATCACGATCGTCAACGTGGCAGGCTTTCCCGCGCCGTACCTGCAGGAGCTCGTACAGGCCTCGCATCGGCGTGCCTTGCTGTCCTTGAGCAAGGTGAAGCAGGCGTCGATCGAGCGGGGCGATCGACGATTCGATTGATGCGCCGATGATGCATCGCGAACGGGTCGGCTTGGCGAGCGCGGCCGGCGTTGTGGTCGCGTGCGTGGCATTGGCATTCGCCGTCGCGCCGCACGCGTGCCAGGGCGGCTTCGAGCTCTATTTCTGGAGCGGCTGTGCGGCGCTGCTCGTGCTCGCTGTGCTGCCGTTCGCGACCCGCATGGGCCGTTCGCTGCTTGCGCGCTGCGCCTGGGCAATCGTGTTCGTGGCGGCCGGCGCTGGCGCATGGCTCGTCGGAATGTTCGCCGCGAACGTCCGCTTCATTTGCGGGCTGGGTTATCTGTAGGCGTTGCGCGCGAGCGACGCCGCATCAACCGGCCGGCCCCAGCATGTCGGCCCAGATCGCGCGCGCCCATGCGAGGCCATCGCGGCCTTCCGCGGCGCTCATCCATTCCGACAAGCCTCCCGCGCCTTCGACCGGCAGGTACGTGCGCTGCCCTTCGTCGTAGCGATGCACCGACGCGATGTGCACGGCGTCGCGCTCGGTGAGAAAACTGTAGCAGACGTTATTGAGCGTCGGCGGCACCTCGACTGGCTGTTCCGCGAGTGCGGCAAGCACCGCAGCGGCCGCAACCTTGCCGTGCTGGTTCGCCATGTGGCCCGACTTGGGCATCGCAGGCGCGACCTGTATGGCGTCGCCGAGCACGTGCACGCCCCGCACGCGAATCGATTCGAACGTGCGGAAGTCGACTTCGCACCATTGCCCATTGGCCGTGACGACGCCTGCCTGATGGGCAATCGCGCCGGCGCCGTGCGGCGGGATCACGTTGAGCACGTCGGGTCGCTCGTCGTCGGCCGTTTCGAAGCGCGCCACGCCGCTTGCCGAGTCCACGCCGGTCAGCACGTAGTCATGCCGATACTCGACGAGGCCAGGATAGAGCTCGCTCCACGCGCGCGTGAACAGCGCCTTCTTGGACTGGACGTCCTCGTTGGCGTCGAGGATCAGCACCTTGCTGCGTGGCTTGGCGCGCTTCAGATAGGCGGCCACCTGGCATGCGCGCTCGTACGGACCCGGCGGGCACCGCAGCGGGGCGCGCGGGATGCTGATCGCGAACACGCCGCCATCGCGCATCGCCTGGAGCTGCCGGCGCAAGCGCACGGTCTGTGGACCGGCCGTCCACGCGTGCAGGAAGCGCGCTTGCGCGGCTGCCGTTTGCAGTCCCTGGATCCGGTCGAACAGGAAGCCGATGCCCGGCGAGACGATCAGCCGGTCATAAGTCAGCGTCGGGCCGCGCGCGAGCGTGACCGTGCGCCGTTGCGCCTCCACCGATGTCGCGACGTCATGCACGACGCGTACGCCTTGTCCCGCCAGCGCGTCGTAGCGCACGGTGATGTCGTCGAGCGTGCGAGCGCCGCTCAGCACGAGGTTCGACAGCGGGCATGACACGAAGGCGGGATCGCGCTCGATGAGCGTGACATCGACGGCGTTGCCGCCCCAGCGCGCAACATAACGCGCCGCCGTGGCGCCGCCGAACCCTCCGCCGACCACGATCACGCGTGCGCGGCCGCGCGTCGACGCGCTGCTTCCGCGACGGGTCAGGCTCGCAGCAAGCGTGGCCGCAGCGGCACGCAGCAGCGTGCGTCGGCGCGGATTCATCGCACCACGGGCGGCGCTGTTCATCGTCGCGGCTGCGCGGCGAACCAGTCGGCGAGCGCGGCGATTTCGGCTTCCGTGTAGCCGCGCGCCAGCTGTCGCATCACGAGGCTGCCGTGCTCACCGCTGCGATAGGCGCGCAGGACGTTGGCCAGGCGGGTGGCATCCGTGCCTTCGAGGCGCGGCGCGAACGTCGGCTGACCACGCACCGGGTTGTGGCAGGTGAGGCACGTCGCCGCGAGGGCGCGCGCCTGGCCGCTCGTGAGCGCCGCCGCGTGCGCGCCTACTGCAGCCATCAACAGGATCCAGGCGACCAAACGACATGACATACCGGCCATTCTACGGAGCGGCACGAACCCTCGCCGCCGACCAGCCGCGAAAGTGAATTCCGAATCATGGAAAGCCGTGTCGGGGCATGGTGTGTTTGGCGGACCTTCGAGTTTGTGCATGGTTTCAAGGCGTTGGCAGGGCGTAAACCGCCTCGAGCGCTAGGCACCGCTCGTTGTGGTCACGGCGCTGCAGCAGGCGCACAGGCATTTGTCCTTCAAACATTTCCACGATACGAAATCGCCTTTTAAGTGCATGAAAATAAATGAAGATAAGTATGTCGCAGCGCGGAAATCTTCTTGTGGACACCGTGTCTGTTTGCTAGTGTGAAGCGACCACGTACGGCGGACGACGCATCAGACGCCCGTCGCATCGGGCCTCAGTGGGCATGCTGCCACCCCATCCATGCCCGCCCAGGTCGTCGGGTGATCCCCGGCGCTCCGTGGAGCGAAGCGTTGCAGCCTGGTGCAGCAACGCTTTTCGAACGCCGGCGCGCGCTCTTTCGGGCGGCGCCGACCGACCAATGCCGGCTTGGCCGGCGCGGCAATCGATGGGAGACGGCATGAACTACGATCTGGAAGCGGCACGGTTGAAAAAGGACTGGGCGGAGAACCCGCGCTGGAAAGGCATCGAGCGGGGTTATACCGCCGAAGAAGTGGTGCGCTTGCGCGGCTCGCTGCACATCGAGCACACGCTCGCCCGGCGCGGCGCCGACAAGCTGTGGAGGCTCATCAACGAGGAGCCGTTCGTCAACACGCTCGGCGCGTTGACGGGCAACCAGGCGCTGCAGCAGGTCAAGGCTGGGCTCAAGGCGATCTACCTCTCCGGCTGGCAGGTCGCGGCCGACGCGAACATCGCCGGCGAAATGTACCCGGACCAATCGCTCTATCCCGCCAATTCCGTGCCGCACGTCGTGCGTCGCATCAACAACACGTTCCTGCGCGCCGACCAGATCCAGCACATGGAAGGCAGCGGCGACATCGACTTCTTCGCGCCGATCGTGGCGGATGCCGAAGCCGGATTCGGCGGCGTGCTCAACGCGTTCGAGCTCATGAAGGCCATGATCGAGGCCGGCGCTGCAGGCGTGCATTTCGAGGATCAGCTGGCCTCGGTGAAGAAATGCGGCCACATGGGCGGCAAGGTCCTCGTGCCGACGCGCGAAGCAGTCGAGAAGCTCGTCGCTGCGCGCCTGGCGGCCGACTGCATGGGCGTGCCGACCGTGCTGCTGGCGCGCACCGACGCCGAAGCCGCCGATCTCGTCACTTCGGACGTCGACGACAACGACCGTCCGTTCTGCACCGGCGAGCGCACCGTCGAAGGCTTCTATCGCACGCGCAAGGGCCTCGAGCAGGCGGTGTCACGCGGTCTCGCCTACGCCCCGTACGCCGATCTCATCTGGTGCGAGACCGGCAAGCCGGACCTCGCGTTCGCACGCGCGTTCGCCGAAGCGATCCAGGCGAAATTTCCCGGCAAGATGCTCGCGTACAACTGCTCGCCGTCGTTCAACTGGCGCAAGAACCTCGACGATGCGACGATCGCGCGGTTCCAGCGCGAGCTGGGTGCGATGGGCTACAAGTTCCAGTTCATCACGCTGGCCGGCTTCCACAGCCTCAACTACTCCATGTTCAACCTCGCGTACGGTTATGCGCGCGACAACATGAAGGCGTTCGTCGAGCTGCAGGAAGCCGAATTCGCCGCGGCGTCGAAGGGCTTCACGGCCGTGAAGCACCAGCGCGAAGTCGGCACGGGCTACTTCGATGCGGTCACCACGACGGTACAGGGCAACCACGCATCCACGACGGCGCTCAAGCACTCCACCGAGGACGAGCAGTTCTTCGATCAGAAGCCGGACCTGCACGTCGCGAACGGCTGAGCACCGTCGCCACGGCAACGCCGCGCAGCGCAGCGCACGCTACGCGGCGCTTTTCCTGGGCGACGCCATGTGGGCCGGTACACTGGCTCGATGACGACGCCGGATGCGCGCAAGGCGCGCCTGTTCTTTGGCCTGCCGGTCGATGCAGCGCTCGCCGAGCACGAGACGACGCTCGTGCCGGCGCTCGTGCAGGAGGCGCAAGGCAGGCCGGTACCCGCGCATAACCTGCATGCAACGCTCGCCTTCCTCGGCAGCGTGCCGATCAGCTCGATCGGGGAACTCACCGGGCTCGGCGCAGCGTTGCCGCGTACGACGCTGCAGCTCACGCTCGATTGCGTCGGCAGCTTCCGCGCAGCGCGCGTCGCGTGGCTCGGCATGACGCGCGTGCCCGCCGCGCTCGCTGCGTTGCATGCAGCATTGCGCGCCCGCCTGGCGGCGGCCGGCATGCGCGTGGAGGACCGTCCGTATCAGCCGCACGTCACGATTGCGCGGCATTGCGCGCGCATGCTGCAGCCGCGTGGCATCACGCCGATCGCGTGGCCGGTGCGAAGGATCGTGCTCTACGAATCGGTGACGGCGCCCGATGGGCCGGTGTACACGCCGCGCGCCGCATGGGCGCTGGCGTAGCGCGCTACACGCCGCCGGTGGCGACCGGGCGCGCTGGGTTGGCCACCCACTCGCTCCACGAGCCGGGATAGAGCCGCGTCAGCGGATAGCCGGCAACGGCCATGGCGAGCACGTTGTGGCACGCCGTGACGCCCGAGCCGCAGTAGTGCACGACGTCCTCGACCGGGCGGCCGTGCAGCATCGCCTCGAATTCGCCGCGCAGGTCGCGCGGGCTGCGAAAAGTGCCGTCCGACTTCACGTTGCGGGCATACGGACGATTCATCGCGCCCGGGATATGGCCGGCGACGGGATCGAGCGGCTCCGTGTCGCCGCGAAAACGCTCGGCTGCGCGCGCGTCGATCAACAGCAGCGTGTGGCGCGGCAGGCTCGCCGCCACGCCGGTTGCCGAGACCGTCGGCATCACGCGGCCCACTTCGAAGCTTGCGGGCGCGACCTCCGGGACGTCGGTCGTCACGGGGCGATTCTCGGCCGTCCAGCGTGCATAGCCGCCATCGAGCACCGCGACGGCTTCGTGCCCGAGCCAGCGCAGCATCCACCACAGTCGCGAAGCGAACATGCCGTTGCCCTGGTCGTACGCCACCACCTGGCGATGCGCGTCGATGCCCAGGCGCCCGAACAGCGTAGCGGCGTCCTCGGGCGTCGGCATGGGGTGGCGGCCGTTGCGGCCCGACGTCGGGCCCGAAAGGTCCCGGTCGATGTGCGCGAACCGCGCGCCGGGCAGGTGCCCCGCGCGGTATTGCGATTCACCCCAGCGGTCCGGGTGCGCGAGGTCGTGCCGCACGTCGACGATCACGAACGACGGATCATCGAGGTGCGACGCCAGGTCGGCGGTCGAAATCAGCGTGGAGAACAAAGGCGCTCCGCAGAAAGACTCAAGCGACCGGCGCGATACGCCAGCCGCGAAGACCGGCATCGTAACCCGTTGGCTACCGGTGCATCGATCAGGCGACCTGCATCGTCGAGGTCGCCGGGAGGCGGGTGCCCCGCGCAGGCGCCTGATTCACGAAGCCGGAGCGGGGCACCCGCGTCCCGGCGCGGCGCACCGGCACAAGCCGCCTTGCAGCCGGCGCGCGGGTCTACAAATGCGCGATCGACGCTTCCATCTGCCGCCGGTAGAACTCGTGGAAGTGCTGCATGCCGTCTTCCATCGGCGACTGGTACGGCCCCACCTCGCTGCGGCCCTGCTCGTAGAGCGCCTTGCGGCCGGCGTCCATGCGGATCGCGATCTCGTCGTCTTCCTTCGCCGTTTCGCGGTACGCCGCCTGCTCGGCCTGGACGAACTCCGGCTCGAACAGCGCGATGTCCTCGGGATAGTAGAACTCCACGATGTTGAGCGTGCGATCGACCGCCTTGGGAATCAGCGTGCTGATCACGAGGACGTGCGGGTACCACTCCACCATGATGTTCGGGTAGTACGTGAGCCAGATGGCGCCATGGCGCGGCTGCTGGCCGCGGTAGTAGTCCGTCACGGCCTTGTGCCAGCGCTCGTAGGTCTTGGTGCCTGGCTTGGCGAGACCGTTGTTGACACCCACGAACTGCACCGATGCCCAGTCGGCGAACTGCCAGCGCAGGTCGGCGCACGTGACGAACTGCCCGAGCCCCGGGTGGAACGGCTCGACGTGGTAGTCCTCGAGGTAGACCTCGATGAAGGTCTTCCAGTTGTACGGGCATTCGTGGACGTCCACGCGGTCGAGCCGGTAGCCCGTGAAGTCGAGATCGCTGAGCGTCAGGCAGGACAGGTCACGAGCCACGTCGCGCGGACCGTCGAACAGCAGGCCGTTCCAGTTCTGCAGCGGCGAGCGGCCGAGGTTGAGGCACGGCTTGTCGGGGAAATGCGGCGCACCGAGCAGCTCGCCCTTGAGGTCGTACGTCCAGCGGTGGATCGGGCAGACGATGTTCTGCGCGTTGCCCTTGCCGTTCAGCATGATGGCCTGGCGGTGGCGGCAGATGTTGGAGAGCAGCTCCACCCCGTTGGCATTGCGCACGAGGGTTTGCGCGTCGTCGCGCGCGGCGAGCACGTGATAGTCGCCGGCCTCCGGCACCATCAGCTCGTGGCCGACATAGCCCGGGCCGCGGGCGAACAGCAGCCGGCGCTCGGCCTCGAGCACGCGAGGATCGCAATACCAGGAAGCGGGAAACTGCGACGCAGCCTGTCGCAGCCGCGCGGCGGTAGCAAGGTCCGACATCGAACGTCCTTTCGGTGATACACCAACCCAACCCAACAACCCGGGACGCGCTCATCGGACATCCGGCCCCGGACCGCTTTGCTAAGTCGGCCACGCGAAAGGGTTCGCGTTGCTTGGCCCGGGCCCCGAAATGGGCAGCCAGGACGGCAAAAAAGGCCGCGTCGTCAACGTGATATTATATTGGGCTCAACGCGCCAGGGTCAAGCTCGATACCCCGATAAGTGCCGAAAAACGGCGGTCGCGGCCGATTTCCCGCAGCGCGCGACGCTTCCGACCCCTTTTCGCACCCCGGGTTCCCTACGATGACCGCCGATACGCCACCCAGCTTCGAGGCCGCGCTGGCCGAGCTCGAGGCGCTCGTTTCCACCATGGAAGCGGGCCAGCTTCCACTGAAGGAATCGCTGGCGGCGTACGAGCGCGGCGCTCATCTGCTGGCCTATTGCCAGGGCGCCCTCAAGGACGCGCAGCAGCAGGTCGAGGTCCTCGAAAAAGGCGTCCTCAAGACGTTCCGCCCCGACCCCGAGGACGATGCATAGCGACGTCTCCTTCGCGCTGTGGTCGCGCGAGCGGCAGACGCGCATCGAAGGCGTCCTCGACCGTGCGCTCGCGGCGCCCGCTGGCCCCGCAGCGCACCTGCACGAGGCGATGCGCTATGCGGTGCTCGGCGGGGGCAAGCGGATGCGGCCCCTGCTCGCGTATGCCGCGGCGGAGCTGACCGATGCGCGGGTCGACGCGGTCGACGCGCCCGCGGCCGCGGTGGAGCTCATCCACGCCTATTCGCTCGTCCACGACGACCTGCCCTGCATGGACGACGACGTCCTGCGGCGGGGCAAGCCCAGCTGTCACGTCGCATTCGGCGAGGCCACCGCGTTGCTCGCCGGCGATGCGCTCCAGGCGCTGGCGTTCATGGTGCTGGGGCAGGGGCCGGGCGTTGCGGCGGAGGATTGCGCGCTGCTCGGCCGCGCGGCGGGCGTTGCAGGCATGGCGGGCGGGCAGGCGATCGATCTTGCGGCCAGCGGGCGCATGCTCTCCGCCGCCGCGCTCGCGACGATGCATCGTCACAAGACCGGTGCGCTGATCGGCGCGGCGGTCCACCTCGGCGCACGCCGCGGCCGCGCGCTTGACCCGCAGACGGGCGCCGCGCTCGATCGCTACATCGATGCCGCCGGCCTGGCCTTCCAGGTGATCGACGACGTGCTCGACGTGGAAGGCTCCAGCATCGCGCTCGGCAAGACGGCCGGCAAGGACGCCGCGCAGGACAAGCCGACGTTCGTGAGCGCGCTTGGGCTCGCGGGTGCGAAGGCCGAAGCCGAACGCTTGCGCCAGGCGGCGCACGCCGCGCTGGCGCCCTGCGGCGCCGCTGCGCGACGGCTGCGCGAGCTCGCCGACTGGATCGTGCTGCGGTCGAGCTGAAACCCGTTCACGCTATCATCGACTGATCATGAACCGTCCCGACGACCCCAGCCGCCTCATTCCCATTCCGGATACGCAGGGCGCGCGCGACGACCGCGACATCGCCATCGACCAGGTCGGCATCAAGGGATTGCGCTACCCGCTGCCCTTCGTCGACCGCGATGGCGAAGCGCACACCACCATCGCGACCTGCAACGTCTACGTGGCGCTGCCGGCCGATCGCAAGGGCACGCACATGTCGCGGCTGGTCGCGCTCCTGGAAGCGCACGCCGCGCCGGGTGCGCGGCCGATCAGCATCGCAGGCTTGCGCGCGCTGCTCGACGAGCTTCTGTTGCGCCTCGAAGCACCCGGCGGACGCGTGGAGCTCGCCTTTCCCTTCTTCGTGCGCAAGCTGGCGCCGGTGTCCGGCGTCGCGAGCCTGCTCGACTACGACGTGCGCCTGACGGCCGAGCTGGCCGATGGCCGCTATACGGCCAGCGTCACGGTGACGGCGCCGGTGACCTCGCTGTGCCCGTGCTCGAAGGAGATCGCGGACTACGGTGCGCACAACCAGCGCTCGCTCGTCACCATCGGGGTGCGCCCGCGTGGCCCGGTGTTCGTCACCGATCTCTTGCGCGTGGCCGAGGAAGAAGCGTCGGCCGAGCTCTACGGCATCCTGAAGCGCGTCGACGAGAAGTACGTCACCGAGCGCGCGTACGACAACCCCCGCTTCGTCGAGGACCTCGTCCGCGGCGTCGCGGCGCGGCTGTCCGCCGACCCGCGCTTCGATGCGTTCGTGGTCGAGGCGGAAAACTTCGAGTCGATCCACAACCACTCCGCTTACGCGCGCATCGCCCGCGGTTGGTAGTCCGGCGGCGCCTGTCGTCCGTCGCGCGATCCCGTCGTTCGTCCCGTCCCGCCGTCGCTCGTCCGGCCCCGCCTGACCGGGCGGCGCCCGAGCGCCTACAATCGCAGCGGACCCGCCCGAGCCGATGCTGCGCCAACTCAACGAACGGATGGAGCGCTACGCCGAGCGCAAGCTCGCGGCGATGTCCGAGGTCGAGCGGCGCGACGCACGCGCCTTCGACGAGTGGTTCATCCGCAGGGGCGGGTGGAAGTGGCTGATCTGGATCGGCGTGGCCGCGACGCTGGTGGCTGCGGTGGCCTCGCAGCTGCCGTGGAACCTGCGCTTCGTGCCGGCCGCGATCATGTTCAACGGCATCGCGTACGCGTTGCTGTGGGCCGGATTCGTCGCCTGGTTCGGCTACCGGCGCCTCCAGGGCAAGCTGCTGCGCGTGACGGGCGCTTGCCTGCTCACGGTTGCGATCATCGCACCGCTCGTCGTGGCCGCGATGGAGATGATGCGCGGCCGGCCGCCGTTCGCGTGGCTCACCGACAGCGCGCTGCTGCGTCATCTCGCGGTTGCCACGTTCCTCTTCGCGTTCCTGTACGTCTCGGTGGTCGCGCTGATCTCGACGTTCCGCAATCGCGAGCACATCGCGCTTGCGCGGCACCTCGAAGCGGAGGCGCGCCGCAGCGAGCTGTCGCGGCGGCTGGCCGAATCGGAGCTCAAGCTGCTGCAATCGCAGATCGAGCCGCACTTCCTGTTCAACACGCTGGGCAGCGCACAGCAGCTCGCCGAGAAAGGCGCGCCGGATGCTGCGCGGCTCATCGGCGACCTCATCCGCTTCCTGCGCGCGGCCACGCCGTCGTTGCGCCGTGAAGCAACGACGCTCGACGACGAGGCGCGCCTGGTGGGAGCGTATCTCGCCATCATGCGCACGCGCTTCGGCACCCGGTTGCGCTATTCCATCGACGTTCCGGCTGCGTTGCGCAGCACGCCGCTCCCCTCCGGCATGTTGATCACGCTGGTCGAGAACGCGGTGAAGCACGGGATCGAGCCGCTGCCCGAAGGCGGCGAGATCGTCGTCTCGGCGCACGACCGCAGCGATGGCAGGCTGGAGGTGCGGGTCGCCGACACCGGAGCCGGCCTCGGCACGCAAACTCCCGGCCAGGGCATTGGCCTCGCGAACATCCGCGAGCGCATCGCGATGCTCTATGGCGATGGTGCAGCGCTCGAGCTCGAAGAGAACGTGCCGCGCGGATTCGTCGCGCGGCTCCTGTTGCCGGTGGAGCGCGCGGCGATGCACCCCGCAGCAGCGCTGCGATCCGAGGAGCTGCAATGACATCGCCCACGGCCCTCATTGCCGAGGACGAGCCGCTGATGCGCGAGCGGCTCAAGGAAAAGCTCGCCGAAGTGTGGCCCGAGCTGACCATCGTGGCCGAGGCCTCGAGCGGCGACGCGGCCCTCGATGCTTTTGCCGTGCATCGGCCGCAGATCGCATTTCTCGACATCCGCATGCCGGGGCGCACCGGGCTCGACGTCGCGGCGGCCATCGGTCATGAATGCCATGTGGTCTTCATCACCGCCTACGATCGTTATGCGATCAAGGCGTTCGAGGCCGGCGCCGTCGACTATCTGCTGAAGCCCGTGGAATCCGAGCGCCTTGCGCTCGCAGTCGAGCGGATGAAGAAGAAGCTCACGGCCGCGCCCGCCGACCTGACGGCGCTGGTGCAGGAGCTCCGCTCCACGCTGGGCCAGGGCGGGCCGCGCATGAAGTGGATCAAGGCGGCGGTGGGCAAGCAGGTGAAGCTGATCGCGGTGGGCGACGTGCTCTACTTCCAGTCGGACGCCAAGTACACGCGCGTGGTGCTCGCGTCGGGTGAAGCGCTGATTCGCACGCCGCTGAAGGACCTCGTTGCCGATCTCGATCCGGATCGCTTCTGCCAGATCCATCGCGGCACGATCGTCAACCTCGAAGCGGTCGCCGGCGTGTGGCGCGAGGACGCCGAGCGCCAGTTCGTGCTGCTGAAGAACCGCCAGGAGAAGCTGCCGATCTCGCGGCAGTTCACGCACCTGTTCAAGCAGATGTAGCGACGGTTCGTCAGTTCACGCTCGTCATGGCCGTCGTCGCGTACGAGGCCTGCAGCCGCCGGATGAGGATGTCGACCATGTCTTCGCCGTCGGACGAGCGGAGCCGGCGCTCGCGCAGCATGCGCACGAGCTCCGGCGTGGCGATCGTGCGGTATTCGGCCCGCAACAGCACGCCGGCCAGCGCGCGCTGAACGCCGATCGAGCCTGCGGCCGGATAGAGCCTGGTCAGCGCTTCGAGACTCTCGCGATCGGCCACGTGATGACGCGCCAGGACGTCGAGCGCACGCACTTGCGCCGGGCCGGCGGGCATGTGCGCGATGCCTTCGGCCGCCATGCGCAGCTCCGCCACGTCGCTGATCGGACGCTCGTGGAAATAAACTTCGGCGATCTTCACGTCCTCGTCGCTGGGGCTCGTGAGCGCGGCCAGCATGCGGGCGTGATCCTCCGCGCTGCCGAGGCAGGCGAGCGTCGCCGCCTGATCGACGCGCGCTGCGGTGCCGGCACTCGCTTGCACGGGCGCAAGGGTCGCGTCGAGCGCATGGCCTTCGTTCAGCGAGCACACCAGGGCCACGTCCGCCGGGGAAATCGCGCGCTGCCTCAGCAAGCCTGCAACCAGCTGCGTCATTTCGTGGCGATAGTCGTCGGGCGACAGCCAGCCAACCGTCTGCGCGACGTTGGTCATGCGTGCGCGCGTGTCGGGCGCATCGGCGTCACGCGCGAATGCCATGTAGCGATCGCGCGCGCGGGCATCGGCGGTGATCCCGGCGAGCGCTGCCTGGAATTCCGGCGTCGATCGCTGCGCGTCGTCGAGCGTGGCGAAGAACCGCTCGATGCGCTCGAAGAACATCCGTGCCTCGGCCATCTCGCGCCCGAGGATCGCGTGGATGAAGCGCAGCTTCTCGGCCGGTGTCTCGCGCTCGTCGACGAAGCGGCACACTTCGGCGCGGTATGCGGCAGCAGGATCGGCGTCGCGAATGCCCGACGTGACGGTGAGCGAGTGCGTGGCGAACTGCCCGAGCAGGCGCTGGTTGACCCGGCCGGTGCCGAAGTCGCCGCGTCCGGACTGGAAGTACTTGTTGAGCAGGCCGCCGGCGATCGGGCCGAGCGGTGCGACGGACGAGAATCCGTAGATCGCAGGCGTGTTGATGAACACGCGCCGCATCACGTCGCGATTGGTCTCGCCATAGCGTTCGGTCAGCTCGCGCGCGATGCGCTCGGCTTCGGCCTTGGTGTGGCCGGCGCGCAGCAGGCTGCGCTCGACTTCGCCGCCGGCGCGGTGCGACGCCTCCGCATTGAGGCTCGTGCAGCCGAACAGGTACACCTCCTTGAGATTGGAGAAGAGGCCCGGACACGCGTTGCTGCACGACGCGCGCGTCATCTCGTCCACCGCGAGGCTCTGGTTCGCTTCGAGGCGGTCGGAAAAGAAATGCTTGCCGTTGAAGTGGCCGGATACGACGAGCACGTCGCAGCTCACCTTCTGGCTGCATGCCGAGGAGAGCCAGTCGGGCCGTCCGTGCTCGACGAGCTCCACGAAGCGGTACTCGCCGGCTGGCAGATGGCGGCGCATCGCCTCCTTCTCGTCGGGCGAGTTGACCGTGATCGTGCACACCGTGCGAGGTGCTGCATTGGCTGCGCTGATGAAGCCGGCGGCGAGGACCACTGCCACCACGACGAGCTTGCGGATCGACATGTTTCCTCGGCGCTTCGACGTTGCGGCCGCCGCGCCGGCGCATCGGCGGGCGGATGACACGGTTGTAAAGCTTGCGTGCCGCCCCCGGTACGGCATGCGGTACCAGGTTGCGCGGCGCGATCGCGCCGGCGCCAGATCGAGCGGGGAATGAACGACTTACGCTGTTCTCGCCGCTGCGACCGGGCAACCGGTGAGCGGGCATGCAGCGATTTCTGCGCCAGAGACGATGCGACCGGCAAGCGCGCGCCACGCTGCGCGGCGTGCGCGGCCCTCGGGACGCCGGCGGTGGACGCGGGCGGCGCGCCCGAAGCGCATGGAACGCTACTCGAGGTGCAACGTCTGCTCGAGGAAGAGCGTCATCGCGGCGAAAAAGAAGTCGGCGTTGTCCTTGCGCGCGAAGCCGTGCCCTTCGTTGTCGGCCAGGATGTACCAGACCGCCACACCCTTGGCCCGAACCGTCGCGACGATCTGCTCGGCCTCGGTGTACGGCACCCGCGGGTCGTTGCGTCCATGCACGACCAGCATCGGGCGTGCGATGCGGCTGGCGTTGGTGACCGGCGAGATGCGCGTCAGCAGGTCGCGCATCGCCGGATCGCGCTCATCGCCGTACTCCACCCGCCGCAGGTCGCGGCGGTAGCTTTCCGTGTGCTCGAGAAAACTGACGAAGTTCGCGATGCCGACCACGTCGATGTTGCCCGCGATGCGTTCCGGATAGTGCGTCGCCACGGCCAGGCTCATGTAACCGCCGTAGCTGCCGCCGTAGATCGCCACGCGCGCAGGGTCGAGATCCGGCTGCGTCGCGATCCAGTCGAGGAGGGCGCCGATGTCGCGGACGGAATCCTCGCGCTTCGCCCCGTTGTCGAGCGACACGAACGTGCGGCCGTAGCCGGTCGAGCCGCGCACGTTCGGCTCGATGATGGCCATGCCGAGGCGGTCGACGAGATAGTTGAACCGCCCCATGAACCCGGGGCGCGCCTGTCCTTCGGGGCCGCCGTGGATGTCGACGAGCACCGGGCGGCGGCCGCCGAAGCGCGCTGGCGGACGCGTGATGAACCCGTGAATGACGCGATCGTCGAAGCTCTTCCATTCGATCGGCGCCTGCGGCGCGAACGCGCTGGCATCGAGGCCCGGCACGCGCGTCTCGGTCCAGCGCGTGGGCGTACCGGTGGCGACGTCGATCGACCATACGTCGGCCGGGCTCTGCGCCGAATTGAGATTGAACGCGAGCTCGCGCGAATTTTCGTGCCACGTGGCGCGCGACACCGTGCCGGGCGGCAGCGCCGGCACGGGGCGCGCATGCAACGTCGTGGCGTCGTAGAGCTCGAGCACGCCGTTGCCGGCGCGATTGACCACCATCGCCAGCGTGCGGCCATCGGGAGAGAGCCGCAGCTCTTCGACGTCCGCGTCCTGCGGGCCGAAGTAGCGCAGCGCGCCGCTGCGCAGATCGAATCGCGCGGCGCGGCGGAATTCGCCGCCGGCATCCGTCGCCAGGAAGAGGTGCGCGCCATCGCGCGCGAACGACACGTCGCTGGTGGTGATCGGCTGCCCGGCGCCCGGCCGCGGGAAGACCTGATTGCGCTTGCCGGTCGCGAGGTCCATGACGTGAACGCGCGTGTCCTCCACCGAGCGAAACTCCACCAGCGCGAGCCTGCGATCGTCGAAGGAGAAGGAAAAGGCGCCCCAACCCGTGCCGGGAAGGGTCGCGACGATCGCGGCCTGTTCCGGATGCAGCGGGTCGATGCGTGTCAGCCGCTCGCTCGGCGCTTCCTGGCGTCCGGTCTTGTCGAGCGCGACCGAGGTGATCAGCAAGGTGCGCCGCGCATGATCCTGCGCGGCGATCTCGCTGCGCCGATCGGCCTCCGTGAGCGCGACCGGGTCCTTCGCAGCCGCGTCGAGCCGGAATACCCGCGTCTGCTCGTTGCCGCCGGTGTCGCGCAGGAACACGAGGGTGTCGGGCGCGTGGGCGAGAAAGAACCCGCGGCGGACCGGCTCGGCGAACGCGGTGAGCTCCTTCAAGTCGCCGCCGGGTGTCGCTACACGATGCAGCTGCACGGTGTTGCCGGCGCGCGTGCTGACGATGAGCTCACGCCGCGTCGGATGCCACGATGCCACGCTGCGCGGCCGGAACTCCGTGTAGGGCGCCAGCGCATGCATCAGCGTGGTGGGCAGCGGCGGCATCCCGGACACCTGCAGATGCTCGTTCGGCGTGACGGTATCCTGCGCATGCACGCGGGCTGCGAGGCACGCGAGCAGGGCCAGGACGGCGAGGGCGGTACGGCGAAGCGCGCGGGCGGGGGCCATGGAGGGAAAGCGCCGCGGGCGGCGCCCGCGCGCACTGTTAGAATGAATCGATTGTAGCGGCCTCCTCGCGCGTGCCCGCGCCGTCATGCTTCCTGTCGCCGTCTTCCGTTTTTCGCCCACCGAAGGCCCGGCCCATTTCGCCGCGTGGCTCGATGCGCGCGGCATCGCGTGGACGCTGGTCGCGCTCGACCGCGGCGATCGCCTGCCGGACGACCCGCGTGCCTTCGCGGGCATCGGCATGATGGGCGGCCCCATGAGCGTCAACGACGCGCTACCTTGGATCGCGCCGCTCAACGATCTTGTGCGCGCGGCCGTCGATGCGCGCGTGCCGGTGATCGGCCACTGCCTGGGCGGCCAGCTGCTCGCCCAATCGCTGGGCGCGCGCGTGACGCGTACCGCGGTGCCCGAGATCGGCTGGATCGACGTGACAAGCAGCGACGACGCGCGTGCGGCCGAGTGGTTCGGCGAGCGCACGCAGTTCACGCCCTTCCAGTGGCACTACGACGTCTTCGATCTTCCGGCCGGCGCGGTCCGCGTACTGACCAATCGCTACAACGCCAACCAGGCGTACGTCGTCGACGAGCGTCACATCGGCTTCCAGTGCCACGTCGAGATGACCCAGGACCTGGTGGAGACGTGGTGCCGCACCGGCGCGGCGGAGTTGCCCTCGGCGTCGCACGGGCCGCTGCAATCGCGCGACGACATCCTGCGCGACGCGCCGGCACGCCTTGCCGCGCTGAACCGCGTGGCCGACGCCATCTACGATCGCTGGGCACGCGGGCTCGTCCGCTAGGTTCGACATCGTGGGGCACATCCGCGCGCTGCCCGACCTGCTGATCAACCAGATCGCCGCCGGCGAAGTGGTGGAGCGGCCGGCCGCGGCACTGAAGGAGCTGCTCGAAAACGCGCTCGACGCGGGGGCGCGGCAGATCGACGTGGACCTCGCCGGCGGCGGCATCAAGCGCATGCGGGTCGCCGACGACGGCGGCGGCATCGACCGCGACGACCTGCCGCTCGCGGTGGCGCGGCACGCGACGTCCAAGATCGCATCGGTGCTCGACCTCGAGGCCATCGGCACGCTCGGCTTTCGTGGCGAGGCGCTCGCCTCCATTGCAGCGGTGTCACGACTCGCGGTGGCGTCGCGTGCGTCGGGCCGGCCCCATGCGTGGCGCCTGGAGGTCGAGGGAGGCACGGTGGGGGTCATCCAACCGGCAGCCCTGGCCGGCGGCACCACCGTCACGATCGAGGAGCTGTACTTCAACACGCCGGCGCGGCGCAAGTTCCTGCGCACCGAGGGCACGGAATGGGCGCATTGCGACGAAGCGTTCCGGCGCATCGCGCTCGCGCACCCCGAAGTCGGGTTCACGCTGCAGCACAACGGGCGCGTGCACTACCGCCTCGTCGCCGGTGGTCGTCAGGCGCGCGCCGAAGCGCTCCTCGGGGATGCATTCGTGCACGACGCTGCGCGCATCGACGTGGCGGCAGGCGATGTGACGCTCGAGGGCTACGCGGTGCGCCCGGCGCATGCGGCCACGACGGCGCAGGCGCAATACCTGTTCGTCAATGGACGCTTCGTGCGCGACCGCATGCTCGCGCACGCGCTGCGCGACGCGTATCGCGACGTCCTGCACCATGATCGACAGCCGTCGTACGCGCTGTGGCTGACGATCGATCCGCGGCGGGTCGACGTCAACGTGCATCCGCAAAAGATCGAGGTGCGCTTTCGCGATGCGGGCGCGGTGCATCAGTTCGTGCGGCACGCGGTCGAGCGCGCTTTGGCGGACACGGCGGCGCTGGCACCGGCGGTCTCGGCGGCGGAGCGCCTGGGCATCGCGGCGGCGCGCCTGCCGCCGCGTCCTCCAGCCTCGTCGCACGCAGGCGGCTTCGACGGTCAGCCGAACGACGGGACTACCGTACGCGGAGGATGGCCCGCCGGCGTCGGTCAAACGCCGCTCGCGTTGGCGAGCGCCGAGCCGTCGCCGTTCTACGCACGCCTGTTCGGCGAGCGCGGCGCAACCACGCTGCCGGTCGATGACGAGCACCCGCTCGGCTTCGCGCTCGCGCAGGTGCATGGGATCTACATCGTCGCGCAGAACCGGGCAGGCGTCGTGCTCGTGGACATGCACGCAGCGCACGAGCGCATCGTCTACGAGCGCCTCAAGGTCGCGATGACGGATCGCATCCCGGTGCAGCCGCTGCTGGTGCCGGCCAGCTTTGCCGCCGAGCCCGTCGAAATCGCCACGGCGACCGAGCATGCCGAAGCGCTCGACGCGCTGGGCTTCGCGGTGGCGCCGCTCGGACCCTCGACGCTGTGCGTGCGCGGCGTCCCCGCGCCGCTGCAGGATGCCGACCCCACGGCACTGGCGCGCGCGGTGCTGCACGACCTGCGCGAGTACGGCGGCTCGCGCGCGCTCGACGGCCGGCGCGACGAGCTCCTGGCCGGCATGGCGTGCCATGCCGCGGTACGGGCGAATCGCGCGCTCACGGTGCCCGAAATGAACGCGCTGCTGCGCGACATGGAACGCACGGAGCGCGCCGGTCAATGCAATCACGGCCGGCCGACCTGGTATCAACTGTCATTGCCCGAGCTCGACGCGCTGTTCATGCGCGGGCGCTAGCCGCGTGATTCCCGCGGTCCTCGTGATGGGCCCCACCGCGGCGGGCAAGACCGCGCTCGCGCTCGAGCTCGCACGACGCTTCGATGGCGAGATCGTGAGCGTCGACTCGGCGCAGGTCTACCGCGGGCTCGACGTCGGCACGGCAAAGCCCGATGCGGCCACGCGATCGGCCGTTCCGCACCACCTCATCGACATCCTGGATCCGACGCAGCGTTATTCCGCTGCCGCCTTCGCGAAGGACGCTGCGCACGCGATCGAAGGAATCCGCGCGCGCGGCCGCGTGCCGTTGGTGGTGGGCGGGACGATGCTCTATTTCAAGGCGCTGACCGAAGGGTTGTCTGCGCTGCCGCAAGCAGACGCCGCGGTGCGTGCCGCCATCGACGCCGACGCCGCGCGCCGCGGCTGGCCCGCATTGCATGCCGAGCTTGCGCGGGTCGATCCAGCGCTGGCCGCGCGTCTCGCCCCCACGGATGCGCAGCGCATCCAGCGCGCGCTCGAAGTGCACCGGCTCACGGGCACGCCATTGTCGGCGCTGCAGGGACGCCGCGCGGGTGCTGCCACACTGGGCCGCACGCTCGCGTTCGCGCTGGTGCCCGACCGCGCGTGGCTGCACGAGGTCATCGCGCAGCGGTTCGACGCCATGCTTGCTCAGGGCCTCGTGGACGAGCTCCGCAGCTTGCAGCAACGTTACGCGCTGCATCCCGACCTGCCGTCGATGCGCACCGTGGGCTATCGGCAGGCCTGGATGTTCCTCGCCGGGCATCTCGATGCTGCGGGGTTGCGCTCGGCGGGCATCGCGGCGACGCGCCAGCTCGCCAAGCGCCAATTCACGTGGCTGCGGTCGACCCGTGCAGCGCACTACGATCCGCGCGATGCGGACAGCGTGGATGGCATCGCGAAGGCCGTGGCAGCAGCGCTGGAGGAAGCGCGGCGCGTGCGCGCGACGGGCGCGGACCTTTAAGCGACCTGCACCAGCGGCTTGAACGCGACGCGGTTCTTGCCCGCGCCTTTGGCGGCGTACATCGCGGCATCCGCCGCGGCCATGACGCCGGCCGGGTCGTCGGCGTCGTCGGGGTAGAACGCAACGCCCACGCTGGCGCCGATCGGCGTGTCGGCAAGCGGCGGACGCGCCGGGTCGGTGAGCGAATCGCGCAGCCGCTGCGCGAGCGGCGCGACCTCGCGCGGATCGCCGACGTCGGGAATCGCGAGCGCGAACTCGTTGGCCCCGATGCGCGCGAGCACGTCGCCTTCGCGCGCGGTTTCGCGGAAGCGCCGGGCGATCTCGACGAGCAGGGCATCGGCGACGTCCCGGCCATGGAGCTCGTCCACGGTCTTGAGGCCGTCGACGTCGATGAAGAGCAGCCCGACGTGGCGCACTTCGCGGCGCGCGTGTGCAATCGCGTAGCCCAGCCACTCGCCGAAGAAGCGGCGGTTGGGCAGGCCGGTGGGCCCGTCGTGATTGGCCGCCTGCTTCAGCCGCTCGGTGAGGCGGCGCCGATCGTGCAGCTCGGCGATCAGGACGGCGTAGGTGCCCGACAGCAGCATGATCACGAGCACGCCGATCAGCCACACCGAATGACGCGCGTCTTCGCCGTGCGTGCGGGCGCGCTCGCGTGACGCCTGCATCTGCTGTTGCACGAGCTCGCCGAGCGCATGCACTTCGCTGCGTATGCCCTGCATGAGCGCGTTGCCGGGGCCGTTGTCCACGATGCGCAGCGCGGCGTCGTGGCCGCGCGGCACGGCTTCGACAGCAGCCTTGAGGTCGTTCAGCCGTGCGGGCACGAGATCGCCGAGCCGGGCCAGATGCAATCCGGCCTCGGGGTCGCCTTCGAGCACGGTGTGGGCCCGCGCAAGCTGCGACTGCGCCGCACCGGGTGCGCCGAAATACGGCACGAGGTATTCGTCACGACCGGTCAGCAGGTACGCCCGCTGGCTCGACTCGGCGTCCTGCATCGTATCCATCAGTCCTGCGATGGCGCTCGACGCATCCGCCAGGCGATCGGCGCGGCCGGATGCATCGAGGTAGTCGCGGCCGCTCGCGAGCGCGAACCAGGCCGCAGTGCCGAGGATGAGACCACCGCTGAGGAATGCAGCGAGCAGCCTGTACTCGACGGAGACGCGTTTCACGAGGATTTGGAGCGCAGCGGCGAACGGACAAAGACAATGAAATCAAGCAACCATCGGGCCAGCTTGCGGTAAAATTCGATTGTCGCTATTTTTCAATGCTTTCCCCTGATAACCGAGTGTTCCGCTTCATGCAGGCACGTACGCTGTACGACAAATTGTGGTCCGATCACGTCGTTCGCCAGGAAGCCGACGGCACGACGCTCCTCTATATCGATCGCCATCTCGTGCACGAGGTGACGAGCCCGCAGGCCTACGAGGGCCTGAAGCTGGCGGGACGCAAGCTGTGGCGCGCGCAGTCGATCGTCGCCACCGCCGACCACAACACGCCGACCAAGGACTGGGCCGACGGCATCCGCGATCCGATCTCGCGCACGCAGGTCGAGACGCTCGACGCGAACATCCGCGCGGGCGGCGCCAAGGCGTACTTCCCGTTCCTGGATCGGCGCCAGGGCATCGTTCACGTCATCGGGCCGGAGAACGGGGCCACGCTGCCGGGCATGACGGTGGTATGCGGCGATTCGCACACGAGCACGCACGGCGCGTTCGCGTGCCTCGCGTTCGGCATCGGCACCTCCGAGGTCGAGCACGTGCTGGCGACGCAATGCATCATCACCAAGAAGGCGCGCTCGATGCTCGTGCGCGCCGACGGCCGCCTGTCGCCCGGGGTGACGCCGAAGGATCTCGTCCTGTCGGTCATCGGCCGCATCGGCACCGCGGGTGGCTCGGGTCATGCCATCGAATTCGGTGGCGACGCGATCCGCGCGCTGTCCATGGAAGGCCGCATGACCGTCTGCAACATGTCGATCGAGGCCGGTGCACGCGCCGGCATGATCGGCGTCGACCAGCGCACGCTCGACTATCTGCGCGGGCGCGCATTCGCGCCGCAGGGCGAGCTGTGGGACCGCGCCGAGGCGTACTGGCGCACGCTGGTGACCGATCCAGGCGCCACCTTCGACAGCACCCAGGTGATCGACGCGACCACCGTGCGCCCGCAGGTCACGTGGGGCACGTCGCCCGAGATGGTCGTCTCGATCGACGATCGCGTGCCCGACCCGGATCGCGAGCGCGATTCGGCGCGCCGCGAAGGCATGGCGCGTGCGCTCGACTACATGGGTCTCAAGCCCGCGACGCCGATGACCGAGATCCGCGTCGACAAGGTGTTCATCGGCTCGTGCACCAATTCGCGCATCGAGGACCTGCGCGAGGCCGCGGCGGTCGCGCGCGGACGCCGCGTGGCGAGCAACATCAAGCTCGCGATGGTGGTGCCGGGCTCGGGCCTCGTGAAGACGCAGGCCGAATCCGAAGGCCTCGACCGCGTGTTCCGCGATGCCGGGTTCGAATGGCGCGAGCCGGGCTGCTCGATGTGCCTCGCGATGAACGACGATCGGCTCGAGCCCGGCGAGCGCTGCGCGTCCACCTCGAACCGCAATTTCGAAGGCCGCCAGGGCGACGGCGGCCGCACGCATCTGGTGAGCCCGGCGATGGCTGCTGCCGCGGCCATCGCCGGCCACTTCGTCGACGTGCGGCGCCTGTCGCGCTAGCGCGTTCGCTTCAGGAATCGGAGCATCATGGAACCGTTTCGCGTCCACACAGGGCTCGTGGCGCCGCTCGATCGCGCCAACGTCGACACCGACGCCATCATCCCCAAGCAATTCCTCAAGTCGATCAAGCGCTCGGGCTTCGGGCCGAACCTGTTCGATGCCTGGCGCTATCTCGACCATGGCGAGCCCGGCATGGACCCACGCAGCCGGCGGCCCAACCCGGATTTCGTGCTGAACCAGCCGCGCTACCAGGGCGCGACGGTGCTGCTTGCGCGGCGCAACTTCGGCTGCGGCAGCTCGCGCGAGCATGCACCGTGGGCGCTCGCCGACTACGGCTTCCGGGCGATCCTCGCGCCCTCGTACGCGGATATCTTCTACAACAACTGCTTCAAGAACGGCCTGCTGCCCATCGTGCTGCCGGAGTCGCAGATCGACCGGCTGTTCGCCGATGCGGCGGTGTTCCCCGGCTATCGCCTGACCATCGACCTCGAGCGTCAAGTCGTCGCCACGCCGGACGGCACGCTCACGTTCCCGTTCGAGGTGGATCCGTTCCGCCGCCACTGCCTCATCAACGGCTTCGACGACATCGGCCTCACGCTGCAGCACGCCGACGAGATCCGTGCATTCGAGGCGAAGCACCTCGCCGCGCAGCCGTGGCTGGCGTGAGCGCGCGTTGAAGATCGCGGTTCTGCCCGGCGACGGCATCGGCCCGGAGATCGTTGCGCAGGCCGTCGCGGTGCTCGACGTGCTGCGCGCCGAAGGCCTGCCCCTCGAGACCACCAAGGGCTCCATCGGGGGCGCGGCCTACGACGCCGCGGGCCACCCGCTGCCGCCGGCGACGCTGCGCATCGCGCAGGAAGCCGACGCAATCCTGCTCGGTGCCGTGGGCGGTCCGCGCTACGACACGTTGCCGCGCGCGCAGCGGCCCGAACAAGGGATCCTCGGCATTCGCAAGGCGCTCGGGCTCTTCGCGAACCTGCGGCCGGCGTTGCTCTATCCGGAGCTCGCCGGCGCTTCGACGTTGCGCGCGGAGGTGGTTGCGGGTCTCGACCTGATGATCGTGCGCGAGCTGACCGGCGACATCTATTTCGGCCAGCCGCGCGGGCGCCGCACCAACGCCGCCGGCGAAGCCGAGGGTTACGACACGATGCTCTACGCCGAATCCGAGATCCGGCGCATCGCGCGCGTGGGCTTCGAGACTGCGCGAGCGCGCTCCCGCCGACTGACGTCGGTGGACAAGGCCAACGTGCTCGACACGTCGATCCTCTGGCGCGAAGTGGTCACCGGCATGGCGCGCGATTACCCGGACGTCGAGCTGTCGCACATGTATGTCGACAATGCGGCAATGCAGCTCGTCCGCAATCCCAAGAGCTTCGACGTCATCGTCACGGGCAACCTGTTCGGCGACATCCTGTCCGACGAAGCGTCGATGCTCGCAGGCTCCATCGGCATGCTGCCTTCGGCGTCGCTCGACGCGAACCGCAAGGGCCTCTACGAGCCCATCCACGGCTCCGCGCCCGACATCGCAGGGCAGGACAAGGCCAATCCCCTGGCGACGATCCTCTCGCTCGGCATGATGTTCCGCTACACCTTCGACCGTGCGGACATTGCGGCGCGCATCGAAGGCGCGGTGCGGCACGTGCTGCGGCAAGGTTTGCGCACGGCGGACATTGCGGCGGTCGGTGAACGACCCGTTGGGACCAAGGCCATGGGCGCCGCTGTTGTCGACGCGCTGCGCAAGAACCGCCCAGCCGCGCCGTCGTGATGGTGTGTCGCGCCGAGACGGGCTGCCCCGCTCCGGCTTCGTGAATCAGGCGCCTGCGCGGGGCAGCCCGCCTCGGCGCTCGCTGACCTCGCTCGTCTGGCGCCGCGGGCCACCTCGCGTTACCTGACCTCACGCATTTGCAGGCCAGCGCGCAGCAGGCCCGTCCGCGGATGCGCGCGCTTTTCGTGTCCGGGCAGCCATGTTGGCGCAGCGTAAATGCGGTTTGCCGGCACGCGCTGGCGCGAGCTGCGCTGATGAGCGCGTTTCGCGGCGAGGCGGGGTAGCCCGCGCAGGCGCCTGATTCACGAAGCCGGAGCGGGCTACCCCGTCTCGCCGCAGCAACGCTGCATGGAAGCCAGACCGGGACCTGTCTCGCCGCAGCAACGCTGCATGGAAGTCAGACCGGGACCTGTCTCGCGCAGCAACGCTGCACGGAAGCCAGACCGGGAGCTGTCTCGCCGCAGCACCGTGATACGATTCACGTGTGCGCATCGAATCGTCCCTCGCTGCAACGCTCATCGCCCGCGCCATGCGCGGGTGCGCGCACGCCATCGCCGCGCTCGCCGCGACGACCAAAAAGACGATCAAGACGACCTGACGGTCGCGTCGCCACCGCTTCGTCCCCGCGAGCGGCGGGGACGCGACGAAGAATGCGGGGCAGGTGGGTTTCATGCGAGTAGGTTTCGTCGGCTGGCGCGGGATGGTCGGCTCCGTGCTCATGCAGCGGATGGTCGAGTCGCGCGATTTCGAGCGCATCGACCCCGTCTTCTTCTCCACCTCCAATCGCGGCGGGACTGCCCCGGCCGTCGGTCGCGCCAGCGCGCCGTTGCGGGACGCGCACGATCCTGCCGCCTTCGACGGTCTCGATGCGGTGGTCACCTGCCAGGGCGGCGACTGGACCAGCGCCATGCACGCGAAGCTGCGCGCAGCCGGATTTCGCGGCTACTGGATCGACGCCGCATCCGCGCTCCGCATGAGCGACGACGCGGTGATCATCCTGGACCCGGTCAACCGCCACGTCATCGACGCCGCGCTCGCCCGGGGCGTGCGCGACTACATCGGCGGCAACTGCACGGTAAGCCTGATGATGATGGCGCTCGCCGGATTGCTGCAGGCCGACCTGATCGAATGGATGACGTGCATGACGTATCAGGCGGCATCGGGGGCGGGCGCCCAGAACATGCGGGAACTGCTGGCCCAGATGGGCGAAGCGCACCTGGCCGCCAAGTCGCTGCTCGCCGATCCGCAGTCGTCGATCCTCGACATCGACCGCGAGGTCGCGGGCATCCTGCGCGACGAGCGTTTTCCCACCGAGCACTTCGGCGTGCCGCTCGCCGGGAGCCTCATCCCGTGGATCGACAAGGACCTCGGCAATGGCATGAGCCGGGAGGAATGGAAGGGTGGTGCCGAGACCAACAAGATCCTGGGACGCGGCGGTCCGGGCGTTCCGGCGATCCCCGTAGAGTCGATCTGCGTGCGGGTGGGCGCCATGCGGTGTCACTCGCAGGCGCTCACGATCAAGCTGCGCGAGGACCTGCCCCTGGCGCGCGTCGAGCGGCTCCTTGCCGAGGCGCACGAATGGGTCCGCGTGGTCCCGAACACCCGCGATGCCAGCATGCGGGAGCTCACCCCCGCCGCCGTCACGGGGCGTCTCGACATTCCGGTCGGACGCCTGCGCAAGCTCGACCTGGGTCCGGGCTTCCTGGGGGCGTTCAGCTGCGGCGACCAGCTTCTATGGGGCGCCGCCGAGCCGCTGCGGCGCATGTTGCGCATCCTGCTCGATCGGTGAGCGTACGCCCGGACGCCGTGCGGGTCGCGTCGGGCACGACCCTTGCTGACAGGCTGCGCTGTCGAGCCTCGTCATGTGGTTTTCCGGGCGTTTCTGCCCTTCCGATGACGCGGCCCGGCAACGGGGGGTCGCTTGCTTGCGCGTCATCGCATCGATGCAACAGTGCGTCTTTGCGTGCAGGCCACAACAGCTTGTGGCGCGCGGGCCGGATGCGGCCTAGGATTAGCGGTCGCGTTGAACGTTGGCGGCAACATGCCGCAGCGCGGCACATTGTGGCTCACAAGCAGCCAAGCTAACACCGGGGTTTAGCTTGCACCGCTAAATCCATGATGTTATGTTAGCTTGAGCTTGTCTCATGAAGGAATCGGCATGCGCGCAAAACCACTAATCACCTCCGGGCTGGTCGCGAGCGCGCTCGCGCTGCCGGGCACCGCGTTCGCGCTCGGGCTGGGCAGGCTCACCGTCGATTCCGCGCTCGGACAGCCGCTGTCCGCACGCATCGAGCTCACGTCCGCTTCCAAGGACGAGCTCGATTCGCTGACGGCGCGCGTCGCCGATCCGAACCTGTATCGCCAGAACAACCTGACGTATCAAGGCGCGCTCGCGCGCACGCGCATCGTCGTCGAGAACGTCAACGGCACGCCTTACCTGCGCGTGACCTCGCCGGTCTCGGTGCAGGAGCCGTTCCTCGACCTGATGGTCGAGCTCAACTGGTCCGCCGGCCGCGTGGTCCGCGAATACACGTTCCTGCTCGATCCGCCGGGGACGGGCGCCACGGCAATCGCCGCCGAGCCCGTCACGCCGCCACGCACGACGGCCACCGCAGCACCGCGTGCGGGCAGCGCACGCACCGAGCCGCTCGCCGCTGCGCCAACGCCGCAAGGTGCCGCTCCCGCGCCCGAAGGCAGCTACACGGTCAAGCGCGGCGACACGCTCTCCAAGATCGCCGGGCAGGTCAAGCCCGCCGACATCACGCTCGATCAGATGCTGGTCGCGATGTTCCGCGCCAACGAGAACGCATTCGACGGGCGCAACATGAATCGCCTGCGCACCGGCAGCATCCTGACGGTGCCGTCGAACGCCGACGCGACGGCTACGCAGCCTGCGGAAGCCACGAAGCTCGTGAGCGTGCAGGCCTCCGATTGGCGCACGTATCGCGATCGCGTGGCCGCCAACGTGCCCGCCGCCGAAGGTGCGGGCGGACGCGAGTCGGGCGGCCGCATCGGCACGTCCGTGCAGGAAGCGACGCCGGCCGCGCCGGCTGGCCGCGATCAGGTGCGCGTGTCGCGCGAAGGCCGCGCCGGTCGCGCCGCTGCCGGCGAGGATGCCGTCGCACGCGAGAACCAGTTGCGCGAAGCGCAAGCGCGCATCGCCGAGCTCGAGAAGATGGTGCAGGACATGCGCCGCTCGCTCGACCTGCGCAGCGGCACGATGTCCCAGTTGCAGGCGGATGCCGCCAAGTCGAAGGCAGGCGCCAGCACGCCCACGCCGACGGCGCCCATCACCACGGCCGCCGCGCCGAGCGTCGCGCCGGCTCCGGTCGGCGCCGCGCCGACCGCGCCTGCCGTCACGCCGCCGGCTGCAACGCCGCCCGCGAGTGCCGCGCCGAAGAGCGAGCCGCCGAAGGCCGCCGAGCCTGCTCCTGCGCCCGCGGCGACGAGCGAACCGCCCAAGGCTGCAGAGCCGCCGCCGGTCGTTGCCACGCCGCCCGCTGCAACGACATCCCCGGCGGCGACCACGCCGACGGACAGCAGCACGACGAGCGACACCGCCAAGACCACCACCACCGACAAGGGCAAGTCGCCCACGAAGGCGCCGACCAAGGCGCCCACGCGTGAAGCACCCGGCTTCTTCGAAGACCTGCTCGGCAACATGCCCGGCTGGGCCATCGGTGCCGGCGTGCTGGCCATCATCGCGGGTATCGCGGTGCTGGTGAGCGCGCGCCGCCGCAAGACGACCAAGTTCGAGGACAGCATCATCTCGGGCACCGACATCAAGACCAACACGGTGTTCGGTTCCACCGGCGGTGGCGTCGTCAACACCGGCGACAACTCGCTTGCCAGTGACTTCAGCCGCGAAGGCCTCGGCAACATCGACACCGACGAAGTCGATCCGATCGCCGAAGCCGAGGTGTATCTCGCGTATGGCCGCGATGCGCAAGCCGAAGAGATCCTCAAGGATGCGCTCAAGAAGGACCCGCAGCGCCAGGAGATCTACCTCAAGCTCCTGGAGATCCACGCGCAGCACAACAAGCCGTCCGCGTTCGAGACCGTGGCGTCGGAACTGTATGCCGTCAGCCAGGGGCAGGGCGAGGTGTGGCAGAAGGCCGTCGCGCTCGGCCGCCAGCTCGATCCGAACAATCCGATGTTCAGCGAAGGCGGCACGCCGCCTGCGCCGCTCGAGCCGCGGGTCACCGACGTCGCGCATGCGCCGATGGAGCGCTCGCCCGAACCCGTCCTGCACGCCGAGCGTCCGCTCGACAACATGATCGACGAGGAGATCTCGATCTCGCCGACTTCGGGCGCGAAGCCGAAATCGCCGGCCGACATCCTCGCCGGCGCCGACGATGCGCTCGCCCGGAGCACCAAGACCGTCGCACCCGTGGCCAGCGCCGAGCCTCAAGCGCGGCCACGTGCTTCCGCGGCCGATGCCGCCGGCGCCGCCACCGCCGCATTGGCCGGCGCGCTTGCCGCGAGCAAGATCAGCCTCGAATCGAGGCATGCCGAAAAGCCCGAGGCGCCGCGCGAAGCGCCCAAGTACGACCTCGACTTCCATCTCGACGACGCCGAGAAGCCGGCGCCGATGAAGCCGCAATCCACCGCGCCGCGCGAGCCCGTGCTCGAGAGCGTCGGCGCTGCCCCGGCGCAGCTGACGCGTCCGGCCGCCGCGCTCGAGCTCGACAAGCTCGACCTGTCTTTCGACCCGGACCGCTCCACCTACGAAGACCCGACGCCTTCGGTGCTCGACGGCCAGTGGCACGACGCCGCTACGAAGCTCGACCTCGCCAAGGCATACCAGGAGATGGGCGACCTCGAAGGCGCACGCGAGATCCTGCAGGAAGTGCTGCACGAAGGGGACGACCAGCAGAAGTCCGAAGCGCAGTCGCTGCTCTCCAAGCTCGCGTAAAACCTCCGATGGAACGGCGGGTCGCGCAGCGGCCCGCCGTTTTTTCTTTTGCGAATCGCCCTCTGCCTCGAATACGACGGCCGCGCGTTCTGCGGCTTCCAGTCGCAGGCTGATGGCTGCGGGGTGCAGGACGCGCTCGAGCACGCGCTGCGCGCCGTTGCCGGCCAGCCGGTTGCCGTGACGGCGGCTGGACGCACTGACGCCGGCGTGCACGCGACAGCCCAGGTGACGCATTTCGATACGGACGTCGCACGCCCGGATTCCGCGTGGGTCCGCGGCGTGAACGCGCATCTGCCGCGCACGAGCGCCGTGCTGTGGGCGCAACCCGTGACGGCGGAATTCCACGCGCGCTTCGCCGCGCATGCCCGCCATTACACCTACCTGCTGCTCAATCGCCCTCAGCGTCCCGGCCTGTGGGCCGGCAGGGCCGGCTGGTACCATCGGCCGCTCGAGGTCCCTGCGATGGGCGAAGCGGCGCAGCGGCTGATCGGCACGCACGACTTCTCGGCTTTTCGGGCGGCGGAATGCCAGGCGAAGACGCCGGTGAAGACCCTGCGGGCACTTACGGTCGCGCGTGACGGCGACCTCATCCGCTTCGATTTCACGGCCAACGCGTTTCTCCAGCACATGGTGCGCAACATCGTCGGCGCGCTCGTCACGGTCGGGTCGGGTCGGCAGCCGGCCGCCTGGATGGGCGAGCTGCTCGCCGCACGCGATCGCACGCGCGGTGCCGCGACGTTCGCGCCGGACGGCCTGTACTTCACGGGGGCGGAATACGATCCGGTGCACGGCCTTCCTGCGACGCACCGGACCGTGGGCCTGCTGCCCGCGGGTGCCTGAGTCATGCGTACGCGGGTCAAGATCTGCGGCATCACGCGCGTCGACGATGGCGTTGCCGCCGCGCGCGCAGGTGCCGACGCGATCGGGCTCGTGTTCTGGCCGGGCACGCCGCGCTGCATCTCGCTCGCGCAGGCGCAGGCGATCAGCGCGGCACTGCCGCCGTTCGTGGCGCGCGTGGGCCTGTTCGTCGACCCCGATCCTGCGCACGTACGCGCAGCCCTCGCGGGGCTTGCGCTCGACGCACTGCAGTTCCACGGCGACGAGCCCGCAGCGCTGTGCCGCAGCTTCGGGCGGCCGTACCTGAAGGCCATCCCGGTGCGCGAAGGGGTCGATTTGCTAGAATGCGCGTCGCAATTCGACGACGCCGCCGGCCTTCTCTTCGACGCCTTCCGGCCGGGCGATCTGCCGGGCGGCACGGGCCACGCGTTCGACTGGTCGCGACTCACCGCCAAGATCAGGGCCGCCCTGCCGGTTCCGCTGGTGCTCTCGGGCGGCCTGACGCCGGACAACGTCGTCGAGGCGATCCGGCGGGTGCGGCCGTTCGCGGTCGACGTGTCCTCCGGCGTGGAGGAGCGCGATGCCGACGGCCGGGTGCGGCGGGGACGCAAGGACCCCGCGCGCATCGCGGCCTTCATGCGAGGAGTGCGCAGTGCCGATCAACCGGATGGAATGGGGGACGCCCCATCGTGACTGACGTCGCCGGCGCCAGTGGTTACGCGCTGCCCGACGCGCGCGGGCACTTCGGTCCGTACGGGGGCGTGTTCGTCGCCGAGACCCTCATTCGCGCGCTCGAGGAGCTCAACGCCGCGTACGCCCGCTATCGCGACGATCCGGAGTTCGTGGCCGAGTTCGCCTACGAGCTCGAGCACTACGTCGGCCGTCCCTCGCCGGTGTATCACGCGCAGCGCTGGTCGAGCCTGCTCGGCGGCGCGCAGCTGTGGCTCAAGCGCGAGGACCTGAACCACACCGGCGCGCACAAGGTGAACAACTGCATGGGGCAGGCGCTGCTGGCGCGAAGGCTCGGCAAGCCGCGCGTCATCGCCGAGACCGGCGCGGGCCAGCACGGCGTCGCGACGGCCACCGTCGCTGCGCGCTTCGGCATGCAGTGCGTCGTCTACATGGGCTCGGAGGACGTGAAGCGCCAGGCGCAGAACGTCTTCCGCATGAAGCTGCTCGGCGCCACCGTGGTGCCGGTCGACTCCGGCAGCCGCACGCTCAAGGACGCGCTGAACGAAGCGATGCGCGACTGGGTCACCAACGTCGAGAACACGTTCTACATCATCGGCACGGTCGCCGGCCCGCATCCGTATCCGATGATGGTGCGCGATTTCCAGAGCGTGATCGGACGCGAATGCCTCGTGCAGATGCCGCAGGCCGCCGGGCGCGACCCCGACTATGTGATCGCATGCGTCGGTGGCGGCAGCAACGCGATGGGCATCTTCCATCCGTACCTTGGCAAGCCCGACGTGCAGCTGGTGGGGGTCGAAGCGGCCGGCGAAGGCATCGCGAGCGGCCGTCATTCCGCGTCGCTCACCGCAGGCCGGCCGGGTGTGCTGCACGGCAATCGCACGTATCTGCTCCAGGACGCCAACGGGCAGATCGTCGAAACGCATTCGATTTCCGCGGGGCTCGACTATCCCGGCGTCGGACCCGAGCACGCGTGGCTCAAGGACGCCGGTCGCGCCGCGTACGTCTCGATCACCGACGACGAGGCACTCGCGGCGTTCCACGAATGCTGCCGAATCGAAGGCATCATCCCGGCGCTCGAGTCGTCCCATGCGCTGGCGTACGCCAAGAAGCTCGCGCCCACGCTGCCGCGCGACCGCATCCTGCTGATCAACCTCTCCGGCCGCGGCGACAAGGACATGGCGACGGTGGCCGAGCGCTCGGGCCTGGATTTCGGCTCCGGCACGAACCGCGGCGGACGCGCGCACGGCGCGGCATGAACCGCATCGACGTCACGTTCGCGCAGTTGCGCGAGGCAGCGCGCACCGCGCTCGTCCCGTACGTCACGGTCGGCGATCCTTCGCTGGCGGCAACGCCGGCGATCCTGCACGCCCTCGTCGACGCAGGTGCGGACATCCTCGAGCTCGGCGTGCCGTTCTCCGACCCGATGGCCGACGGGCCCGTCATCCAGCGCGCCTCCGAGCGTGCGCTGGCGCAGGGCGTGAGCCTGCGCGACGTGCTGGCGGTCACCCGCGCGTTTCGCGCGGGCGACGCCGATACGCCGATCGTGCTGTTCGGCTACGCGAATCCGATCGAGGCAATGGGCGTCGAAGCGTTTGCGGACGCCGCGTGTGAGGCCGGCGTGGACGGCGTCCTGGTGGTGGACTACCCGCCCGAGGAAGCCGAACCGTTCGCGGCACTGCTTGCGGCGCGGGACATCGCGCTCATCTTCCTCCTGTCCCCCACCACCCCGGACGCGCGCGTCGCGGCCATCGCGAAGCTCGCACGCGGCTACGTCTATTACGTCTCGCTCAAGGGCGTCACGGGCGCGGGCAATCTCGATACGGCGGAAGTGGCGCGCAAGCTCGCGACCATCCGCCGCCACGTCGCACTGCCGATCGGCGTGGGATTCGGGATTCGCGACGCGGCGAGCGCGCAAGCGATCGCAGCGCATGCCGATGCCGTGGTGATCGGCAGCCGCGTCGTCCAGGAAATCGAATCCGGCCCGCCCGCCGAAGCCGCCGCACGCGTCGGCGCCTGGCTCGCCGGCATCCGCCGCGCGCTCGACGCCCGCGAGCCGGCGCCGGCAGCGTGAGCGCAGCGCGCAGGCTGATGCGATGAGCTGGTTACAGAAGCTCCTGCCGCCGCGCATCAAGAGCAACCCGGGCGAGCGGCGCACGCCGGTGCCCGAGGGCCTGTGGGTCAAGTGTCCATCGTGCGAGGCGACGCTGTATCGCACCGACCTCGAGAAGAACCTCGACGTCTGCCCGAAGTGCAACTACCACAATCGCATCCCGGCGCGCGAGCGCGTGGAGCAGCTGCTCGACGCCGAAGGCCGCTTCGAGATCGGCTCGGAAGTCGTGCCGATGGACAGCCTCAAGTTCCGCGACCAGAAGAAGTACTCGGAGCGGCTCGAAGCGGCGCTCGAGGAAACCGGCGAGACCGATGCGCTCGTCGTCATGCAGGGCAGCGTCAAGAGCGTTCCCCTCGTCCTGGCCGCGTTCGAGTTCGGCTTCATGGGCGGCTCGATGGGCTCGGTGGTGGGCGAGCGGTTCGTGCGCGGCGTGCGCGTCGCGTACGAGAATCGCGTGCCGTTCGTGTGCGTGTCGGCGTCCGGCGGCGCGCGCATGCAGGAGGGCGTCAGCTCGCTGTTCCAGATGGCAAAGACGACGGCGGTGCTGCAGGAGCTCACGCGGGCGCAGCTGCCGTTCGTGTCCATCCTCACCGATCCCACGATGGGCGGCGTGTCGGCGTCGTTCGCATTCGTCGCCGATCTCGTCCTCGCCGAGCCCAACGCGCTGATCGGCTTCGCCGGACCGCGCGTCATCGAGCAGACCGTGCGCGAAAAGCTGCCCGACGGCTTCCAGCGCGCCGAATTCCTGCTCGACAAGGGCGCGATCGACCTCATCGTGGACCGGCGCAAGCTGCGCGACGAGCTCGCGCGGCTGCTTGCGCTCCTGACGCGCCAGCCCGCACCGACGCACTAGCGGCTGCCGCCGCGCTGACACGCCCGCATCCGGTGAAGGCGTTCGACACGCTGGCCGAATGGCTGGCCTATCTCGAGACGCTGCATCCGCAGTCGATCGCCATGGGGCTCGACCGCGTGCGTGCGGTGTACCAGCGGCTCGGCGTTGCGCTCGACGTGCCCGTCATCGTCGTCGCAGGCACCAACGGCAAGGGCTCCACGTGCGCGTTCCTCGACGCGATGCTGCGCGCCGCCGGCTATCGCGTCGGGCTCTACACGTCGCCGCACCTGGCGCGTTACAACGAGCGCGTGCGCATCGACGGCCAGCCCGCGACCGACGCCACGCTCATGAGCGCGTTCGCGGCAGTCGAGCGTGCCCGCGTCGACGCGACACCCCCGACGCCGCTCACCTATTTCGAGTTCGGCACGCTGGCAGCGCTCATGCTGTTCGCGCAGCAGCCGCTCGATGCGCTGGTGCTCGAAGTCGGGCTGGGCGGCCGACTCGACGCGGTCAACCTGGTCGATGCCGATGTCGCGGTCATCACCACCGTGGACCTCGACCACCAGGACTTCCTGGGTGACACCCGCGAAGCGATCGGCGCGGAGAAGGCGGGCATCCTGCGCGCGGGCCGCCCGGCGGTGGTCGGTGAACGCGACCCGCCGGCCTCCGTGCTTGCGGCGGGCGAACGACTCGGTGCGGCGCTGCTGCGGCTCGGCGAAGGCTTCGACTATGTCGACCAAGGGACGCAATGGCGCTACCGCGGCCCGGGTGGCGAGCGCTACGGGCTGCCGATGCCCGCATTGCGCGGCCGTTACCAGCTCGCCAATGCCTCGACCGCCATGGCGGCGCTCGGACTGCTCGCGCAACGCCTTCCGGTCGATGCGGGCGCCGTGCGCACAGGCTTGACGAGCGTTGCGCTGCGCGGCCGCTTCCAGGTCATTCCGGGCCGTCCGACCATCGTGCTCGACGTGGCGCACAACCCGCAGGCAGCGCGCATGCTCGCGGCCACGCTCGGCGACATGGGTTTTCATCCACGCACGCTCGCGGTGTTCGGCATGCTGGCGGACAAGGACATCGCAACCGTGGTCGATGCCGTGCGCGCGCGCATCGACCGGTGGTTCGTCGCGCCGCTGCCCGGACCGCGGGGCGCAACGGCCGGCGTCCTGGCCGCGCACCTGCGCGCGCGCGGCGTCGCGGACGAGTCGATCGTCGAATGCACCAGCGTCGCCGACGCACTCGCCAAGGCACGAAGCGAGGCGGTCGACGCTGATAGAATCGTGGCCTTCGGATCCTTCCTCACCGTCGCGGCTGCGCTTGCCGCCCTCCAACGGTAGCCCTGCGGTGCCCGACCTCACCGAAGACATCAACGTCGACGAACTGCGCCGCCGCGCGCGCCGCCGGCTGGTGGGCGCGGTCGTGCTGGCGCTTGCGGCTGCGGTGATCGTTCCGATGCTGCTCGAGAGCGAGCCGCGGCCGTTGGGTGAAGACGTCGCCGTCAAGATCCCGCCCGTCGACGACGGCAAGTTCGTCAATCGCCTCAACGATCCGGCCAAGACGGACAAGCCGGCGGGCAGTCGCCCCGCCGACGCCAAGGACAGCGGCGGCAACAGCGCCAAGGCAACACGCGACGCGAACGCTCCGGATGCCGCCAAGGCCGCCGAAGCTGCGCGGCCCAGATACGACACGCGGCTGACGGACAAGGACGCCGCGGCAGGCGACAAAGGCGCGAACGCAACTGACAACAAGGTCGCTGCGGCGGTCGACAACAAAGGCGCGCCGCCGAGCGAAGCCAAGAGCCTGCCACCCGTGACCGCTGCGCCGGGCGCGCCGGACGCGCGCGGCCCGGCGAAGGACGCGGCGGCGCCCTTGGCGACCTCGCCGGCTCCAGCGCCGGCGTCTCCCGCCAACAGCGTCGTCGCGGCGCCGTCCCCGGCGCCAGGCACACCGGTCGTGACGGCGAAGGCCGCACCGTCGACGAGCCCCTCATCCGCACCGCCGGCGCCGCCTGCCAAAGCGGCCGCGCCAGCGGCGTCTTCACCGTCGTCCAACGGGCCGTTCGCCGTCCAGCTGGCGGCGTTCTCCGACGACAAGGGGGCCAACGCACTCGCAGGACGTCTCAAGCGCGCCGGCTACACCGCGTACACGGAGCCGTACAAGACGAGCAAGGGCACGCTGTGGCGCGTCCGCGTGGGTCCGTATCCGAGCCGCGAGGCCGCCACCGCGGCGCGCGACAAGCTGAAGGCCGAGGGTCAGAACGGCATCGTGGCCGCCGCTCACTCGTGACGGCCTTCGACATCGGCGTGCTCGTCATCGTGGGCCTTTCCACCCTGTTCGCCTTCGTGCGCGGCGTCATCCGCGAGGTGATCGCGCTGGCCGCCTGGGTGGTCGGCATTTTCGCCGCGATCACCTTCACCCCGACGGTCGGCAACTGGCTGCCCGTCAGCTTCGGCAGCGTGCCGGTTCGCTATCTCATCGCGTTCGCGCTGATCCTGGTGGCCAGCCTCGTGGCCGGCTCGCTCATCGCCTGGCCGCTCGCCAAGGCGGTGCGGGCGGTCGGGCTGGGCTTTGTGGATCGCTTCCTCGGCTCCATATTCGGATTGGCACGGGGCCTGCTCGTGGTGATCGCCTTCGTGCTGTTCGCGGGCCTGACGAGCCTGCCACGCAGCGCGTGGTGGCAGGACTCGTTGCTGGCAGGCCCGCTGGTGGCGGCTGCCCTGGTGGTCGCGGCGTATCTGCCGCGCGCCTGGGCGGACGCCCTCGACTACTCGTCTCCGGGGCACGCTCGTCCCGGTGAGCTGAAAGCGTAAGACCATGTGCGGGATCGTCGGCGTCGTTGCGCATACGCCGGTCAACCAGCTGTTGTACGACGGCCTGCTGCTGCTGCAGCACCGGGGCCAGGACGCGGCGGGCATCGTCACGAGCGAAGGCCCGATGTTCCACATGTACAAGGGGCCGGGCTACGTGCGCGACGTGTTCCGCACGCGCAACATGCGCGACCTCATCGGCAACGCGGGCATCGCGCATTGTCGCTATCCCACCGCCGGCTCCGCGTTCTCGGAACTGGAGTCGCAGCCGTTCTACGTCAATTCGCCGTTCGGCATCACGCTCGCGCATAACGGCAACCTCACCAACAGCGAGGCGCTCAAGCGCGAGCTCTTCCAGCTCGACTTTCGCCATGTCAACACCAATTCGGACAGCGAAGTGCTGCTCAACGTGCTCGCGCTGGAGCTCGAGCGCGCCGCGCAGCATCACCGCCTGGATCCGGATGCGATCTTCAAGGCGGTCGCGGGCGTGCACCGGCGCTGCCGCGGGGCGTACGCGGTGGTCGCGATGATCGCCGGCTACGGCATGCTCGCGTTCCGCGACCCGTACGGCATTCGTCCGCTCATCATCGGCGTCAACGAAGCGATGGGCGGCGGCGAATACCTTGCTGCGTCCGAATCCGTGGCGCTCGAGCCGCTCGGCTTCTCGGTCCTGCGCGACGTGGGCCCCGGCGAAGCGATCTTCGTCGACCAGACCGGAGGCTTCCACGCGCGGCAGTGCGCGGACAACGCCACGCTCAACCCCTGCATCTTCGAGTACGTCTACCTGGCCCGGCCCGACTCCGTGATGGATGGCGCGTCCGTGTACGAGTCGCGGCTCAACATGGGCGGCGAGCTCGCGCGCAAGATCCGCGCGATCCCGGCAGCGCAGGACATCGACGTCGTCATCCCGATCCCCGATTCGAGCCGGCCGTATGCGCTCGAGCTCGCGAACCAGCTCGGCAAGGTCTATCGCGAAGGCTTCGTCAAGAATCGCTACATCGGCCGCACGTTCATCATGCCGGGACAGGCGATGCGCAAGAAGAGCGTGCGCCAGAAGCTCAACCCGATCGGCATGGAATTCAAGGACAAGGTCGTGCTGCTGGTGGACGATTCGATCGTGCGCGGCACCACGTCGCGCGAGATCGTGCAGATGGCCCGTGATGCCGGCGCGCGCAAGGTGTACTTCGCGTCGGCGAGCCCGCCGGTGCGGTTTCCGAACGTGTACGGCATCGACATGCCGAACCAGGACGAGCTGGTCGCGACCGGACGCACCGAGGAAGAGATCGCACGCGAGATCGGCGCCGATCTGCTGGTCTACCAGGACCTCGATGCGATGATGAACGCCGTGCGCGCCGTGAATCCGCGGCTGACCACGTTCGAGGCGTCATGCTTCGACGGTCGCTACATCACCGGCGACATCACGTCCGATTACCTGTCGTACCTGGCCGCACACCGCGACGAGAAGCGCGACACCGAGGATCTGCTCGACGAAGCGAAGCTCGAGGTCGCCTCGGGCGAGCCCGCCGATTCCTGACCCGCGCATGGCGGGGGCGGAGCCGGGCGGGCGAGGCAGGCTGCGGCCCCTCGCGCGCCGCGCGCTGCCGGTGGACGCCGTTGCGCTCGGGCGCTTCCTCATCGGCCAGTATCTCGTGCGCGATCACGCCGACGGCCGCGTGAGCGGACGCATCGTCGAAACCGAGGCGTACCTCGTCGGCGACGCCGCAGCCCATGCCTTTCGCGGTGAAACGCCGCGCAACCGCTCGCTCTTCCTCGAGCGCGGCCATGCCTACGTGTACTTCATCTACGGCTGCTGGTATGCCGTGAACGTGAGCGCGGAAACGCGCGGCGTCGGCGCGGGCGTGCTCGTGCGCGCGCTCGTTCCGCACGAGGGCATCGCGCTCATGGAGCGACGGCGATCGTCGCGCGTCCTGCGCGATCTCGCGCGCGGTCCCGGCCGCCTGGCGTCCGCGCTGGCGATCGACCGCACGCTCGACGGCACCGACCTGTGCGCACCGGGCCCGTTGTGGCTCGCGACGGACGGCGCGCCACGCGCGTCCATCGGCGTTACGACGCGCATCGGCCTCAGCAAGGAAGCGCATCGACCGTTGCGCTTCTATTCCCGTGCCCCGGCCGACCTCCCGTTCGTGAGCGGACCGCGCGGGGCCTTGGGTGCGTGAATCGCGCGGCGTATCCAGGCAAGGGAGCTCAGCGCATCTTCGCGCCTTGGTCGCGCGGGAAAGCGGAACTGTCGGTGCGGCGGACGCTACCGCGGCGTCGTCGCGGACCACACGCCCTTGAGCTCGGTCACGGCGACGATGCGCTCGCCATCGTAGTGCAGCGCGAAATGCCGTGATTGGCGGCAGCGCGACAGCACGCGCGGCCTGAACACCGCGGCGCATTGTCCGGCCGGCGCGCGCACGCTGCGGTAGAGGACGCCGTCACGCTGCCCGGCACGCAGGTCGCGACCGATCGCCTGGCTTGCCGTGTAGTCATCGGGTGCATGCACGTTCGGACGGTTGCGCACGTCCACCAGGCGTCCGTCGAGGTCGGCCAGGTAGAGCCGCATCTCGAGCCGCAACGCTCCCTCCTGCGTGCGACGCAGAAAGCGCTCCTGGTGGTAGCGGACCTCCGCAAGCGCCGTCGGCAACTCGCGCGCGCAGTAGTACACGCCGAACAGTCCGTCGGAAAAGCGGCTGCCTTCCGGATTGAGGTGCGTGAACGCGGCCATGATGGGCGTCGTGCCCGGCCCGGTGATCCGCTCGGACGGATCCACCAAGGCGAGATCGCCCGCTTCGTCGCGTACACGGTCGTTGGTCAGCGCTTCCAGCGCGTACACCGCATCGAGGTCCTCCGGCCGCGCTACGCGGTCGAACAAACCTACCGGAGGAAAGCGGCTGGGAACGAGGCGATGGGAAGGATGCCAGGCGACCAGCCGCAGCCGCTCAACCGCCGCCACGGACGGCGTCGAGGTACTGGCGCACCACGAAGAGGTCGCCGACGTTGCCGGACAGCAGGCGATCGAGCGCCGGGCGGCCGCCGAAGAGCGGCGCCGTGTTCGGCTTGCGAATCCAGCCGTCCGCCGCCGCCGCGTCCGACAGCAGGATCTGGAGCGCCTTGTAGATCCCCAGCACGTACGAGATGCGTTCGAGCGTGTCCCGGGTAAGGCGGCCATCGCCCGCGCGCTTCCATTCGTAGAACGTGGAGCGCGGCGGATCGCCGAGCAGGCGCATCGACTCCTCGTTGCTGAGACGCCATGCCTCGGCGATCGCGAAGAACGTGCGCAAGGCGGGCCCGGCAAGGGCCTCGGGTGACGCGGCCGCCTTCGGCGCCGAATCGTGCGCGGTGGTCGGGCGGGGCGTGGCGCGGCGGCTCATGGAGCTTATATGGACGCTTGGATCAATTTAGTCCAGTGGCGTACGCCGCACAATCCGGCGGCGCAGACCGTGCGTGCCTCAAAAACAACGGGCCGACGGTCGCCCGTCGGCCCGGAAGAACATGGTCCGGCTGCTTACGACTGGCGGCGGCGCCGCGTCGCGCCGAGCGCAAGCAGGCCCAGCCCGATCAGCGCCATCGATGCGGGTTCGGGAACCTCCAACGTCTGACCGGTTGCCGTGATGGTCGAGGCATAGTTGCCGCCCCAGTTGCTGTCGCACGCATTGTCGTTGTTGGAATCGATGCAGTTGCCGGTCAGAGCGAAACTGATCAGCACCAGCGTGTCGGTGAACGTGTTGGTCGTGTCATGGACGTACCCGACGCCGTTGAACGTCCATTTGTCGGAGCACTGCTGCACCGTTCCGCGCGGCACGCAGACCAGTGGTTCCCCCACCGGCGGCGCGTTGGGTACGGTCAGGAAGTGAAAGACGAACGAGCCGGCGGTGAAGACGATCTGATCGCCGTTGCCGAACGAAAAGTCGGTCGCCTGACCCGTAGTGGGGCAACCAAGCGACGCGAAGTCGCCCAGGCATGGACCGACCGTCGAGGCACCCGGCTGGTTGAACATGTCGATCGTCGTCAATCCATTGACGATCGTAGTGGGCAATGCCAGCGTGGTTTGGAGGCCATCGCCGAAGCCGATCAGCCCCGTCATGGGGGCAGCTTGAGCCGGGGACAGAACCCAGGCGGCTGCGAGGGCGCCGAGGCTCATTTTCAGGATTCTGAGTTGCATGGCTGACCTCTGTGGTCGCTGCGTGACGGAGTGTCAAAGGGCGAAGCATCCAATGTGCCATGCGCGTCAAGCACTTGTTTCGTCGAATCTTGAACGAGTGTCAAGTACGGCGGTGCATGGCGCCTTGTCAAAATCGACGACATACCGTTGAGGAGCCGAACTGCGGCCGTGTGGCGCGGGCGAAAAAAAACCCCGCCATGCGGCGGGGTCGTTTGATGCGAAGCGACTGGTGCTAGCGCATCTTGCGGCGGCCGAACCCGGCGGCTGCAATTGCGAGACCGACCAGTGCCAGCGTGCCGGGCTCGGGCACCAGACGCGTCTGCCCCGTGGCCGTGATCGTCGAGGCGTACGTGCCGCCCCACGTGCTGTCGCACTGGTTGTCGCTATTGATGTCGATGCAGTTGCCGGTCAGCGCGAAGCTGATCAGCACCAGCGTGTCGTTGAACGTGTTGGTATTGTCATGGACGTAGCCAATGCCGTTGAACGTCCACTTGTCGGAGCACTGTTGCGCGGGGCCAAGCGGCGTGCAGCTCAGCGGCACGCCCGTCGGAGCGGCGATCGGCACGAGCGTGAAGTGGAACGAGAATTGACCTGCGGTGAACACCAGCTGGTCGCCGGCGCCAAACGCGAAGTCAGTGGCTTGCCCCGTCGTCGGGCAGCCAAGAACCGAGAAGTCGCCCAGGCACGGCGCGACAGTCGACTGGCCTGCGCCATTGAACATGTCGATCGAAGTGAGACCTTGGACGATCGTCGTGGTGCCGTGGTTGACGGTTTCCAAGCCATCGCCGAAGCCGATCACGCCGACCATGGCCGCCGCGGATGCGAGCGGCGCTGCGATCGAGGCCGCTGCGAACGAGGCGGAGACTAGGATGTTCTTGAGTTTCATGACGTTCCCCCGTGGTGATGCGAACCTATGAGCAGGAACCGTGCCGAAGCATAAGCCATTGAAACTTAAGATTGTGGTGGGCGCGGCGCCGGAGTCATGTAAAGCGTTCCGACAAGCACCAGGGTGGTCGTGGGCGCGGTCGGGACCGTTCAACGCTGATACCTGCGAGGCCGCCTCGGGCGCCTTGCGAAACAACGCCATGCGTTGCAAGGTGGACCGACAGTGATGCATGTTTTTGGTACTGGCTGGCAAGCGTGCGACCGTCGGTGCTATCATACGCATGCGCCGATTTGAGCCGCAGCTTGCGGGCGCTTAACAAATGCCGCTAAAGCGAGGTCGCTCCAGCCTGGGGATACCGGGCGGGGCACACGAAACCCGCCTGGCGGCCGCCAAGCGGGTTTTTTGTTTCCGGACCGACGAATGACCCAACAGCCATCCCGCGGCTTCACGACCGCGATCCTTCACGCCGATCGCCTGGGCGGCGCCGAGCATGGGGCGCTGCACAAGCCGCTTCACCTCTCGGTTGCCTACGGCTATAGCGACGCCCACGACCTCGCGGCCGTGTTCCAGAATCGCCAGCCGGGCTACGCCTACGGGCGCCAGGGCAATCCCACGACGGCCGCGCTCGAGGCCAAGCTCACCGCCATGGAGGGTGGCGCGGCCACTGTGTGCTTCGCCACCGGAATGGCCGCGATCGGCGCTCTTGGCGTCGCGTTGCTCAAAGCCGGCGACCATGTCGTATCCAGCAGCTACCTGTTCGGCAACACCAACAGCCTGTTGGAGACGCTTGGCGGGCACGGGATCGACGTGTCCTTCGTCGACGCTACGGACGTCAGCGCTGTAGAGCGAGCGCTCACTAACAACACGCGCTTCGTCTTCGTGGAGACGATCGCGAACCCCCGCACGCAGGTGGCCGACCTGGCCCGCATCGGACACCTGTGCCGGCAGCGCAACGTGCTGTACGTGGTCGACAACACCATGACATCGCCATGGCTCTTCCGTCCGCGCGAGGTCGGGGCTGGCCTCGTCGTGAACGCCCTGACCAAGTACATCGGCGGGCACGGCAATGCGCTGGGTGGCGCGCTCACCGATACCGGACTGTTCGACTGGTCGAGCTATCCGAACATCGCGCCAAGCTATCGCAGCCTGAAGCCGCGGCAGTGGGGCATCACGCAGCTGCGCAAGAAGGGGTTGCGCGATTTCGGCGCCACGTTGACGGCCGAGCAGGCCCATCACCTGGCGGTTGGAGCCGAGACGCTGGCGTTGCGGCTCGACCGCCAGTGCGCCAACGCCCAGGCCCTCGCGGAGTGGCTCGCGGCCCGTCCGGAAGTCGCGAAAGTGCACTACCCAGGCCTCCCGGATCACCCGCAGCACGCCCTGGCGCGGTCGTTGTTCCGTGCGGGCGGCGCGCTGTTCTCGTTCGAGCTGGCGCCGGGCGTCGACCCGTTCGCGGTGCTCAACCGGCTGCAGGTGGTGGTGCTGTCGTCCAACCTGGGCGACAACCGCACGCTCGCCATACCGGTCGCGCACACGATCTATTACGAGATGGGGCCGGCGCGCCGCGCCGAGATGGGCATCGCCGAGTCGCTGATCCGCGTGTCGGTGGGCATCGAGGAGCTCGCCGACCTGCGCGACGACTTCGCGCGCGCGCTCGAAGCCCGCTAGCTCGTCGCGGCGTCGGCGCGGCGCACGCGCACGCCGCGCTCGTCGATCTCGAGGTAGTGGCCCTCGTCGTGCCAGGCGGCCAGCACGTGGCGCTCGCATGCGACACCGTCGACGTTCACGACGTGCCGCGCGGGACGGTGCGTGTGACCGTGCACGAGGCGGCTGACGGCATGCGCGCGAAACGCCTGCGCCACCGCCGCATCGTTCACGTCCATGATCGATTCGGGCTTGTTCGCCACGGCGGCGCGGCTACGCGCGCGCATGACCCATGCGAGCACGCGGCGCATCCAGTACGGCTTGCTCAGGATGTCGTCGCGCCACGCCGGCGTGCGCGAGCGCGCGCGAAAGCGCATGTACGCGAGGTCGTCGGTGCACAGCTCGTCGCCATGGGTCAGCAGCGTGCGCACGCCACCGAGCTCGCGCACCGTGCGCTCGTCGAGCAGGGTCGCGCCCGTGGCGGCCGCGAACGCGGGGCCGATGAGGAAGTCGCGGTTGCCGCGCGCGACGAACAGCGGCACGCCGGCGTCGTGGATGCCGCGCAGTGCCTCGGCAATGCGGCGATAGAAGCGGTTGCGCAACTGGTCGTCGCCCACCCACCAGTCGAACAGGTCGCCCAGGATGTACACCGCAGCCGCCCGTCGCGCCGGGCCGCGCGCGAACGCCAGGAATGCCGCCACCGCGCGCGGCTGCGCGGGCGACAGGTGAAGGTCCGACAGCAGCAGGGTGGCGGCCATGGCTGCTCGGCGACCCCCTGTCGCGTCAGCCGGCGACTTCCTCCGCCTTGAGGATCACGACGTCCTCGCGCGGCACGTCCTGGTGGAACCCCGAAGTGCCGGTCGCCACCGACTTGATGCGGTCGACGACGTCGGTGCCCTCGACGACCTTGCCGAACACGCAGTAGCCCCAGCCCTGGGGGCTCGGTCCCTTGTGATCGAGAAACGCGTTGTCGGCCACGTTGATGAAGAACTGCGCCGTGGCCGAATGCGGGTCGGACGTGCGCGCCATCGCGACGGTGTAGCGCGCATTCTTGAGGCCGTTGCCCGCTTCGTTGGCGACCGGGCCACGCGTCGGCTTCTGCTTCATGCCAGGCTCCATGCCGCCGCCCTGGATCATGAATCCGTCGATGACGCGGTGGAACACCGTGTTGTCGTAGTGGCCGTCGCGCACGTACTGCAGGAAATTCTCGACCGTCGCGGGCGCGTCGTCGGCGTCGAGCGCGAGCGTGATGTCGCCCATCGACGTGTGCAGCAACACTTTGGGTTGGTCAGCCATTGACGATGCGCGCGGACTTGATCGTCACGCGCTCCTTGGGAACATCGGTTGGAAAGGGCCCGCCGGGACCGGTGGGCGTCTGCGCGATCTTGTTGACGACTTCCATGCCGCCGACCACCTTGCCGAACACGGTGTAACCGTATCCGGCCATGTCGGCGGAGCGGAAGTTCAGGCGCTGGTTGTTCGCGACGTTGATGAAGAACTGCGACGTCGCCGAGTTGGGCTCGCTCGTGCGCGCCATCGCGACCGTGCCAGGCACGTTCGACAGGCCGGCCTTCACGCTTTGCTCGGATTCGATCGGAACGGGCGGACGCGTCGGCTTCTCGCGGAACTCGCCCGTGTAGCCGCCGCCCTGGATCATGAAGCCGGGAATCACGCGGTGGAACTGCGTGCCGTCGTAATGACCCGCCTTGACGTACTCGAGGAAGTTCGCCACGGTCTTCGGCGCCGCGTCGGGATAGAGCTCGAGGCGAATGGTCCCCGCCGTGGTGTCGATGTCCACCTGGGGATTGGCGGCGAGCGCTGCGCTGGCCGCAAAGGCGAGGGGCAGGACGACGAGCGTCCAGAATGATTTGCGCATTGAATCTCCGAAGTTCTAGGGTGCTGCCGCTGCAGCGGTGACTTCGCGCGCCAGCTTGAGCTTGCCAGGCGCGGTCTTGTTGCGCTTGTCGAGCTCCACGACACGCTCGTAATGATCGGCGGCGAGCCGCGCGTAGACGTCGGCGAGGTTCTCGTGCGCCACCGCGTAATCGGGCGCCGCGCGCAGCGCGATCTCGAGCTCGTCGCGCGCCTGCGCATATTCCCCCTTCTGCGCGTAGAGCACGGCCAGGTTGTTGCGCGGCTCGGGCAATTCGGGGAAGTCGGCGAGCAGCGCGCGAAACGTCGCGATGGCGTCCTCGCGCCGGCCGGCATCGGCTTGCGCGAGACCCTTCATGAAGCGCGCCTGCGGCTCGCGCGGATGGTCGGTGATCAGCCGGTCGAGCGACGCGATGGCGGTGTCGTATTGCTTGCGCTCGATGTCGGCGCGCGCGGCCCGCAGCGTATCGGCATACGCGCGCCGGTCCTTCTCGGACAACGTACGTGGATCGACGACCGGCGGGGGCGCCGACTGGTCGACCGCCTGTCCTTGCGTCTGGACGCTTTGCGCCTGCGCGAGCGCGGGGGGCGGCGCACCGCAGGCAAGCGCAAGCGCAGCGGCGGCCAGTCCGGGCAGGCACCACGACGATCGGCTCATGAGCGCGATTCTAGCGCAGCGTCGCCCGGCGATTGTCCTGGAGGCCGCTCGCGCAGGCGCGCGATGGTCGCGTCGATCAGGCGCCGCGCGATCGACATCGGCGAGGGCAGGTCGGGCAGCGCGTCGAGCGCGAACCAGCGCGCGTCGGCGATCTCGGCAGGGTCGAGCTTGAGGTCGCCGCCGGCGTAGTGGGCGGTGAAGGCGATCATGAGCGAATGCGGAAAGGGCCACGCCTGGCTCGCGAAGTACTCGATGCGGTCCACGTCGATGCCGACTTCCTCGCGGACCTCGCGGCGCACGCAATCCTCGATCGTCTCGCCGGGCTCGAC
>DATILY010000054.1:0-56136 GCA_035475895.1 Casimicrobiaceae bacterium | reverse complement strand
TCCTCGACGTAGCGGGCAAAGCGGTACTCGGCCGCGCGGGCACCGACGAAGCGCCGTTTCGGGCGCTTCTGGTACGCATCCATGTCCTTGGCGATCTGGGCTTCGAGGCGCATCGCCTCGAGCGTGCGCTGCATCAGCTCGTTGGCCGTCGGCGAATCGGTGGCGTTGGCCGCGTCCACCGGCTGGGGCCGGGGCGTAGCCACCGCCTGTGCACGCAGGGTGGTGAGCAGCTCGCGCGTCTGCTGTTCCAGCACTTCGACCTTTTGCGAGGCGACCGCGACTTGATCCTGCGCGTTGTCGCGCGGCAGCACCGGCAGCGGCGTCTTGGCGCGACGGTCCTGGTCGGTATTGCCGCCGCCGTCCAGGTTGGCCTGCGCCAGGATGTCGGCCTTGGTCGGCTTGTTCGGTGACTTGGCGTTGACCAATGCGACCTGCAGCAGCGGGCCCTTGTCGGCGAGATCGCGCAGGTCGAACGGGCTGAAGTGGATCGCGAGCACGATGAGATGCACCACGATCGAGACGGTCAGCGCCCCGACCAGCAGCTTGTCGTGGCGCGGGCCGCGCAGGGATTCGGGCGGGATGCGTGCGGGCGGCAGCGCCCCCGCGGGCGCGAGGTGCGCGGTCTTGCGGACCGGGGGCGCGGGTGGCGCAAGGGCTTCGGCGGCAGGCGCCGCTGCGCTCAACGCATGCGGAGCGGGGACTGCGGCCGACGCGAGGGCCGCTCCGGCGCGGGTTCGCGCGACCAGGCGGGGAGCAGGCGCTACAGGGCGATTGCCGGCTGGCAACGCCGGCTTGGCGACTCGCGGCTTGGCCGCTGCCGCCGGCAGCGCTGCCGCTTTGGCGGCATCCGGCTTGACGGCTGGGCTCCGCCGAACCGGGGACTTGGGCGCCGGCGCCGGCTCGTCCGCGGCCGCTTCGGGCGCAGCCACCGTGGCGGCCATTTTCGGCCGCGCGACCCGTCGCGGCGCCCGCGCAGCCACCTCGTCGGCGGGCGTGTCGGGCGGTGTCGGCTGAGCGGATCGGCGCGGCAAAATCAAGACGATGCGACGGGATGTTCACATTGTACCGAACGTCCAATGCCGGCGTCATGGCCACGCCCGCCGCCCGTCAGCCGCCGGACGGCGTCTGTTGTACCGGCGCACCGACGAACCGGCATTCGACCGTTTCGGCCAGCAGGTCGATGTCGCCGATCGCGACCCGGATCGACGTGTCCGGCGCGAGCGCCGGCAGGTCGGCCAGCCGCATCACCAGAGGCAAGCTCTCGAACCGGATCAGCGTGTCGCGGATCACGCGGGCCGGCGCTTCCGTCACGTTTTCCTGCAGCAGCCAGCGCAGGCACCAGTAGCGCTCCATGCGGCTTTGGAATTCCGCATATTGCGCGTACGTGGTCTCGAAATCGTTGAGGATCGCGAAAAGCTCCGGGTCGCGCTCGTCGTAAGGCGGCCGTTCCCCGCGCACGACTGCCACGAGCTGCCGTTGATTCACCAGGTCGCTGTAGCGGCGCAGCGGTGAGCTCGCCCACAGGTAGTGGCTCACGCCCAGCCCCTGGTGCTCGCCCGGGCGCGTCGAGAACTTCACCTTGCCGTTCGCCTGCACGCGATAAAGGCCCGCGACGTTCGCATCGGCGAGCACGCGGCCCCAGGTCGCGTTGACGTGGATCATCAGCTCGGCGACCAGCTTGTCGAGCGGGCTGCCGCGCGCGCGTGGCACGATGGTCACGCGCCCTGCTTCCCCCGCCGCACCCGGCGCATCCCAGTCGACGTAGAAGGTGTATTCGACGCGCGGGAAATCCGGCTTGTTGCGTGCTGCCGACAACTGCGTCACCAGATGCCAGAGGGCGCGCAGCTCGCCCGTCCACGCCGGCTCGCCTGCACGCGGCGGCTCGACGAATGATTCCGGCGTGTTGTAGAGCCGCAGGTTGGCAGCGACCGGCACGCGCTCGATGCTCGTCCGGTGCGCCAGCGGATGGCCCTGCGCGTCGGCTTCGACGTACAGCGACATGGCGGGCACGTCTTGCCCTTCGAGCAGCGTGAAGGCCGCGATCGTTTCGTCCGGCAGCATCGTGATCTTGCGGCCGGGCATGTAGACGGTCGACAGTCGCGCCCGTCCGGCTGCGTCGTGGGGCGCGCCGCGCGCAACGGCGAGCGCCGGGGCAGCGATGTGGATGCCGATCTCGACATGGCCATTCTGCAGCGCGCGCACCGAGAAGGCGTCGTCGATCTCCGTGGTGGTCGCATCGTCGATGGAGAACGCGCGTACCGGCGCAAGCGGCAGCTCGTCGAGCGCAGCGGTGATGGGCGGCGCCGGCGGGTGCGCGATGCCGCGCGGGAACGCCTCGGCGAGCAGGCGATTGAAGTGATACTCGTGCGTGGACGGAATGCCGCCCGCGCGCGCCAGCAGCTGCACGATGTTGGCGTGGGCGGCATTCGCCGCTGCGCTCACCGCTTTCCATTCGAGGGCGTTCTTGTCCGGTCGATACAGCAGCATGGGCAGCGCATCGCGGATCGGCCCGGGCAGCCGGCCCGCCGTGAGCTCCTGCACCCATGCGTTCGTCTGCTCCGCTTCGCGCGCTTTGCGCTCGACGGATGCGAGCGCAGCCTTCAGCGCGTCCGCTGGCGCCTTGCGATAGCGTCCCTTGCCGCGCTTGTAGAAATGCATCGGCGATGCTTGCAGCAGCAATGCGATCGCCGTGGACTGCGCCGGGGTGGGATGGGCGCCGTAGTACTCGCGTGCAAGCTCGTCGAAGCCGAACTCGTCGTCACCGATCGCCTCCCACAGGAACGTGGCATCGAGTTCCGGGACGAGACGCTGCGCCTGCGCCAGCGTCTCCGCTGCGCCGGGCGCGGCGAAGCGCAACAGCACGCTGTTGGCCTTGACCTTGAGGCGCTTGCCCGACGCAGCCTCGACCTGCAGCGAGGCGTCGTTGTCGGCGAGGACCGTGCCGGCTTTGAGCTGGCCGTCGTCCTCGAACAGGACATTCATGGAATGGACCGGGAACGCCGCTCCGGGAGAAATGCGGAGGGCAAGGCCGCGATTATAGCGAGCGCCGGTCGTCGGGACGCGTGTGAGGACGCTTGCGGAGGTCGGGATCGAGGGTTAAGTTGGGCGCACGGCCGGGCCGACGCGTGTTGCGGCGTCACGACGCGTGCGTCGAACCGTTGGATGGTCATTCATGCAAGTGGTCGACAGTCCAACCCAACTCTCGCCATCTCCCACGACATGAACAATCGCGTTCAACGAAGCGCGCTCCTTGTCGCGCTCGCATCGCTTCTGCTGGCGGGCTGCGCAATCAACCAGAGCGTCAAACCGGTCGACGCATTTGCCGGAAAGGACATCTGCCTGGTCGTCAATCCGGCAGTAAGCCAGCAAGGGTTCCTGTCGACCTATGCTCGAGTGCTGACCGAGAAGGGCTTTACGGTCAAGCAGCTTCCACCCGGCTCTTCCGTGGATACGTGCCCGGTCACCTCGACGTACACAGCCAACTGGCGTTGGGACCTCGCGATGTACATGGCTTACGCCAACATCAAGGTCTACAGCAACGGCCAGCAGTCCGGCGAAGCCGTCTACGATGCGTTGCGCGGCGGGGCGAACATGTCGAAATTCGTCAGGGGCGAAGCCAAGATCGCGGAGCTCGTGAACCAGCTTTTCCCCGGAACGACCGCGCCAAGCAAGTAACGTGGGCATTCGGGGTCGACGAGTGCTCGCAGACCTCGATCGTCACGCGCCATGCTGCTCCGACTCGCCGCTCTGCTGTCCCTGGGTCCCATGACGGGCGTCATGCCGGCCGCGAGTGTCGCCATGACGAACGACGGCGCCGTCGCGATCGCGCTGCGCGAGGCCGGCTGCCGCAGGGCAAGCGACTGTGTTGTGCGGGGCGGCCGCAAAGAAGGAAAATGGGTCTTCGTCGTATGGTTCGTGACGGGCCGGAACGCCGACGGTTCACCGCAGTTCACGCCCGGCGGATGGATCGGTCTCACGCTCGACGCGCAAGGAACGGTGCTCGATCGCACCCCTGGGGTGTGACGACGCGGGCCCACCGCATGCCCCGACAGGAACGAACATGTTCAAGCGCATCGACCATATCGAGCTCCTGACCGCGGCGCTCGAGCGCACGACGGCCTTTTACATCGATGTGCTCGGCTTCCGCGAGCGTGCGCGGACCCGCATCCCGGACACGCCCTCAGGCCCGCTGGATCTCGTGTACCTCGAGCTGGGCGGCACGACGGTCGAGGTGATGTGCTATCCGGAAGCCAAGTCCATTGCGTCGCGCAGCGCAGAACAGCGGCTCGGGTGGCAGTGCCTGGCCCTCGAGGTCGATGACATGGACCGGGCGTTGCAGCTGCTGAAGGACAAGGGCGTCGAAGCGGTGTGGGGGCCCCTGAAGCGCCCCGACTACGCCCGTGCGGAAATTCGCGATCCCGATGGCAATCCGATCGAGCTGCGCCAGTGGCATCGCGGGTAGCAAGGTCAAGCCTGCAAACGACACGCCAAGGAGAATCGAATGTCGCGCATCACGTTCGCAACGCTGATTGTCACCGCGGTGTTCGGCACTGTCGTTCTGGCGCAGCAGCCGGCCGCCCCGATCAAGCGCACGCCGTTGCAGACGGTCGACGTCGCCGGCAGTCCGTACCAGACGGTGACGGGGATCGCGGACATCGCGGCGAACGTCAACATCGGACGGCACACGCATCCGGGTTACGAGACGGGCTATGTCCTGGAGGCCGAATTGACGCTGCTCGTGGAGGGCAAGCCTCCGATGCCATCGAAGGCCGGCGACTCCTACCAGGTGCCACTGAACACGGTGCACGATGCGCGCTCCGGCGACAAGGGCGCGAAGGTCCTGGCTGTCTACATCGTGGAACGCGGCAAGCCGCTCGCTGCGCCCGCGCCCTGAAACGTTCGCGCCGCCACCTCGCATGTCGCACGACATGAAGCGCCTGATCAGCTCCGGGTCGACCTTCGAGGCCGAAATCGGCTACAGCCGTGCGGTCGCTCACGGCGATTGGGTCTTCGTCTCCGGGACGACCGGGTTCGATTACGCCACGATGACGATATCGGATGACGTTCAGGTCCAGACGGAGCAATGCCTGAAGAACATCGCTTCGGCGCTCGAGCAAGCGGGTGCCAGCCTGGGCGATATCGTTCGCGTGACCTATGTCCTGCCCGATGCCGGTGACTTTCCGCACTGCTGGCCGGTGCTGAAGAAGCACTTCGGCACGATTCGTCCCGCAGCGACGATGATTTCCGCAGGACTGGCCGATCGCAGGATCAAGATCGAGATCGAGGTCACGGCGCTGAAACAGAGTCGTTAGCGGAGCGGAGCCATGCATGATGCGCAGCGCGCTTCGCTCATGCTGGCCGTAGCCTCCGCTGTGGCCATGGTAATACGAGGCGTTGCGGTGAGTACGGGGCTCGGTCGATCGCGCCGGGCCACGGCTCCCGCCGGAGCAATGACGTGACACTGCAGCGACTCGCGCGCGTACGCACGCGCCCCCGCAAAGGCTTGCCATGACCTACTCCATCCTCGGGCGCGACTCCACGACTGGTCAGCTGGGCGTCGCCGTTCAGTCACGCTACTTCGGCGCCGGCCGGGTGGTGCCGTTCATCGACGCGGGTGTCGGCGTCATCGCGTCTCAAGCGTTCGCCAACCCGGCGTACGGCCATGAGGGCCTGCGCCTGCTGCGCGAAGGCCTCGATCCGCAAACGATCCTCGAGCGACTCGTTGCGCAGGATGCCGCATCTTCACGGCGGCAGGTGGCCGTCATGAATGCGCTGGGGCACACGGCCGTTCACACGGGTCGCGATTGCATTGCAGCGGCGGGCCATGCGATCGGCACCGATTGCTGTGCACAAGGCAACATGCTCTCCCAGCCGACGGTATGGCGCGCGATGGTGCAGGCGTTCGAAGCGACGACAGGCGATCTCGTCGACCGCCTGCTGGCCGCGATGGATGCCGCGGAGCGCGAGGGCGGGGACCTGCGCGGGCGCCAGGCCGCGGCTCTCGTCGTGGCGACTGGCACGCCCTCCGGCTTGGCGCGACGGGACGTCGAGATCGACGTGCGAATCGACGATCATCCGGACCCTGTGCGCGAATTGCGCCGCCTCGCCGATGCTGCTCGCGCGCATGTCCGCGCGAACCGGGCGATGGAGCGCATCCTGGCCAACGATGCGGCCGCCGCGCTCGTCGACCTGGATGCCTGCTGCGCCGCGCATCCGGAGGAAGCGACATTCCTGTTCCGTCGCGCGCTCGCGCTGCTCGCGCTCGACCGCCGCGGCGAGGCGCGCGACATGTTGAGCCGGGCGCAAGCGATTCATCCTGGATGGGGCGAACTCCTGCTCCGCTTTGCCGACGCGAAGGTCATTCCCGCGCGCCGGGACGACCTCCAGGCACTTCTGCGATCATGCGACCAACCCATGGGGGATGAACGATGACCATGAAGCTCTACGATCTCGAGCTTTCCGGCAATTGCTACCGGGTACGCTTGTTCCTGTCGATGCTGCGGCTCCCCCATGAGTTGCGCACGGTGAACCTCATGAAAGGCGAACAGCGGGAGGCCTGGTATCTCGCGCTGAACCCGCGCGGCCAGGTGCCGGTGCTCGACGACAACGGCACCATCGTGTGGGACTCGCTGGCCATCCTGGTCTATCTCGCGCGCCAATACGGCGGCGAGCAATGGCTGCCGCTCGATGCGAAAGGGATGGCCGAGGTGATGCAGTGGCTCGCCGTCATGGAGAACGAGACGCTCTACGGTCTCGGCAAGGCGCGCATCATCTGCAAGTTCAAGCGGCCCGGCAACCTCGAGGAAGCGCAGGCGCTCGGCCGCAAGGGCCTCGACGTGCTGGAGCAACGGCTGGCCGCGCACCCGTGGCTGGCGCTCGACCGGCTGACCATCGCCGACATCGGCTGTCTGCCGTACGTCGCGCTCGCGCCGGAAGGCGAGATCGACCTGGCCGGCTATCCGAACGTGCGCCATTGGCTGGAACGCATGAAAGCGCAACCCGGCTATGTCACGATGCCGGGCATGTCATCGTAAGCCTTGCGGTGACGGACTACCGGCCAGGCGATAACTGTGCGCGACCTGGCGGTTGACGAGCGCGGCCGCCTGCCGTAGCGTTCGGCCCCCGCTTCGCATTCTCGCCGATGGCCGACGCCGCTGTCCTGCAGGGCCTGCTGTCGCGTGTCGCGCTCGGCGACCGCGCCGCCTTTCGCACGCTCTACGACGCGACCGCGGCGTCTCTGTTCGGCGTCGCCATCCGTATAGTCAACCGCAGGGACCGTGCCGAGGACGTGTTGCAGGATGCCTTCGTCAACGTCTGGCATCGCGCCGGCACCTATTCCGCGGCAGCGAGCCAGCCGATGACATGGCTGACGGCGATCGTGCGCAACCGGGCGCTCGACGTGCTGCGCGCCGACACCCTGCGCGTCACCGAGTCGCTGAACGACGAGGAGACCGGCGAGACCGACGAGCCGTCCGACGACCGACCCGACCCGCTGGGCCTCTTCGAGCAGGCCGCCGACGCGCTGTCGATCCGCGATTGCCTCGACCAGATCCGCGGACCGCAGCGGCAGTGCCTCGCGCTCGCCTATTATCACGGGCTGTCGCATTCCGAGGTGGCCGCGCAGATCGCCTCACCGATCGGCAGCGTGAAGGTGTGGATCCGCCGCGGGCTCGACCGGCTCAAGCGCTGTCTGGACCGACTGCAATGACCCCGCATCTGCATGCGCCACGCGCAGCGCGAATCCAGGCGTGAACTACGACCGGCCCGAGTTGCTCGATCGCCTGGCGGCCGAATACGTGTTCGGCTCCATGACCCCGCTTGCGCGTCGGCGCTTTCATCGCCTGCGCCGCCAGCTCCCGGCGGCCGAGGCCGCGGCGCGTGATTGGGAGCGTCGCCTCATGCCGCTGTCCACGGTAGTGCCCGCGGAGCCGCCGCCTTCGCGGCTGTGGGATGCGATCGACCAGCGCACCGGCGGCGCAAGGACGAAGTCACCGTCGCGGGGTTGGCGCGCGTGGCTGCAGCCCGCGCTCGGGCTTGCCTTCGGCGTGCTGGCGACGATTGGCTTCGTGCAGCTCTATCCCGAGGCGCTCGTGCCGATCGATTCGATCGTCCAGTCGCGCGGCACGCTGCCGCAAAGCTACGTCGGCCTGCTGACCGATGCGCAGAACAATCCCGTGCTGCTGCTGAGCTCGACGCGGCACGGCCGCACGCTGGCCATCAAGCGCTTGCGGCCGCTGGACGTACCTGCGGGCCGCATCGCCGTCCTCTGGGCGCTGCCGCGCGACGGCAGGCCGTTCGTGGTTGGCGCATTGCCTTCCGGCGAGCACGCCACCATGCCGCTGGCCGATGAATCGGAGAAGCTTTTCTTCACCGTGCCGCGCCTTGCCGTGAGCTTCGAGAGCGTCCAACCCGGACCCGATGGCGCCCCTGGCGACTTCGTCCTGAGCGGTCATTGCGTGAAACTCTGGTAGATCCGGCACCGCAGCGCCCGGCGGCGATGTGGTCCTGCACTACCTGGCGGGTGTCTCCGATCGGCCTGTCGGCGCGTATATCGGGTGAGAAAGCATCGTCGCTTTCGCCACCTACGCCCAGGAGACGCCATGAACGCTTCACCTTGCATGCCGCACGTCGACGAATCGACCCGCCGCCAGCACACGGTGCGCAATCGCATCGTTCGTGCGCTGACCGCGGCGGGCCTCGTTGCCTCGCTCGGTGTCGCGCACGCGCAGCACGTCGCAGAGAAGAACGGCCTGTTGACCGACGGCGGCGGCAAGACGCTCTACACGTTCGACAAGGACGGCGCGGGCAAGAGCACCTGCGCGGGCGGTTGCGCGGTCGCGTGGCCGCCGTTCTTCGCCTCCGAACCGCCGAAGGACAACGGCGCCTTCACCCAGGTCATGCGCGACGACGGCCGCATGCAATGGGTACGCGACGGCAAGCCGCTGTACTTCTTCGCGGGCGACGGGCAGCCCGGCGACGCCAAGGGCGACGGCATGAGCGGCGTCTGGCATGCCGCGAAGACGAGCGCGCCACGCGCTGCCGCGTCGTCGTACGATTCGAGCTACTACTACAAGTACTAGCAGAATGGCGCCTCCGCGACCCGAGCATTCCGGCGCCTCATGGCTGCGACAACAGGAAAACGACATGAGCTTTCCCGACACGGTTTCACTGATGCGTCTCGCAGCCATCCTGCTCCTCGGTGGTTGCGCGAGCGCGATGATCGCCGCACCCGAGGTGGCGGCCACACTTCGCGCACCCCCCGATCAAACGGTCTTCATGGAAGCGCTCGCAACCGGCGTGCAGATCTACGATTGCTCCGCCAAGCCGGGCCAGCCGACTGCGTTCGAATGGACGTTCCGTGCGCCCGAGGCAACGCTCTCCGATCGCAATGGCCGCTCGCTCGGCAAGCACTATGCGGGGCCGACCTGGGAATCCGTGGACGGCAGCACGGTGACAGGCGAAGTCGAGGCGCGCGATCAAGGACCCGATGCACGGGCCATTCCCTGGTTGCTGCTCGGCGCGAAGTCGACTTCCGGTCGTGGCGTTTTCAGTCAGACCAAGAACGTGCAACGCGTCCACACCGTGGGGGGCAGCGCGCCATCACAAGCTTGCGCGTCCGGCAACGCCGGACAGGTGGCGCGCGTTCCGTACACCGCGACGTATTATTTCTACCGCGCGAGCGCCTATTGAGCCGTCCGCGCATGACCGAACCGCTCGACATCCGCGTTCTTGGTTCGCAGGACGTCGGTCTGCTGCGCCAGATGCTCGTCGTCTTCGGACACGCGTTCGACGACATGCCGACGTATACCGCCAGGCAACCGGACGACACCTATCTTCGGCGCCTGTTGGAAAGCGCGACCTTCGTTGCAATCGCGGCGGTCGCCGGCACGGAGGTCGTCGGCGGCCTGGCAGGCTACATCCTGCAGAAGTTCGAGCAAGCGCGCGCCGAGTTCTATATCTACGACCTCGCAGTCGACGAATCGCACCGCCGGCGCGGCGTCGCCACCGCCATGATCCGGCACCTCGAGCGTCTCGCTGCCGCAAAAGGGTTCTACGTGATCTTCGTGCAGGCCGACCACGGCGATGACGCTGCCATCGCGCTGTACACCAAGGTAGGCCGTCGCGAGGAGGTGCTTCACTTCGACATCGAACCGCGCGACGATGGGGCCTGACGCGCGCAACGATCGCATCGAGGACTTCGACGGCAGGTCGCTCCGAGCGGTGCTGACCAGCGGGAATCCATTGGGCTATCCTTGCACGGTCATCCCATGCCTTGCCGGGTCACCCATGGTCATCGCATCGTTGCGCAAATCCATCTTGGTCGTCGCCGTCACGACCGGCGTGCTGTTGCTCGTGCCCGCGGTGGCAATGCAGTTCACCCGCGAGGTGAATTGGGGCCTCGCCGACTTCTTGGTCGCGGGCGGTCTCCTGTTCGGCGCAGGCATGACCTATGTCGTCACGGCAAGACCGGCCCGACGTCCGGGACAACGAGCGGCCCTTGCTGCAGCCGTCCTGCTCGGCCTCGCGGTCGTGTGGGCGGAGCTCGCCGTCGGCCTGTTCCGCTAGGCGCCCGCGGCAACCGCGGCCTCATGATCCATTCGAGCAGGCGCTGCTGGTTCATCCGCGGCGTGCAGCACGCGGCTCACGTGTCTCCATCTCGTTAGGGAGCATCCATGCAGATCTCGGGCGTGCCATTCGGAACCACCGACTGGTCGAGGATCGCCGCCACCGAACACCAAGGCGACCACGGATGCGCCTACTGGCGAACGCAGCAGTTTGGCGCGGTACGCGTTCGCATGGTCGACTACTCGCCGGGTTACGTTGCCGACCATTGGTGCGTGAAGGGACACATCCTGCTCTGTGTGGAAGGCGAGCTTCACACCGAGCTCCAGGATGGCCGCCACTTCATCCTGAAGCCGGGCATGAGCTACCAGGTGGCCGACAACGCCGAAGCGCACCGCTCCCGGACCGAGCAGGGGGCGAAGCTGTTCATCGTCGATTGAATGCCGCTCCTCGGCCAGGCTGCCATGCTGCTGTCGTTCGACGTCGCCGCCGAGGCGATCGCCGAGCACGATGACTGGCATACCCACGAGCACTTGCCCGAAAGGCTCGCGATCCCGGGGTTCCTGCGCGGGTCGAGATGGGTCGCGCTTGCCGGCCGACCGCGCTACTTGGTGCTGTACGAAGTCGCCGACCTGGGCACGCTCTCCTCCCACGCCTATCTCCAGCGGCTGAACAATCCGACGCCGTGGACATCCAAGATGATGGCCCACTACCAGGGCATGCGCCGTGGCTTGTGCTCGGTCACCGCCAGCTTCGGGCTCGGCATGGGACATGCGGGGTTGTTGACGCGCTTCAAACCTGGCGCGTCGGCGCAAGCGGACCTGCGTCGATGGCTCACCGGGCAGCTGCTTTCGCACCTGCCGTCACACGCGGGCATGGTCAGCGTTCACTTGCTGGAGAGCGCCGTGACGCCTGAAATGACGAACGAGCAACGGATTCGCGGAGCCGATGCCGGTGTCGACTGGGCCGTCTTCGCCACGGGGTACGATGGAGAGTGCCTTGCCGAGCTGTCGAACGGGCAACTCGACGCTCGACACTGGGCGGACCACGGCGCAACGGATGTTCAGCAAGCGACTTACCGCATCGATCATTGGCTGTCTCACGGGGAAGGGGACGCCTGACGGGGAACGACACATGGCCTTTCACGCCGGGAGCGTTTTCATGCACAAACTGATTGCGTTGCTTTTCGTCGTCAGCCCGATGGCGCACGCTGGCATGGTCGGCGGCGTCATCGACTTGACCAATCCCGGCGCGCTCGAGTCGTTGCGCGACCACCGGCCCGGCCATTACGCCAAGGTGCGCGCCATCCTGGCGGTGGCCGAGACCCGCCCTGCGATCACTGCCGGCCACTGGATCGAAGCTCGCCTGGGTGCTTCGGATGTCGAGCTGCTGCAGTGGCGCGTGAGCGATCCGCCCAGGCTGCAAGTCTCCTTCACGCTCGACCAGACGCGCTACACGGCGCAGGTGGTGCCTGTCCTGCCGCCGGCACGCGCTGTTCCGGCGCGCTGATCGTTCGCTTCCGTCGTGTCGTATCGACTGCTCGCGAACGCCGTTCTCGTCCTGCACGTCGGCATCGCCGCCTTCGTGGTGGGCGGCCTCGTGCTGACAGTCGTCGGTAATGTGAACCATTGGAGCTGGGTGAACGACGTGCGGTTCAGGATCGCACACCTGGCCGCCATCGCAGTCGTGGCTGCGGAGTCGTGGCTCGGGCTCGCCTGCCCTCTTACCACGCTTGAAATGTCACTGCGGGCACGCGCTGGCACTGCGTCGTACACCGGCGGCTTCGTCGAGCATTGGCTTCAGTCGTTGCTGTACTACACCGCGCCCCCCTGGGTTTTCGTGATGGCGTACACGCTGTTCGCCCTTCTCGTGCTCGCGACGTGGTGGTACTTCCCTCCTCGCCACAAGGGTCGTGCGGTCCGCGTCGAAGGCTGACGCCTGCCCGTCACAACTGCGGAAGAAGCGCGCCCATCAGCACGCTGGCTCCATCCATGAGGGCGTGCGCAAGCGCGAACGGAATCAAGCGGCGCAATCGCAGGTACAACACCGTTTGGAACACCGTGTTGGGCACCGCCGACAATGCCCGAAAAGTCATGAACTTCGCATCGAAGGTCAACGGCATGAACGCATGCTGCAGCGACCAGGCGAATGCCACGCATGCGACCGCCAAGGTGGTGCTGCGGCAAAGCACCTGAAGGCGGGGTACCAGATAACCGTTATAGGTCATCTGCTCGGTCAGCCCCCACACGAAGGGGAACACCAGCACGCCATACAAGGCGGCTGGCAACGGCAGCGTGCCGAAGAGGTAGGGCGGCGTCAGCGTTCCGTACAGCAGCCAACCGGCCCCGTAGATCCCACCGAGAATGAATACGAGGCTGGCGGGCACCAGCGCGAGACCGAGCAGCGTATCGCGAACCACCCGTGCGCGCTCAAACCCCACGAGCTGAAACAGGCGCATGCCTTCGCGCCGCGTGAGGTGCCAGAGCAGCACCAGGCATCCCGCGTCGATCAACGTTCCGTACACCGGCAGCCATGGCTCGGCGTCATGCCATGGAGCCGACGACGAACGCAGCGCGAAGACGCCCGCGACAACGCCCTGCGCTGCAACGGCACAAGCCGCGCGGGCCAACAACATCAGTGCCGGGCCGCGCCATGTCAACGACGCCGCCTCCCGTCTTTGCAGGAGCGCCGCGCGGGAATTCGGGTCCATCGCCACGATCGTACTATCTCGTCCTGCGCTACAGTAGCGCGTCCACATGAGCGAAAGAACGCCGATGGCACGCAAGATCATCTTCACGCCCAACGCGCCCAAGCCGCCGCCGGCGTACAGCCAGGCGGTCATCGCCGGAGGACTCATTTTCGTCTCGGGCACGGGCCCCTATGATGCGAGGTCCGGCGCGGTGGTCGGAAGCACCATCCAGGAACAATGCCGTCAATCCCTGACGAACATCCGCGCGATTCTCGAGGCCGCCGGCAGCTCGCTCGCGAGCGTGGTGAGCGCCACGGTGATCCTGTTCGACGAAGACGATTTCGGTGGCATGAACGAGGAGTGGGTCAAGTGGTTCCCGACCGATCCCCCTGCGCGGCAGGGCGCCAAGCTTCCCGTGCGCGTTCCGGGCCTGAAGATCTCGATCGCTGCCATAGCGGAGGCTTGATCCGTGCCTGCCGCACAGACGCTGGACCGGTTCATCGCGCGGGTCGAGGAGAACGCGCACGCCGAAGCCATCGAGGAGTTCTACACGCCGGACGCGTCGATGCGCGAGAACATGGGCACGCCGCGCGTCGGCCGCGACGTGCTCGTCGCGCGCGAACGCAAGACGCTGGCACGCGCACGGTCGGTAGAATCGAAATGCATCAGGCCCGTGCTCGTGCACGGGTCCATCGTCGTCGTTCGCTGGGTGTTCCGCTTCGAATGGCTCGACGGACGCTCCACGCGCATGGAAGAGCTTGCCTATCAGCGCTGGGAGGGCGAGCGCATCGCGGAGGAACAGTTCTTCTATGACCCGTCCCAGCTGGCGCCGCCTTCGTCCGCCGCCGGGGTCAACGGCGAGACGCCGTGAATTGGCCAGGGGAGAAGGTGCGCGAGCTCAACGGCAGCTGCCTGTGCGGCGCCGTCGGCTACGCCGTGGCTGACGACTTCGCCTACGCGCTCAACTGCCATTGCTCGCAATGCCGCCGTGCGACAGGCGGCCCTTTCAAGCCGTTCGCGGGCATCGAGCGATCGCGCTTGCGGGTCTCGAGGGGACAGTACGCCGTGATGTGCTTTGGCGACGGCGTCGATCACGACGCACGATGCCGGCATTGCGGCTCGCTGTTGTATTCCGTCGTGCGAGCCGGTGCATTCGTGCATGTGACGCTCGGCACGTTGCTGGACGCACCGACCATCCGGCCCACCGCGCACATCTTCGTGGGATCCAAGGCGCCCTGGTTCACCATCACCGACGATTTGCCGCAGCATGACGAGCTGGCATGACGCGCGCGCCAACGGCGTGAGCCTGGCCCGTCGCTGCACCGCAATCGGAGCGCTGGCCGTATTCCCGGTCCTGTGCCATTGGCCCATGTCACATGCAGCCACCGTCGATCCCCGCAACCCGTCCACCCTCACGTTGAGCGGACCTTCCGTGGTGATCGTCCACGCGTCGCCGACCGAAATGCGCGAAGAAAAGGAAAAAGCACGCTCGGAAGAGGAGTTCGCCGAAGTGAACAAGGACATGCAGAACACGACGTCGGGGTTCGTGAAGGCCATGCAGGCCTATCCGAACGTCCGGGTGACGACCTCCTCGGCAGACGTCATTCGCTTCGCCGACCCGAACGTGCCGCCCGTGTGGCGTTACAGCGTTGGCACGCGCACGGGGTACGTGTTCTATCGGCCGGGCAAGCCGGTGCGGGTGTTCTCGGGAGTACGCACCGCCGACGGATTGGTGTGCGAGGCAGCACGGCTGTTCGAGCTCAAGCCGAAGCCGCCGAAGTGCGATTCATGAGGCGCTGAACCACCACCACGCTGTTGCAACGCGGCGTGGTGCGCGCCCACCGGCCGGTTGACGCGCCGAGGCGCAACAGCTGGGGCATTTGACAAGATAGCGCCTGCAGCAGGACCGGATACCGGTGAGGCGCACAATCCGCGTTCCTCCCACTCGTTTCACGGATTGCGATGTCGACCAATACCATCCGCCTGCACCGTGTGCTGCGTGCACCGCCCGAGCGTGTCTACCGCGCCCTCCTCGACGCCGACGCGATGGCCAAATGGCTGCCGCCCAACGGCTTCACCGGCAGGGTGCATCATGTCGACGCCAAGGCCGGCGGCACGTACCGGATGTCGTTCACCAACTTCACGACCGGCCACAGCCATTCGTTCGGCGGCGACTATCTCGAGCTCGTCCCGAACGAGCGCGTCGTGCACACCGACAAGTTCGACGATCCCAACCTGCCCGGCACGATGAAGACCACGCTCTCGCTGCGTCAGGTGTTCTGCGGCACCGAGCTCAACGTCGTGCAGGAAGGCGTGCCCGCCATGATTCCGCCCGAGGCGTGCTACCTCGGATGGCAGGAATCGCTGGCTCAACTTGCCTTGCTCGTCGAACCCGAGATCCGCGAAGGCTGACCCGCCATGCCCAAAGCCTACTGGATTGCCACCTACCGCTCGATTTCCAATCCCGACGCGCTCGCGGCCTATGCGCAGCTCGGCGGCCCCGCGCTTCAGGCGGCCGGTGGCCGCATCCTTGCGCGCGGCACGCCAGCGCACGTGTACGAGGCGGGTCTCGCGCAACGCACCGTGCTCATCGAATTCGACAGCGTCGCCCAGGCGATTGCCGCGCACGACAGCCCTGCTTACCAGGAAGCGCTGCGAGCATTGGGAACGGGCGCAGAACGCGAGATCCGGATCGTCGAGGCCGTGACGTGAACTATCGCCGGCTCGGCCGCAGCGGGCTCCAGGTGTCGCCCGTGTGCCTCGGCACGATGATGTTCGGCGATCGCACCGATGAAGCGGCGGCGCGCGAGATCGTCGCGCATGCGCTCGACGCCGGCGTCAACTTCATCGACACCGCCGACGTGTACGCGAAGGGCCAATCGGAGCGCATCACCGGCGCGGCCATCAAGGCGCAGCGCGGACGATGGATCCTGGCGAGCAAGGTCGCGAACGTCATGAACGGGCCCGACAACAAGCCGCCGCACACCGGCGGGCTGTCCCGGCGCTGGATCTACCAGGCGTGCGACGCGAGCCTCGCGCGCCTCGGCACCGACTGGATCGACATCTATTATCTGCACAAGGACGACACCGATACGCCGGTCGCCGAGACGGTCGGTGCGATCGGCGACCTGATCCGCGCGGGCAAGATCCGCTATTTCGGCGTGTCCAACTATCGTGGCTGGCGCATTGCCGAAGTGATGCGCTGGTGCGAGCGCCTGGGCGTGCCCCAGCCTGTCGTCTGCCAGCCGTATTACAACCTGCTCAATCGCATGCCGGAGGTCGAAGTGCTGCCCGCATGCGACCACTACGGGCTGGGCGTCGCGAGCTACTCGCCGATCGCGCGCGGCGTGCTCACCGGCAAATATGCAGGGGGTGCCAAGCCGGCCGACTCGCGCGCGGCGCATGCCGACCGGCGCATCCTCGAAACCGAATTTCGCGCCGAGTCGTTCGCCATCGCCGACCGGCTCAAGACGCATGCCCAGGCCACCGGGCGCACGGCGACGCAGTTCGCGCTCGCGTGGCTGTGGGCCAATCGCGTGGTCACCTCGATCATCGCCGGGCCGCGCACGCTGGAGCAGTGGCGCGACTACGTTGCGGCGATCGGGACGGCGTGGAGCGCCGAAGACGAAGCGCTGGTCGATGCGCTGGTGCCGCCCGGGCATCCCTCCACGCCGGGCTACAGTGACCCGCAGTACCCGTTCTTCGGGCGACGCCTGGCCTGACTACGGACCCAGCGCCTTGATGACGTCGTCGGTGACGTCGACCGATTTGCCGACCCACAGCGCGCTCTGCAGGATGAGATCGTAGCCTTGGTCGCGGGCCAGGCGCGTCAGCACCTGGTCGAGCCGCTCCTTGAGCTTGTCGAGCTCCTCGAACTGACGTACCCGCAGGTCTTCGGCGAACTGCTCGCGCGCGCGCTGCACCTCGCGCTGCTGCGCGTCGAGATCGCGCTCGCGCGCCGCACGCGCCGCCGGATCGAGGCCCGCGCGCTCCTGCTCCAGCTGCGCGGCCGCGGTGCGCACTTCCTGCTCCCGCGCGGACAGCGCGGTGTCGCGCGGCTTGAAGTCCCGCTCGATGCGCTCGAGCGCAGCGCGCGCCGGGGGCGAATCGCGCAGGATGCGCTCGATGTGAATCACGCCGATCCGGTAGGTTTCCGCGTGTGCGGGCCGCACGACGAGCGGCGCGCACAGCAAGGCGATGACGAGACCTGCACGCACGCAGCGGCGCACGCTCATCGTTCGGCCCCGACCGAAGGTGCCGCGTCGTTGGCCGCCGGCTCGTTGGCGATGCCATGCGGCACGTGGCCGGCGGGCACGTGCACCGCAGCGGATTCGACATGGCGCGTCTGGTCGTCGAAATAGAAATCCGGCTCGAACTCGCGCAGGAACGGACCCTTGTCGAGACCGCCGAGGAACATGGCTTCGTCCACGTGGATGTTCCAGTGCATCAGGGTGCGGATGGCGCGCTCGTGCGCCGGTGCACCGCGCGCGGTGACGAGCGCCGTGCGCAGGCGCATCGGCACGCGGTCCCGGTCGTCCGCCTGCTGCAGGCGATGCAGCGCCTCGAGGAACGGCTTGAACGGACCCGGCGGCAAGGGAAGCTCGGCATGCTGCGCCTCGTGCGACTGGAACGCGGCGATGCCCTGCGCGCGGAACAGACGCTCGGAGTCGTCCCCGAACAGCACGGCGTCGCCGTCGAATGCGATGCGCACTTCGCCGGGATGCGAGTCGGCGAGCGCGGTGCGCGTATACACGACCGCCGCCGGGATGTCGGCGCTCAGGGCATCGCGCACGTCCTGCGAGCTCGCCGACAGGAACAGGTTGGCCTTGAGCGGCCGCAGGTAGGCCCACGGCTCGCGGCCGCGGGTGAACACGGCGCGCTCGATCGCGAGCGCGTTGCCTTCCACGGATCGCATGACGCGCAGGCCCGACACCGGATCGTTGCGCGACAGGATGACGACCTCGACGCGCTTGACGCCGTCGGCGTTGAACCCGAGCAGCTTCTTGACCAGCCGGAACGCGATGCCCGGCTTGGCGAGCTGCTCGAGCCGCGTGAGCTGCAGCTCGATGTACGGACGATCGTCGCGCGGGTCGAAGAGCGCGTTCTCCTCCTCGAAATCGAACAGTGCGCGGCTGCTGATCGCCACCACCAGCTGGTCGGTCAGCGGCGGCTGCGGCACGCGAATTCCCGGTTGTTGCGAGGACGGCGAAAGCTCATGGCAGCCGACATGGTAGCGCCGACCGGGCCGCCACCCAAGCCGTCACTCTGCCGCGCACAGGACGGGACCTTCCAGCACCCAGCCCTCGGCCACCATGGACGGGATGAGGCTCGCGTCGGCCACGTAGCGGTGGCGCGATGCGGTCGCGTCGTTGCCGGCGAGCCACAGGCGCTCGATGATCGCGCCACCGGGACAGATCGTGAAGCCGAACGGCTCGATGGCGCGAAACGCGATGCCCTCGTATTGCCAATACGGGTTGGTGCGCACGCCGGTGCACTCGTTGGCATCCGCGGTGTAGAAATGCGAGTTGGGCCCGACGCCCGGCGTGCCGAAGAACCGGCACACCGGATGCGACGCGGGCACGTTGGTTTCGTCGCGCGTCCAGGCCTTGAAGTGCATGCCCGTGCGGCTCCAGGTGGCGCCGAGGCGCCCACTGTCGATGAAGCTGATCTCAGCAGGATCCGCCGTGATGAAGTATTGGCCATCGGCCGTATTGTGGAACTCGACCACCTCGATGGTGGACACCGGGATCACGGCCTCGCCGCTGAGATCGACCACCGTCAGTCCCGCCAGCTGGGGCGCATCGATCACGAGCTCGGCGTAACGCGAGCCGGCCTGCTCCGGCTGGAAGAAGAAGTTCATGCGGCACGATGCACCAGGCGCAATCGACGCACCAACCGCGCAATCGCCTGCATCGCCGGAAGAGAGCGTGCGGAAATCGTAGGGATGCTGTCCATTGATCACCAGCGCGCTCGGCGTCACCGCGGCGCTGCCGATATTGCGCACGGTGAGGACGAGCGGCCCGACCTGCTGCCCGACCGGCGTGGCGCTGAACTGCACCGGATAGGGAGTGAACGACAATGCTCCGCTGCCCGCCTGGCCGTCGATCCCGCGGCCGTAGAACGTGACGATCTGGTCGGGCGTGCGCGTGTCGTTGTGGAGCCACAAGCCGCCGGACGTCTGCCCGGGTGCGGTGGGCGCGAACGTCACGTCGATGCCGCAGGAGGCGCCCGGCACGAGCGACCCTCCGGTGGCGCAGCCGGTGGCCAGCTGCCACGCGCGTCCATTGGACGGATCGGCAAAGACGCCGGTGAAGGCGAACGGTGCGTCGCCGCAGTTGGACACGCTCGCGTGCCTGGTGGCGATCGTGCCGATCGCCTGGTTGCCGAACAGCAGCGTATCGGCGCTGGTGCAGATGCGGGGCTCCGCGAACGCGCCTGGCGAGCACGCCATGCAGAGCACGAACGCAAGCGCTGACAGGATGCCGGACGCACGCGCGCCGCGCGCCGCAATGCGGGAAGACGTCATGACAAAAGCTCGCTGCAGGCCGGCGGTGCTGCGCGCCCCGCCGGCATCGTGAAGCCGTTCAGGCGGCGCGCTTCAAATCGCGCGCGAGGTCCTCGAACACGGCGTGGATCTCTCCGACGGCCCACGCGAGGTCCTCGCGCGGAATGTTGAGCGGCGGCGCGATGCGGATCACCGTGCCATGCGTGTCCTTCGACAGGATGCCCCGCGCAAGCAGGCGGTCGACGACCGGCCGCGCGCCGATGACGCGGGCGTCCACCTCGATGCCCACGAACAGGCCGCGCCCGCGCACGTCCGTCACGAACGGATGGCGCGTCAGGTCGGCGAGCTCGTCGAGCAGCCAGGGCCCGAGCTCGGCTGCGCGCTCGATCAGCTTTTCCTCGAACAGGACGTCGAGCGCCGTCATCGCGACCGCGGCTGCCAGCGGATTGCCGCCGAACGTGCTGCCATGGTCGCCCGGGTTGAACACCTGCATCACGTCGTTGGTGGCTGCAAACGCAGAAACCGGGAGCAGGCCGCCGCCGAGCGCCTTGCCCAGGATCACGCCGTCCGGCTTGATGCCGTCGTGCTCGCACGCGAGCAGCCGGCCGGTGCGACCAAGCCCGGTCTGGATCTCGTCGCAGATCATCAGCACGCGGCGCTCGCGGCAGATCGCGAGGCAATCGCGCAGGTACGTCGCGGGTGGAACGATGATGCCGCCCTCGCCCTGGATCGGCTCGACCAGGAACGCGGCCGTGCGCGGCGTGATCGCAAGCGCGAGTGCCGCGGCGTCGCCATAAGGAACCGTGAACAGGCCGGGCGGAAACGGTCCGAACCCGTCGCGATACTGCGGCTCGGTGGACAGGCCGCACGCCGTGATGGTGCGGCCATGGAAATTGCCGCGGCACGCGATGATCTCCGCCTGGCCGTCGGGCACGCCCTTGATCTTGTGCGCCCACTTGCGCGCCGCCTTGATCGCGGTTTCGACGGCTTCGGCACCGCCGTTCGCCGGCAGCACGCGATCCATGCCGGTGATCTTGGCAAGGCGCTCCAGCAGGTACGGCAGCTCGTCGTTGTAATACGCGCGCGACGTGACGCCGAGCGACTGTGCCTGCGCGATGAGCGTGGCGATGATGCGCGGATGCGCGTGGCCGAAGCTCACCGCCGAATACGCGCTCATCAGGTCGAGATAGCGGCGGCCGTCGACGTCGATGAGCCAGCTGCCTTCCCCGCGCGCGAGCACGACGGGGAGAGGATCGTAATTGCGCGAGCCGAATTGCTTCTCGCGGCCGATGAGTTCGGCTGCGTGATCTGACAGTGTCGAAGCGGTGTGGGGCGCGCCTTGGCGCGCACGCTGGGTAGTCATCGGTTGCTCCTCGTGAAAGCGAGCCGGCCGCGACAACCCGTGCAGGGTTTACACGATAGCGAGCGCGGACGGCAGGGCGCGCCGGACTGGCTTGTGGCCGCGGCACGCAACGACGATTGGGATCGAATCGTGACTTCGCCAAGTCATGCCGTGAGCATACCGTGGAACGGCCTTTTCGCCTAGAGTGGCGGTCCGCCGCGCGGTAAAGCGCACCCGGGCCGGCATCGCACGACTGTTCGACAATGGACGGCCGCATGAGTGCCGTCGCGGTGCCCGAACCCGTCCAACGGCGCCTCCTTTCCACCGGCCCCGACCCCATGAGCACAACCACGCCGGCCACGACTGCGCCTCCCGCCGGCGCGGCACGGCTCCCCGTGCTGAGCCCGCTCGACCGGCTCGAGGCCGAAAGCATCCACTTGCTGCGTGAGGTGGTCGCCGAGGCACAAAAGCCCGTCATGCTGTACTCCATCGGCAAGGACAGCTCGGTGATGTTGCACCTGGCGCGCAAGGCGTTCCACCCGGGGCCGCTGCCGTTTCCGCTGCTGCACGTCGACACGACGTGGAAGTTCCAGGCCATGTACGCCATGCGCCAGGCGATCGCCGCCGAGCCGGGGATCGAGCTCATCGTGCATGAGAACCCGGAGGCGCGGGCGCTCGGGATCAACCCCTTCACGCACGGCTCGTCGGTGCACACCGACGTGTGGAAGACCCAGGGGCTGCGGCAGGCGCTCGAAAAGCATGGCTTCGACGCCGCGTTCGGCGGCGCACGGCGCGACGAGGAAAAGTCGCGCGCGAAGGAGCGCATGGTGTCGTTCCGTTCGGCACAGCACCGCTGGGATCCGAAAAACCAGCGGCCCGAGCTGTGGCGCCTGTTCAACCTGCGCAAGCGCAAGGGCGAGAGCTTCCGCGCGTTTCCGCTCAGCAACTGGACGGAGCTCGACGTGTGGCGTTACATCGAGCGCGAGCGCATCGGCGTCGTGCCGCTCTATTTTGCCGCGCAGCGGCCGGTCGTACTGCGTGAGGGAGCGCTGATCATGGTGGACGACGCGCGCATGCCGCTGCATCCCGGCGAGGTGCCCATGCGCCGCAAGGTGCGTTTCCGTACGCTCGGCTGTTACCCGTTGACCGGCGCGATCGACTCGCAGGCCGAGACCGTCGCGCAGATCATCGCTGAAATGTCCGCGTCCACGAGTTCCGAGCGCGCCGGGCGCCTCATCGACCACGATGCCAGCGCGTCGATGGAGCGGAAGAAGCAGGAAGGCTATTTCTGATGAAGAGCGGCAAGGCCATCGACGGTCCACCAGCCGGATCGGCCGAAGACGGCGGCACGCTGTTGCGCTTCATCACGTGCGGAAGCGTCGAGGACGGCAAGAGCACGCTGCTCGGCCGGCTGCTCTACGACGCGGACGTGCTGTCCGACGATCAGCTCGCTGCACTGGAAGCGGACTCGAAGCAGACCGGCACGCGCAACGGCGACCTCGACTACGCACTGCTGCTCGACGGCCTCGCGGCCGAGCGTGAGCAGGCGATCACCATCGATGTCGCCTATCGCCTGTTCTCGACGGCGCGGCGCAAGTTCATCGCGGCCGACACGCCGGGCCACGAGCAGTACACGCGCAACATGGTGACGGGAGCGTCGACCGCCGACCTCGCAGTGGTGCTCGTCGACGCGCGCAAGGGGCTGCTGCCGCAGACGCGCCGGCACACGACGATCGTGGCCATGCTGGGCGTCCGGCACGTGGTGCTCGCGGTGACCAAGATGGATCTCGTCGACTACGAGGAAGCGACGTTCCGGGCGATCGAGCGCGACTACCGGGCGTTTGCGCAGCGTGTGGGCATCGGGGCGGTCGTGGCCATCCCCTTGTCGGGCGTGCACGGCGACAACGTCCGCCGGCCGCTCGGCAACACGCCCTGGTACGACGGCCCGACGCTGCTCGACCATCTCGAGCGCGTGGAGCTCGAGGACGGTCGCGCCACGCGCCCGTTCCGCATGCCGGTGCAATCGGTGAATCGTCCGCACCCGGATTTTCGCGGGGTCGCAGGCACCGTCGCGAGCGGGGTCGTGCGACCGGGCGATCGCGTCATGATCCAGCCGTCGGGACGTGACACGCGCGTCACCCGGATCGTCACGCAAGACGGCGACCTGGCGTGTGCCGTTCCGCCTCAGGCCGTCACCCTGACCTTCGCCGACGACGTCGATGCCGGACGCGGGGACGTCGTGTGCGCCCATGACGCACCGGTGCACACGGCCGACCAGTTCGAAGCGACGCTCGTATGGATGCACGAGGCGCCGATGCTGCGCGGCCGCAGCTACCTCATGAAGCTCGGGCCGCGCCAGGCGACCGCGACCATCGCGCCACTCAAATACAAGGTGCACGTCGACACGCTTGAGCACCTGGCCAGCGACTCCCTCCGCATGAACGAGATCGGGGTGTGCGAGCTCGCGCTCGACCGGCCGATCGCGTTCGAGCCGTATGCCGTCAATCGCGACCTCGGAGGCTTCATCCTGATCGACCGGCTCACCAACGAGACGGTCGGCGCCGGCATGCTGCATTTCGCGCTGCGCCGCGCCGACAACCTCCATTGGCAGGCGCTCGACATCGACAAGCGCGCACGCGCCGCGCAAAAAGGCCAGCGCCCGTGCGTGGTGTGGTTCACCGGGCTTTCCGGCGCCGGCAAATCCACCATCGCGAACCTGGTGGAGAAGAAGCTGCACGCGCTCGGCCGCCACACGGTCCTGCTCGACGGTGACAACGTGCGCCATGGGCTCAATCGCGACCTGGGCTTCACGGCCGCCGACCGCGTGGAGAACATCCGGCGCATCGCCGAGGTCAGCAAGCTCATGGTCGATGCCGGACTCATCGTGCTGACGGCTTTCATCTCGCCGTTTCGCAGCGAGCGCCGCATGGCGCGCGCGCTGCTCGAAGCGGACGAGTTCATCGAGGTGCACGTGGACACGCCGCTCGCGGTCGCAGAGGCACGCGACGCCAAGGGCCTCTACGCGAAGGCGCGGCGCGGCGACCTGCCGAACTTCACCGGCATCGACTCGCCGTACGAGGCGCCGGAGCAGCCGGAGATCCGGATCGACACCACCGTGATGAGCCCGGAGGCGGCCGCCGAGCACATCGTCGAGTGCCTGTGCCGCCGTCCGGGTGGTTGACGCCCGCCGCCGCCCGCCTCACGTTCGCACGCCGGCGAAGCGCAGCACCGCGGGAATCTGACGCACGTAATCCTGAAAGGCATGGTCCCCGCCACCGCGCACGTATTGGCATGCGCCGGCGTAGAAGGCGACCGCTTCCCGGTAGTCCAGCACCTCGTCGCCCGTTTCGACCATGAGCCAGTATCGCCGCGGGCGCGTGATGCGCGCGACCGCGAGATCGCGCAGCTCGCCGAAATGCGCGACGGTCACCTCGAATTCCTCGCCCGTGTACAGATTGGTCTGGATCCCGAGGTAAGGCTGCAGGTCGAGGTACGGCCGCACGGCGGGATTGATGATCACCGCGCGCACGTCGAAACGCTCGGCGATATGGGTGGCGTAGAAGCCGCCCAGCGAGCTGCCCACGACAGTGACGGGACACGGTGCGTCCTGCACCAGCCGCGCCACCTGCGCGATCGCGATGGCCGGACCGCGCTGCAGGTCCGGGATGTGCAGCGTCGGGCGCGCGTCGGTGGGCAGCGCATCGACCGCCGCGCGCAGCGCGGTGGCCTTGACGCTCGCAGGCGAGGAGCGAAAGCCGTGCAGGTAGACGAGGGTCGGCCGCGCGGTGTCCTGCGCCCGCGTCGCGCTCACGTACGCGCCGCCAGGGCGCCGAGCAGCTTGTCGTGCACTCCGCCGAAGCCGCCATTGCTCATCACGAGGACGTGATCGCCGGCGCGTGCGTCGCGCGCGATGGCAGCGACGAGCGCGTCGAGCTCGCGATGCACTTCCACCTTGGCGCCGAGCGGCGCAAGCGCGCCCGACACGTCCCAGCCGACATTGCCCGCGTAGCAGAACACCCGATCGGCGAGCGCCAGGCTGTCGGGCAGCGCGCTCTTCATCATGCCGAGCTTCATCGTGTTGGAGCGTGGCTCGAGCACGGCCAGGATCCGCGCCGGTCCGACGCGCCGGCGCAATCCGTCCACGGTGGTGGCGATCGCCGTGGGGTGGTGGGCGAAATCGTCGTAGACCGTGACGCCCGCCACGGTGCCGCGCAGCTCCATGCGCCGCTTGACGCCGCGAAAGCGTGCGAGCGCTTCGAGGCCGAGCGACGCCGGCACACCGACGTGGCGCGCGGCCGCCAGGGCGGCAAGCGCGTTCAGCTGATTGTGGCGTCCCGGCGCTTCGAGCCGCAGCACCCCTTGCGGCGCACCGCCCTGCTCGATGGCCCCATCGGCATCGATGCGCCAGTCGGATCCCGTGCCGACGACGTCGCGGAAATCGAAGCGCTCCACCTCGCTCCACGTGCCGCGGGCGAGCACGCGCGCAAGCGCTGCGTCGCCTCCGTTGACGATGAGGCGCCCCTGCCGCGGCACGGTGCGCACCAGATGGTGGAACTGCGTCTCGATCGCGGCGAGGTCGGGAAAGATGTCGGCGTGGTCGTATTCGAGGTTGTTGAGGATCACCGTGCGCGGGCGGTAATGCACGAACTTGCTGCGCTTGTCGAAGAACGCGGTGTCGTATTCATCCGCCTCGATGACGAAGAATGCACTGTCCGTCAGGCGCGCAGACGCCTCGAAATCGAGCGGCACCCCGCCGATCAGGAAGCCGGGGTCGAGGCCGCCATGCTCGAGGATCGCGGCGAGCATCGCAGCCGTGGTGGTCTTGCCGTGCGTGCCGGCCACTCCCAGCACCCATTTGTCGCGCAGCACCTGCTCGGCGAGCCACTGCGGTCCGGAGATGTAGGGCCGGTTCGCGTCGAGGATCGCCTCGACCAGCGGGTTGCCGCGGGAGAGAACGTTGCCGATGACGAAGACGTCGGCATCGCGCGCCTCGCGCTCGAGCTGCGCCGGATCGAATCCTTCGATGAGCGGAATGCCCAGCGCTGCGAGCTGCGACGACATGGGCGGATAGACGTTGGCGTCGCAGCCGGTGACGTCGTGGCCGGCGCGCCTGGCGATCGCGGCGATGCCGCCCATGAACGTGCCGCAAATGCCGAGGATGTGGAGATGCATCAGGAAGTCGAGCGAGGTGGATCGGCGAGCACGCGCGCATAGCCGCGCTCGAGCGCACGAACGTAGCGGCGCGGGTCGGTGAGGTGCGGGTCGGACAGCGCCGCACGGACGTGCGTTTGCGTCTCGCGGCGGAACGCCGGGTCGAGCGCCAAGCGGCAGGCGAGCGCGACGTACGCTTCCGGCGTAGTGGTCACGAGCTCGGCCAGCCCGGCGTGCATGAGCACGCTCGCGCTCATGCGCTCGGCGTGGCGTGCGCCCACGAGCGTGACGACGGGCAGGCCCGCGGCAAGCGCTGCAGCCGTCGTGTCGCCGCCGGTGTACGGCACCGTGTCGAGCGCGAGATCGGCCACGGCGTAGCGATCGTGGCGATGCCGCATCTCATAGGGCACCACCGCCACGCGCGCAAGGTCGATGCCGAAGCCTTCGAGCCTGCGCAACAGTGCGGTGCGATCGTCCGCGCGCGGCGGCGAGACCAGCAGCCGCGCGCGCGGCACGCGGTCGAGCACCGCGCGCCATAGCGCGAGGCAGCGCGGTGACAGCTTTTGCGCCGGCACGAAAGCGGCGATGACCACGTCGTCGGGCGCGAGGCCCAGGGTCGCGCGATCGTAGCGCCGCAGCGGGGCGGCATACGGGCGCAGGGGGAGCACGCAGACGTCGAGCATCAGCAGGCGCTCGCGCAGCGCACCGGCCCCATCGGGACGATCGGCCACCGGATCCGTGATCTTTGCATCGACGCTCGCCAATCCCACGCCGCCATGGTAGCCGAGGTGCGTGACGATCCTGCGCGCGGGCCGCCGCGCGAGGATGCCCGGCCGGGCGAAGGCCGAGTGACCCATCAGGTCCACCAGCACGTCGACTCCTTCGGCTGCGACCGCGCGCGCAGCAGCCGCGTCGTCGAGCGCGGCCAGATCGACGAACGCGTCCGCCGCCGCCCGAAAGCGCGCTGTCGTGTCGTCCTCGTGTCCGGGTGGCGCCAGCGAGAACAGCATGATGCGATGGTGCAGGCGATCGTGCGCCGTGAGGATCGGCGCAAGGAGCTCGCCCATCACGTGGCCGCGAAAATCGGCCGACAGGTAGCCAACCGTCATGCGCGGATCGCCCGCCCTTCGAGGCGCCACGTCGAGCGGCGGCTCGTTCAGCGCCGTGATCTCGAGGCGCATCAGCGCGTCGTAACGATCGTAGAGCGCGAGCAGTGCGGCTGGCGCGACGTCGAAGTACTGGAGCAAGGCCAACAGCTCGCCGACCAGCGGCGCCTCGCCGGGGCCGAAGGGCTGCTCGAGCGCTGCGGCGAGCGCCCGTGCCTCCCGGGTCGCGTCGCCCAGGCGCCGCGCAGCTGACAGCGCAGACACGCGCACGCGCGCGGTCGCCGGGGCGCGCGGCTCGAACGCGAGGAAGTCCATGAGCGCATCCTCGTCGCGCCCGAGCGCGAGACAGGCGCCGCGAAGCAGCCACCAGATCGCTTCGTCCGCAGGCGCCAGCGTGCGCCCGCGGAGCAGCAGCGGAATGGCTTCGGAATAGCGGCGCTGGCGGATGCGCGCTTGCGCGAGATCCACATGGGCGGCCAGGTGCACGGGATCGCGGTCGAGTGCGGCCTCGAACGATGCCGCAGCGGCGGCGAAATCGCCCTGAACGAAATGCACGTGCCCGCACGCGTAGAGCGGCTCGGCCCACCGTGGATCGAGCCGCGCGGCCTCGCCGAACGCCGTCACGGCTGCCGCAGGCGCGCCGCGCCGCGCTTCGACCACGCCGAGGTTGTGCCACGCCCGTGCCTGCGTGGGCGCGCGCTCGACCGCCTCGCGCAACAGCGCCGCGGCGGCGTCGAACCGACCTGCGCGTGCGGCTGCGTCCGCTTGGGCGACCAGCGCGGCGAAGGACCGTTGCGCCACCGCCAATCTAGCCGCGAAAGATGAAGTACACGGCGCCGAGCATGCAGACGCCCGCCCACAGGTAATCGAGCTTGATCGGCTGGCCCATGTAGAGCACGGCGAACGGCACGAACACGGTGAGCGTGATCACTTCCTGCAGGATCTTGAGCTGCGCGAGCGACAGCGCGGTGTATCCGATGCGGTTGGCGGGCACTTGCAGCAGGTACTCGAACAGCGCAATGCCCCAGGAGACCAGCGCCGCGATCCACCACGGCCGGTCGGCCAGGTTGCGCAGGTGGCCGTACCACGCGAGCGTCATGAACACGTTCGAGCCGGTGAGCAGCGCCGCGCAGGCCAGCGCCGGGTGCTGGAGCAGCCAGGAAGGATTCATGGTGGGCCGGGGGAAACAGGCATTATGGCCAAGGCGCGCAGCGGCCTCGTGCAACGCCTTCCCCGGGGGGTCGCTAAGCGCCCCCGCGCGTCACTGCCTGGACGCCGCTCCCTCGGGCGGCGCGCGGGCATGTCCCTTGCGTCCGGCAGGCCATGCATCGAGGCGCCATGTCCCTCCACGACCCCTGGCCGCAGCATGGGCCCGGTGTTCCGTGTTCGGCTTGCGCGGGGCGATGAGGCACATCCGCTCGGCCATGCTGCGCGCTGCGACGCCGCGGCCGCTCGAACGGGCCATCGGCGGCGCACGCGGCCGGGCCGCCCGCTGGCTGGACGGCTTGTCGCTGCGGACGCGGCTCATGCTCCTCGTCGTCGCACTCGCCATGCCGTTCCTGCTCTACATGGCGGCACTGGCATGGACCCAGGCCGTCGAGGAGAACAACGAAGCGCTCGAGCACGCCGAAGCGCTCGCCGGCATGGTCGCCGCGCGGGTCGACGAGTTCGTCGACGACACCGACGTGCTCATGCGCCTGGTTGCGCACGCGACCGGCGATCCGTCCCCTGCCGCCGTGCAGCGCTATCTCGACAGCCTGCGCGGCGACCTGCCGCCGTACATCGGCGACGTGGCGGTGTGGACGGTGACCGGCACGCCGATCGCGGCGACCGACCGCCAGACGCTCACGGCGCCGTACGACGCCGCGCGCCGCGAGTCGTTTCGCGAAGCGTTGCGCAGTGACCGACTCGGGCTGGAAGCGCCCGTCGTGCTGCGGGCGGACGCCGAGCCCGTAGTCCTCGTCGCACGCGCGGCGGTGGATTCGAGCGGCCAGCTCGTCCGCATCGTGACGGCGACTGCGCGACTGCGCCATCTCGACCGGATCCTCGCGGCGCGCCAGGCGCTGCCTGCCGACGCCGTCGTGACGCTGCTCGACGCCGCTGGCGTTGTGGTCGCGCGCTCGCGCGATCCGGAGACCTGGATCGGGCGCGACATGACCCCGATGTTCGATCGCGCGCGCTTCGAGCGCGCCCATGGCAGCAGCGAGATCCTGGGCTTCGATGGCGTGCGCCGCATCTCGGGGTATGCCCTGCCGGCGCACGCGCCGTGGAAGGTCTATGTCGGGATTCCGCGCGAGGCGGCCCTCGCGCACCTCAACGCACAGACCCGTGCCACGACGTTCCTCGGTGTCGCCGCGCTCATGCTCGGCCTGTTCCTCGCGACCACCGCGGCGAACGGCATCACGCGGCGCCTGCGCCTGCTGGCCGACGACGCGGCGCGGCTCGAAGGCGGGTCGCTCGACCATCGCAGCAGCGTGACCGGCGGCGACGAGATCGGTGTGCTGGGCGCCGCACTCAATCGCATGGCCGGCGCGCTCGAACAGCGCACCGACGAGCTCACGCGCAGCACGGAAGAGCTGTCGCTCATCACGGCCAACGTGCCCGTGCTGATCGCCTACGTCGACGCACAGCAGCGGTACCGCTTCGCCAACGAATATCACCGCGACGTCTTCGGCGTACCGCCCGCCAAGCTGATCGGCCGGTCGCTCCGTGAGCTCTTCACGCCGGGCACGTACGCGCGGCTGCTGCCGCAGATCAGCGAAGTGCTGGGCGGCATGCCGGCGAGCTTCGAGACCAGCTTCGACGCGCGCGGCGCGCCGCCGTGGTTCCTGGTCAGCTGCTTTCCCGACTACGGCGACGACAACACGGTGCGCGGCTTCTACGCCGTGTGCCAGGACATCACGCGACGCCGCGATGCGGAGGCCACGCTCGCCGCGCGCGAGCGCTTCATCCAGCTCATCGCAGACACGCTGCCGGCGCGGATCACCTACCTCGACACCGCGGCCCGCGTGCAGTTCGGCAACGCCGCGTTCCGGGCGATGTGGGGCATCGGCGAGCGCGATTTCATCGGGCAGCCGCTCGGGGCTTTGGTGCCGAGCGGGGTGTACGCGCAGATCGAGCCGCATCTTGCACGCAGCCTCGCCGGCGAGCGACTGCGCTACGAGCTCGCGAGCGAAGGACCCAACGGCGAGCAGCACGACATCGTGCACTACGTCCCCGACCATGACGGCCAGGGCCGCGTGCAGGGCCTCATCACCATCTCGCAGGACGTCACGGCGCTCAAGCGGATGGAATCCGCGCGCGCCGACTCCGAGAAGCGCATCCGCACCATCGCCGACAACGTGCCCGCGTCGATCGCGTACGTCAACCGGCACGAGCGCTACCTGTTCGCCAATGCGGCATTCGTCACGGCGTTCGACACGACGCTCGAGGATCTCGTGGGCCAGCGCGCTGCCGACATCCTGCCGCCCGACGTTTATGCGTCGACCCGCCCGCACATCGAGGCCGTGCTGCGCGGGGAGCGCCAGCGCTTCCAGCGCGTGGTTACGCGGCACGGAAGCCAGCGCCACGAGCTCGTCGACTACCTGCCCGAGCGCGATGCGGCGGGCGAGGTGACCGGGTTCTTCGCGCTGATCCACAACATCACGGACCTGCACGCGGCGCAGGCGCGCGTGGAGCAGAGCGAGCAACGGATGCGCCGCATCACGGACAACGTGCCGGCGCTCATCTGCTACATCGACCAGGAGCGCCGCTACCGCTTCAACAGCCGCTTCTACGAGGAATGGCTCGGACGGCCGCTGGCCGGGATCACCGGGCGCACCGTGCTCGAGGTCATCGGTGCGCGCACGCATGCCGTCGACGCGCCGTACATCGAGCGCGCGTTCGGCGGCGAGCACGTCGATTTCGAGCTCGAGCATACGGATGCGCACGGCACGCGCTGCGTCCGCGGCTCGTACGTGCCCGATTTCGATGCGCAGGGCAGCGTCGTCGGCATCTACGGCGTCACCACGGACATCACGTCGCTGAAGCAGGTGGAGCGCGAGCTCGCCCGCCTCGCGCAATTCGATTCGCTCACGGGCCTCGTCAACCGCAGCCGCTTCGACGCGTGCATCAACGAGGCGCTCGCCCGTGCGCGGCGCTCGAAGGAGGGCATCGGGCTGCTCTTCCTGGACATCGACGGGTTCAAGCGCATCAACGACACGCACGGCCACGCTACCGGCGACGAAGTGCTGCGCGAGTTCGCCAGGCGCGTGACCGGCCTCGTGCGCGAGACGGACACGGTGGCGCGGCTGGCGGGCGACGAGTTCGTCGTGCTGCTCGAGAACGTCTCGCGCCACGAGGAATGCCGCGTGGTTGCCCGCAAGATCATCGCGGCCATGCGCGTGCCGTTCAAGGTGCCGGCGGGCGAGCTGGCCGTCACGACGAGCATCGGCATCGCGATGAGCGGGGACGCGTCGCTTCCCGCCGCCTCGCTGCTCCACCGCGCCGATACCGCGCTCTACAGCGCCAAGGCGCAGGGGCGCGACCGCTACGAAGTGGCGATCTGAGGCGCCGGCGTGCGCACGGGCGCTGCGAGCGGCAGCTCGACGGTGATGCGCACGCCGTGCGCGTCCGCGCGATCGTCCGCGCGCGCACGGCCGCCGTGGTATTGCGCGATGAGCCGCACGATGTAGAGGCCGAGCCCCAGGTGCGGTCCCGCGCCCGCAGCGCCCGCCCCCGGCTCGCGCACGGACACCATCGAATCGAACAGCCGGCCCGCCATCGCGGCCGGCAGCGGCGGGCCTTCATCGTCGACGGTCAGCCGGACGAGCGGCGGCTCGAGAACCAGCGCGATGTCCACGCTGCCGCGCGCGCGAAACTCCACGGCGTTGGCGACGAGCTTGTCGAGCATCTGCGCGCACAGGTCGGGCGCGCCTTCGATGACGGCCGCCTGCCCCGGCGGCGCATACGTGATCGGCACGCCGGGGTAGGCGAGCCGATAGCCTTCGACACACCCGGCCACCACCTCCGCGAGGTCGAAGCGCTCCCGCTCGGCGTCGCGCAACGCGCCTTCCAGGCGGGTGGCCTCGGTCATCCGCGTGAGGATCGCGTTGAGGCGCGCAAGGCCGCTGCGCGCGCGCTCCACGTAGACGCGGGCATCGTCGGGAAGGGTCGACGCGTCGAGATTCTCGAGCGAGCTCTTGACCACCGCGACCGGGGTGCGCAGCTCGTGGCCGAGGCGACCGGCCATCGCTTCCTGGTACGCCGCATACTGCGAGAGCCTGGCGAGCGCGCTCGCGAAGCTGCGCGACAGGTCGCCGATCTCGTCGCCCGCGCTCGAGCTCGCGAGCGGCCGCAGCGTGCGGCCCTGCGCGTCGATGGCGGCTTCGGCGTCGTCCCGCAGGCGGCGAATGCGCGCGGTGAGCCGCGAGGCGAACAACGCCAGCGCGAGCGAGCCCACGAGCAGCACCGCGAGCACGATGTTGAACAGGCGCTCGAAGGCGCGGTTGCGCTCCGCGAGCACGCGGTTGGTCGTCTCCTCGACGATGACCGCGCCGCGCACCTGGTCGCCGACCCAGATGGGATGCGCCGCCGACACGATGACGGCCTTGCCGTCGGACGTCGTGCGCCGGTCGGTCGCCAGGATGCCCGCCAGCGCGGCGTCGACGTCCTTGCCATGCGCCGGCCCGCGCGCGGCCGCCTCGTCGGTGAATTCCTCGGTCGGTTGCGTGAGCAGCCGCGCGTACAGCGGATGCAGCACGACACGCTCGAGCTGTACGTAGCCACGCGCCAGCGCGCCGCCTGCCACCGGCTCGCTCTCGGGCGGCCGCTGCAGCGAGCCCGCGCGCGCCAGCACGACGAGGTCGCGGTCGATCACCCAGATGCGCGCCGTGGTGCGCGACAGGCCGAGCACGATCTGCTCGATCTCGGGTGAGGCCGCGGGCGGCAGCCGCGCATCGCCGCCCGCCTCGTCGGCGCGCTCCTGCGCGAACGTGGCGATCGGGTCGGGCGGTGCAGCAAACAGGCGCGGCCGCTCGTGCAGGGCGATCGCGATGGCCTGCGCGGTGCCGGCGAGCGTACGCTCCTGCGCGTCGCGCAGGAAGCGCTCGATCTCGCGCACGTACTCGTAGCCCAGCCAGGGCAGCGCGAGAAACACGCACAGCACCAGCATGAGCTTGGTGCGAATGCCGAGTGCCAGGCGCCCCCGCTTCATCCACGCGCTCCCGTCAGGCGGCGTCGGCGCGCCAGCGGTAGCCCATGCCGTACACCGACGCGATCGCGTCGAACGCCGGATCGATCGCCTGGAACTTGCGCCGCATGCGCTTCACGTGGGAGGTGATCGTGGCGTCGTCGACCACGATGCGCGCTTCGCGCATGAGCCCGTCCCGATCCTTGACGTGGCCCGGATAGCGCGCGAGCGCATGCACCATCCAGAATTCGGTGAGCGTGAGATCGACCGGCCGGCCGCGCCAGTGCGCCGTGAGGCGCTTGATGTCGAGCGTGAGCTCACCACGCGTGAGGACGTCCTCCGTCGCCGCAGGTGAGCTCGCAAGATCGCTGCGACGGAACAGCGCCGCGATGCGCGCGGACAGGTGCGGCAGGCTCACGTCCTTGGTCACGTAGTCGTCGGCGCCGAGGCGCAGGCCGGCGACGATGTCGAACTCGGAATCGCGGGCCGACAGGAAGATGATCGGCAGCGTTGACGACAAGGCGCGCAGCGCGCGCGTGAGCTCGAAGCCGCCGTCCACGTCGTCGCCCAGGCCGATGTCGATGAGCGCCAGGTCGGGCAGGCGCGCGCGAAAGGCGGCGAGCGCCTCCGCGCGGGTGGCGTACGTGGCCACCTCGTAACCCTGGCGCGCGAGCGCGTCCGCCACGTTGGCCCGCAATGCGGGCTCGTCCTCGACGACGGCGATCCTCCGGCTCATGGCGCGGCGACTATACCGCGCCCGCCGCCGCTCGCCGATATCGAGAAGCCCGCCGCCGCCTCCAATCGTTCGATGCGCGCCATCTGCCACCGGTTTGCCATTTTTCATCGGCGGTTCGCCCGGTTTGGCACGCCATGTTGCCCGCGTGCGGGCGCGCAATGCGACGCGGGGCAGTGCAAGCCGGCGGCCGCTGTCCCGATCGACCTTCCTGCCGCGGGTGATCAACCGGCCGTTGCGGCCGGCGGCGGAGGCAAGGGTGCAAACGGTCAGCGGTGGAAGGCACGGCGAGCTTGGACGCGGCGCGGTGCGGCAGCTCGTACGGCTGGTGCTCGAAAGCGTGCTCGCGGGCGCGGTGGTGAGCTTCGTGCTGGGGCTGGCCGTCTTCATCGTCGCCACCCAGGCGCAGGCGCAGCCGATTCCGGCGCCGGTGCAGCAAGGCACGCTCCTGCTGCGCGACGACGCCGGCGGCAAAGCGGCCGCTCCGCTGCTGTTCACCGAGGTCCACATCGAGGTCAGCGGGCTCACCGCACGCACCCAGGTGCGGCAACGCTTCGTCAACCCCACGGCGCAATGGCGCGAAGGCGTGTATCTGTTCCCGCTGCCCGACAAGGCGGCCGTGGACCATCTCCAGATGCACATCGGCGAGCGGGTGATCGAAGGACAGATCAAGGAGAAGCAGGCGGCGCGCGAGACGTACGAGCAGGCGAAGGCGGAAGGCCGCAAGGCGACGCTCGTCGAGCAGGAGCGGCCGAATCTCTTCACCACGAGCGTCGCGCACATCGGTCCCGACGAAGAGATCGTCGTCGCCATCGAGTACCAGGAAAAGCTCGCCTACGACGCCGGCAGCTTCTCCATGCGCTTCCCCATGGCGATCACGCCGCGCTACGTGCCGCGTGCCGCGGCGCCCGAGGCGAACGCCGACGCGACCGCCGCGCCGGTCGCGGCGACATCCGCCGCAATGGCTGCCAGCGTGACGGACGCTCTGCGCATCACGCCGAAGATCGCCGATCCTGCGCAGGGCGCCATCAATCCGGTGTCGCTCACGCTCGACATCGATGCCGGCTTCCCGCTCGCGCGCATCGCCAGCACCTATCATCCCGTGCGCATCGAGGAGCGCCCCGGCAACCGTTACCGCGTCACGTTGAGCGATGGCGTCGTACCGGCGTCGCGCGACTTCGAGCTCGTGTACACGCCGGACGTCGGCGCCGAGCCGGGGGCGGCGCTGTTCACGCAGGTCGTCGACGGCAAGACGTACGGACTGCTGATGGTGCTGCCGCCGACCACGAAGGACACGACGGCGAATCGTCCGCCACGCGAGATCACGTACATCATCGACACGTCCGGATCCATGGAGGGCGTTTCGATCGCACAAGCGCGCGAGGCGATGCTCCTCGCGCTCGACCGCCTGCGCGAAGGCGACCGCTTCAACGTGATCGAATTCAACTCCGTGACGCGGGCGCTGTTTTCGGTGCCCATGCCGGTCGACGGCGCAACGCTCGAACGGGCCCGCGCCTTCGTGCGCGGTCTTGCGGCGCGCGGTGGAACCGAGATGAAGCCTGCGCTCGAAGCGGCATTCGCGCCCCCGCGCCGTGACGCGCTCATGCGCCAGATCGTCTTCATGACGGACGGCGCGGTCGGCAACGAGAACGAGCTCCTCGCGCTCATCGCGCGCAAGCTCGACGATCGCCGCCTGTTCACGGTCGGCATCGGTCCTGCGCCCAACACCTACTTCATGAAGAAGGCGGCCGAGGCCGGACGTGGCACGTTCACCTTCATCGGCGACGTGCGTGAAGTGAAGGAGAAGATGTCGGGGCTCATCCGCAAGATCGAGAGCCCTGTCCTCACCGACGTCCATGTCGACTGGCCGGTGGCCGTCGAGGCGTATCCGCCGCAGCTGCCGGATCTCTACGCCGGCGAGCCGGTGGTGCTGACGGCCAGGTTCGCCCGCAACGTCGAAGGAACGGTCAAGCTGCGCGGCGCCGGCGCCGGCAGCGAGTGGAAGGCCGCGATGCCGCTCGGCCCGGGCGCGCAGGAGCCGGGCATCGGCGTGCTGTTCGCGCGCGACAAGATCGAGGCGCTGCAGGATGCACGCCGCAATGGCGCCAACGAAGACGACGTGAAGCGCGAGACCATCGCGGTGGCGCTCGCGCATCACCTGGTCAGTGCGTACACGAGCCTGGTTGCAGTCGACGTGACGCCGACGGCGCCGGCCGGCATGACGGCTCTCAAGACGCGGCTGCCGGGCAACCTGCCGGAAGGCCTCGCATACGACGCGTTCTATGGCGGCCTGCCGCAAACCGCGACACCGGCTGCGCTGGAGCTGATGCTCGGCGCGCTGCTCATGCTGACCGCGCTTGCCGGCTACGCGCTGACGCGCCCGCGCGGGATCGGCGCACGGGTGGGCGCCGACCCGCTCGACGTGCTCCAGCGCGTGGCCGGCGCCGCGCGGCGGGTCTGCTGACCGCCCCGCGCGCAGCCATGGCGACCATGCATGCTGTCGAGCGGGGAGGACCCTTCGGCCGCGGGGGCGGTGCGGCACGCGCGACGATGCGCGCGGCTGCATCGGGAACCGGCTTCCGGTTTCCCGCGGCCGAGTCTTCCCCGCTCGGCAGCAGACGTCGCCGGCGCTGGCCGGTTCGCATGGTGCTGCTGGGCACGCTCGCGCTGTGCGGGCTGCTCGCGTTCGGGAACGGCGCGTGGCTCTACGGCAAGGCTGTGCTCGGACAATGGCTGCTGCACCGCGCGTGGTCGCACACGCGCGCGACCGGCATCCCGGCGAAGCCATGGCCGTGGGCGGACACGTACCCGGTGGCGCGGCTGCTCGTGCCGGCCGCCGATGAGGACGAGCTGGTCCTCGCCGGCGCCAGCGGTCGCACGCTCGCGTGGGGCCCGGGACACCTCGACGATTCGGCGCCGCTCGGCGCACCGGGCAACGCCGTCGTGTCGGCGCACCGCGACACGCACTTCCGCTTCGTGCGCAACCTTGCCGAAGGCGACGACGTGATCGTGGAGCTCGCCGATGGCGCACGCCGCCATTACCGCGTGCGCGACCGCTACGTCGCCGACGTACGCACGCTGAAGCTGCCGCGCACGACGCTCGTGCCGACGCTCACGCTGGTGACGTGTTATCCGTTCGATGCCCTGTTGCCGGGCGGACCGCTGCGTTACGTCGTGGTGGCCGAAGCGGCGTGAAACGACTTCGTGCGCTGTCCCGCTGCTGGCCGCCCCGGCGCCGCTGCACTGCTAGCCGCCCCCTGCGCCGGTCGGCCCGACCTTGGGTCCGGGTCCCTTGAAGATCGGCGTGGTATCGGGCTTCACCACCTTTGCCTCGCCCGGAAGGTCGCCTTCGTGCACGGGAATGTTGCTGCCCGTGCGGTACTGCTTGGGCTGATAGCCGCTGTCGGCCGTCTTGTCCGGCGTGGCAGCGCAGCCGGACACGGCGACGACGAGCGCTGCGGTGGAGACCGCGGCGAGCATGCGGATTGTCATGCGGATCCTCCCGAATGGATGCATGTGCATGTTAACCGCTTTGCGCGCACCGCGCGCGCCGGCCATCAGCGAATGAGACGAAGCGCGCGCAGCAGCGACGCGCCCGCGGCCCAGGCGATGGTCGCGACGACCATCGCAACGAACAGCGTGAGCAGCGCGCCGCCGAGGCCATCGAGACCAAGTGCATTGCGCAGCGCGAGGCCGGCCAGGACGCCGACGGCGCCGCACGCGATGATGGCGATCGCGCTCGCGAGGATCGAAAGGATCGTTCTCATGGGCGAAGCGGTGCAGTGTGACGGCGAACGGCACGGTAAACGACGCAGCCCGCAACCGCCGTCGCACCACCCGGTTGCAGTGGATGGCGTGCGCGCAGTATAAGACCCGCTCCACCGTCCGTTTTCCCCCGCATGCCAGACGCCTCCTCGCCGGCCGACCCGGCCGTCGCCCGTCCCGCGGTCCGCGCGCTCGAGTCCTCCCAGATCCGTGCAGTCGCCAATGCGGGCATGGGCGCACCCGACGTGCTCCCCTTCTGGTTCGGCGAGCCGGATGCCGTGACGCCCCGGTTCATCCGGGCCGCGGCCATCGAAGCGCTCGAGGCCGGACAGACGTTCTATACGCAGAACTTCGGGATTCCGGGCCTGCGCAGCGCGATTGCCGCGTACCTGACCGCGCTCCACCAGCCGGTCGACGCTGAACGCATCGCCGTCACCGCGTCCGGCATGTCCGCGCTCATGATCGCCGTGCAGGCGCTCGTCGGCGCGGGCGATTCGGTGGTTGCGGTGACGCCGCTGTGGCCGAACCTCACCGAGATTCCGAAGATCCTGGGCGCACGCGTGACCACGGTGCCGCTCGCATTCACGCCGCGCGGCTTCGCGCTCGACGTCGACCGGCTGCTTGCCGCGTTGCGTCCGGGCACGCGCGTGCTGCTGCTCAATTCACCGAACAATCCGACCGGCTGGACCATGGACGCCGCCGCACAGGCCGCGCTGCTCGCGCACTGCCGCCGGCACGGCATCTGGATCGTGGCCGACGACGTCTACGAGCGGCTGTACTTTCGCGACGAGGCGGCCGCTGCGCCGTCCTTTCTCGATGTGGCGTCACCCGACGATCGTCTCGTCAGCACCAACACGTTCTCCAAGGCGTGGTGCATGACCGGGTGGCGGCTGGGATGGCTCGTCGCGCCGCCCACGCTCATGCCCGAGATCGGCACCCTGATCGAATACAACACGTCGTGCTCGCCCGCGTTCGTGCAGCGCGCGGGCATCGCCGCGGTCACCCAGGGCGAGGCCGTCGTTGCTGCATTTCGCGCGCGCCTGCTGCATGCGCGGGATCGCCTCGTCGCCGGACTGCGCGCGTTGCCGGGCGTCGAGGTCGCGCCGCCGGACGGCGCGATGTACGCGTTCTTCCGCGTGCCCGGCTTGCAGGACAGCGTCGCGTTCTGCACCAGGCTCGTTCGCGAGGCGCACCTGGGATTGGCGCCGGGCCGCGCATTCGGCCCGGAGGGCGAAGGGTTCGTGCGGTGGTGCTTCGCCTCCGACGAAGCCCGCATCGACGAGGGTCTTGCGCGCCTGCGCGACTTCCTGGTCCGGCACCCGGTCGCATGAGGCGTGCAGAGACCTTCATTGCCGTTGCCCTCGGCTGGCTGGCGCTGGTCGCCCCGGCCGCGCGCGCGACGGATCCGTCCCACGTGCTGCACGTGGAGTTTCGAGTCGCCGAAACGGGATTCGATCCGCAGTTCGCGTACGACAGCTACTCGTTCCGGGTCATCGACTCGATCTTCGAAGCGCCGTACACCTACGATTACTTCGCGCGCCCGGCGAAGCTCGCCCTGCGCACGGCCGCCGGGCTGCCGCAGATCACGGACGGCGGGCGCACGTACACGGTCAGGATCCGGCCCGGCATCCATTTCGCATCCGATCCCGCGTTCGGCGGCAAGCAACGCGAGCTGACGGCCGCCGACTACCTGTATTCGATCCGCCGTCATCTCGACCCGCAGGTGCGCTCGTATTGGCTGTACCTGTTCGAGAACCACCTGCTCGGCCTCGGTGACGTGCTCGCGCGGGCGCGGAAGACCGGCAAGCTCGACTACGACGCGCCCATCGAAGGGCTCACGCTGGTCGATCGCTACACGTTTCGCGTACGGTTCACGGAGCCGGACTATGCCTTCCAGCACTGGCTCACGACGGGACAGTTCGGCGCCGTCGCGCGCGAGGTGGTCGAGAAGTATGGCGATGCGGCCGGCCGTGTGCTCGATCACCCGGTCGGCACGGGACCGTATCGCCTGAAATCCTGGACGCGCGGGCAGAAGATCCTGCTCGAAGCGAATCCCGACTATCGCGACGAGCGTTATCCGGCGCCACCGCCCGGCAATGCCGAAGCCGCCGAGGCGGCGCGCGGCCTCGTCGGCAAGAAGCTGCCCCTCGCCGGGACGGTCGACATCAGCGTGCTCGAAGAAGCCCAGCCGCGGTTGTTGTCATTCCAGCAAGGGAACCTCGACCTGCTGGAGTTGCCCGCCTCGCTTGCCGACAACGTGCTCGACGGCGAGGCGCTGCGTCCGCTCTACGCGCACAAAGGCGTGAAGCTGCATCGCCAGGTCGATCCTGCGATGAGCTTCTACTTCTTCAACATGGACGATGCGGTGGTCGGCGGTTACACGCCGGAGAAAGTCGCGCTGCGCCGCGCGATCGGCCTCGCGTTCGACCGCGCGGCGTACATCAAGACCATCGCCAACGGCCAGGCGGTGCCGGCCACGCAGCTGCTGCCGCCGAGCATTCCAGGCTACGACGCATCGCGCAAGCCGCTGCCGTACGACCCTGCCGGCGCGCGCGCCCTGCTCGACAAGTTCGGCTACAAGGACCGCGACGGCGACGGCTTTCGCGAGACACCGGACGGCAAGCCGCTCACCATCACGCGCGGCTCCACCACCGACGCAGCCGCGCGCTCCACCGACGAGCTGTGGAAGCGGTGCATGGACGCGATCGGCATCCGCATGGTGGACCTGAAGCAAAAATGGCCGGAGCTCAACAAGATGTCGGAGGCCGGTCAGCTGCAGATGTGGGGCCTCGCATGGTTCGCCACCATTCCCGATCCCGACCAGTTCTTCAGCCCGCTGTACAGCAAGAACATCGGCACGTCGAACGACGCGCGACTGCGCCTGCCCGAATACGACCGCCTGTTCGAGCAGGAGCGCCGCCTGCCCGATTCGCCCGAGCGCTCGGCGCTCCAGCGAAAGATGACCGACCTCGTCATCGCCTACGCGCCCTGGCTGCTGCAAACCTATACGTACGACAACGTTCTGACGCAGGCCTGGGTGCGCGGCTATGACCAGCATCCGTTCCTGCGCGGGCAGTACAGCTACTACGACGTCGAGCGGCCGGCCCGCTGACGGTGTCCCGCGATGATCAGCGCTGTGGTCGTCCTCTTCTGCGGACTCTGCGCGCTGCTGTTCGCGCTCGCCGCCGCGCGCCGTGCGCAGCGCGGTCACGTGCTCGCCGCGACGCTGAACGCGCTCTTCGCGGTGGCGATGCTGTGCGCGGCGACCGCGGCGGCATTGGTGGGCGTCGACCTGGCGTCGTACGCGCGCCTGACCCACGAGGCGCCCGTCGCGGAGCTGCGGTTTCGCCAGGAAGGCAACCAGCGCTATTTCGCGGAAGTGCTGCACCCCGACGGCGAGCGGGAGGGCTTCGTGCTGGCCGGCGACGAATGGCAGCTCGACGCGCGCGTGCTGAAGTGGCGGGGCGCGGCGACGATGATTGGATTCGACAGCGTGTTTCGCCTCGACCGCATCGGCGGACGTTACCGCGACATCACGCTCGAGCGCACGGCGCCGCGCACCGTGTTCGAGCTGGCGCGCCCGCGCGGCGTGGACGTGTGGTCGCTCGCGCAGCGGTTCCACCGCTTCCTGCCGTGGGTCGATGCGCTCTACGGCAGCGCGACCTACCTGCCGATGGCCGATGGCGCGCACTACGCCGTCAGCATCTCGGCCACCGGCCTCCTTGCCCGACCGCTCAACCGGGAAGCGCGCGAGGCGGTCGCCGGCTGGCACTAGCGCCCCGGCACACGTCTTGCGACGGGTCGGCCCAAGCAGCCGGCGTGCCGCAGGATAGCGTTCGCCGCGGGTAAACGTTACCGCACGGCGCGTGTAGTTCGCGCGCTTTTGTCGGCTGCGCATCGACGGAGACCGTGATGAATCGCGCTGCCTTGTCCCCCTCCTCGCTGTGGTCCATGGCACGCGAGTCGGCGTCCTCGTGGGTCGACGACTTCGCGCCGAGCATGGGCGCTGCCATCGCCTACTACACCATGTTCTCGATCGCGCCGATGCTGCTGATCATCATCGCGATCGCCGGCTTCTTCTTCGGCCGGGAGGCCGCAAGCGAGCAGCTCTACGCGCAGATCGCGGGCCTCGTCGGCGACGACGGCGCCCGTGCGATCCAGGGCCTGGTCGACAGCGCGAGCGATCCCAAGGACGGGATGATCGCGACGATCATCAGCGTCGTCGTCCTGCTGATCGGCGCCACCACCGTCTTCGCCGAGCTCCAGACCGACCTCGACCGCATCTGGAAGGCGCCGGCGGCGAAAAAGGACGAGGGCATCTGGGCCATGATCCGCGGCCGGCTGCTGTCGCTTGGCCTCGTCGTGAGCATGGGGTTCGTCATGCTGGTGTCCCTGGTGATCAGCGCGGCGCTGTCGGCGCTCGGGTCGTGGTGGGGCGGCCTCTTCGGCGAGCTGGAGTGGCTGCTGCATCTCGTGAACCTGCTCGTCAGCTTTGCCGTGATCACGGTCATGTTCGCGTTGATGTACAAGATCCTGCCGCGCGTTTCCATCGGCTGGCACGACGTCTGGATCGGCGCCGCCGTCACGGCCCTCCTGTTCACGATCGGCAAGTTCCTGGTCGGCCTGTACCTCGGCAAGGCGAGCGTGGCCTCGGGCTTCGGTGCGGCCGGATCGTTCGCAGTCATCCTGGTGTGGGTCTATTACTCCGCGCAGATCTTCCTGCTGGGGGCGGAATTCACGTGGGTGTTCGCGCATCGCTACGGAACGCGGCAGGGGCAGGACAAGCCGGCGACCGCGAAGGAGCAGGGATCGACCGCGAAGCCGGCCACCGAAGGCGCGTCTGCGTCCCAACCGAGCACGACGCCAAGCGCGGCCGGCCAGCCGACTGCCGGGCCGCGTCCCGGGCCGCGTCCTGCCGTCCCGAGTCCGGCCGGGCCGCGTTCTACCGTGCCGGCCTACGCCAGCACCGCGCCGGCGCCGCTACGACGGGCGCCCGCGCGCCGGCAGCCAACGGGCCTCGTGCAGCGGCATCCGGGCGTGATTGCCGCCGCCGCGCTGCTGCTGGGCGCGCTGGCCAGCGAAGCGTTGCGCTTCGGCCGCACGCATTCGCGTCCGCGTGCGCTGCGCGCGCTGGCCAAGGACGTGTCCAGGCTGCGGACGATGACGCGTCGTCCCGCGTCGCGCGCGCTGCGCTGGTTGCGCGCATGACGTCATGAGCGCGACCGAAAGCCGTCGAACAGCGCGTCGAGCCCCTGCGCAAACGTCTTGTCCCATTCGGGCGCCTTGAAGTAGGGAGCAGCGGCCGCAAGACGCGGACAGTGGGCGGCAATGTAGGCTTCGTCCACCGGCTCGGCAGCGGACGGCCCGTGGGCATAACCCGCCGTTTCGTCGAGCGCCGCCCCCGTGAGGTAATAGCCGAACGCGCGAAACTGCCGCGCCGCTTCCTCGTCGCTGCGCACGAGCGCGCGCACGAGCTCGAGCACCCGTTCGATGAACGCCACGCCGGTCGGCGTGTTGAGCCGGTGCAGCGCCACCAGCGGGTAGAGCTGAGGAAAGCGGCGCGCCATCGCGCGATACGCATGGGCGGCCCGGCGTAGCGCGTCCTCGGGGTTGGCGCCCGGCGCGTCCAGCGGAATGCTCGCGATGGCGTGATCGACCAGCGCGTCGAGCAGATGCTGTTTGCTGGGAAAGTAGTGATAGATGCTCATGGCCTCGACGCCGAGCCGCTCACCCAGTCGGCGCGTGCTGAGCCCCCGCAGGCCATCGGCGGCAACCAGCTCGAGCGCGCCCGCTACGATGCGCTCGCGGCTCAAGGCTCGGCGTGCGGATGGGGCCTGGTCGCGCCGGGGTGCCATCTTGACATCTTACGCTGTAAGGTTACAGTTGCACAGCACGACCTTACACCGTAAAGCGCCTTCCGGCGCGCAGGAGATCGCAGATGCAGACTACCGACCTGATCGGGCTGCTGCCGCTCGTCACGTATGTCGTCTTCCTCGTGACGGAGCGCATCTGGCCGGCGCGCATGTTCCCGCCCCGCCGCGGCTGGCAGTGGATCGGCATCGCCTTCCTGCTGCTGCTTGCCACGCTCGGCACGGTCGTCCCGCTCCTGCTGCCGTTGCAGTGGATGAGCGCTCATCGGTGGCTCGACGGCACGCGCCTCGGCGTGGCGGGCGGCACGCTCGCGGCCTTCATCGCGCTCGAGTTGCTGATCTACGCGTGGCACCGCACCGCGCACCGGGTTGATTTCCTCTGGCGGGGATTCCATCAGGTCCATCACAGCCCCCGGCGCGTCGACATGCCCGGGTCCGTGCTCTTCCATCCGTTCGAGATGCTGGTCCAGCTCGGGCTGCAGCTGTTCGCAACGGTCATCGTGCTCGGCGTCGATCCGCTCGCCGCAGCGCTGGTCGGCTACCTGGTGGCCTTCAACGGCATGTTCCAGCACTGGAACGTCCGCACCCCGGCGTGGCTGGGCTACGTCATCCAGCGGCCCGAAGCGCATTGCGTGCATCATCGTCTGGGCTTCCACCATTACAACTTCGCCGATTTTCCGCCGATCGACATGCTGTTCGGCACCTTCCGCAATCCCAGGGCGTTCATGGGCACGTGCGGGTTCGACGGCGGCGCCGACGCGCGGCTGGGTGCGATGCTCGTGCTCGCGGATGTCAACGCGCCGCTGTATGGAGCGGGCAGCCGCGGCATCAAGCCGGCGCAGCCGCCCGCGGCCGGCCATCCGGCCCGGGCCTAAGCATGGTGCCATTGGTTCTTTTGCTTCGACACGGCGCGCCTTCATCCTTGAGGGATGGACTTCGCCGGAGCCAGCGCAATGCCCAAGATCCACGTCATCCATGAGAACGACACCTGGGTCGAGCCGTTGCGCGCGGCCTTCACCGAGCAGCAACTGCCCTATGCCGAGTGGTTCCTGAGCGAAGGTGTCGTGGACCTCTCGAGCACGCCGCCCGAAGGCGTCTTCTACAACCGCATGAGCGCCTCGTCGCACACGCGTGGCCATCGCTTCGCACCCGAGCTCACCGGCGCGGTGCTCGCGTGGCTCGGCTCGCACGGCCGGCGGGTGATCAACGACGGCCGCGCGCTCGCGCTCGAGATCTCCAAGGTCGCGCAATACGAGGCGCTGCGGGCGCACGGCATCCGTACGCCGCGCACGCTCGCGGCAGTGGGGGCCGACCAGATCGTGGCAGCTGCACGCAAGCTTCCAACGCCGTTCATCACCAAGCACAATCGCGCGGGCAAGGGCCTTGGCGTACGCCTGTTCCACGGCGTCGAAGCGCTCGAGGCCTACGTGCGCAGCGAGGCGTTCGAGCAGCCGATCGACGGCATCACGCTCGTGCAGGAATACATCCGCTCGCCCGAGCCCGTGATCACGCGCGTCGAGTTCGTCGGCGGCCGCTTCCTCTACGCCGTGGAGGTCGACACCTCGCTTGGATTCGAGCTGTGCCCGGCGGATGTCTGCCAGGTGGGCGATGCGTTCTGTCCGGTCGGCCAGAGCGCCCCGGTTCCGGCAGCGCCGGCGCCGCGGTTCCGGATCATCGAAGGGTTCGCCGATCCGCTCGTCGAGCGCTACCAGCGCTTCCTTGCGGCCAACGGCATCGGCATCGCCGGCATCGAGTTCGTCACCGATGCGCGCGGCGAGCGCTACACCTACGACGTCAACACGAACACCAACTACAACAGCGCAGCCGAGGCAGCCGCCGGCCGCTACGGCATGCGCGCGATCGCGGCTTACCTCGGTCGCGAGCTCGCGCGGCTGTACCCATCCACCGGCCTCGCCGCCGCTGCCTGACGGCGCAACACCCGCGTCACGCGCGCGCGGGTGCGCGGGTCACGCCTTGCGGGCGGCGCCGTCCGCGGGCGCCGGGTGGATGTTGTCCACCCAGTGCACCTGCTCGGGGTTCGGCTCGACGTTCGGCAGATCGAGGTTGACGACCACCGGCTCCTGGCCGCTTCGCACGAGCACGCACGACAGCGGTTCCGCGTCGTTGGCATTGATCTCCTGGTGCGGAACGAACGGGGGCACGTAGATGAAGTCGCCGGGCCCCGCCTCCGCGACGTATTCGAGCCGATCGCCCCAGCGCATGCGCGCACGCCCGCTCACCACGTAGATCACGCTCTCCACGGGCCCGTGGTGATGCGCGCCGGTGCGCGCGTTGGGATGGATCACCACGGTGCCGGCCCACAGCTTCTCGGCGCCGGCGCGCGCAGCGGTGATCGCGGCCGCGCGATTCATGCCGGGCGTCTGGGGCGTGTTGACGTCGAGCTCGGTCGCGCGCACCACGCGCACGCCGTGGTGCTTCCATCTGGTGGCTGTCCCGGACATGGCGCCTCCTCGGTATCCGTGCAACGAGTCTCCAGCATACCGCGCTGGGCGCGCCGGCGCGCGAGGCGGGCCCAGGCGGCTGCGCAAAGGGCGATGGCCTATGATGAAGGGCTCGACACGCGAGGAGCGGCCATGAACGGACGGCAGGTAGTGATCGTCAGCGGTGTGCGCACGGCCATCGGCGACTACGGCGGCAGCCTCAAGGACGTCGCGCCGACCGAGCTGGGCGCCCGGGTGGTGCGGGAGGCGGTCGCGCGGGCGAAGGTCGATCCCGCACAGATCGGCCAGTGCGTCTTTGGCGGCGTCATCCATACCGAGCCGAAGGACATGTACCTCTCGCGCGTGGTCGGCGTGCAAGGCGGCCTGCCGGTCACGAGCGGTGCGCTCACCGTCAACCGGCTGTGCGGCAGCGGCCTGCAAGCCATCGTGTCGGCAGCGCAGTACATCCTGCTCGGCGACATCGATGCGGCGATCGGCGGCGGCGCCGAGAGCATGAGCCGTGCGTCGTACATCGATCCCGCGCATCGGTGGGGCGCGCGCATGGGCGACACTAAGATGGTCGACATGATGGCCGGCGCGCTGTCCGACCCGTTCGAGACGATGCACATGGGTGTCACGGCCGAGAACGTCGCGCGTCAATGCGGCATCGGCCGGGAGCAGCAGGACGCGTTCGCCGTCGAGAGCCACCGCAGGGCGCTCGCGGCGCAGCAGGCCGGGCACTTCAAGAGCCAGATCCTGCCGATCGAGCTCAAGAGCCGCAAAGGTCCCGTGCAATTCGACACCGACGAGCACGTGCGCGCCGACGCTTCGCTCGACGGCATGGCGAAGCTCAAGCCCGTGTTCGCGAAGGAGAACGGCACCGTCACCGCGGGCAATGCGTCGGGTCTCAACGACGCAGCCGCCGCGGTCGTCCTGATGGATGCCGCCACCGCCGAGCGCAACGGCCTCACACCTTTGGCGCGCCTGGTCGCCTACGGCCACGCCGGTGTCGAGCCGCGCATCATGGGGCTTGGGCCCGTCACTGCCGTCAAGAACGCGCTTGCGAAGGCACGCCTTTCGCTTGCCGACATCGACATCATAGAGTCGAACGAAGCGTTTGCCGCGCAAGCGCTCGGCGTGAACCAGGAGCTCGGCCTCGATCCCGCAAAGGTCAATCCGAACGGAGGTGCGGTGGCGCTCGGTCACCCGATCGGCGCGACCGGCTGCATCCTCACCGTGAAGGCGATGTACGAATTACAACGCACGCGCAAGCGTTACGCCCTGATCACCATGTGCATCGGTGGCGGCCAGGGCATCGCCGCCATCATCGAGCGGGCGTGAGGCGCGCGGCGCCGCCCTGATCGCGCGCCTTCGCGGACGCGCCGCTTCCATGCACGATTTTCCGCTCCTGCTCCTCGCGCTCACCGTGTCCGCATACTGGATCGGCGTGGGCGTCATGGTGGTCCGCGTGCGGCGTCATCTGCGCCGCGATGCGGGCCTCGTGCCCGAGCAGCCGCGCGAGCGCGCGATGTGGGTCGTATGGGTGCCGCTGGTGGCGGCATGGGTCGCGCTGCCATGGCTTGCGCAGGGTCACGCCGACGGCTGGCTCGGTCTGCCGTCGTACGCCCGTGCGCCAGCTTTCGTCGTCGTGCGGAGCATCGCCGCATTCGTCGGGCTTTGCTGCTGGCTCGCCACGCTGCGCTGCTATGGCCGCATGGGCGACGACTGGCGCATGGACGTGAGCTCGCGTGCGACTGCGCTCATCACCGACGGCCCGTTCTCGCGCATCCGCCATCCGATCTACGCCTTCAGCATCCTGCTCATGCTGGCTTCGGCGGTGGTGCTGCCGACCGTTCCCATGCTCGTCGTCGCGCTCGTGCACATCGCGCTGATGAACCTCAAGGCGCGCAACGAGGAAGCGCATCTGGCGTCCATGCACGGGGCCGATTACGCGCGCTACGTTGCGCGGACCGGCCGCTTCGTGCCCCGCTTCACGACGCGTGAGCCGTGACCGGCTGCACCGGCTCCTGCTGGCGCTGGCGTTCGTGATCGCCGCGGCGCCCGTGCGAAGCGCGGCGTCCGATGTCGTTGCCCGCCCGTCATCGTCGCCCACCGCGACGCCGCCCACGCTGCAGGCGCTCGATTGCAAGGACCTCGGCGCTGCCGCGGTCCGCGATGTGCTCGCGCTCGCGCCTGCGCCCCGCGTCATCCTGATCGCGGGGAGCCTGCCGGCCGTCACCATGGAGCCGCTTGCGCGCTTCCTCGTCGCGATGGGCTATCCCGATGCGCGCCTGCGCGCACCCGGCGATGGCGCGCGCTCGCAAAGCGGCTACCAGGACAGCCTGCGGCTTGCCGGCATCGTCGCGTGGCATTACGAGCACGACGGCATGGCGCCCCTGCTGATCGGCCATAGCCGTGGCGGCATGGTGGTCGTGCGCACGCTGCACGAGCTCGCCGGCGCGTTCCAGGACGCGGTGCCCGTGTGGGATCCGGTGCGTGACGAGCCGCTCGATCGCACGACGGTCGTCGATCCGTATACGCATGCCGAGCGGCCCGTGGTAGGCCTGCGCGTGGAGTACGCGGCGGCCATCGCCACCGGCCGCCTGCCCCGCCTGCTGCTCGGACAATGGACGATGCTTCGCCGTCTGCATGTCATTCCCGACACCGTGCGCGAGTTCACCGCGTTCACGATCCCGGGCGACTGGATCGCCGGTGACGTGTTCGATCGCGAAGGCTATCGCGCGGCGGGCACGGCGCACGTGCGCAACGTCGAATTGCCGGCGGGTACGTCGCACATCGGCGCGGTCGACGTGGACCCGCTCGCGGAGGATCCGGCCATGCGTGAGTGGATCGACGCGTATCGGCCCGACCGGCCCGCCGCGTGGCCGCATGGCGATACGACGAATCTGCTGCAGGCCGCCGACATCTGGTACGGCGTGAAGTCGGCGTGGTGCCGGGCGGCGCAGGCGCATGCGGCCCTGAAGGCGCCCTCGTGAAAGGCGTGCTCAACCTGTTCCAGGCGAACATGTTGCGCTGGCGCGAGCTGCATCCGTACAACGCGGTGCATGCCGTGGCGCTGGACCCGCCTATGCAACTGGAGTCGCTCCAGGCGGCCGTGCGCGCCGAGCTCGAGCACTGGGGACTCACCGGCCTCGTGGTCGATCGCGCGCATGGCCGCTACGAGTACGGCGGCGGCCCTGCGCACAGCGTGCTCGCGCGCGTGCAAGGCAGCCGCCGGCTGGAGACGCTGGAAGCCGAGATCGAGCGGCAGCTCAATGCGCCGTTTCCCGACACGGCCAGCCTCGATCCGTTCCGCTTCTTCCTGGTCGACGCCGACGATGGCGCCATGCTGGGGCTGTCATACGACCACTTCGTCGCCGGCGGCGATTGCATCATCGCGCTGCTGCACGCCATCGTCGCGCGCGCACACGGCGCGCCGTCGGCGGCGACACTGCCGGTGCTGTATCCACCGACGCAGGGATGGCTGTTCGCGCGCAACGTCGCGCATGTCGTCGGCGGGCTCGCGCGGCTGCCTGCGCTCATCCGCAGCGCGCGCACCACCGTGCGTCCGCGGTATCGCAATCCCGCCGACGGCACCAACGGCTACCGGCTCCACGTGCTGCCGCCGCCCTTCTACGCGCGCCTGCTGAGCTGCTCCAAGGCGTGGGGCGTGACCCTCAACGATGCGTTGCTCGCATTGCTGCTCGACGCCGTCGCGCCGTTTGCGCCCAAGCGCATGTCGGCGTCGCGGCGGCGGGCGCTGGCCGTCGCCTCGATCATGAATCTGCGCGGCGAGTACGGCGATGCCGGCGCGGCCGCATTCGGCCAGTTCCTCGGCTCGCTCCGCGTGTCGCATCCCGTGCCCGAGGGCATGAGCTTCGAGGCGCTCGCGCGCGACGTGCATGCGGAAACCAGCCGCATCAAGCGCGAGAAGCTCTATCTCCAGACGCTGCTTGCGATGCGCTACGTGGCCGCGGTATGGCGGGCGCTCTCGCCCGACCAGCGGGCCGGGTTCTACGCCAAGACCTATCCGATCTGGGCCGGGTTGTCCGCCTTGAACGTCAATGCCTTGTGGCCGCGCCCGAACGAAGCAGCGGCACCACCAGTCTACATTCGCGGGGTGCCGACCGGACCAGTGGCACCGGTGGTGCTGGCGGTGACGACGGTAGGGGACACGTTGTACGCCGGTCTTTCGTTTCGCACCGCGGCCTTCACGCGCGCGGACATCGACAACCTGTGGTCCGGCGTGCGGCGCCGGCTGGATACGCTGTCATGACAACAATACCGACCCGCCCTATCAAGCTGCTCGTCCTGGCCGCAGCACTGCTGGTCTTTGGCTGCGCCACGGTCACCCCTCCGCCCGAGGCAACCCAGCAGCCGCGCCCAGGCGCAGTGCTCGCGCGGCTGCCCCTCGATCGCGCAGCGGAAGATCGGATCCTCGCGCTCGATCCTGCTCACGTCACCGAGGCCGATCTGCGCGGGCCGCTCGCACACGCGCCGGCGCCACGCATCATGCTGCTGCACGGGGGCATCTACCCGGTTCACCTCATCATGGTTTCGTTCGGCCATTTCCTGGTCGGCATGGGCTATCCGGAGAAAGCGATCCGCGATCCCGGCAACGGCGAATGGTCGTACAGCCCGTACGAGGAATCGTCGGTGCTCACGGGCATCCTTGCATGGCATTACGAGCACGACGGCATGCGGCCGATGATGATCGGCCACAGCCAGGGCGGCATGCAGGCGGTGAAGGTGCTCCAGCAGCTGGACGGCCGCTTCGGCAACGACCTGCGCCCGTTCAATCCGTGGACGCACCAGTTCGAGGACCGCACGACCATCGTCGATCCTCTCACCGGCAAGACGCGTCCCGTGCTCGGCCTCTCGGCGTCCTACGCCTCGGTCGTGGGCGCGGGCGGCGCTGCGTACATGCTGCCGAACCAGTGGGACATGATCGGCAAGATGCGCAACATTCCCAACACCGTCGACGAATTCACCGGCTTCTTCATCGCCGTCGACCTCATCGCGTGGAGCTTTCCGGGCGTGAACGAGCAGGAGGTCTACGAAGGCAAGGGCCGCGCGCACGTGCGCAATGTGGAGCTTCCTGCCACCTACAGCCATGTGTTCCTGCCGGCCGTCCAGGAGCTCGCCAGCGATCCGGAAACGCGCGCGCGGCTCGACGCCTACGCGCCGGGCAAGGCGGGCGAGACGGGCCTGGAGAACGACCGCCTCACCGGCGCGCTCTGGGCAGCGGACGTCTGGTACAGCATCAAGCGGCATTGGGTGACTGAGCTCCAGCGCCTCATCCGCGCCCGGCGCGCGGCTTCGGGCATCGAGGCGACCTCGCCCCCGACCGTGGCCGGTCCTCCGGGTTGACCCTGCGGGCGGCCGGTCGCGCGCGACCGGTTAGAATAGCGGGCTGACGCGCTTCATCCTCGACCGTCGGCAGCGATCCTGCTGCGTGGTGCGTGGCTGCGGCGCAGCCTACGCGTGCGATCCCGAGAACCCGACATGGCAGAGCCCCTGCATGGCAAGGTCGCGCTGGTGACCGGCGCTGCGCGCGGCATCGGGCGGGCGATCGCGCGCAAGCTCGCCGGCGCCGGATGCGACGTCGTCGTGAACTATTACAACAGCGCCGACGAGGCCGAGGCGCTGTGCGCCGAGATCCGCGCACAGGGCCGGCGGGCGCTTGCCGTGCAGGCGAGCGTGGGCGTGCCCGACAGCGTCGACGAGCTGTTCGAGGCCATCCGGCGCGAGTTCGACCGACTGGACATCGTCGTGAGCAATGCGGCGTCGGGCGTGCTGAAGCCCACGCTCGAGATGGGCATGAAGCACTGGCGCTGGTGCATGGAGACCAACGCGCTCGCCATCGACCTGCTGGCGCAGCGCGCCGTGCCGATGATGCCGGATGGCGGACGCATCATCGCGATGTCCTCGCTCGGGTCGCTGCGCGCGATGCCCAACTACGGGTTCATCGGTGCATCCAAGGCCGCGCTCGAGGCGCTCGTGCGCGCGCTCGCGCAGGAGCTCGGACCGCGCGGCATTCGGGTCAACACGGTGAGCGCTGGCGTCGTGGATACCGATGCGCTCGCCTATTTTCCCAATCGCGCCGAGGTGCTCGCCGATTTCGAGCGGCGCAATCCGTCGCGTGTGAAGCTGACGCCCGAAGCCGTGGCCGATGCGGTCTATCTGTTGTGCCTGCCCGAGGCGGCGATGATCAACGGTCACACGCTGGTCGTCGACGGCGGCTTCGCGATCTCGGGATGATCGACGCCGGCCTTCGCGGCAAGACGGCCATCGTGACCGGCGGCAGCCGCGGCATCGGTCGCGCGATCGTCGAGCTGCTCGCCGAGCAGGGCTGCGACGTGACGTTCGTCTATCGCGGCAACGCGCAGGCAGCGCAGGAAGTCGTCGAGCAGGCGCATGCAGCCGGCCACCGTGTCGCCGCCGAGCAGGCGGACATCACGGATGCCGCCGCCTGTGCCGCGGCGGTCGAGCGCATCGCCGAGCGTTGCGGCCGCATCGACGTGCTGGTGAACAATGCGGGCATCATCCGCGACAACCAGCTCGCCGCGATGTCGGACCAGGACGTGAGCGCCGTGCTGGACACGAACGTGGGCGGCGTGTTCAACATGACGCGCGCCGTGGTGCCGCACATGATCATGCAGCGGGCAGGACGCATCGTGAACCTGAGCTCGGTGGCCGGCGACAAGGGTGGCCGCGGCCAGACCAACTATGCCGCGAGCAAGGGCGCGATCAACGCGTTCACGCGCGCGCTTGCAGTCGAGCTGGCGCCGCGCAAGATCACGGTCAATGCGGTAGCGCCGGGCGTGATCGAGACGGAGATGTCGCAGGCGGTGCGCGAGATGGCCGGCGACGAGGTGAAGAACCGGATCCTGCTGAAGCGCTACGGCACTCCGGAGGACGTGGCGTACGCGGTGTGGTTCCTCGCGTCCGACTACGCAAGCTACGTGACGGGGCAGGTCCTGCACGTCGACGGCGGTTTCAAGATGGCATGAACGATTGAAGGGAGAAGCGATGGCAGAGCAACCGATTACCCAGGCCGAGATCGACGCGGTCTACCCGAAAGTGGCCGAGACGATGGCCGATGCGCTCGGCTGCGACGTCGAGGACATCAAGCCCAAGGTGTCCCTCATCGAAGGGCTCGACGCCGAGTCGATCGACTTCCTCGACATGGTGTTCCGCCTCGAGCGCGCCTTCAAGATCAAGATTCCGCGCGGCAAGATCGTGGAGAACGCGCGCGGGGACCTGCCGGAATCCGAGTTCGAGGACAAGGGCATCGTGACCGAGAAAGGGCTCGCGCAGCTCAAGGATTACCTGAGCGAGGTGCCCGCGGAGCGCTTCAAGACGCCGCTCAAGGCCGCCGATATCCCGCGGCTCTTCACGCCCGAGACGTTCTGCAAGCTGGTCGTGCGCGCACAGCGGGAACAAGCGCCGGCGTAAGCGTCGTCATCCACGCGCAGGCGGGGATCCAGTGGCGTTGCCGTCGCGCAACGAACGACGCTGGGTCCCCTCTTTCGCGGCGACGACAAGCGATCGCACATGCCCGACTCTCCCGACCACTTCGCCGCGTACTCGTTCGTCGATCGCATCGATGCGCTCGAGCCCGGGCGCGCCGCGCACGGAACGTTTGCGGTGCCGCCCAACCTCGCGCGCTTCCCCGCGTGCCTGGTCGCCGAGGCGGTGGGCCAGCTCGCGGCGTGGGCGTCGATGGATCACATCGACTATCGCGGTCGCCCGGTCGCCGGTCTGGCCACCGAGACGCGGTTCATGGGCGACGCTCACCCTGGCGCGACCATCGAGCTGTCCGTCACGGTCGATCAATGCGACGACGAAGCGGTCGCGTACAGTGGCGAGGCGCACTCGGGTGGACGGCGCCTGCTCGCCCTCGTCGATTGCCTCGGGCCGATGCTGCCGGTGGCGGAATTCGACGATCCGGACGCGCTGCGCGCGCGCTTTGCGTTGCTGCGCGCCGAGGGTGCACCCCCGGCGCGCTTTCCGGGCCTGCCGCTGTTGCCGGTCGACGTGCACGAGCGCGTGCCGGGCGCGTCCGTGCGCGCGCGGCTCGACGTGCCGCGCGAGGCGCGTTTTTTCAACGACCATTTTCCACGCCGGCCGGTGTTCCCCGCGACACTGCTGCTCGACACGCAGATCGGCCTTGCGCTCGATGTTGCACAAGGCGCCGAGTGGGCTGGTGGATCTCCGGTCGCGCCGGACAGGATGACCCACGTCAAGATGCGCTCGTTCATCGCGCCGGGCCAGGCGCTCGACCTTGCGATCGACGTCAAGCCACCGGTCGACGGCATCGCGCGCGCGATGCTGCAGGCGTCGACCGACGGCCGTACGGTTGCGAGCGCACGACTCGAATTGCAGGTACGCCATGACTGACGGAAAACGCCGCGTCGCGATCACGGGAATCGGGCTGGTAACGCCCGTCGGCAACGATGTCGCGACGACGTGGCAATCGGTGCTGCAAGGCCGCAGCGGCGCTGCGCCGATCTCGTTGTTCGATGCGAGCGGGTTTTCCACGCGCATCGCTGCCGAGGTGAAAGCTTTCGATCCCGCGGTGCTGACGGCAGACCGGCGGCTGATCAAGTTCGCCAACCGGTCGCATCGCTTTGCTTTGGCCGCAGCTGAGCAGGCTGTGGCCGACTCGGGCGTCGCGCCCACGCCAGGCGACAGCGATCGCTGGGCGTGCGCGGTCGGCACGGGCATGATGGGCGTGGATTATCGCGACCTCGCCCTGGTGCACGACCATTCCGCGCCGCAGGGCGAGCTCGACACCGCCCGGCTGGTGGACGATCCCGACGCAGCGGATCCGCTCGTGTTCTGCCGCAGCCAGTCGACTGCCGGCGTCGGCCTGCTCACGCGCCGCTTCGGCATCCGGGGCTACGCAACCTCGGTGCACACGGCGTGCGCCTCCGGCGGCCAGGCGATCGGCACCGCGCTCAAGCTGATTCGCCGCGGTGCGGTCGATCGCGCGCTCGCGGGCGGCTTCGATTCCATGATCAGTCCGGTCGGCCTCGCGGGCTTCTGCCTGCTGTCCGCGGTCTCGGCGGACAACGACAATCCGACGCACGCAAGCCGGCCGTTCGACGCCACGCGCAACGGCTTCGTCCTTGGCGAAGGCGCGGGCTTCCTCGTGCTGGAAGAGTGGGAGATGGCGCGCGCACGCGGGGCGCACATCTATGCGGAGCTCGCAGGCGACGGCAACTCGCTGTCGTCGTACCGGATCACCGATTCACCACCCAACGGCGACGGTCCGATCCAGTCGATGCGCGCAGCCCTCGCCGATGCGCGCGCGACACCGGCCGACGTCGACTACATCAATGCGCACGGCACGTCGACCGGCATGAACGATCGCAGCGAAACCGCCGCGATACACGCCGTATTCGGCGACGACGCGAAGCGCGTGTTCGTGAGCTCGACGAAGAGCGTGATGGGGCATCTGATCGCCGCCGCCGGCGCGGTCGAGGTCGCGATCTGCGCGCTTGCGATCGACCGCGGCGAGATGCCGGTCAACGCCAACTACCGCGAATTCGATCCCGACTGCGACCTCAACCTCGTGCTCGAACGCCCGCGCCGCCAGAAGGTGCGCATGACGCTGTCGAACTCGTTCGGCTTCGGCGGCTCGAACAGTTGCGTGGCGCTGCGCAGCCCCGAGCTGGTCGGGGACACGCAATGAGATCGCGCATCGTCATCACGGGCATGGGCGCGGTTTGCGGTGCCGGCCGCACGCCCGAAGCGATGCTTGCGGCAATCGTCGAAGGCCGCTCCGCAATCGGCC
>DATILY010000053.1:0-30906 GCA_035475895.1 Casimicrobiaceae bacterium | reverse complement strand
CTGCTGGAACCACTCCTTCCCATCCCGAACAGGACCGTGAAACGGCAGCGCGCCGATGATAGTACGGATTACCCGTGCGAAAGTAGGTCATTGTCAGGCACCCATCCAGCACAAAAGGCCCATCACAGCGATGGGCCTTTTTGCTTGTGCATCCGTGCTGCACGGCTCAGCGCCCGAGCACCTCGCGATACACCTCGATCGTGCGCGCTGCACACGTCAGCCAGTCGAACCGCCGCGCCCACGCCTGCCGACGTGCGTCCGCCGCGGCGCTGCGCGCCACGCCGAGTGCCTCGTTCATCGCGTTGCCGAGCGCGTCGACATCGGTTGCCCGACACAGCAGCGCATGATCGCCTGCCACTTCGCGCACGACGGGAAGGTCGCTGGCGACGACCGGCAGGCCGCTTGCAAGCGCCTCGAGCACCGGCAAGCCGAATCCTTCCGCCAGCGACGGGAACACGAACGCGCCCGCATTGCGATACACCGCATGCAGCACTTCGCGGTCCACGTAGTCGAGCCACACCACGCGCTTGCCCGCACGCCGGGCACGCAGTGCATCGCGTACTTCGGGAACGCCCCAGCCGTACCTGCCCACGATCACCAGCTGATGCGCCGCTTGGACGGCGGCGGGCAGGCGGTCGTAGGCCTCGAGCAGCGCGGCGACGTTCTTGCGTGGCTGCAGCGTGCCGACGAACAGAAAATACCCCGGCGCGAGGTCGAGTCGGCCTGCCTGCTCCTGCGCGCGCTCGGACGGCGTGTCGAACCAGTGCGCGGCCACGCCGAGATGCACCACGCGCACGCGCGCTCTCTCGACGCGATAGTGCTCGACCAGCTCGTCGACTGCTGCCGCCGAGATCGCGATGACGCGCGCGGCATTCGCCGCCGCCGTTCTCAGCAGCCAGTTCTTCACGCCGCGCAGGCGCGGGTTCCCCCACTCGGGGTGCGCAAAGGGTATGGCGTCGTACAACGTCGTGACCACCGGCGTGCGCGAGAGCCTGGGTGTCCGGTAGTCCGTGCAGTGGTAGACGTCGATCGCGCCTTCGAGCGCGCGCGAAAAGGGCGCTGCCATCCCGGTGAGCGCCGACCAGGCGATGGCAGGCACGAGCGGAACGCGCAGGCGCACGTCTGCGTCCGCCGGCATCCGCAGGCGCAAGCCCACGAGGCTCGCGCTCCCGACGCGGCGCGTGCCGACGCCCGCGGCACGCAGCGCACCCTCGAGCGCCGCCGTGTAGACGCCGATGCCGTCGAACCCGCCCGACTGCAACGCGGAATCGATCACGTTGCCGCTGAGCCCCACGACGATCGGCATATTGCCCGGCCGCTCCGCCATGGCCGCGACGAGGGTATCTGATAAAATTGAATGCTATCAGCTTGTTCAGGTGGACCGACAGGACTCGCCACCGCTACCGCGCTGGCAATCGAACGACGTGCCCACTCTGCTAGTCACCGGTCACTCGGGCTTCGTCGGCCGTACGCTGTTCGAGCGCATCGGGGAGCTGGCCGATCCTTCCCGCTGGCAGCTCGTATCGCTGCCCGATGCGCTCGACATCCGTTCGGCCGAGCTCGCCGAATCGGTAGCCGCCCTCGCGCCGGACGCGGTCCTTCATCTCGCGGCACTGAGCAACGTCGACGAATCGTTTCGCGACCCGGATGGATGCTTCGACGTCAACTTCAGGGGCACGCTGAACCTGTTGCGTGCGCTGCGCGCGGCGCAGTTCGGCGGACGCATGGTGTACGTGAGCTCGGGCGATTGCTACGGCGCATTGCCGGATGCCCTGCTGCCGGTCACCGAGAACACGCCGTTGCGCCCGCGCAGTCCCTACGCCGTCAGCAAGACGGCGGGCGAAGCGCTGTGCTACCAGTGGTCGCAGACCGACGGCCTCGACATCGTGATCGCGCGGCCCTTCAATCATCTCGGACCGGGGCAGGACGCGCGGTTCGCCATCGCCTCGTTCTGCCAGCAGATCGCACGGATCCAGCAGGGGCTGGCGCCGCCCGTGCTGTCGATCGGCAACCTCGACGTGACGCGCGATTTCACCGATGTGCGGGACGTGCTGCGCGGCTATTTCGCCCTGCTCGAGCACGGACGCACCGGCGAGGCGTATAACGTCGCATCCGGACGCGAAACGGCCCTGCGCGAGGTGATCGACATGCTGCTCGACATCGCCGATGTCGAGGCGACCATCCAGAGCGACCCCGCGCGCCAGCGCTCAGCCGAGCAGCGGCGGGTGGTGGCCAACGTGGCGAAGGTGCGCGAGCACACGGGCTGGTCGTCGCGCATCACGCTGCGCGAAACGCTGAGCGTAACGCTGGATCACTGGAAAAGGCGCATTCGCGATGAGTAGGTGTGCGGTCATCACGGGCATCACGGGTCAGGACGGCGCGTACCTGTCGAAGCTGCTGCTCGGCAAGGGCTATCGCGTCGTGGGCTTCACGCCACGCCGCGGCAGCGACACCCTGTGGCGGCTGCGCGAGCTCGGCGTCGTCGACTCCATCGAGTTCACGTACGGCGACGTGACCGACCTCGCCTCGATCCTGCGCGTGATCGAGATCTACAAGCCGGACGAGATCTACAACCTCGCTGCCCAAAGCTTCGTCGCTGCGTCCTGGGACGAGCCCGCGCACACTGCGGATGTGAATGCCATCGGCGTGTCGAACGTGCTCGAAGCGATGCGCCACGCCGATTCCGGCGCGCGGTTCTACCAGGCGTCCACCAGCGAGATGTTCGGCCGCATCCAGGCGCAGAAACAGGACGAGTCGACGCCTTTCTACCCGCGCAGCCCTTATGGCGTGTCCAAGCTGTACGGGCACTGGATCACCATCAACTACCGGGAGAGCTTCGGGCTGCACGCCTCGAGCGGCATTCTGTTCAATCATGAATCGCCCCTGCGCGGCATCGAGTTCGTCACGCGCAAGGTCACCGATGCAGCCGCCCGCATCAAGCTCGGGCGCGCGAACGAGCTTCGCCTGGGCAACCTGGAAGCGCGGCGCGACTGGGGCTTCGCCGGCGACTACGTCGAGGCCATGTGGCTGATGCTCCAGCAGCCGGAGCCCGACGACTACGTCGTGGCAACCGGGGTCACGACGAGCGTGCGGGACATGTGCCGCATCGCGTTCGAGCACGTGGGGCTCGACTACCGCGATTACGTCAAGACCGACGAGCGCTTCCTGCGGCCCGCCGAAGTGGACGTCCTGCTCGGCAACGCCGCCAAGGCGCATCGCAAGCTCGGATGGCAGGCCAGGACGTCGCTGCCGGACGTCATCGCCATGATGGTCGAAGCCGACCTGCGCCGTCTCGGCCGCGCGACCTAGCGCGCAGCCAGGTTGCGTTCGGCGCGCGGGCAGGCGAGATCACATGGAAGCGATCGCGGGAGGGCTCAAGTTCGGCGGCATGCTCGGCGCCGCATGGCGTTATCGGCACTTCGTGCTGTCCTCGATCCGCAAGGAATACCGGGCGCGGTTTGCGCGCAGCAAGCTCGGCGCGCTGTGGATGATCGTGCATCCGCTCGTCAACGCGGCGATCTTCGCGCTCGTGCTGGCCGAAGTGATGAGTGCCAAGCTGCCAGGCATGGTGGGTGACCGCTTCGCCTACGCGATCTATGTCACCTCCGGCATGCTGGCGTGGTCGCTCTTCGCGGAGGTGGTGTCACGCTGCCTCGGCATCTTCATCGAGAGTGGTCCGGTGATGAAGAAGCTGTACTTCCCGCGCATCTGCCTGCCCCTGATCGTGACCGGCATCGCGGTTCTCAACAACCTGCTCATGTACGCGGCGATCCTCCTGATCTTCGCGTTGCTCGGCCGGCTGCCCACGGCGGCGGCCGCGCTGGTGCCGCTGCTGATGCTCGTCCCCTTGGCGCTGGGGCTCGGGCTCGGCCTGCTCCTCGGAGTGTTGAACGTGTTCGCGCGCGACGTCGGGCAGGTCGTGCCGATCGTGCTCCAGCTGGCCTTCTGGCTGACGCCGATCGTCTACCTGCCTTCCATGCTGCCACCCTGGGTTGCGCCGGTCATCGCGGCGAATCCCATGACGCCGGTCGTGGAGGCCTACCAGCATGCGATGCTCGGCACCGGGCAGCCGGACTGGCTCGCGCTCTTCGCGGTGACGCTGCTCGCGCTCGGATTGCTCGCGCTCGCGCTCTTCATGTTTCGCCGTGCGAGCGTCGAGCTCGTCGATGCGCTATGACGGCGCCTCCCATCCTCGAGCTTGCAACTGTCGGCAAGTCGTACCGCAGCTATCCCAGCCTGTGGTGGCGCGCGGCGGGGTGGCTCACCGGCAGGCCCACCCGCTTCACCGATCACTGGGTGCTCAAGGACGTATCGTTCGCGCTGCGTGCGGGCGAAGCAGTGGGAATCGTCGGTCGCAATGGCGCCGGCAAGAGCACGCTGCTGAAGCTCATTGCAGGCACGCTCGTGCCCACCGAAGGCGCGCTGGCAGTGCGCGGCAGGGTCAGCGCGATCCTCGAGCTCGGCATGGGCTTCAATCCCGAGTTCACCGGCCGCGAGAACGCGGTGTACTCGTGCGGACTGCTCGGCCACGAGCCGGCCGCCATCGCGGACCTGCTCCCATGGATCGAGAGCTTTTCCGACGTCGGTGAATACTTCGACCAGCCGATGCGCACGTATTCGAGCGGCATGAACATGCGGGTGGCCTTTGCCGTGGCGACCGCCGTGCGCCCCGACATCCTGATCGTGGACGAAGCGTTGTCGGTCGGCGACGCCGCGTTCCAGCGCAAGAGCTTCCGAAGGATCGAGGAGTTCATCGCAGGCGGCACCTCGCTTCTGCTCGTCTCGCACGGCACGGACCAGGTGCGCAACGTCTGCGATCGCGCGCTGTGGATCGAGGGCGGGCGCGTGCGCCTCGACGGCGACGCCAAGACGGTCACCGAAGCGTACGAGAAGAGCCTCTTCTCGCTGACTCCGGCGGCGGAACCCGACCGCGCCCTGCATGCTTACCTCGACCAAGCCATGCTGGCTTCGAATGTCGAGGTGCAATACGGCGACGGCCTGGCGCGCATCGAAGCCGTCACCGTGACGAACGGTGCCGGGCAGCCCGTCAATTCGCTTCCGATCGGCGAACCGTTCACCGTCGAGTACGAGGTCCGCTTCGTCAGCGCATGCGAAGACGCGCATTTCGGCATGCTGCTGAAGACAGTCGACGGCATCGCGGTCTACGGCACGAACACCGACCACGCCGGCCTGCGCAGCAACTTCGCGGCAGGCGACGTGGTGAAGGTCTCGTTCGCGCTGCAGAACAACCTGTGTCCGGGTGTCTATTACCTGAACTGCGCGGCGAGCCACGGCACCCCGCAGGGTCGCGCCTACCTGCACCGGCGCGTTGACGTCGCGGCGGTGCGCGTGCTCGCCGGCCGGCGTGGCGAGACCGCCGCGGGCCTCGCGTACCTGGGCGCGAGCGTGCGCATCGAGCAGCTGGAGATGACCAGCGCATGAAAGACAGTGACGATGTCGCCTGGTATTTCATGCACATCCCGAAGACCGCCGGCACGTCGACGATCGCCTGGCTCCACTCGCTGGGTCGATTCACTGCGTGTCCGCACGGATTGTGGAGCCTGCTTCTCGCCGAGGACCGCGCTTCGCTCTCGCGCTACGATCTTTTCTGCGGGCATTTTTATCGCTATCTCGCGGCGTACCTCGGCCGGCCGCTTGCCACGTTCACGTTCATTCGCAATCCGCTCGATCGCGCGTACTCCCATTACCGCCATGTTGCGCGCGACACCCATCACTATTTCCACGCTCGCGCAAAGGAGCAAGGCTCGTTCGGCGCGTTCCTGCGCGACCCGGTGACGCAACCGCTCGTGCGCAATTTCCAGACTCGGGCGCTCGCGGCCATGTTCGATCCGGTCGCCGTCCAATCCGCGGTGAGCCATGAGGGCAAGTACGCGCTCGAGCGGCACCTCGAGACCGTCGCCTCGGGACTCTCCGACGAAGACGAACTGGCGCTCGCCAAGGATGGCTTGCACCGATGCGTTTTCGTCGGTATTGCCGAGCGCATGAAGGAGTCGACGGCGTTGCTCGCCCGTGTGCTCGAGGTCGAGGTCGAGCGGGGCCCCGAATGGCTCAATCGCGACGATGGACCGCCCGCGCAGCTGACGCCCGAGGAGTGGCGGCTCGCGACGGAACTCAACCGCAACGATTTACGCCTGTACGAATACGCGCTCACGCTGTTCCACCGTTACCGCGACGCAGGCCGCCCGAGCGCGTAAATGGCCGACTTCCGCTCCTACGCCCAGAATTTCGAGGACGTGATGCTGTGGCGCGCCCTCGGCGGCGTGCCTGCCGGCTTCTACATCGACGTGGGCGCGCAGGATCCCGTGGTCGACTCGGTCAGCCTTGCGTTCTATGAGCACGGCTGGCGCGGCGTGCATGTCGAGCCGGTCGCTCACTTCGTCGAGCGGCTGCGCGTGGCACGGCCCGACGAGGAGGTGATTGCGGCTGCCGTCAGCGATGCGCCGGGCTTGATCACCTTCTACGAGATCGACGACACGGGCCTTTCGACCGGCGACGAGGCGATCGCGCAGCGGCACGTGGAGGCCGGGTATGCGGTGCGCAAGGTCAGCGTGCCGGCGCTGACGCTCGACGAGCTCTTCGACCGAGTGGCCGACCGCGAGGTGCATTGGCTCAAGATCGACGTCGAGGGTCTCGAAGCAGCCGCATTGCGCGGCTGGACGCGTGCGACGCCGCGGCCGTGGATCATCGTCATCGAAAGTGCGGCGCCCGTGACGCGCGAGGACACCTCCGTCTCCTGGGATCGGTCCCTCACCGACCGCGGGTATCGGTTCGCGTGGTTCGACGGCCTCAACCGCTTCTACGTCGCGCCCGATCACCCCGAGCTGCTCGACGCGTTCACGACGCCGCCGAACGTCTTCGACCGGTTCGTGCTGGCAGGCAGCGCAAGCTCCACCTTCACCGCAGGTCTCGCATCGACGAGCTCCGGGCGCATTCGCGCCACTACGCTGGACCACGCACTCGCCGACGTGGCGCACCTGCGCGCCGCGTTCGATGTCCTGGTTGCTGAAGTCGATGCGCGGCGCGAAAACGGCATTCGTCTCGAGACGGCCGTGCAGGACGCGCTCACGCAGACCGCGGAGCTTCAGCGCGAGCTCGTGCAGCGCGACCGGCGCTACGAAGCGTTCGTCGAGCGCTCGCTCGCCGATTTGGCGGCGCAGCAGCAGCGTCAGGACGGACTTGCGGCGGAGCTCGTCGCGGCCGTGCGGCACAGCGGCGAAATCACGCGCCAGCTCACCGAATCGCATGCGAACGTGCTGTACCTCAAGCAGTCGCTTGCGACCGCCGAGCGCCGCGCGGCGCAGCACGCGCAGGCGCTCGCGGCCGCGAATGCAGCGTACGATTCGATCCGCTCGAGCAGGTCGTGGCGCATGACGGCGCCCCTGCGCCATTTGTTCGGCATCGCGCGGCGGTGTGCCCGCGCATTGGCGCCGGCCAGGCTCGTGGAGTTGCCGCGCCGTGCTGCCAAGCGCGTCGTCCTGTCGAGTCTCGAGCACGTTCGCCGCCATCCGCGGCGCAAGGCGATGGTCGCCCGCATGGTGCGTCGCGTTCCGCGTCTGGATGCCCGCTTGCGGCGCATGGCGGCGGCCAACCCCGCGAGCGGCATCGCGCGCGCACCATCGGCCGTCGCACCGACGCCCGCTGCGACGCTGCGCTCGACGCCCACAGGCGACGCCTCGAGCGTAGTGCCTCCGGCGTCGCTGCAGGAGCATCTGCGCCGGTCGGCATCCGCGTGGCCGCTGGGGACGCGCCGGAATGTCTAGCCTCGCGCGCCATTCGACGCGCCTGCTGCTCGACCTTCAGGCCTGCCAGACCCAAGGCTCCGCCAATCGCGGTGTCGGACGCTACTCGACCGGACTGACCGGCGGCATCGTCGACGTCGAGCCGCGGCTCGACGTGCGGGTCATCATGTCGGACACGCTGCCCCATCGGCCGAGCAATTCGCCGATCGGTGAGGACCGCATCGGTTGGCTTCCGCCGTTGCCCGACTGGCCGACGGAGCGGGACTTCACGGGTGGCGAGCGCGACTCGCTCGACGCGGTCGCCTACACGGCGTTCGCGCAGCGATTCAAGCCCGACATCCTTCACGTGTCCCATGCATTCGAGGGCCTCGGTGACCGCGTGCCGTTGCCGGACATGAGCGCACGCGCGCCCGGGCAGATCGTCACAGCGACGCTGTACGACCTGATTCCACTCGTCGCTCAGGAGCATTATTTCGCGATTCCCGGGCTCAAGCCCTGGTACCTGGCGCGGACGGCCTGGTTGCGCCAGGTCGACATGCTGCTGGCGATCTCCGAATCGACGCGCCGCGACGCCATCGAGTTGCTAGGCATCGAACCGAATCGCGTCGCGACGATTCACGGCGGCGTGTCGCCGCATTTCGTCCCGCCGTCCGACCGCGCGGCGACGCTCGCCGATCTGGGACGCCGTTATCCGATCGGCGATCGATTCCTGCTCTATACCGGCGGCGACGATCACCGCAAGAACATCGAAGGCGCCATCCGCGGATTCGCCGCGGTACCGGAAGACCTGCGCCGCGATCTGACGCTCGTCATCGTGTGCGCGATGGCGGACCCGCGGCGCGCGTTCTTCGCCGATGTGGCACGCCGGCACGGTCTCGGCCCTGGACGCGTGCTGATCACCGGCTTCGTGTCCGAAGCGGATCTCCAGGCGTTCTACGGCACCTGCGAGCTCTTCATCTTCCCTTCGCTCTACGAGGGCCTGGGCCTGCCGGTGCTCGAGGCGATGGCGTGCGGCGCCGCGGCGATCGGCGGGGACAATTCGAGCATCCGCGAGATCATCGCGCGGCCCGACGCGTTGTTCGACGCGTCATCTCCAGACTCCATCGCTACGCGCATCGTCGACGTCCTGCGCGAGCCACTTTTACGCACGACGCTGCAGGAACATGGCCTGGCGCGCGCCGCGCAGTACACCTGGCGACGGTCCGCGGAGTTGGCGCTGACCGCGTGGGACGAGGCTCTGGAGCGGTCGCGCGCCGCCGGCGTCACGAGCGCGCTGAACGGCTGGCTCCCGCGCCAGCGTCTCGCCATGCACACGCCGCTGCCGCCGCTACGCTCCGGGATAGCGGACTACAACGCGCAGTTCCTGCCGGCGCTTGGGCGTCACTTCGACATCGACCTCTACGTCGACTCACAGACGGTGGAAGGAGACTTCGAGAACGCTGCATTCCGCATTTTCGACGTGCGCGACTTCGAGGGCGTCGCGAGCTCCTACGACGCGATCCTCTACGAGTTCGGCAATTCCGAGTTCCACGTCGCGCTCCCCGCGCTGCTCGAGCGGTTCCCGGGCGTGGTGGGTCTGCACGATGCCTACCTGAGCGGACTCTTCCGCTACCGCGCAGCGCTCGCCGGCCATCCGTCCGAATACCACGCCGCCATGTTGAACGCACATGGACCGCGCGCGCGTCGCATCCTCGCGCCGGAGCGCGCGGTGCCGGACGCCGACGACGTCGCAATGGTCGAGCTGCCGTGCACACGGCACGTGCTCGACCACGCGCTCGGCACGATTTCACACTCGCCGTTCAATCTCGCAGTGGCGCGCGACAACTACGCAGAGGGCTGGCCGGGTCCGTACCGCTCCATCGCGCAGATGGTCGTTGCACCAGCCTCGATTGGCCGGTCGCCGCGCGACGACGTGCGCCGTGCCTTCGGGTTCGCCCCGGACGATTTCGTGATCGCCACGTTCGGTCACGTGGCCTGGACCAAGTGGGGTGATCGCCTGCTCGAGGCGTTCATGAGCTCGCCGTTGCGTGACGATCCGCATGCGCACCTCGTGTTCGCGGGCGAGTTGTCGCAGGATGCGTTCGGCGCCGAGCTTGCCGAAGCGGTGCGTCGCGCAGGGCTCGACGAGCGCATCCGCATAACCGGCTACCTGGAAGCCGAGGTCTACGAGCGCTTCATCGACGCCACGGACGTCGCCGTGCAGCTGCGCACCAAGAGCCGCGGCGGTACGCCGAAGGCCGTGCTCGACTGCCTCGTGCGCGGTGTGCCGGTCATCGTGAACGATGACGCGAGCTACACGGACTACCCCGACGACGTAGTGATCAAGCTTCCTGCCTCGCCGGCGTCGGCGGACCTCGCGGCGATGCTGTTGCGTTGCCGCGACGATGCCGGCTGGCGGCGTGGTCGCGCGGAAAGGGGATCACGCTACGTTGCCGAGCAGCATGCGCCTGCCCGCTGCGCCGCCGAGTATGCCGCCGCGATCGCCGGCTTCGTCGCACGCGAGCGGCTTGCGAAGCCCGAAGCGTGGATCGAGCGTTTCGCACCGCATGTCGCCGGCTGCCGCGACGCCGACGCCGCCGCGCGGGCGGCCGCCGGCTGGCTGGAGACGCTTCCCGCGCCATCCTATCGCCGGCGCCGCGTGCTCGTCGACGTGAGCCATATCGTCGAGACCGATCATCAGACCGGTGTGCCGCGTGTGGTGCGACGCATCGTGCGCGAAATGATGTGCACGTCACGAAGCGGCGTGGAGCCGCTGCCGGTCAGCCTGAAGGGTGGTCAGCTCGTCGCGCCGCGCGACTGGCTGGCGACCGAAGGCATGCTGCTGCCCCACGAACGTGCCATCGAGGACAGCGTTCCGGTGTACGCCGGCGACGTGCTGCTCATGCTCGATTCGTCCTGGGCGCGCTACGGTGAGTTCCACCCGGTCTTCGCGCAGGTACGCAAGGCGCGCGCGCGCATCGTCACGGCCATCTACGATTTGCTGCCCCTGCTGCTGCCGCCCGGTCACATCGTGGAGGGCGGCAAGGAATGGTTCGAGGGCTGGGTGCGCGATGCCATCCGGCAAAGCGACGCGCTTGTCTGCATCTCGCGCACCGTGGCGGACGAAGTCATCGGCTACGTGCAGCGTGAGGGCCTGGCGCGGCCGGGGTTCGCGGTCGGCTACTGGCACCTCGGGTCGAACTTCGCCGACTTCGTCCGCAGGGAGCCTCCGACGGCCCGCGTCCAGGCTGCAACCGCCGCGCCGTATCTGCTGATGGTCGGCACGATCGAGCCGCGCAAATGCCATGCGCTTGCGCTCGCCGCCATGGAGACGCTATGGTCGCGGAACGAGCGTCTGCGGCTGGTGATCACCGGCAAGGAAGGCTGGATGGCCAGCGATCTCATGCGGCGCCTGCGAGCGCACCCGGAGCTGGGACGGCGGCTGTTTGTCGTCGAGCAGCCGGACGACGCGGAGGTGGCGACGCTGTACGATCGGGCTGACGGCCTGCTCTTCCTGTCGAGAGGAGAGGGGTTCGGGTTACCGCTCGTGGAAGCCGCGCGGCATGGCGTGCCGATCGTGTGCTCGGACCTCCCCGTGTTCCACGAAGTCGCGGGGTGCTACGCGACGTATGTGCCGGGCTACGACGTGCCCGTGCTGGTCGACGCGATCGCCGACTGGTGGGACCGCCGGCAGGCCAACGCGGTGCCCGATACGCGCGACATGCCGCGTCTCACCTGGGAGGAGAGCGCCGAGGCGCTTCTATCCGTCGTGCTCGACGACCGCTGGCACTGGGTGGCTGGCAACGACATGCCTATGGGAAAGTCATGACGAAGTACCGCGCAATCGATCGCTGCCGGGTGGGCGGCACGCCCAACCTCGTTTCCGTGCTCGACCTCGGCCGCCAGGCGCTGACCGGCGTGTTTCCGCGCACGGCGAGCGAGCCTGTCACCGAGGCGCCGCTCGAGCTCGTCTGGTCGCCGGACAGCGGCCTGTTGCAGCTGCGCCACTCGTACGACCCTGGCGAGATGTATGGCGAGAATTACGGCTATCGCTCGGGCCTCAACCAGTCGATGGTCGATCACCTGGGCAGCAAGGTGCGCTACCTCGAGCGGCTCGTGCGCCCGGTGTCGGGCGACACCGTCGTCGACATCGGCAGCAACGATGCGACGACCTTGAAGGCTTACTCGGTGCAGGGCCTCCAGCGCATCGGCATCGACCCTACCGGTCGCAAGTTCGCGGCCTACTATCCCGCGGACATTCGCCTCGTGCCCGATTTCTTCAGTGCGGACGCGTACCGAACCGTGACGCGCGCGCCGGCGAAGATCGTCACCTCGATCGCGATGCTCTACGACCTCGAGAGCCCGATCGATTTCGCACGCCAGGTCGCCTCGGTGCTGGCCGACGACGGCGTATGGCACTTCGAGCAAAGCTACATGCCGTCGATGCTGCGGCTCAATTCGTACGACACGATCTGCCATGAGCATCTCGAGTACTACTCGCTCGGCGTGATCGCGCGCATCCTCGAGGCGGCCGACCTGCGCATGGTCGACGTCGTGATGAACAACGTCAATGGTGGCAGCTTCGCGGTGACCGCGACGAAGTCGTCCAACCGCGCGCTCCCCGCCAACCAGGCGGTCATCGACTGGCTCCTCGCACAGGAGGAGCGCATGGGGCTCGGGACTCCGCGTCCGTTCCGCGATTTCGAGGAGCGCGTCTTCCGCCACCGGGACGATCTGAAGCGCCTCATCCGCTCGCTCGTGGCCGACGGACGCAAGGTGCTCGGGTATGGCGCGTCGACGAAGGGCAATGTCCTCCTCCAGTTCTGCGGGTTCACGAGCGCGGACATCGCGGCGATTGCCGAGGTGAACGAAGACAAGTTCGGCCGGGTCACGCCCGGCACGCACATCCCGATCGTGTCCGAGAAGGACGCGCGGGCGATGCGACCCGACTACTTCCTCGTCCTGCCGTGGCACTTCAAGGATGGCATCGTGCGGCGCGAGAAGGAATTCCTCGCATCCGGCGGGAAGTTCATCTTCCCGTTTCCCGAGATCGAGATCGTCTGAGGTTGTCCCAGATGCTCGGCTCCCTCGTCTGCCGCGCCGAAGCGTTCTGCGAGCCGTGGTTCGAGGACTGGGCGCGGCGCCTCGGCATGGACCATCCATCCAAGCCGTTCGAGCAGCGCAACGTGCATCGCATGCTCCGGTCCATCTCGAGCCGGGACTCCACGAGTACGACCTCAAGGTCGATGCGCGTCCGTTCTACGAAGGCGGGCGCAAGCATCTCAAGCTGTCGCTCGGCGGCTTCATCGTGGCGAGTGTCATGCTCATCGTGCAGAACTGATGGCAAAGGTCTCCACGGTCGCGTCCAGCCATCGATCCGGCCAGGCAAAGGGCCGGGCGCTCGGTGGTTGCGTCGTGGCATCCTGAATCGATGATCGCGCATCGCGTCGAATGGGGCACCAACGAGCATGCGAAGCTGCGCCGTGACTCGGCCCGCCGTGCGGGTGTCCGGGCGACGGTTCGTCGCGCCGGCTCGTGCGCCTTGGCGGTGTGCGCAGCGGCCTATGCGGTGCTCGTCGCGTCAGCCGTTCCGGCCGTCATGGCCTGGATCACCAACTCGGATCAGTTGACGATTCCCGCGCTGGTGGTCGACGTCGTGGCGCAGCCCGCCAACTTCTTCGGTTGGCAGGTTTCGCGGGCGTCGTATCTGTTTCCCGACCTCGTCAGCTATGCGGCGGCGTACCTGCTCACGGGTGATGCGCTCCACGCGATCGTGCTTGCGCAGATTCCCGTGCTGCTCGCGTGGCTCTACGTCGTCTACCGCGCGGCGCCCGGTCGCGCACAAGGCGGCCACGCCGGGCCGCTGTGCTGGGCGATCTTTGCAGGCTTGCTCGTTCCACTCGCGCTTACGCAGCTGTCGGGGCAGGCGGCCGCGTGGATCACCAAGTACGTCTTCTCGTTTTCCAACCATTTCAGCTGCTTCGTCGTCAGCATGGTGCTCCTGTGGTGGACGCTCGACGAGCTGTCGACCCCCTCGCGGGCACGGCTCGTCGCGATTGGTGTCGTCGCCGCGCTGATGGCGGCGAGCAACCGCGCGATCTGGCTGTTCTATGGTCTTCCGGCAGCGATCGTCGTGATCGCCGTTCTGCTGCGCACGCCGCGCCGCGCGGCCGTGCCGACCATGCGCGTAGCGGTCGTCGTGCTCGCGGCCATGGCCGCCGGCTATGCGATCGAAGGGTCTTTCAACCGCATCGCCGTGATGCCGTATGAGCTCACGACGAGCTCCATCGACGAGCGCTCGCGCGCGTTCTTCGCCACGCTCTCGAGCTATGCCGCCGAGCAACCCGCCGTGGCGGCCGGATTGCTTGCGCTGATCGCGCTCTACGTGGCCGCGCTCGTGCGCCTGGCCGCCGGCTTCACGGCATTCCGGCGCGGCCGCCTGACCGCGGCGGAAGACAAGTCGTGGCTCTTCGATCTCGCCGTCATGCTCACCGCCGGCGCCAACGTGCTCGCCGCGATGATGTCCTGGCAGAACATCGGCAACGCGCGCTATCTCATGCTGTTCTTCTTCGCACCACCGCTGCTCATGGCGCGGGTGTGGTGGAGGCCGTGGTCCATCCGCGCGCTGGTGGCCGCATCCGTCGCCGCATTCGCCCTGACCGCGGTGGCAGCCGTTCGCAACGACGGGCCACGCGATATCGCGACGTACGCGCGCGCTGCAACGGCGCCGATCGCAACCTGCCTGCGCGCCCTGCACGTGGGACGCGGTCTTGCCAACTACTGGACCGCAAGGCGCCTGGCATTCCTGTCCGCCGACGCCATCCGCGTCGACCAGGTGTCGCCGGGCGCAGGCCGCAAGGAAACGCTGTTCTTCTATTGGGGCAACAATGCCTATGCCTACCTGCGCGGTCATCCGGAGCTCGATCCCTACGACTATGTGATCGCCGACGACCTCGACCCAAGCGTCCTGCGCGCTGCGTTCGGCTCACCCGATGCGGTTCACGATTGCGCGGGTCACGCGATCTGGACCTGGCAGGACCCGACCCGGTTGTTCGGGGGACTGTTCCAGGGACACCTCGACCCGTGGCAGCGATTGCTCGCGAGGGACTGGAGCGCCACCATTCCCGCCGCCGCATTCGTCGGCACAACGGGCTCCGGCGAAGGACTGGCCCGGGTCGCGGACCAACGCGATGCGGCGGGATTGCTGCTGACGGGCGGCCACCTGACCCTGCGCGCGGGCACCTATCGCGTCGCGCTGGCCTATGCAGCGCCCGGCAACGCCGGTACGCACGTCGGCACACTCAGCATCGCGCCGGGTGGCGGTCACGCTGCTGCATTCGTGGACCTGCTCGCGACCGCTGACGCGCGCGTCGCACTCGCTCGCACGATCGTGAACGTCGACGAGGCGGAGGGCGTCGTGGAGCCGCAAGTGCAGTTCACCGCCACCGGCCCGCTGCGCGTGGAGCACCTGAGCATCACGCGCATGCCCGCCGAGGTCGCGCGCGAGATCCGCCTTCAAGCCGGCGATTCGCATGTGCACACGCTGGTCGGTGCGCTGCGCGGCGGCGCGCTCGTTTCGACCGGCAAGGGCGGCGTGCTCGCCTATGGACCGTACCTGCCGCTGGCAGCCGGGCGCTATCGCGCGTTCGTTCACCTCGTCGCCGGGCGCGCGCAGCCGCGGGCGGGCAAGGTCGACGTCGTCGCGCGCGCCGGTCATGCCGTTCTCGCCGAACGCGCGATCGAATCCGCGGCGGATGCCGCCGCAGACACCGAAGTGCCGCTGATCGTCGATTTCGACGTCTCCGCGCCCGTACGCGACCTCGAGCTGCGCGTCTTCGTGGACGAGGGCGCGAGCGTCGAGCTGCGCGGCTATGAAATACTTCCACGCGCCGGCGATGCCGTGGCTGCGTCGGCCTCTCACCCCGCCGCGAAGAGCGCCCCATGACCGATTCGAGCGTCGAGATCAGTGTCGTCGTGCCGGTCTACAAGGAAGAGGCGAACATCGCGCCGTTCCTCGCCCGGCTGGAGCCCGTGCTCGAGTCCATCGCGTCCGATTACGAAGTGATCTTCTGCCTTGATCCGTCGCCCGACGGGACCGAGCGTGAGATCCTGAGGCACATCGAGCGCAACCGGCATGTCGGCCTGCTCGTGTTCTCGCGCCGCTTCGGGCAGCCCGCCGCCACCATGGCCGGCATCCTCACGTGCAAGGGCCGCACGTGCGTCGTCATCGACGTCGATCTCCAGGATCAGCCGGAATTGATCGCCGAGATGTATCGCAAGCTGCAGGAAGGCTACGAGGTGGTGTACGCGCAGCGCCGCTCGCGCAAGGGCGAGACGGCGGTCAAGCGCTTCGTGTCCTACCTGGGCTACGCGCTCATCAACCGCCTGAGCGACGTGCAGATTCCGCGCAATACCGGCGACTTCCGCATCATGACCCGGAAGGTGATTGAGGAGCTGCGCCGCCTCAACGAATCGCACGGGTTCCTGCGCGGCCTGGTCGCCTATGTCGGCTTCCGCCAGGCGGCGGTGCTCTACGACCGCGACGTGCGCCATGCGGGCAAGGGCAATTACAACCGCTTGCTCGGGTCGCTGACCATCGGCCTCAACGGCTTGATCGGCTTCAGCAGCCGGCCACTGCAGCTCATGTCGCTGGCCGGGTTCATCCTGGCGGGCTGCAGCTTCCTCCTGGGCGCGTGGTACGTCGTGCAAAAGCTGATCGGCGTGGAGCTCACGCCCGGCTTGTCGACCACCGTGCTGCTGGTCAGCTTTTTCGCCGGCTTGCAGCTCCTCGGTCTCGGCCTGATCGGCGAATACGTCGGCCGCATCTACGACGAGGTGAAGCGGCGCCCGACCTACATCGTCGATCGCGCGGTGAACGTGGATGATTGAGTTCCCTCGCCTTCCCACACGCGAAGTTCCGCTCTGGAACGGTGACGCGTTCATCGTCGGCGGACGCACCGAACGCGTGATCTCGTACTCCTCCAACCTGGAAGGGTGGGACGACGACCTGACCAGCCTGCACGAGGCCGAGGCAGGCGACGGCACCCATCCGATCGACGCTATGTCGCGCGCCACGGCAGTGGAGGCGTTGCGCAGGTGCAACTTGCCTAAGGGTGCCGCCGTGCTCGAGATCGGCTGCTCGTCGGGCTTCCTGCTCCGCGACCTCAAGCGCAATTTTCCCGATTTCGACATCGTCGGGTCGGACGTGATACGCGGCGCGCTGCTGCGCCTGAGCACCCAGCTTCCAGGCGTGCCGCTGGTGCAGATGGACGTGCTGCAATGCCCGCTCGAAGCGGCGCAGTTCGATGCCATCGTCGCGATCAACGTGCTGGAGCACATCGAGGACGACGCTGCCGCGCTCGCCCAGATCGGCCGACTCCTGAAGCCTGGGGGCGCCCTCGTGGTGGAAGTGCCGCAGGGACCGCGGCTGTTCGACTACTTCGATGCGTATTTGCGCCATTACCGGCGCTACGGCAAGGCGGAATTGCGGCGCAAGCTGCACGCGGCATCGCTACGCGTGGAGCGTCTCGGCTCGCTGGGCTTCGTGCCGTATGCCGCGTTTTTCGGGGTGAAGAAGCTCAACCGCCTGCGCTTCGGCGCACGCGGGGAACGCGCAGCGGACGTCGAGGCGCTCGTACGGCAACAGGTCGGTCGCACGTCGCGCAGCCGCGTGCTCGACTGGCTGTTGCAGGTCGAGCGCCGGCTGCCCTTCCTCGCCGGCTGGCTTCCGGGCATCCGGTGCACCGCGGTGGCACGCAAGTCGTGACGGCCATCATGCGCACCACGGCAGACGACGTTCGCAAGGGGTTGCGCTTCGCCGTCGTCGGCATCGCGACCGCGATCATCTACTTCGTCCTGCTGGCGATGCTGCTGCGATACACCGGGCTCGACTATCGATGGGCCGTTACGATCGCCTATGTGGTCGCCGTGTCGTTTCACTTCGCCGCGAATCGCCGCTACACCTTCGAGGCGCACGACACGCCGGCCGGCCGGCAGGCGCTCCGCTATCTCGCGCTGCTTGCGGTCAACTACGCCGTGATGCTCGGGGTAGTGACCGGCCTGGTCGACATTTTTGCCGTTTCTGCGTTCCTCGGCGCCTGCGTCGCCGTGATCGTGACGGCTGTCGTGGGCTTCCTGCTCGCCCGCTTCTGGGTCTTTCGTGTCGGCTAGCGCGCCCATGGACGACATGAGCTCGCCGCCGCCGCCCAAATGGCCCAAGCGCTTCGACCCGTTGACGCCCGAGCAGGCGCGCATCAGCGACGACTTCATGAAGTACTGGCACGAGGTGCTGCCACGGCGCTTCGGCGCGGTGGATCGGTTCAATCACCGTTACGTCGTGGACCATGCGCCCGCCTCGTTCCGGCGCACCCTCGAGATCGGAGCGGGACTCGGAGAGCACCTCGAATACGAGCGGCTGACCGACGCGCAACGGGCCGAGTATTACGCCGTGGATATCCGCGAGAACATGGCAGCGGAGATCCGCCGCCGGTTTCCGGCCGTCCACGCCGTCGTGGGTGATTGCCAGCAGCGGCTCGATTTTGCGGACGGCTTCTTCGACCGCGTCATCGCCATCCACGTGCTGGAGCATCTGCCCGACCTGCCGGCGGCCGTGCGCGAGCTGCATCGCGTGTGCGATGGCGAAGCGGGCACGCTGTCCATCGTCATTCCATGCGAAGGCTCGTTCGCCTACAGCCTCGCACGGCGCATCTCGGCGCAGCACGAGTTCGAGCGACGCTACGGCCAACCGTACCGCTGGTTCATCGAGCGGGAGCATGTGAACGTGCCAGACGAGATCTTCGAGGAGCTGGACCGCTATTTCGAGCGGCGCAGCACGCGCTACTTTCCGCTCGCCATTCCGGCGCAGGCATGCAATCTGTGCATCGGCGCAACCTACGCGCCGCGAAGGGTCCGGCGATGAAGCGCGTCGTGGTGACCGGTTGCGCGGGATTCATCGGCAGCACGATGGTCGATCGGCTTCTCGCGAACGGTCACGAGGTGGTTGGCATCGACAATTTCTCGAGCGGCCAGCCGCCGTTCCTCGAAAGCGCCCTGCGCCATCCGGGCTTCCGCCTGGTCGAGGGCGACCTGCTCGACGGAGCCCTCGTGCATGCGGCATGCCAGGACACCGACACGATCTTCCATTTCGCCGCCAACGCGGACGTCCGCTTCGGCCCCGATCATCCGCGCCGTGACCTCGAGCAGAACACGATCGTCACGCACAACGTGCTCGAGGGCGCACGGCGCAACGGCGTACGGCGTTTCGCGTTTTCCTCCACCGGCTCGGTCTACGGCGAAGCCGCCGTGATTCCAACGCCCGAGGATGCACCATTCCCCGTGCAGACCTCGCTCTACGGCGCGTCCAAGCTCGCCTGCGAGGGCATGATCGAGGCCTATGCCGAAAGCTTCGGGATCCAGGCGTTCGTCTTCCGGTTCGTTTCCATCCTCGGTGAGCGCTATACGCACGGGCACGTGGTGGATTTCTATCGCCAGCTGCGCCAGGATCCCACGCGGCTGCGCGTCCTCGGTGACGGGCGTCAGCGCAAGTCGTACCTCTATGTGCACGATTGCGTCGATGCCGTGCTGCTCGCGCTCGAGCGCGCGAGCGCACGCGTCAATCGTTACAACCTCGGTGTCGACAGCTACTGCGAGGTCAACGACTCGATCGGCTGGATCAGCGCGGCGATGAACGTGAAGCCGCGTCTCGAGTACGGCGGCGGCGATCGCGGCTGGATCGGAGACAATCCGTTCATTTTTCTCGATACGGCGCGCATCCGCGGCCTCGGCTGGGCGCCCAAGCTGTCCATTCGGCAGGGGGTCGAGCGCACGGTCGCCTTCCTGCGGGCGAACGAATGGGTGCTGGAGCGCCGTCCGTGAAGGTCTGCGTGCAGGGCCTGTGGCACCTGGGCTGCGTCACCGCAGCGTGCCTCGCGTCGCTGGGGCACGAGGTCGTCGGTTACGATGCCGATGGCGCGCGCGTCGACGCCTTGAACGCCGCTCGTGCCCCGTTGCTCGAGCCTGGGCTCGACGCGCTCATCGCAGAAGGCATGGCCGCACGGCGCTTGCGCTTTTCGGCGAATCGAGACGATGCCGCGCGCGACGTCGACGCGCTGTGGATTGCCTATGACACACCGGTGGACGATGAGGATGTCGCGGATACCGGCTATGTCATGGAGCAGGCGGAGGCGATGCTCGCCTTGCTGCCGCCCGCGTGCCTGGTGGTGGTCTCGTCGCAACTGCCGGTCGGCTCCGTGACGCGCCTCGCGCGAAGTGCCCGTGCGCATCGTCCAGACGCCGACTTCGCCTTCGCCGCCGTGCCCGAGAACCTGCGGCTCGGCAAGGCCATCGAGGTGTTCATGCGGCCGGATCGGATCGTCGCAGGCGTTTACGATACACGTGCGCGGTCGCGCGTAGCGCCATTGCTCGAAAGCATCAGCGATCGCATCGAATGGATGAGCGTCGAATCGGCGGAAATGACCAAGCACGCGATCAACGCCTTCCTTGCCTTGTCGGTGACCTTCGCCAACGAGCTCGCCACGCTCTGCGAAGCCGTGGGTGCCGACGCGAAGGAAGTGGAGCGAGGACTCAAGACCGAGGCGCGCATCGGACCGCGCGCCTACCTGGCACCGGGCGCCGCTTTCGCCGGTGGGACGCTGGCACGCGACGTCGCTTTTCTAGGCGCGGTGGCCGCCGAGCATGGAAAGGCAGCGCCGTTGCTTCACGCCGTGAAGAGCAGCAACGACGCGCACAAGGAATGGGCCCCACGCAAGCTCGAGCAGCTCGTCATGCCTCTCGCAGGCGCGCGCATCGCGTTGTGGGGCCTCACCTACAAGCCGGGAACGGACACGCTGCGCCGCTCGGCGGCCGTCGAGCTGTGCCGCGTCCTGTTGGCGAGGGGTGCGCGCTTGGCCGTGCACGACCCGGTCGCGGGTGAGCTGCCCGATGATCTTGCCGCGGTCGATCGGGCAGACCGGCCCCTCGACGCGCTGCGCGGCGCGCAAGCGCTGGTCGTGTGTACGGAGTGGCCGGAGTACCGGGCCGTGACGGCGCAGAGCGTGGCGCATGCCGCGCCGGGCATCCGGGTGCTGGACCCGAATCGGTTCCTCGCGCATCTCGCCGGATGCCCGGGCATCGTCTATCACGCCGTCGGCACGCCGTCGTCCGGAGGGCTGACGCATGGGTGACGCGCTGGCCGGGCGGGTGGCGATCATCACCGGCGCCAACCAGGGACTCGGCCTTGCCATCGCGCTGCGCTACGCGGAAGAAGGCGCGAGCGTGGTGCTGTGCGCGCGCGACGCACAACTCCTCGCGCAGGCGGGCACCAGCGTTGCGGCGGCGCTTCAGCCGGGGCAGGACGTGCTGCTCCATGCCGGCGATGTCGCGCGGCCGGAACACTGTGCGGCGCTCGTGGCGCGCACGCTGGAGCGCTTCTCGCGCGTCGATGTCCTGGTCAACAATGCCGGTGTCTACGGGCCCAAGGGCGCCGTGGAGGACATCGACTGGGATCAGTGGGTCGCTGCGGTCGAGGTCAACCTGCTGGGTTCGGTTCTGATGTGCCGCGCCGTTCTGCCGCATTTCAAGCGGCAGGGCGCCGGCAAGGTGGTGCAGCTGTCCGGAGGCGGTGCGACCAACCCGCTGCCGTTCATCAGCGCGTATGCCGCCTCCAAAGCGGCGATCGTGCGCTTCATCGAGACGCTGGCGGAAGAGGTGCGCGGAACCGGCATCGACGCCAACGCCATCGCGCCGGGCGCGCTCAACACGCGCATGCTGGACGAAGTGCTCGCCGCGGGACCGGAGCGCGTGGGCGCGGATTTCTTCGCGCGGGCGCAAAAGCAGCGCGAGACCGGCGGCGCTCCGCTGTCGGCCGGCGCAGACCTCGCCGTGTTCCTTGGCTCGCCGGCCAGCGACGGCATCACCGGCAAGCTGATCAGCGCGATGTGGGATCCCTGGCGCGACCTCGGCGCGCATCTGGAAGACCTGAGGAGCAGCGACGTGTACACGCTGCGGCGCATCGTGCCGAAGGATCGCGGCTGGTCGTGGGGCGACACGCGATGACGCCGCGCGTAGCCATCGTGGGCTGCGGGCTCATCGGCGCGCGGCGCGCCCGGGCGCTCCAGGACGCATCCGTCGTCGCGTGCGTGGACAGCGATCTTTCGCGTGCGCGCAACGTCGCGGCAGAGCATCCGGGCAGCGCTGCGCTCGACGACTGGCGCAAGGCGGTCGCGAGCGACGAGGTGGATGCCGTCGTCGTGGCGACGCCGCACGATTCGCTCGCGCCGATCACGCGCGCCGCGATCGAGGCGGGCAAGCACGTGCTGGTCGAAAAGCCGGGTGCACGTCACGTCGACGAGCTGCGCGACCTGCCGCAGATCGCGGCGCGCACCGGCGCGCGGGTGCGCGTGGGCTTCAATCATCGCTGCCATCGCGCCTTTCGCAAGGCGCGCGAGCTGGTCGACGCCGGCGCGCTCGGCCCGCTGATGTTCGTGCGGGCGCGTTACGGCCACGGCGGGCGCGTGGGCTACGAGAAGGAATGGCGCGCGCAGGCCGCGATCTCGGGTGGCGGTGAGCTCATCGACCAGGGCGTGCACATCATCGACCTCGCCCGCTGGTTCCTCGGCGACTTCACGAGGATCGAGGGTTTCGCGGCGACGTTCTTCTGGAACATGCCGGTCGACGACAATGCCTTCGTGCTCCTGCGCACATCCGGGGATCGCACGGCATTCCTGCATGCGAGCTGCACGGAATGGAAGAACACGTTCTCCTTCGAGCTGTACGGCCGGCAGGGCAAGCTGCAGGTCGACGGGCTCGGAGGCAGCTACGGCACGGAGCGCCTTACGTGGTATCGCATGCTGCCCGAGATGGGACCACCCGAAACGACGAGCTGGGAATACCCCATGGCCGACGATTCGTGGCAGGTAGAGACGCGGGCGTTCGTCGAGGACATCCGCACCGGTCGCCCGCCGTCGCCCGGACTCGACGACGCCATCGCAGCACTCGCCGTCGTCGACGAGGTCTATCGAAGATCCGATCATGATCATCGCCCGTAGCCCGCTGCGCATCACGCTCGGTGGTGGCGGCACCGACCTGCCGTCGTATTACCGCGAGCACGAGGGCTTCCTCATCGCGGCCGCGATCGACAAGTACGTGTACGTCACCGTCATGCGGCCGTTCCGGCCCGGCATCTACCTCAAGTACTCGAAGCTCGAGCATGTCGAGCAAACGAGCGACATCGAGCACCCGATCGTGCGCGAGGCGATCGAGATGCTCGAGTTCCGCACGCCGCAGGTCGAGATCACCACGCTCGCAGACATTCCTGCCGGCACGGGGCTCGGCTCATCCGGCAGCTTCACCACGGCACTGCTCAAGGCCCTCTACACGCATCGCAAGCGCCTGATCCATCCCGGCGAGCTGGCGGAGCTTGCGTGCTCGATCGAGATCGACCGCCTGGGCGAGCCCATCGGCAAGCAGGACCAGTACATCGCCGCGTACGGAGGCCTCACGTGCTTCACGTTCGGGCGCGACGACAGCGTCGGGCACGAGCCGCTCGGAGTGAGCATGGACACCATGTTCGACCTCGAGGACAACCTGCTCCTCTTCTTCACCGGCTTTTCGCGCAGCGCGGGCAGCATTCTCAACGATCAGAAGACGCGCACGCAGCAAAGCGACGCCGACATGCTGGGCAACCTGCACTACGTGAAGGAGCTCGGCTATCGCAGCCGCGAAGCGCTCGAAGCGGGCAATGGCGTGCGCTTCGGTGAATTGATGCACGAGCACTGGCTGCACAAGAAAAAGCGCTCCGGGGGGATGAGCAATCCGGACATCGACCGGTGGTACGACGTGGCGCTACAGAACGGCGCGGTCGGCGGCAAGCTCGTCGGTGCAGGCGGCGGCGGCTTCCTGCTCTTCTACGCGCACGACCGCAATCGATTGCGGCATGCGATGAACGCGGCCGGACTCGAGGAGGTCCGCTTTCGCTTCGACTTCGAGGGCACGAAGATCGTGCTGGCCTGACCGATGCTGCCCGTCGCCATTCTCGCCGGCGGCCTCGCGACCCGCCTGCGGCCCATCACCGACACGATTCCGAAGGCGCTGGTCGAGGTGGCCGGTGTGCCGTTCGTCGTGCGCCAGCTGCGCTACCTGCAGGGGCAGGGCGTGCGGCGCGTCGTACTCTGCGTGAGTCATCTGGGCGAGCGCATCCAGGCGGTCGTTGCCGACGGCTCGAGCATCGGCCTCGAGGTCGCGTACTCGTTCGATGGCCCGATGCGTCTGGGCACGGGCGGTGCGCTGCTGCGCGCGCTACCGCTGCTCGGTGATGCCTTCTTCGTCCTGTACGGCGATTCCTTCCTGCCGATCGATTTCGGCGCAGTGGAGTCCGATTTCGGCCGCGCCGGCAAGCAGGCGCTCATGACGGTCCTGCGCAACGACGATCGCTGGGACAAGAGCAACGCCGACTACCAGGACGGGCGCGTGGTTGAGTACAATAAGCACCACCCGAGGCCCGCGATGGGCTACATCGATTACGGCCTCAGCATCCTGACACCAGCAGCCCTGTCGCGGTATCCGGCGGATGCGCCGCTCGATCTCGCGGAGGTCTATCACGTGCTGTCGCTGGAGGGCCAGCTCGCGGGACACGAGGTGTTCGAGAGGTTCTACGAGATCGGCTCCCACCAGGGATTGGCCGAGACGGAAGATTATTTCAGGCGGCAGGCGATCCCATGAGCTATGCGCGGCATCATCTCGACGAGGCAACCCAGATCATCGCGCGCATGGACGCCGAGGCGATCGAGCGCGTCGCCGATGTGCTTGCGAACGTCAAGGCGGACGGCGGGCGCCTGTTCTTCCTCGGCGTGGGCGGCAGCGCGGGCAATTGCTCGCACGCAGTGAACGATTTCCGCAAGATCGTCGGCATCGAAAGCTATGCGCCGACCGACAACGTGTCGGAGCTGACCGCGCGCACCAATGACGAAGGCTGGGCGTCGGTGTTCGTCGAGTGGCTGAAGGTGAGCAAGCTCGGTCCGCGCGATGGCGTATTCGTGTTCTCGGTCGGAGGTGGCAACCTCGAGAAGAACGTGAGCCCCAACCTCGTCTCGGCGCTGAAGCTCGCCAAGGAGGTCGGCGCCAAAGTGGTCGGCGTGGTCGGCCGCGACGGCGGATACACCGCGAAGGTCGCCGACGCTTGCGTCATCGTGCCAACCGTGAACGCCGATACCATCACACCGCATTCGGAGGCGTTCCAGGGCGTGATCTGGCATCTCCTGGTGTCGCACCCCAAGCTCAAGGCCAACCAGACGAAATGGGAGTCGGTCGCGCGGTGAGCGAGCGTGCCGTGTTCCTGGACCGCGATGGCGTCATCAATCGGGCCACGGTGCGCGATGGCGTACCGCATCCGCCCGGAAGCGTCGGCGAGCTGGAGATACTCGAAGGCGTGCCCGAAGCACTGCGCGCGCTCAAGTCCTGCGGGTTCCGCCTCATCGTCGTCACCAACCAGCCGGATGTCGCGCGCGGCACGCTGCGTGTCGCCGACGTCGAGGCGATCCATGCCGAGCTCGCGCGTACGCTGCCGATCGACGAGTTCTGCACCTGCTTTCACGACAGCGCGGACGCCTGCGATTGCCGCAAGCCCAAACCGGGCATGCTGCGCGCAGCCGCGGCACGATGGAACGTCGACCTCACCCGCAGCTACATGGTCGGTGATCGCTGGCGCGACGTCGACGCGGGCAACGCCGCCGGTTGCTCGACGTTCCTCATCGACTACGGATACGGCGAGCGCGCGCCCGCGGGTCCGTTTCGTCGCGTCTCCTCGCTGCGCGAGGCGGCCGATGCCATCATGAACGACAAGGGAGAAGCGTGAATACGATCGAGCGGCTCAAGGTCAAGATCTTCGCCGACGGCGCGGACAAGGCCGGCATGCTGGAGATGTACGGCAAGCCGTGGATCAAGGGCATGACCACCAATCCGACGCTCATGCGCAAGGCCGGAATCACCGATTACCGGGCGTTCGCGAGGGACATCCTCGCCGCGATTCCGGACCGACCGATCTCGTTCGAGGTCTTCTCCGACGAGTTTCGCGAGATGGAGCGCCAGGCAATGGAGATCGCCGGGTGGGGCGACAACGTCTACGTGAAGATACCGGTCACCAACACGCGCCGCGAGACGTCGTATGCGCTCATTCACGGACTGGTCGAGCGCAAGGTGAAGATCAACGTTACCGCGCTCATGTCGCTCGAGCAGGTGCGTGACACGGTGGCGGCGCTCGATGCGCGAGTGCCGAGCTATGTGTCCGTGTTCGCAGGACGCATCGCGGACACCGGACGCGATCCTGTGCCGCTCATGGCGGCGGCCGTCGAGATCCTCAAGCTGAAGCCCGCGGCCGAGCTGATCTGGGCGAGCCCACGCGAACTGCTCAACATCTTCCAGGCAGATGCGATCGGCTGCCACGTCATCACGGTCACCAACGACATCCTCAAGAAGCTCGCGCTCGTGGGCACGGATCTTCACGACTATTCGCTCGATACCGTGAAGATGTTCCACAACGACGCCGCCGCGGCCGGTTTCAAGCTGTAGCGTCCGAACTCGCGGAGCAAGAAACCCAACGGCCGGTCCGCTCGCGCGGTCCGGCCGTTGTGCCTGCGGCGCAACCGGCAGGCTACTGCAAACCGAGCTTCTCCTTGATCGCGCGAAGCTCGCGCTTCAGGCTCCTGACCGATGACACCTCGCGCTCGAGCCGGTCGATGCGGGCGTTCTTGGCGTCGAGCTCCTGCTTGAGGCCCTGTATCGCTGCGAGCGCCACACCGTCCGCGTCGACGTTCGTGATCGTCCTGTCGCTGTCGCCCAGGCCGAAGGCGCTGTGGAAGTCCTGCGCCATCGGTCCCATGTGGTTGGCACCCGAGATCTCGGTGATGTAGCGCCAGGTGTAGATCGGCATGGCCATCACCTTGCGCAGCACCGACTTCGGGTCGGTCGCCAGCAGGTCGCGTTTGGCGGCGCGATCGGAGAGCGAGGTCCAGCTGCCGCCGCCCGCGCCGATGGTCACGCCAGCGGTCGGCACCGCCTCGCCCGCCGTGTTCGTGGCCGCCGTCACGACGCGTGCGCCTCCCGTGGCAAGGACATTGAACGTGTGCGCGCCCATCGAGCGGAAGATGCCGCTCGAGCCATCGGAGAACACGAACGCGCCGTCGTGAGGCACAGGGCCCGGCGCTTCGGTGCGCGCATTGATGCCCATCGCGACTGAACCGATCCCCGATGCAACGTTGTTGTTGCCACCGGGGACGGTTGCGCTGTCACCGCTGGCGAAGTTGCCCCAGCCGCCGCCGATCGCGGCATTGTCGCCCGAGGCGGTGTTGCCCTGGCCGAGAACGCCGTTGTTGCCGCCCAGGATGGACGCTGCGTGACCGCTGGCGATGTTGTACGTACCGCCTCCGACGAACGCGCGGATGCCGCTTGCACGGTTGCCTTGCCCCGCCACGACGCCGGAGAAGTCGCCCGCGGCCACGTTGTCCTCGATGAAGCTGCCCGCGCCGCCCGCGTTGGCAGTCTGCCGGCCACCGCCGCCGATGAACGACCATTGCCCGCTCGCGCGGTTGTAGCCACCACCCACGATGACCGAGCGCGCGCCGGTGGCGCGATTGCCGGCGCCGCCGACGATGGTGGAGTCGATCACCGTTGCCTGGTTGTCGAAGCCCGCGAGCACCGTCGCCGAGGTGCCGCTCGCGAGATTGCTCTGGCCGGCACCGACGAAGCTGTTCGGGCCCACGGCCGAGTTGGCGCTGCCGGCCACGACCGCGCTGTTCGTGCCGCTCGCGACGTTGCCACAGAAGGTGCACGCCAGGTATGAGCCGGCCCCGCTGCCGGGCCCGTCCTTGGGGGCGAAGCGCTCCACGGTCGATGGCGCGTAGGTCGTGCTCGTGGTCGCCGATGCATACGTCACGTTGGTCGTCGCCGGCGCGAAGTAGCCGACGAGCACGCCGCCGGTCGAGCCGAGCTGCAGATCCTGCGCCTTGACGACGCTCAGCGATTCGCCGTCGCGCACCAGGTACGCCTCGGCCACGGGCAGCTCGGCCATGGACGTCGGCACCGTCGGCGTCAGCGCCACGAAGCGCTGCAACGCCGCGCCGCTCGCCGGTGGCTCGGCAACGATCGTCGTGACTTCCGCCAGCGTGCTCACGAGCGAAGCGGCGAGCAGCTGATCCGCGCGCAACGACATCAATGCCGCACGAAAGGCAGCGGGCGCGATGCCGCTGGCGGCGAGTGCGTTCGAGTGATCGGCAACGAGCCGGCTCACGATGGCAGCACGATTGGCCTCCACCGCGATCAGCGGATCGGCCACGCCCCCCGTCCCGACGATGTCGACCGCGCGGTTCTGGATCGCCGGCGTGGCGATGAGCGGTCCGCTCACGACTCCCAGCGCGGCGGCAATCCCGATTCGAACGAGTGTGTTCCTCAGCATGATTCTTCCTTCGGCGTGCGGACCGAACGCCCGTCCGCGGCGGCAGATCGTCCGCCGCGCTCCGGGGTTGCGCAGCGGTGAACGCCCGCATGCTGCGTGGCGGCCGGGAAAGCGTCAAGCACGCGCGCACGGGGCACCAAAAAAAACCGGCCGCAGCGCGGCCGGTGTGGAGGGGTGATGAAAGCGACTACTCGATGTCCAGCCGGCAGTGGTGCGTGCCGACGTGTGACGTGCTGCCGTTGGTGACTTTCCTAGTGAATGGCGTCGGGCGCAAAGCGCGCTTTGGTCACGCCGTTCGCTCGCTCGCGCAGGAGATCGATCAGCACGGCTTTCATCGCCTTGACGTCGCCCTGAGAGGCTTCCACGGCGGCGAGGCGTTGCTTGAGCTCATCGATCTGCGCATCCTTCTCTTTCACCAGCGCGTAGAGACCCTGGATGGCAGCCAATGCAACACCGTCTGCGTCGACCGTCGTGATGGACCGGTCATCCGTTCCGACGTCGAACGCCTGCTTGAAGTCCTGCGCCATGGCGCCGATGTGTCGAACGCCGTTTTCGGTCTTGTAGCGCCATGTCGTCATCGGCAGCGCGACCACCTTTTCAAGCGTCAGCCTGGTGTCCACGGCCACGAAGTCCTCTTTCAGATTGCGATCGCTGGAGACGGACCACGTTCCGCTGCCCGGAGCCACGTACGGTCCGGCCGTCGGCCGACCTGTCGTGCCGTCGACGGCGGTGACGAACCACGCTCCACCGGTGGCGCGCACATTGAACGTATTGGTCGCATCGACCCAGCCTGCTCCACCTCCCGTGAACTCGCTCGCTTGCACTTTGAAATCGAGCGCGGTCGAGTCGGCCCACATGAATGCGCCCGTGTAGTTCGCCTTGGCGCGGTTGCCGCCGGCAGTCGAGTTCGTGCTGGCAACGTTGCTGTATCCGCCAAGGATGGCGGATCCGGATCCGCTTGCCGTGTTGCCTTTCCCACCCATGATCGACGACTGCGCTCCGCTTGCGGTGTTGTTCCAGCCACCTGCCACGACGGCCGAATCACCGCTGACGACTGACGAATCGCCGCCGCCGATGAAGCCGTAGGCGGATCCATTGATGATATTGTTGTTGCCGCCGGCAACGCTGGATAGAGAGACACTGACCTGATTGCCATTGCCGCCGCCGATGAACGTATATCCGGCGGTCGCCCGGTTGGCTTGGCCGCCAGCGATTGCGGAAAAGTCGCCCGACGCGATGTGGTCCTGCGCTGCTGCACCGGCAGCGCCCGAACCGGTTTGCCGGCCGCCACCGCCGATGAACGACCACTGCCCGCTCGCGAGGTTGTAGCCGCCACCGACCACGACGGAGCGTGCGCCCGTCGCGCGGTTGCCGGCGCCGGCACCGACGATCGAGTCGATCGCAGTCGCGCGGTTGTCGAAGCCGCCGATGACCAGCGACGAGACACCGGATGCGACGTTGCTCTGCCCTGCAAACACCGACGCATTGGTGTTGACCGCGGAGTTGAACGTGCCGGCCGCTACCGCGCTGCCGGTCGCGTTCGCGACGTTGCTGCCCGCCGTGTAGCCGATCCACGAGTTCGGGCCGCTGCCGGAGCCGTCCTTGGGCGAGAACTTCTCCAGGGTCGAACCGGCATAAAGCGAAGTCGTCGCAGGGGCGAAATAGCCGACGAGCGTGCTGCCTGCGCCAAGCTGCATCTGCGAGGCCTTGACGATGCTCAGCGTGTCGCCTTCGCGCACCACGTACGCCTCGGCGCTCGGAAGTGACGCCATGGACGTCGGCACCGTGGGCGTCATCGCCACGAACCGCTGCAACGCCGTCCCGTCGGCGGGTGCCTGCCCCACGATCTGCGTGACTTCCTGCACGCTGCTCACCAGCGATGCAGCCAGCAGGTGATCGGCGCGCAGCGACATGAGTGCTGCGCGGAATGCCGTAGCGTCGATGCCGTTGGCCACGAGCGCTTCAGCGTGATCGGACACGAGGCGATTGACGATGGCGCCGCGATTGGCTTCGACCGCCATCAGCGGATCCGACACGGCGCCGGCACCGACCACTTCGATCGCGCGGTTGTACACACCCGGAGCGGCGGTCGCATGTACGCATGCAAGGCCCAGTGCGGCGGCAACGCCGAGCGAGACAAGGTTCTTCTTCAGCATGGTTCTCCCTTCGAGCTTGCGGACCGTGAGCCCGTCCGCGACGGCGGGGGTATCCGCGAGATGCGCCGGTGCGATGCCGGCGTGCGCTCGACAAAGAGCGTCTTATCCGCGGACTGCGTCGAGTTTTTTTACGAAACGCACGTCGATCTTGGCGACGTGGCTGATACCTGACAAGCGATTATTCGGCATGAACCACCGCTCGTCGGAGTTGAGCGGCGGCCAGCCGATCGACGGTCGCGATCGGCGTGGTCTACCGCTTGTGACGGGGTCTTCGAACGCGGCCGTTGCACAGGCCGCCAATGCGCGCGATCGCTATGGCCGCGGCGCCACCGTGCGCAACTTTGCATCGTCCTGCGCGGCGCTGCGCAGCAACTGCGCGAGCGTCCTGCGCAACAGCGAAACATCGGCTGCCGTGTCTTGCAACGCGGCCAGCCGTGCGCGCAGCGCGGCGATGCGGGCGGCGCGCTGCGTGATGGCGGCATCCTGGTCGCGCGCGCGTTGCTGCAACGCGTGCAGCGCGGCCAGTGCCACGCCGTCGGCGTCGATGTTGGTGATGCGCGTGTCCGCG
>DATILY010000052.1:0-19179 GCA_035475895.1 Casimicrobiaceae bacterium | reverse complement strand
GTTGCAGTCGCGCTCGCTGCGTGCGCGCCGTTGCCCACGACGCCGCCGGCGGGCGAGTCGGCGCCTGCGCCACCGGCCGTCGAGGCGCCCGCGACTGCACCGCCGTCCGTTGCGCAGCCACCGGCGCCAGAGCCGCAAGAGCCCGTCAGGACGTTACGGGGCAAGGTGTCCATGTACGGCGACGAGTTCGCCGGTCGCAAGACCGCGAACGGCGAGGTCTTCGATCCCCAGGCCCTGACCATGGCGCACCGCACGCTGCCGTTCGGCACGCGCGTACGCGTCACCAATCTCGAGAATCACCGCAGCGTTGAAGTCGTCGTGAACGACCGCGGCCCGTTCATCCCGAGCCGCATCGCCGACCTTTCCGAGGCGGCGGCGAAGCGCCTCGGCATGGTGGCCCACGGCGTGGTCGACGCCTTGCTGGAGATCGTCGCACCCGCGCGGCACTGACGGTGTTGCACAGGGCGCGCGGGTTCCGTACGCTGTGCCGAACAGGAGCAATGCCATGCGGCGTCATAGGATCTGCGTCTTTGCGTGCCTGCTGGTGTCGAGCACGGCACTCGCGCAGTTTCCCGCCCGCGGTCAGCCCGATCCGGGCTTCAACGGCGGACGCCCGCGCCTCGTCGCCACGACGACGGGCGGCGAAGACCAGGGGTTCGCCGTCGTGCGGCTGTCCTCGACCCGCTTTGCCGTCGCGGATGTGCGCAAGTCGCAGCACAATGATGCGATCGTCGTCGTGGACACCACGCCCGAGGCAGCGACGGTCTTCGACGTGGCGTTCACGCCGGTCGATGAGGTCGAGCAGCTCACCGCGATCGCCGCGGCGGGCAGCCGCGTCCTGCTCGGCGGGTCCGTGGCTCTGGACGCAACCAGGAATGCCGCGACGCTGCAGATGCGTGAGATTGGAACCGGCGCCATACCGGGGTTCGTGGATCGGGGCACGCTCATCGACCAGCCGGCAAACCCGGCGCAGCCTGCCCTGTACACCAACGCGCTGGCCGCCGAGGACATAGGCAACGGCCAGACGCGCATCTGGCAGGCCGTAACGTCGTACACGCCCGATTACGTCTGCTCCAGCGCGGTATTGCATCGCCTCGATCACGCCGCGGGTGCGTTCACCGAACGCTTCTCGGTCGACCTCTCGGCACGCCTCGCGCGCTTCTGCGTCGACATGACCATCGCCTTGCGCGAGCCGCGTCCGGCGACCGATCCCGTGCGCTCGCTGATCATCGCAGGCACCTGCGCCGACTCGCTGGTTGGCACGCGCTACACCTGCCTCACGCGTGTGCTGGACGATGGCACCGGCCTGCGCGTCGATATGACGTACGGCAACCAAGGCCTGGCGAGCTACGGGCCGTTTCCCGGCGTGGATGTCGCGGCGTCGGACATGACGCTCGACGCTGCGGGCAACGTGGTGGGCGCCATCCTGCGCACAGATACCCAGGGCAACGTCACGCCCATCGTCGTGCGCTTCCGCCCGGACGGGGTGCTGGACGGCAGCTTCGCGAATGGCGGCACGTATGGGGTCAATACCGGCCCGACCGTCACCGCGACGGCAAGCGGCATCTCGGTCGCCGCCAATGGCATCCTGCAGATTGCGGGCACCAGCGATGGGCCGACGGGTGTTCGTCCGTACGTGACGTACTACGATCCCGTCACCCGCGCTTCACAGTTCGCGCGCACCGAATTCACGCCCAACGAGCCTGATTATGTGTTCGCAGGCTACATCGGCATCGTGGGCCTGCCCGCGGGAGGCGCGCTGGCGGTCGGGGCGGCCAACACCGGCCTCGAGGCCGGGCACACCATGATCACGCGGCTGGCTGGTGATCGGCAGACCGTCGATCTCCTGGAATATCACCACGCCGCGTTCGACCATTACTTCGTCACCGGGATCGTCGACGAAATGCGCAAGCTGGACGACGGCACGTTCGCCGGCTGGCAGCGCACGGGCGAGAGCTTCGCGGCGCTTCCGGTCGCTGCGACCGGCGCGCTCGACGTCTGCCGCTTCTTCAGCACCACGTTCGCCCCCAAGAGCTCGCACTTCTACACGCCGATACCGTCGGAGTGCCAGTCCCTCAAGGGCGGTCAGGTGTGGGGCTACGAGGGACTGGTCTTCGCGCTCCAGCTGCCCGACAACGTGGGCAGGTGTCCGCCGGGTACGGCCGCGCTGTTCCGCCTGTACAACAATGGACAAGGTGGCGCGCCGAATCATCGCTACACCGTGAGCGAGGCCGAACGCGCAGCACAAGCCGCGCAGGGCTGGATCGGCGAAGGCACCGGCACGCCGCCGGTGTTCGCCTGCGTGCCCGCTTAAGGTCAGTGCAGCAGGCTCCCCGCCGCGCGCGCAGGCGTCGCGACGACGTGGTTGCCGGCGATATTCAGCCGCACCCCCAACGCGCGCAGCACCCGCTCAGCCGTCGCGATCTTCACCGACGCGGTGCCCGGTCGCTCGAGCCGCATGACCACCGCGCGCGACACGCCGGCGAGGCGCGCGAGCTCCGTTTGCGTGAGCTGGCGCAGCATGCGCCGCTCCTTCACGAAGGCTCCGAGTGCGCAAGCGAGCATGCGGACATCGTGCATCCGCCGCGCCGGCGCGGCCATCCGCCAGGCGTGCTAGGCCATCCGATGCGTTGCGTACGCGAGCGCGGGGTCGGGATCAGGACTTGGCGGTATGGCGGCGCGCAGCGAAGCGATCAAGTCGCGCAGCAGCGCATCGGCTTGCGCGGGCCGCGACTCGTACAACGCGTCGATGCGTGCGAGCGTGGACTGCAACGCGGCAGGATCGACCCGGGCTCGTGTCGCGGCCAAGGTCGACTCGACGAGGTGCTTCTCAGCGTCGACGCGCTCGAGCTGCAGCCAGCGCAACCTCTCTCGCCGCTCCGCCGCCCAGCGCGCGGACACGTAGACGAACGTCACGAGGCCGCACACGACGAGCGCGTGCGTGGCGTGCCGGAAGGCGAACGTGCTGAAAGCCTCCACGCCGGTGCCGAATGCGGTGCGCAGGCCGAGGAGTCGCTGAGAGACGAGCCACAGCGCGGTGGTGCCGCTCGCCACGCCGACGATCACCGCGGCGGCATACGGCCATGCGCGGCGTGCCAGAGGTGGTGCAACGTGATCGACGACGAGCACCGCGAGCAGAACCGCGAAGGCGTTGAACTGCATCGATAACACGGCATTGAGCGCCGGCGTCAGCGGAACGGGTGCGGTGAAGTACGCGGTCGCCGTTGCGATCGTCACCCCGCTCCATGCCAGCGCGAGCGCGAACGTGTAGCCGCAATGACGCCGTGTCGCGCCACGCCATGCCGCGAACACGGTGCGGATCGCCACGACGGCCGCGCCATTCACGCGCCGACCGTCCCGCACTCGCCGCGCGGCAGCACGACGGTCGCGATCACGCCTCGCGGCGCGTTCATCGCGAGGTCGAGCGATGCAGCTTCGCCGTGCAGCATCGCGAGGCGTGCGCGGCTGTTGGCGAGCCCGACTCCTGCGCCGAGCGTCGACTGGAAGCCCTGACCGCTGTCCTTCACGTCCACGACGATTGCGTCACCCTGCACCCGCGCCGTGATCGTCACCGTCCCTCCTTCCTCGAGCGGAGACAGCCCGTGCTTGATCGCGTTCTCCACGAGCGTGGTGAGCGTCATCGGCGGGATGCACGCGTCGCGCGTGCCGGCCGCCACGTCGACGTCGAAGCGCAGCCGCTCGCGCATCCGGATCTGCTGGACGTTGAGATAGGCCACTGCCAAGTCCACGTCGGCCGCGAGCGCAATACCCGCATGCCGCAGCGCCGGCTGCGCCGCCCCGATGTAGTGCGCGAGATGGCGCAGCATCGCGCGACCGGCTGGTTGGTTGGTGCGGCACAGGCGCCGCGCGTGAGCGAGAGAATTGAACAGGAAATGCGGTTCGATCTGCGATTGCAGCACTTGCAGACGCGCCTCCGACATCCTGCGCTCGAGGTCGAGCCTCTGCTCGGCTTCGTCGTGCAGCGCCTGTGCAGCGGCCCGCTCGCGTTCATGCAGGAGGAACCCCGCAAGCCCCAGCCACGCGGTCATGAGGACGGGGAGCGCGGCGGTGGTGTGGCGCGCGCCGCCCCCGCGCCAACTCACCAGGGTCACCTGCGCGGCGTCGCTGAGCATGTAGCCCAGCGCGATACCGGCCGCGACCATGAAGGCCAGAACCAGCGCGCGCGCAAGCAAGCGGCGCGGCGCGAACTGCGCAGCCATCGCGGCGAGCGCGTACGCAGGCAGGAAGAGCATGAGCGCTCCGGTGATGGCCGTCGCGTAGTCCCCCAACACTTGCAGCGCTCCGCCGGTGCGCGGATCCACGCTCAGCGTGATTCCGTAGAGCGCCGAGAACCCCGCCACGATGACGATACCCTGCCGGGTCACGCCCTGTGCCGCGCGTGCGGCCACACGGGAGGCGCGCCGCAACAGCGGGTCGTCGGCGTCGGCGCGGGCGCGGAGCAGTGCCGCGAAGCTCGTCGGGCTCATCTACATCTGCCTGAACAGGTGCGCATAGGGCGCGCTCACGGCGAGCGTCTCCTTGCGCTGGCGCAGGGACACGCGCAGCCGGCCGCGGTAGTCGCGCGTGATGCCGGCGATGTGCCGCACGTTGATGATCGTGCCCCGGTGAATCTGCCAGAACGCCGACGGGTCGAGCGCCTCGGCCAGCTGCCGGATCGTCCGGTAGATCAACGACTCCTGGCTCGCGGTCACGACCAGCGTGCACTTGTTGTCCGCCTGGAAATAGCAGATGTCGTCGGTGGTGATGAGGCGCAGGTCCCGCCCCTGCGACGCAGTCACCCAGCGGATGTACTCGCGCACTGGCGCAACGCGCTCCGCAAGCGCCTTCAGGATGTCCTCGAGATTCGCCGGGGCGGAATGGAGTCGCTCCTTGAGTCGCGCGACCGTGTCCGCGAGCCGCGCGACGTCGATCGGTTTCATGACGTAGTCGACGGCCCCGCGCTCGAACGCCGCGACGGCATACTTGTCGTAGGCGGTCACGAAGACGACGTGGCTCCGCCGGCTGGCGCGCCGCGCCACTTCGAGCCCGGACATTCCGGGCATCTCGATGTCGAGGAACAGCACGTCGGGGGCGTGCTGCTCGAACAGCCGCACCGCCTCGGGACCGTTGGCCGCGAGCCCGCAGATCGAGAGCTCCGGCCATAGCGTCTCCAGGGCCTCCGCCAGCTCGTCGGCGAGCGTCGCTTCATCCTCTGCGATCAGGGCCGTTGCTGCCTGCATGGGTCCTCTCGCGCGACGAAACCCGGGTCATCCATCCTAATGACGGCCTCGCGTCCGCGCAACGGCCTTGGCGATCGCAAATCCGCCGCTTCCTTGCGCAACTCGTTCGTCGCGCACGCAATTCGGTCGGGAGTCGCTGGCGGGGTGCACTCTTTGGTGGCTAAGCTTGGAGCCATGCGCCGGATGCGCGATCGCGCGCGGTCTTCCAGGCTGCGCCTCGGCGCGGTGCTGCTGTTCGCCGTCGCGCGCAGCGCGCCGGGTCAATGGGACGACGCCTCGCGCGCCGCGCTCGAGGTCGAGGTCACGGGCTCCAACATCCCCCGCGTGGACGCGGAGTCGTCGCTGCCGCTCCAGGTCTTCACCCGCGAACGGATCCTGGCGAGCGGCGCCGCCACGGTGGCCCAATTTCTCGCGCGCGTGCCCGCCAACATCCTGGGCGCGAACGACCAGCTCTCGATCGGCGACACCGTTCATCCAGGCCTCGCGAGTGCGAATCTGCGTGGCCTCGGCAGCGGCTCGACGCTCGTGCTCGTCAATGGCCGCCGCCTGGCGAACTACGCCTTCGACGGCGGCGCGGTCGACCTCAACGCGATTCCGCTCGCTGTCGTGGCGCGTATCGAGGTGCTCAAGGACGGCGCGTCGGCGGTGTACGGCACGGACGCGATCGCGGGTGTGGTGAACGTCATCCTGCGCCAGGACGTCGCCGGTCTGGAGGCATCGGTCGAAGGAGGTTTTACCGAGCATGGCGGAGGAGGCGCGCGGCAGGCGGTCATCACGGCAGGCGCCGGCACGCTGGCGACGGATCGCTACAACCTCTTCGCCACGCTCTCCTGGCGCCGGGACGATGCGCTAGTCGCCGCTTCGCGCGCCTTTTCGCGTACAGGGTTTCGCCCGGACGAGGGAGTCAACCAGCTCAGTGCCGTATCGTTTCCCGCCAACGTGGACGTGCGCCCCGGCCTGATCGCGAGCCCGGCACACGACACCGGCTGCGCGCCACCTGTTGCGCTGCCGGTCGACACCTTCGCGGGCTCGCTCGAGCCGATCTGCGGCTACGATTTCCCCCGCACCGTCGATCTGCAACCGCAGGTCGACCGCACCGCGGTGTTCACGCGCGCCGCCTTTGCCCCAGGCGCGCAAACCGAACTGTTCGCAGAAGCGGGCCTTGCCGCGAACCGATTCGTGCTGCGCAATGCGTCCACCTCGGTGTTCCAGAACGCGGTGAGCGTCGACGTGCCGGTGCTCTACCCCGCCAGCGGGCCCTACTACCCCGCCGCGTTCGCCGCCGCGTACGGCATCACCGGCGACCTGCGGCTTCGCTATCGAACCGACGCGCTCGGTCCGTTGACCGACGCCGTCGACACGCAGGCGCTGCGGCTTCTCGCCGGCGCACGGACGACGCTCGGCGAATGGAGGACGAGCGCGGCCGTCGTGTACAGCGACAACCGGCAGAGCGACACCTTCAGGAGCGGCTATGTGTCGCAGCAGCGCCTGCTGCCTGCGCTCGCCACGGGCCTGATCAATCCGTTCGGGCCATCGACGCCGGTGGGCGATGCGCTGCTCGCGTCGACGCAGGTTGGCGGCGACATGCACGACGGTAACGCACGCACGGTCTCGGCAGACGCACACGCGGCGACCGAGGTCGGCAGCCTTCCCGGAGGTCCCGTCGCGCTCGCGCTGGGGTTGGAGCTGCGACAAGAACGCCTGGACAACGCGTACGCACCCGTCTGGAGCTCGGGCGACATCATCGGTGTGGGCGGTGACGCACAGTCGGTCAGCGGCCGGCGCAGCGTCGGCGCCGCATTCGCCGAGACGCACCTTGCGCCGATCGAGGACCTCGACGTGACGGTGGCGGCGCGTTACGACCATTACAGCGACTTCGGGGGCACCATCAATCCCAAGGTCGCGGTCGCATGGCGGCCACTGTCCGTGCTGCTGCTGCGCGCCTCGTGGGGCACGGGATTCCGCGCACCGACGCTCTACGATCTTCATGCACCGACGTCGCGTGCGGGCATCATGGTGGCAAGCCTCGCCGACCCGCTGCGCTGCAACGTGACGGGTCTGCCGGAGGACTGCCCAGGCAGGTTCTTCCAGAACTTCGTTGCCTTGCAGGGCGGTAATCCCGACCTCGAGCCCGAGCGCTCCCGGCAGTTCGGCGCCGGCATCGTGATGGGCGATCGCAGCGGCGCGGCCCTGACGCTCGACTACTGGAACATCGACAAGTCGGACGTCATCGACAGGCTCGATCCGGGTGTCGTGTTCGCCCATTTCGACCGCTTCGGCACGAGCAACGTCATCCGCGGGCCGGTCGAACCGGCCTTCCCGAACCTGCCCGGCCCGATCCAGTACGTCGTGCTGCGCGAGCAGAACCTCGGCGAGCTGCGCGCGTCCGGCATCGACCTGGAAGCCCGCTGGCCCTTCGCGCGCTCGCCGATCGGGCGATTCGCGTTCGAATTGAGCGGCACGTGGAACATCGGCTGGAAGGAGCAGCTCGACGGCGTCGGCTTCACCTCGTTGCTGGCGAGCAAGGCCAGCGCCACCGGGCCTGTCCCGCGATGGAAGCACTTTGCGACGCTCGATTGGCAACAGGGCCCGTGGAGCGCGACGCTGGCCCAGCGCTTCCAGTCCGGCTATCGCGATTCGAACGTCGATCGCGGAGGCAAACCGCTGCCGATCGAGCCGCGCAGCGTGTCGAGCTACTCGCTATGGGACCTGCAGGGACGCTACACCGGCATGCGCAACGTGACGCTCGCGCTCGGGGTGCTGAACGTCGCCGACCGCGCGCCGCCGTTCACGAACCAGGTCTACACGCGGCAGTTCGGGTACGACCCCGTGTATGGCGATCCGCTCGGGCGCACGTTCTACGCGCGCATCGGCGTGGCGTTGCACTAGCGCACTGGTGCTCATCGCAGCGGCCAACGAATTCGTCGCCGATACGGCCGATTCATCCGTGGCGGCACGAATTCCGTCGGTCTTTGCTTGGGATGAGCGTCGTTGCAGCGCTAGCGTAGACGGGTCGATCGGCGCGCCGCCCGGCAGGAGGGCGGCCCGCCACCACACCGGAGCCGACATGCGTCTTCTGCCAGCATTCCAGTCCCTCGCGGCAATCCTCAGCCTCGCACTGGCGGGAACCGCAGCCGCCCAGTCGACGTTCAGGGTGTCGCAGGTGTTCTCGAACCTCGACGGGACGATCCAGTACGTGAGCCTCACCGAGACGGCGGGTCTCGACAACCAGGGCATGTTCAAGGGACTGACGCTGACGATCACCCACGCCGGCGTCGCCAAGCAGTTCACGTTCTACGACAACCTCGCGACGTTCCGCACGGCCCATCTCACGATCGTCGTGGCGGCGACGCCCATCCTGCTGCCGGCGCCGACGATCGAAGACAACAATGGCAATTTCACCGTGTCCGCCCACCCGGACTTCGTGGCTCCCGCACGCTTCGTGGCGGCCAACGGCGGGACGATCGACTTCGCCGGCATCGACCAGGTCAACTATCCAGCGCTTCCCGCCGATGGCAGCACGGCGTGGTATCGCGATGGCACGGTGGCGAGCGGCACGTTGCCGGGCTCGTACGGCTGCGGGCTCGTGCCGTCGTCGAGATGCGTCGGCAAGATCAACCCCACGCCGACGCGCGTGACCGCGATCGAGTATTACAACGCCGCGCTCGATCACTATTTCATGACGGCATCGAGCGCGGAGATCGACGCGCTCGACGCGGGCCGCCTCGCCGGGTGGCGGCGCACGGGAGAATCGTTGCCAGTCGCCGAGGTGCCCAGGACCTGGTTCGGTCTCGAATATCCCTACGACGGCCATCCGGTTTGCCGGTTCTACCTGCCGCCCGGCGCGGGCGACTCGCACTTCTTCTCCGCATCGGCGGACGAATGCGCAGCGGTGCGCGCGCGCTTCCCTGCGTTCACGGAGGAAACGAGCGCAGCGTTCTACGCTGCAACGCTCGATCCTGCGACTCATCAGTGCCCGCCGTACTCCAGCATCGATTTCGACGGGGTGTACATCCCCGTCTTTCGGCTGTGGGACCAGCGCGCCGACGGCAATCATCGCTACACGACGAGCACTGCCATCCGCGACGCCATGATCACCCGGGGCTGGCTGCCCGAAGGCGATGGTCCGCTCGGTGTCGTCATGTGCGTATAGCGCCGCCATGAAAAACGCCACCGCATGGATCTGCAGATCGGCGTTGCTCGCGCTCGTCGTCGCGGCGAGCGCCGCCGCGCAGTCGACGTATCGCATCACCGAGCTCTTCTCGAACCAGGACGGCTCGATCCAGTTCATCCGCTTGAGCGAGACCGCCGGGCTGGACGGCCAGAACGCGTTCAAGGACCTCGCCATCACCGTGACGTATCGCGGCGGCACGCGGCAATGGGTCTTCCCCAACGCGCTGCCGACGCTGCAGACCGGTCACCGTGACGTCGTCGTCGGCATTGCGCCTTCGATCCCGTTTCTGGAGCTCGGTGACGTTCCGACGATCTTCCAGTACACGAGCTGTTGCGTGGTGGTCGCCCACCCGGACTACGTCATCCCGGCGAACTTCCTGCCGACCGACGGGGCAACCGTGGACTTCGCGGGCATCGACGCCATCACGTACGCGGCGCTGCCGACGGACGGTGAGAGCGCGCTGTTCCGCGATCAGAGCGTCGGGCCGGCGTCCCTTCCAACCGCGAGCTGTCCCGGTTCGCCACCGCGTGGTTGCCTGTCGCACGTCCATCCGACGCCCACGCTGATCAATGCCGTCGAGTACTACAACGCGGCGCAGGACCACTACTTCACGACCGCTTCGGCGCCTGACATCGACGCGCTGGACACGGGTCGTTTCGCGGGCTGGCAGCGCACCGGCGAGGCGTTCGCCGTGGGCGCGCACCCCGCCACCGTGCTCGGGCTCGAATACACGTATTACGGCAATCCGGTGTGCCGCTTCTACCTGCCGCCGCTCGAGGGCGATTCACACTTCTTCGCCAGCACAGCGGACGAATGCGCTGCCGTGCAGTCGCGCTTCCCCGATTTCGTGCTCGAAACGTCGTCGGCGTTCTACGCGGGCTCGCCGATTCCGACGACGGGGCAATGCCCCGTCATGCCCGGATTCATCGACGGCGACATTCCGCTGCGGCCGGTGTTCCGCCTGTGGAACGGGCGCGCGGATACGAATCACCGCTATACGACCCGACTCGACGTGCGGGCCGCGATGCTCGACCGTGGGTGGATCTCCGAAGGTTACGGTCCGCTCGGCGTTGTCTGGTGCGTGTACTGATCCGGAGGGCGCGTGACATGAGTGCGACCACCATTCGGCTGTCGTGGCCTGTCGGCGCGGCGCTCCTGCTCGGCGCGTGCTCGACGCTGCAATCGTGGGTCGATGCAAGCAACGCGGCGAATACGATCGCGGCGGGCAGCGGAATTTCCTATGCGACCACCGTCAACTCATGCAAGGGCTACCACGACAACCCGCGCGTGACGTATTCGAATGTCTTCGGCAAGCCGACGATGCTGTTCTATCCCCTGCCGCTCGGCGGCGCGGACTCCACCGTGACCGATTTCGGCATCAACCCGACGTCCCTCGACGAAAGCAAGCATCCGTACAACTGCGTGGAGGACGGCGCGTTCCAGGACGGCTGGTACCTGCAGGACATCCAGGGCATCGCGGTCAAGACTCCGTCGATGTGTCCCCTCGGCGGCAGTTGCGATGCGTTCATCACGCGCGTGTGCAAGGCCCCGGGTTTGCCGGCGCCGTGCACCAATGCAACGACGCCGATGACTGGCCCGATGGGCTGCGCCGTCTGCGGCCCCGTCCAGTTTTACCCTCACTGAAGGCAGCGGCCGCCCAACAACGGCGCCGCAGGACGTCGAGCTGCGGTGCCGGCGACTGCACCATCGGGATACGCCGGGTTCAGTGCATCAGCGGCTTGTACCGCGGCCGGTGGGGGCGCGCGCCTTCTTCGCCGAGACGCCGCTTCTTGTCTTCCTCGTACTGGTGGAAGTTGCCTTCGTAGAAGACCCATTTCGAGTCGTCTTCGGCCGCCAGGATGTGCGTGGCGATGCGGTCGAGGAACCAGCGGTCATGCGACACCACCAGCACGCTGCCCGCGAACTCCGTGAGCGCTTCTTCGAGCGCGCGCAGCGTCTCGACGTCGAGGTCGTTGGACGGCTCGTCGAGCAGCAGCACGTTGCCGCCCTTGAGCAGCGTGGCGGCAAGATGCAGCCGCCCGCGCTCGCCGCCGGACAGCGCACCCACCATCTTCTGCTGGTCCTGCCCCTTGAAGTTGAAGCGGCCGAGGTAGGCCCGCGAGGGCATCTCGAAGCGCCCGACCTGCAGGATGTCGAGCCCGCCTGAAATGGCTTGCCAGGCGGTCTTGTCGTTGGGGAGCGATTCGCGGGTCTGGTCGACCACCGCAAGCTGCGCCGTGTGGCCGATGATGATCTCGCCCTTGTCCGGCTTGTCGGCGCCCGTGATCATGCGGAACAGGGTCGACTTGCCCGCGCCGTTGGGGCCGATGATGCCGACGATGGCGCCGGGCGGGACGCGAAACGACAGGTCGTCGATGAGCACCCGATCACCGAAGCCCTTGGTGACGCTCCTGAATTCGAGCACCTCGTTGCCCAGGCGCTCCGCCACGGGGATGAAGATCTCCGCCGTCTCGTTGCGCTTCTGGTGCTCGTAGCTGGACAACTCCTCGAAGCGCTGGATGCGCGCCTTGTTCTTGGCCTGGCGGCCCTTGGGGTTCTGGCGCACCCATTCGAGCTCCTTCTGCATGGCCTTCATGCGGCCGGCTTCCTGGCGCGCCTCGGTGCGCAGGCGCTGCTCCTTCTGGTCGAGCCACGCGCTGTAGTTGCCCTTGTACGGTATGCCCATCCCCCGGTCGAGCTCGAGGATCCACTCCGCCGCGTTGTCGAGGAAGTAGCGATCGTGGGTCACGGCGATGACCGTGCCGGGATAGCGCTGGAGGAACTGCTCGAGCCACTCGACGCTCTCGGCATCGAGATGGTTGGTGGGCTCGTCGAGCAGCAGCATGTCCGGCTTGGACAGCAGGAGCTGGCACAGCGCGACGCGGCGCTTCTCGCCCCCGGACAGCGTGCCGATCTTCGCGTCCCAGGGTGGCAGGCGCAGGGCATCCGCGGCGATCTCCATCTGCACGCTCGCATCGCTGCCCGAGGCCGCGATGATCGCTTCCAGACGGGCCTGCTCGGCTGCGAGCGCGTCGAAGTCGGCATCGGGCTCGGCATAGGCGGCGTACACCTCGTCGAGCCGCTTCTTGGCGTCGAGCACCTCGCCCATGCCCTGCTCCACCGCCTCGCGCACGGTTTGCTGCGGATCGAGGCGCGGCTCCTGGGGCAGGAAGCCGATGCGCAGGTCGGGCATCGGCGTCGCCTCGCCGTCGTATTCCTTGTCCTCGCCCGCCATGATCTTGAGCAGGCTCGACTTGCCCGACCCGTTGAGGCCGAGCACGCCGATCTTGGCGCCGGGGAAGAAGGACAGCGAGATGTCCTTGAGGATCACGCGCTTGGGCGGGACGAGCTTGCCCACGCGATTCATGGTGTAGACGTACTGTGCCATCGGAAGATACCGCGAGACGTTCGGAGAACCTGCAATTATCGCAGGTTGCGCCGGGGCTGGCCGGCACAAGGCCCGCCGCAAAAGAAAAGGGCGGTCTGACGCCGCCCTGTCGAAGCCTGTCCGGGATCCGCTAGCGTGCAGTGCTTGCCGCGGTGCTGCTGTCCTTGGTGGACTTCATCTGGTCCTTGCCTTCCTTCGCGTCGGCGATGGCGCGCAGCTCGCGCCAGCGCTGCTTGTCCGTTTCGTAGCGGGCCGTCACGGCGGCCGTTTCACGCTTCTTCTCGCCGATGAAGGCATCCTGCTTGGCGAGCTCGCTGCCGATGTTCTCGAGCTCGTGCTCGATCGCAGGCGGCACCGGCTTGGCGCCGAACGACTTGCGCCGTTCTTCGAGTTCTTCGCGCCGCTTGGTCAGCTGCACGCTGTAAGCCTGCGCCGATTGCACCTGCGTGTCGATCGTGCCGAGCGCGCGGTGACGCGCGAGCTCGATCTCGTCTTCGCTCGTGTACGACTGCATGAGCGCGCGATCGCGGCGGTCTACCACCTCCTGCTCGCGGGCGACGACGCGCTGGCGCTCTTCCTCGGCCGCCCTGACCCGTCGCTGCTCCGCGGTAGGCGCAGGATCGTTGCGCTTGATCGGAATGCCCTGCTTGTTGAATTCGACGTTGCCCTTGTCGACGGCCTCGGGGGGCATCTTGTCCGTGTAGTGCACCACACCCTTGTCGTCGACCCATTTGTACATGGCGGCGAGCGCCGGCGCAGCGGCGATCGCGAGAGCGAAGGCTGCGATGGCGTTGGCGATGCGATGCGCTGCGGTCATGACGTGCCTTTACTGGCCCCGGATGCCGTATTCGTTGCGATAGGCCGCCACTGCTTCGCGCTGCGCTGCGAGCGCCGGCCGCTGCGCGAGGAACTCCATGACATCATCGAGCGTCGCGATCGCGACCACCGGGATGCCGTAGCGCTCACGCACCTCCTCGACCGCGGACGTGCTGCCGCTTCCGCGCTCCATGCGATCGAGCGCGATCAGCACGCCGGACGGCTGCGCCCCCGCCGCGCGGATCAGCTCGACCGACTCGCGCACCGACGTGCCTGCGGTGATCACGTCGTCCACGATGACGATGCGACCAGCCAGCGGCGCGCCGACGAGCGTGCCGCCCTCGCCGTGGTCCTTCGCTTCCTTGCGGTTGAAGCTGTACGGCAAATTGTGACCTTTTTGGGCAAGCGCGATCACCGTCGCCGACGCCAGGGTGATGCCCTTGTACGCCGGTCCGAAGAGGCCATCGCACGCGAGACCCGAAGCCAGCAGCGCGGTTGCGTAGAATTCGCCGAGCTGACGCAGGCTCTCGCCGTCGTTGAACAATCCCGCGTTGAAGAAGTAAGGGGTTTGGCGTCCCGCCTTGGTCGTGAACGTGCCGAACCGTAGCACTTCGCGTGCCATGGCGAAGGCCAGGAAGTCCTGACGGAAATTGGGCATCGCTCGGGCCGACGAACGGAACGCGGCCGATTATAGACCTCGCATGCGCATCATTACCTGCAACGTCAATGGCCTGCGCGCAGCGGAGCGCAAGGGCTTCGCGCGCTGGCTCGCGCGCATCGAGCCATGGGACGTCGTCTGCGTGCAGGAGATCAAATGCGCGGACTGCGACGTTCCGCGCAGCCTCAAGTCACCGCGCCGGTCGCACGCGAGCTTCCATCACGCGGAGCGGAAGGGCTACAGCGGGGTCGCGCTGTATGCGAAGCATCCGCATCGCGCCGCCGGCGGATTCGGACATGCCGAATTCGACGCCGAGGGCCGTTATCTGCAGGCCGATTTCGCCGAGGTCTCGGTGATCAGCGTGTATCTGCCGTCGGGATCGAGCGGCCCGCATCGGCAGGCATCGAAGTTTCGCTTCCTCGACGCGTTCCTGCCGCACCTGTGGAGCCTCGTGAAAAGTGGCCGCGAAGTGATCCTGTGCGGCGACTGGAACATCGCACACCAGCCGATCGACCTGCGCAACTGGCGCGCCAACCAGAAGAACTCCGGGTTCCTGCCCGAAGAGCGCGCGTGGCTCACGCGCGTGTTCGACGAGCTGGGCTTCGTCGACGTGTTCCGCCGGGTCGATCCGCGTCCCGACCAGTTCACGTGGTGGTCGAATCGCGGCGCCGCGTGGGCGAAGAACGTCGGTTGGCGCATCGACTACCAGATCGCCACGCCTCGCATCGCCGCCACCGCGCATGCGGCGTCGATCTACACGAACCGTCGATTCTCCGATCACGCGCCGCTGGTGATCGACTACGACTACACGCTGAAGTAGCCGCATGATTCGCCTCACCGACGTCACGCTCGCACGCGCGGGGCGCCCGCTGCTCGAGCATGCCGACCTGACCGTTCACGCGGGTCATCGCGTCGGGCTCGTCGGGCCCAATGGCAGCGGCAAGTCCACGCTGTTCGCCGCGCTGCGCGGTGAGCTGCTGCCCGACGCCGGGGCAATCGACCTGCCACCACGGTGGACCATCGCGCACGTCGCGCAGGAGACGCCGCCGCTCGCCACGCCGGCGATCGAGTTCGTGCAGGACGGCGATCTCGAGCTGCGTGAGGTCGAGCGCGCGCTCGCCGCGGCGGGCGCCGCGCACAGCGCGCACACGGCCGCAGCCGAAGGCACGGCGCTGGCCGAGCTGCATCACCGGTTCGAGGCGATCGGCGGCTATGGCGCGCGAGCCCGCGCGGCGACGTTGCTGGCAGGACTGGGCTTCGCCGAGGCGCGTCAACGCGACGCGGTGGACAGCTTCTCGGGCGGATGGCGCATGCGCCTCAACCTTGCGCAAGCGTTGATGTGCCGCTCGGATCTCCTGCTCCTCGACGAGCCCACCAACCATCTCGACCTCGATGCGGTCCTGTGGCTGGAGGATTGGCTCGGCCGCTATCCGGGCACGCTGCTGCTCATCACGCACGACCGCGACTTCCTCGACGCCACCGTCGATACGATCGTGCACATCGAGAACCGCGCGCTGCGCAGCTACACCGGCAACTACGCGCAATTCGAACGCGAGCGCGCGGCGCAGTTCGCCCTGCAACAGGCCGCGCATGCCAAGCAGCAGCGGCAGATCGCCCACCTGCGCAGCTTCATCGACCGCTTCCGCGCCAAGGCCACCAAGGCGCGGCAGGCGCAAAGCCGCATGAAGGCGCTCGAGCGCATGGAGATCATCGCCGCAGCGCATGTCGACAGTCCGTTCGATTTCGCGTTCGCGCCCACGAGCATCGGGGCGCGCCAGCTCGTGCGGCTGGAGCACGCCGCACTCGGCTATCCCGAGCGGGCGCCCGTGCTCCCGGACGTCGAGTGGTCGATCCTCGCCGGCGCGCGCATCGGCCTGCTCGGTCCGAACGGCGCCGGCAAGTCGACCTTGATGAAGGCCGTTGCCGGCGTGCTGCCGCTGCGCGGCGGGGAGCGCTGGACCGCGCAGCAGCTGCGCATCGGCTACTTCGCGCAGCACCAGGTGGAGCAGCTGCGTGTCGACGAGACGCCGCTGCGCCATCTGCAGCGCCTGGAGCCGCAGACACGCGAGCAGGACCTGCGCACCTTTCTCGGCGGCTTCGATTTCGGCGGCGAGCGCGCGACCACGCCCGTTGCCAGCCTGTCGGGCGGCGAGAAGGCGCGGCTGACGCTCGCGTTGCTCGTGCGCCAGAAGCCGAACCTGCTGCTGCTCGATGAGCCGACCAATCATCTCGACATCGAGATGCGCGAGGCGCTCACCGAAGCGCTGCAGGACTACGACGGCGCGCTGGTCGTGGTCGCGCACGACCGCCATCTGCTGCGTGCCACCACCGACGAGCTGTGGCTCGTGCACGAAGGACGCGTGACGCCGTTCGACGGGGATCTCGACGACTATCGCGACTTCGTGCTCGCGCAGCGGCGCAACGTCCAAAAGGGCGAAGGCGAGGCCACTGCGCCGCGCACGATCGATCGCAAGGCGCGCAAGCGCGAGGAAGCCGTCGCCCGCCAGCAGCGTGCCGATGCGCGCAAGCCCTACGTCACGCGGCAGGCGGCCATCGAGGCCGACCTTGCGACGCTCACGACCGAGAAGCAGGCGCTCGACGCCTGGCTTGCGACCGGCGAGGCCTACAGCGAAGCGGAAAAGCCCCGTCTCGTCCAAGCGCTCGAGCGCACCGGCGCGCTCACCTGGACGCTCGCGCGCCTGGAGGCGGAATGGCTGGACATCGCGGAGGCGCTGGAGCGGCTCGATGCACAGGCGTGAGAGCGCCGCGCGTCAACCGACGTACGGGCCGGGCCGATAGAACAGATACACCGCGAACCCGAGCGTCTCGCGCCCCCAGCGCAGGTAGGCATCGCGCCAGCGGCGGCTGCGCTCGAGCATCGCCTTGGCATCCGGATCGTCCGGTTGCTCGCGCACGTAACGCTCGATGGAGCGGCTGTACTTCCATTCGTACTCGTCCCATTCGTCGAGGGACGCGGTAGTCGCGTGCATGGGCACCAGGCCGGCGTCGATGCCAGCCTGCACGTTGCCGCGATGATCGAGGAACTGCGAGTCGGGGCCGCCGAGCAGCGCCAGATATTCGGCATGCGGGCGCGCGCGCCAATAGCCTTCGCCGATGAGCACGTAGCCGCCGCCCTTGGTCCAGACCTTCAGCTGGCGGCACACGCCGGCCATGCCGCCCTGGATGCCGCCGGCGCCCAGCATCACGGACAGGTGAAACGTTTCCGGGTCGGCCTGGAAATCGCGGATGTCGATGTCGTCGAGATGCAGCTTGCCGAGCGCGCCGGTCCATTCGGCACGTTCGCGCGCGGCATCGAGCATGTACGACGAGTTGTCCACTGCTACCACCGTGGACCCGAAGCGCTCGATGATGCGGAGGCTCAACTCGGCGCGGCCACACCCGAGATCGAGCACGCGCGAGCCGTCGTCGAGGGGAAGCAGGTCGAGCACGCGCTCGACTTTCGACGCCGAGATGGGATTGCAGTAGTCGTGGTCGCGATGCGCGATCGCGCTGAACTTACGGTGATCCATCCGTTCCCCTCCACGGCGCAACACGCAAGAGTAATGCCATTCCGGGCAACGCGAGCACTGTGCACAACAGGAAAAAGTCGAACCAGCCGATCCGCTCGACGATCCAGCCGGTCGTGGCATTGATCAGCACGCGCGGGACGACCGCCAGGCTGGTCATCAGCGCGAATTGGGTAGCCGTGTAGCGCGGGTCGGTGGCGCGGGCGATATAGGCGGTGAAGGCGACGGTTCCAAGGCCCACGCCGAGCGCCTCGAAACCGATCACCGTGCCGAGCAGCCAGAGGTTGGCCGCGTGGACGTAGGCCAGCCACGCGAAGCCGAGGATCGCCACGACCTGCACCGCGCCGAAGAGCCAGAGCGCGCGGTTGATGCCGATCCTGACCATCCACAGGCCGCCGACGATGCCGCCGACGAGGCTCGTCCACAAGCCGACATTCTTGGCCACGAGCCCGATCTCGGTCTTGCTGAAGCCCATGTCGAGATAGAACGGCGTGGCGAGCGCAGTCGCCATCGAATCGCCGAGCTTGAACAGGAAGATGAAGGTGAGCATCAGCAGGGCCGCGCGCACGCCGTTGCGTGCAAAGAACTCGCGGAACGGACCTGCAATCGATTCGGCCAGCGTACGCGGCTGGCCGTGCGCGCTCTTGGGCTCGGCGACCAGCAGCGTCATGGCGGCGCCGGGCAGCATGAACAGCGCCGTGATCGTGAAGACGGTCGGCCATGGCAGGTGATCGGCGAGGATGAGTGCGAGCGAGCCGGGCACGAGGCTTGCGATCCGATACGCGTTGACGTGGACCGACGTGCCCAGGCCGAGCTCCGCGTCGGGCAGGATCTCGCGGCGGAATGCATCGAGCGCGATGTCCTGCGTCGCCGATACGAACGCCAGCGCGACGCTGATGGCGACCAGCGTCCAGACGTCGCGCCGCGGGTCCACGCCACCAAGCGCGATGATCAGCGCGACGAGCCCGATCTGGCTTGCGAGCATCCAGCCGCGCCGGCGGCCGAGCATCGGCAGCGCATAGCGGTCGACCAGCGGCGACCACACGAACTTCCACACGTAAGGGATCTGGACGAGCGTGAGCAGGCCGATCGTGGCGAGGTCCACGCCTTCGGTGCGCAGCCACGCCGGTACGAGGTTGATCAGCAGCCACAGCGGCAGGCCGGACGAAAACCCGGTGAAGACGCACACCAGCATGCGTCGGTTGAACAGCGCCTCGCGCCACGACTCGCGCGCTTGCGCCGGGCTGGGAGAAGAACCGTGCGGCGTGTCAGCCACGCCGGAAGCGATAGATCGCGAGCTCGCCGCGCGCGTTGGGCGCGAAGGTCACCCGGCGTCCTTGCGACAGCACGACGCGCTCGACGATGTCGTAGCCGCG
>DATILY010000051.1:0-133757 GCA_035475895.1 Casimicrobiaceae bacterium | reverse complement strand
TCGGCTACGGTCATCGTTGCCGCCTGCGTGGTGGTCACCGCCGTTCTCGTCCCAATGGTCACGGCCTGGGTGGCGCGCAATCAGGCGGCGAAAGCTGCCGCGTCCCCCGGTCTGGCATCGCAGCGCCGCTCCGCGTAAGGTCACATCCATGTCGCAAACCTTAATCATTGCCGATGACTTGTCAGGAGCTGCGGACTGCGCCAGCGCCTTTTTCAAGGCAGGACAGGAAACGCTGGTTGTCATCGATGGGAAGGCGGAGCGCTGCGCCGCCACCCAGAACACGCGGGTCGTCGCCATCGATGCCGATACGCGCCGGCTGGCGCCCGAGGATGCGGCTGCCGTCCACCGCAAGATGTTCGAACGCTACCGTTCACCCGGCCAACTGCTGTACAAGAAAATTGACTCCACCCTGCGCGGCAATTTTGCGCAGGAACTGGCCGCCATCGTGAAAGATGCCGGCCTGGCCATCGTGGCGCCGGCCTTCCCGCTGGCAGGACGCTTTACCCGCCGCGGCCATCAGTACCTGAAAGATGTACCGCTGGAGAACAGCGAAGTATGGCGCGCCGAAGGCATCGCCGGTACGGCGCATATTCCCGGCATGCTCAGCCGCCAGGGCATCAGCACGGCATCCATCGAGATCGAGGATATCCGGCGCGGACCGTCACGCATACTCGCGTTGCTGGAGCAATTCGCCGATGACGGCATCGAGGCCGTCGTGTGCGACGTCGAAACCGAACAGGATCTGCAAGTCATTGCCCAGGCCTCCATGGCGCTGACGGCCCCGCATTTCTGCGTGGGCTCGGCAGGGCTGACCTACCACCTGGCTACGGCAGGCGCAGCGCCCGAGGGAAGCCTCGCCGCGCCGCCGGTGGCGACCCGCGGAGCCATCCTGACCGTGGTGGGCAGTCTGTCGAGCGTCTCCCGCGAGCAGGCCCGGTATCTCGAGGAAAATGCGGGCCTGGCGCGTCTGGAAATCCCGGCTGACGTGCTGCGCGCGCGACAGTCCCATAGCCGTTGGAACGAATTCCATGAGGCAGTGGGACAGTTCCTGCGCGATCGGCGCGATCTGCTGGTCGTGATCGAAAAGGGCTCGTCCGTCAATATGTCGGAAGGCCTGGAGCTGTGCCAGGCGCTGGCCGCGCTGATTGCGCCGCTGGCCGACCATATCGGCGCCGTGATCTCCACCGGCGGCGAGACCGCCAGAGCCATCCTGTCGGCGATTGGTTCGAAAGGCCTGTATCTGGCTGGCGAGATCGAATCCGGCGTGCCGCTGTCGGTAGCGGCCGGCATCAAACCAATTCCCGTCATTACCAAGGCTGGTGCCTTCGGCTCGCTCGACACTCTGCTGCGCTGCTACCAGCGGCTGCAGGAGGCTCGCACCGATGACGCTGTGCCAGCCGATGACTCACTTCAAAGGAAAGCTTAAATGTACCGTCCCATCATTGCCATCACCATGGGCGACGCCGCCGGCGTCGGCCCGGAAATCATCATGAAAAGCCTGGCGGCCAAGGATCTTTACGAGCATTGCCGGCCGCTGGTCATTGGCGACCTCAACCGCCTGCGCGAGGCCGGCAAGATCGTCGGCAGCCCGCTCCAGGTGCATGCGATCGAAGACGTCAAGACCGCCAAGTATGAGTACGGGATGGTCGAATGCGTCGATCTGGGGCTGATTCCGCCCGGTTATCCCTTCGGCCAGCTGTCGGCGCTGTGCGGGCACGCCGCATATTGCTATATCGAGCGCGCCGTTCAGCTTGCGGTCAAGCAGGAAATCGATGCCATCTGCACGGCGCCCCTGAACAAGGAAGCGCTGCACGCCGGCGGCCACATCTTCCCCGGGCATACCGAAATGCTGGCCAAGCTCACCGATACGCCGGAAGTGTCGATGATGCTGGTGGCTCCGAATCTGCGCGTCATTCACGTGACCACGCATATCGGCTTGCTGGATGCCATTCGCAAGATCGAGCCTGGACTGGTGGAGCGTACCATCGAGCGCGGCTATGAGACCCTGGTGCTGTCGGGCATCGCCAACCCGCGCATCGGCGTATGCGGCATCAACCCGCATGCGGGTGAAAATGGTTTGTTCGGATACGGCGAAGAGGAAGAGAAGATCATCCCTGCCGTCAAGGCGCAGCAGGCGCTGGGACGTTCGGTCGAAGGCCCGCTGCCGGCGGACACGCTGTTCTTCCGGGCGGCCCGCGGCGACTTCGACCTGGTGGTGGCGATGTATCACGACCAGGGACATGGACCGGTGAAAGTGATGGGGCTGGAATCGGGTGTGAATGTCACGGTGGGCCTGCCGGTCATCCGCACTTCGGTGGACCATGGCACGGCGTTCGATATCGCGGGCAAGGGCATCGCCGACGAAGGCAGCATGCTGGAAGCGCTGCGCCAGGCGGTGAGCCTGGCAACGCGGCGCGGCTAGGCGACGCGCTCGCGGAAATGACCAAGACCGAACTTCGCCGCAAGGCCATCCTCGATATCGTGTCCCGCGAGGAGGCCAATGTCGAGGCCTTGAGCCGCCATTTCGATGTGTCGGAGTCGACCATCCGGCGCGACCTGGCGCAGTTGGCCGATAGCGGCCGCATCCTGCGCACCTACGGCGGTGCGGCATTGCAGCTCGACCATCGGGCGGAAGCGACCGCCAACGAACGGATCGGCATCAGCCACGCACAGAAGAACGAGATCGGCCGCCTGGCGGCCAGCCTCGTGCGCGATGGCGATACCATCATCCTGGATAACGGCACCACCATTGCCGCCATGGCCAGCTACCTTCCCGGCAAGCGCGATGTGCACGTCATTACCAACAACCTGATGATCTTGCCCACCCTGGCGGTGGAAGATGGCATCGCCGTCACCTTGTTGGGCGGTACGCTGCGCAAGATGAGCATGGGCACTGTCGGCGCGCTGGCGGAACTGAGCTTGAACCGCATGACCGCCGATAAGCTGTTTCTCGGTGCCGACGGCCTGGTTGCCGGCCGCGGGCTGTGCGAAGCCACCATGGATCAGGTGGCATTGAAATCCAAGATGATGGAGCAGGCCGCGGCGGTCATCGTGCTGGCCGACGCCTCCAAGCTCGGCTCTGCCGTCCAACAGGCCTGGGCGCCATTGGAGCGGCCCTGGACCCTGGTCACCGATGCCGGCGCCACGCCAGCCCAGCTGGCGCCGTTCAAGGCCTTGCCGAACGTGACCGTACTGATCGCCGATAGCGAAAAGTGAACGTCAGGGCTCCAGCGGCACCGCCCGGTAGCCGTTGACCTCCGCCGGCGTCACCATGGGCGCCGCGTTGCCCCAGCTGGCGCGCACGTAACTCACGACCGCTGCCGCCTCGGTATCGTCCAGCAGCTGGCTGTAGGGCGGCATGCCGTAGGGGCGCGGGTTACCGGCCGTGGACGGCGCGAAGCCGCCGCTCAGCACGATGCGGATGGCGTTGACCGGTGCCTGCAGCCGCAGGGTGCGGTTGCCGGCCAGCGGCGGATAGGCCGGGGCGCCATCCTCGCCAGCGGCGCCGAGGCCGTTCTTGCCGTGGCAATCGGCACAGTGCTGCTCATACAGCTTCCGGCCAAGCTGCATCACCGGTTCCGGCGGCGGCGCTGCCGGCTGCGGCGGCGCGCTGTCCGCCGGCAGCGATGCGAGGTAGGCCGCCATCGCGCCGATGTCGGGTCCCGAGAGGTGCTGCAGGCTTTGGCCGACCACGTCCGCCATCGGCCCGGCCACCGCGCCGCCCGGCGACACGCCCGTGTGCAGCAGCTGCGCCAGGTGCGGATCGTTTGAGGCCAGCGAGGGCGCATACCAGCCCAGCACCGGAATCAGCCCGCCCTGGAGTCCCCGGCCGCTGGCGCCCAGACCATTGCGCGGACTGTGGCAGGCCGCGCAGTGGCCCAGGCCCTCGACCAGGTAGGCGCCGCGGTTCCACTGCGCGCCGCGCGTGGCTTGTATTTCAAAGACACCCGGCCTGAAGTAGAGCAGGCGCCAGCCGGCCAGCGCTGCCTGGCTGTCGTAGGGGAAGCGGAGCAGGTGAGGCCGGTTCGCCTGGCGCTGCGGCGGCAGGCTGCGCAGCCAGGCGAACAGGGCGTCGGCATCCGCGCGGCTGACCTTGCTGTAGTTCGGGTAGGGGAAAGCCGGATACAGCAGGCGGCCGTCGCGTGAGATGCCGTTGTGCAGGGCGTTCCAGAAATCGTCCGCACTCCAGGCGCCGATGCCGGTGGCTGCGTCGGGCGTGATGTTGGGTGCCATGACGCGGCCGAAGGGCGTGTCGAGCGCGCGTCCGCCGGCGTACGGGAGGCCGCCGCGCGCCGTGTGGCAGGCCGCGCAGTCGCCTGCGCGCGCGAGGTAGGCGCCGCGCGCGATGTTGGCGGGGCTCAAGGCCCAGGCCTGCGGCGAGGACGAGGCAATGTATTCGGCGCGCGGCCAGGCGGTCACGACGGCGGCCAGCAGCAGCACGCCCACCGTGACCACGAAGAGGAGGGCGCGCTTCATGGCTGCTCCGGGACGCTGCCGCAGGCCAGCGGCAGGGGACGCGCCGGGGCGCCCGCCGGGCGCGGGTCGGCCGGGAGCGGCTCGCTGGCCAGCCAGGCCGAGATCGCGGACACGTCGGACAGGCTGAGGCGCGCGGCGATGCCGGCCATGCAGTCGGGCGCCGCGGCGTGGCGGCTGCCGTTGCGCCAGGCGCCGAACTGGGCGTTGATGTAGTCGCGCGGCAGGCCGACCAGTCCGGGGATGGCCGGCAGCGCGCCGCTCAGGCGTTCGCCGTGGCAGGCGATGCAGGCAGGGACGCGTTTTGCGCTGTCGCCGCGCGTGACCAGCTGGCGGCCGCGTTCCAGCTCGGCGGCCGGCAGGCCGGCGCGGTCGAGCACGGCCACCGGCAGGTGCCCGGCCGAGAAATACGCCGCGATCTCGTGCAGGTAATCGTTCGAGAGGTGCTGCACCATCCAGGTCATCTGCGGATACTGGCGCCGGCCTTCGCGGAAATTGATCAGCTGGTTGTAGAGATAGCCGGCCGGCTTGCCGGCGATGCGCGGGTAGTACTGGCGCTCGCTGCCGGCGCCGCCGGCCGCCGGCGGGGTGGGCGCGGTGGGCGCGGCGAAGGCGCCGCCGTGGCAGGACGTGCAGGCCGTGACGCGCTGGGCCAGGCCGGCGGGCACGCGCTGCTGTTGCCCGCGCTGTTCCTGGGCCGCCGCCGCGGACAGCAGGGCAACGCCCAGCGCGAAGGCGAAGGGGCGAAGGATGCTTCGCATAAGGGATTCCTGTCGATAAGAATTGCTCGGTCCTTACCCCGGAATCATACCTCGTTACATTAGCTCATTCGCAATCTTTCTCGGCGGCCTGAGCTCAGCGGCCAGCGGTGCGCGTGTCCGCCGGGGCCGGCGCCGCCTGGTAAGTGCGCAGGTAGGCCAGCAGGGCCGCGATCTGGTTGTCGTCGCGGATGCCCCAGAAGCGCATCTTGGTGCCGGGGACCAGTGCGTCGGGGTCGTGCAGGAAGGCGGCCAGGCTGCGCTCGTTCCAGACGATGCCGGAGCGCTTCATGGCCTCCGAATACGCGAAATCGGGCGTGGAGCCTGCGCGGCGGCCGATCAGGCCGTTCAGCTCGGGGGCGAAGCCGCCGTGCGCGTTGACCCCGACCTGGTGGCAGGAGGCGCACTGCTGGAATACGCGTGCGCCGGTGGCGGCATCGGTGCCGGACGGTGCACAAGCTTGCAGGACGGACAGCGGGAACAGCAGGAGGGTGGGGAGAAACGGGAATCGCATCCCGGCATTATAGGCCGGGCGGCGCCTTGGCGGTCCTGGCGGCGTTGGCAGCGGCACCCGCAGCGGCGGCCGGGAAATGCGTGTGCCAGTGGCGGTAGATGCGCAGGGCCACGTGGGCATCGTCCGCCGCGTACAGGATCTGCTGTTCGGACAGGCGCGGCGTGGCCCAGTTGGTGGTGGTGATGCGGCGCGATTTCTGCAGGCGCCGGCCGAAGAAGCGCGCCACCGCGGTCTTCGCGCCCCAGGCGTTGCGCTCGCTGCTGCCCTGGACGGCGCGCAGGGCGGTGGCAAGGTCGATCACGTTGCGGGTCTCGATGCCGAGCTTGGCGCGCAGGCGGCGCAGGTCGTCGCCCAGGCCGAACCCGACCTTCACGATCGTGGGCGACTCCAGCACCGCGTGCAAGACGTTCATCCAAGGCGCGGCGCCGGGCGAGGAAGCCGCGTTGGCGCCGGTCTGGAACAGGTAGGCATGGCTGTCCGTTGCCAGTTGCACCAGGTGCGGCCCGGTCGACACTTCGCCTTTGCGGAAGGTCGGCTTCGATTCGGTGTCGAAGCCGACCGCGTCGCAGGCCAGCAGGGCCGCCATCGCGGCCTGCGCATCCTCGCTGGAACGCACCAGGCGCACCTCGGAAAGCAGGATGCCCTCGTAGGGCGGCAGCGCGTCCTCGGTGTCGGGTTCTACTTCGCTCATATGATCAGATCGGACTGTTCATATGAGCGCTTATCTGCGCGCGAATTTGGTTGCCAGCTGCTGCAGCTTTTCCTGGCGCTTGCGCTCGGCTTCGGCTTCGGCCGCGGCGTCGCGTTCGGCCTTCTTGCGTTCGGCTTCTTTCTTGAAGCGCTGCTGCAGCAATTCCTTGGCGTGCTGGCGATGGGTGTCCGTCACCTCGGCGCCGGCCTTGCCGTCCAGGTCGTAGCGCACGGTGGCTTTTTCCATCGCGCGCAGGTAGCGCATCGAACCCGTGTGGATGCCGAGGGCAGCGCGCATCAGCTTGCGATTGAGGCCAGGCATGCGGGCCAGCAACTGCTTGTCGATGCCGATCTCGAGCGGAAGGCAGTTGCGGAAGGCCGCGAACTCCTGCTGCAACTGCTTGAGCAGGGCGCGCGGCGAGTCCGCTGAAGGAGCCGCGGCAGCCGGTGCGGCGGCGGTATTGTCGGTTGCCTCGGGGGATTCGGTGACAGGACTAATGGTATTCATTGACTTCATGGTAAGAACAGGAAGCGGAAGGATAGCATGGCAAGCCGGCACATGTACCGCTGAGCCGTGTAAGGATTCGTCATCGCTGCCGGCCGACCGTGATTTCCTTCGTGGACGGCGGCGCTGCAGCAGGAAATCGTGTATGATCCGCCCCTTTCCTTGCGTAGGGCTTGCGCCGACGCAGAGTGGCCGGGGGTCGGAAGACGGGGCGCGGAAGCTGGCTGGGACTATGTGGATTGCTTATATCCCTTATCGGATATTTCAATTATCGACAAATCTTTCCCTGCTGCATAATGTGCCTGTCTCCTCTATTTCTCCCTAGGGAAAATAGCTCAAGCCCGTTCCACCGCGGGCTTTTTTTCGTTCCGACATGCTAAACCGCGATTTCAACCACATTTCGACCCGTCCTTGCCACCCGTCCGCGCGTACCGAGGGCGCCTTTTCCGGCAGCGTCAAATGCTTACCGGCAAGCACGGTCGAGATTGCTTGATTTTCGCCCCGTCCGCCCCTAGCTAGGGCCATTCCGTTATTCCCCGCCCCGGGTCCGAACGCGGACCAGGTGGCTTATTGACTTCGCAGGCGCGCATCTCGCCTCGACTGGAGATTGTTGATCATGAAAAACACCGCCAAGACCTTGACACTGACAGCGAAGAAAGCGCCGGCCAAGACCACGGCACAGCTGTCCGTGCCGAAAACCGCGACCTCTTACTTCCTCGAAACGGAAGTCGCGGCCGGCGCTCCGGCTGCCAAGGTGACGGTGGTTAAGACGCGTTCGCGCCTGGCGTCGCTCAAAGCGGGTCAAGCCGAGCAACTCCAGCCGGAGCAGTTCGAACCGGCCGCCGCCGCGGGGTCCGCCGTCGCGGAGGCCGTTGCCGCTGGCGAAGCCGCCGCAGATAACGTCGCCGATACCGTCGCGGACAGCGCCGCCGATACCGTCGCCGACACCACCGCCGACACCGACATCACCGCCGACACCGCCGCCGACCCGATCCCGGCCTCCGCCACCCCGGCCGCCGCGCCGGTCATCGTGCGCAAGCGCGCCTCCAAGCTGGCCGCGCTGAAATCGGCTGCCGACGAGACCTCGACCGCGTCCACCGAACCGGTTGCCGCTGCCCCCGGCGATGACGCCGCCGAGACCCCGGCCGCGCGCGTGGTGCGCACCCGCACCCGCCGCGTCGGCGACGCCACGGGTACCCCCCGGACCGTCACCCCGGCCGCGACGGGCGCCGTCAACACCACCACCGACGCCGCCGCGCTGGCCGCCATCGATACCTCGGGCTATCTGCTGCCGGGCGTGAAGGTGCCGGGCCGCCGCGGCCGCAAGCCGAGCGAATTCGTGCCGGAAAACGACGAGATCGCCGCGCTGAACGCGGTCGAGCGCGCCGAGATGAAGGCGGCCTCCAAGCTGCGCGAGCGCAGGGCCAAGGGCATTCCGGCCCTCGTCAATGCCGAGCAGGGCTTCTCGGGCGAGGAACTGGAAAAGCGCCGCACCCAGCTGAAGAACCTGATCAACATGGGCAAGGAGCGCGGCTACCTGACCCATGCGGAGATCAACGACCAGCTGCCCGAAAACATCATCGATCCGGAACAGATCGAAGGCATCATCGCGACCTTCAACGACATGGGCATCGCCGTCTACGAGCGCGCCCCGGAAGCGGAAATGATGCTGCTGTCGGACGCCGTCGTGACCCCGACCAGCGAAGACGAAGTCGAGGCCGCCGCCGCGACCGCGCTGTCGACCGTCGACTCCGACTTCGGCCGCACCACCGACCCGGTCCGCATGTACATGCGCGAGATGGGCGCGGTGTCGCTGCTGACGCGCGAAGGCGAGATCGCGATCGCCAAGCGCATCGAGGACGGCCTGAAGGACATGGTGCAGGCGATCTCGGCGTGCCCGGTGACGATCTCGGAAATCATCGCGCTGTCGCACAAGATTGCCAGCGACGAGCTGAAGGTCGATGACGTGGTGGACGGCCTGATCGACCCGAACGAGATGGCCAACGCGGCCGCCTCGATCGCGGCAAGCGCTTCCAGCGCCGCCGCGGACGACGAGGAAGAGGAAGAGCTCGAGGAAGAAGAGGAAGAGGGCGATTCGGCCGCCGGCGGCGCCGCCGGCTACTCGGCCGAGCAGCTGGCCGCTCTGAAGAAGGGCGCGCTGGACAAGTTCGCCCTGATCGAGAAGCAGTTCGACTTGATGGGTCACGCCTTCAAGACCCAGGGCTATGGCTCGGATGCCTACGATGCGGCCCAGGAAGTGATCTCGACCGAGCTGCTGGGCATCCGCTTTACCGCCAAGATCGTCGAGAAGCTGTGCGACACCCTGCGCGGCCAGATGGACGAGGTGCGCTCGATCGAGCGCGCGGTGCTGGACATCTGCGTGAACCGCTGCGGCATGCCGCGCGCCCACTTCATCAAGGTCTTCCCCGGCAACGAGACCGACCTCGAGTGGGTGCAGCGCGAAGTCGACTGCGCCTATCCGTACAGCGCGGTGCTGAGCCGTAACGCGCCGGCGATCACGGAACTGCAGCAGCGCATGATCGACCTGCAGGCGCGCGTGGCGCTGCCGCTGGCCGACCTGCGCCGGATTAACAAGCAGATGGCAGCCGGCGAAAAGCGTGCCCGCACCGCCAAGCGCGAAATGACGGTGGCCAACCTGCGCCTGGTGATCTCGATCGCGAAAAAGTACATCAATCGCGGCCTGCAGTTCCTCGACCTGATCCAGGAAGGCAACATCGGCCTGATGAAGGCGGTGGACAAGTTCGAATATCGCCGCGGGTACAAGTTCTCGACGTACGCCACGTGGTGGATCCGCCAGGCGATCACGCGCTCGATCGCGGACCAGGCGCGCACCATCCGCATCCCGGTGCACATGATCGAGACGATCAACAAGATGAACCGCATCTCGCGCCAGATCCTGCAGGAGACCGGCCAGGAGCCCGATCCTGCGACGCTCGCCGAGAAGATGGAGATGCCCGAGGAGAAGATCCGCAAGATCCTGAAGATCTCCAAGGAGCCCATTTCCATGGAGACGCCGATCGGCGACGACGACGACTCGCATCTGGGCGACTTCATCGAGGACCAGTCGACGGTCGCGCCGTCCGACGCTGCGGTCAACGCAAGCCTGCGCGACGTGTGCAAGGACATCCTCGACACGCTCACGCCGCGCGAGGCCAAGGTGCTGCGCATGCGCTTCGGCATCGAGATGAACACCGACCACACGCTCGAAGAGGTTGGCAAGCAGTTCGACGTCACACGCGAGCGCATTCGCCAGATCGAGGCGAAGGCGCTGCGCAAGCTGCGCCATCCGTCGCGCTCCGAGAAGCTGCGGAGCTTCCTCGAAGGGGAGTGAGGTAGCCGAGACAAGGCCCGAAGGCGCGTCGCGCGCCGAGCGAAGCCCGCCGAAGCGCGACCGTTGCATTGCGCGTTGCATGCGATGAGGCGGGCGAGTGAGGCGCGCAGCCGAGCCGAGGCCCGAAGGGTTTTTCACCCGTACCAGCAAAACCCCGGCGCACGCCGGGGTTTTTTTTCGCCTTGTACGGGCCCGGCCGAAGCGCGCGGCCTCAATGACAACGCGACCGGTAAATCATGCCGGGGCATGGATCGGTGTGGCCGATCCAGCGTTCGTTGCTAGGGCGTGCGCACCGCACGCGCAGGCGCGCATGGAACTTGCTGCATACGCTCCACGACGCACTCGCGCCGCCCGCGTTTGCGGTGATGCCAGCAGCGCGACGTCCTGACCTCGAGGAGCCTCACCATGTCACCAGTACATCTTCGCAAGACCCCGCTCTTCGTCGCCCTGTTGTCCGTGGGACTGGCGATGAGCGTCATGGCCCAGACGCCTTCCACCGGTACCAGCGGCAACACCGGTGCAGCGACCAGCGGAAGCACGAGCCGCAGCACCGCGCCGGGCAGCGCGGGCGCAACTACGAGCAACACGAGCCGGAACACCAGCGCCGGCACGAGCGGCACGGCCGGCACCAACACCGGGTCGATGTCCGCGTCCCGCGGCGCAAGCGACGCCAAGCTGTCGCACGGCGACAAGAAGTTCGTCGAGGAAGCCGCGCAAGGCGGCATGGCGGAAGTCCAGCTTGGCCAGCTCGCCGCGCAGAAAGCGCAGAGCCCGGAGGTCAAGCAGTTCGGCCAGAAGATGGTCGACGATCACGGCAAGGCGAACGACCAGCTGAAGTCGATCGCCAGCAGCAAGGGCGTGGACCTGCCGAACGACCTCAAGAGCGCCGACAAGCGCGAGCACGATCGCCTGTCGAAGCTCAACGGCGCGGACTTCGATCGCGAATACATGAAGCACATGGTGTCCGACCACAAGAAGGACGTGAAGGACTTCGAGAAGGAAGCGAAGTCCGCCAAGGACGCCGACATCAAGAACTTCGCCAGCACGACGCTGCCGACGTTGCAACAGCATTTGCAGATGGCGCAGCAGGCGGATGCGGCCGTGCGCAGCGCGTCGCGCGGCTCGGGCTCGACGATGTCGACGAGCACCAAGGCCGGCGCACCGGGCAGCTCGATGGGGGCGACCGGCGGGACGGGCGGCACGACGCCGTCGAGCAACACCAACCCGCCGAAGAAGTCGGGAACGTAGGAGCGTCAGCGCGCGGCGGCCGGCGCCTGCAGCCGGTACGCCGCGATGAACGAAGCGTCGGGCAGGACGTCGCCGCCGATGTCGCGCGGCAGCACGCCGTTCCATACGCGCGTGAACCGCGCGTCGAGCATGGCGGCGACGTCCTGCCCGTCGTTCGCCCAGCCGCGATCGGTGGGTACTGCGCGGCGCAGGTTGTTGGCCACGAACAGGCCTCCACCGTCACGCAGCGCGGCATGCAGGCGCGCGATGTCCTGCGCGGGATGAGCCACGTGTTGCAGCACCCAGACGGATAGCGCGAGCTCGAAGCGCAGGCCGCGCGCCACCATCAGATCCAGCATGAGGGGCGATACGGCTGCAAAGCGCGGCGAGCCGACGTAGCCTGGCGCCAGCTGGCGCATGCTGGTGCTGAAATCGACGCCGAGCACGAAGCAACCGGTGGCCTCGATGAGCGCGCGCGCCACGCGTCCGAGCCCGCAGCCGAAATCGATCACCGCGTGGCGCGCATCGAGCGGAAACTGCTCGACGATGCGCGCGACGAGCCATGGCGTCTCGCGCGCCCAGCGCTCGTCCGTGGTGGTGCCCGCTTCGGGCGTGAGGATGATGCGCCGCGCCTCGTCGACGTCACGGACATCGAACACCGACGGCGTGTACGTCGCTGTTGCGGCGCCCGGAAGCGCGCCCTCCGCGCTCACTTGAGCAGCAGTACCGGCGTCGACGTGCTCGCGATGACCTTCTGCGCCACCGATCCGAGCACGAGCGTGGCGAGCGCGGTATGGCCGTGCACGCCCATGGCGATGCAATCGTAGCCTTCGGCGTGCGCGAGCGCCACGATCTCGGAGGCGGGCTCCCCGACGCGCGTGACTGCCGTGTACATGATGCCCCGCTTGTCCAGCGCGGCACGGCACGACGCGAGCGCGGCCGCGCTCTCTTCCGCGTAGTGTTCCTCGACGGTGTGCTTGCCCACCCAGCGCGAGGCCATGCCGTACGGGATCGGCGGATGCACGGTGACCAGCGTCAGCGCGGGCGGATCGCGGAACCAGTCGTAGCGAGCGAGCAGCGCTTCGAGCGCGTCGAGCGACGCCTTCGAGCCATCGGTGGCGAACAGGATCTTCATGGGGCGGCAGTTTAGCGCACCGGCAGCGCGAGCGTGACGATCACCTGCTCCGGGCTGCCGGGGTCGTCGCGCACCGTGAATCCCAGGGCAGTGGCCAGCGCCAGCATGCCGGCGTTCTCGCGCAGCACGATGCCGTCCAGGCGTGTGAGCCCGCGGCTTTGCGCGGACGCGATGAGGCGCTGCATGAGCACACGCGCGACGCCGCGCTTGTGCCATGCGTCCGCCACCACGACGGCGAACTCACCGCTCATCGCGTCGGGATTGATGACGTAGCGGGCAACCGCCACGAACGACGCGTGGCCGTGCGGATGCCGCTCGTCGGCCACCGCGACGAGCGCCATCTCGCGGTCGTAGTCCACCTGCGTGAAGCGCGCCAGCATCGTGGGCGAGAGCTGGTTCAGCTGGTAGAAGAAGCGGTAATAGCGCGATTGCGGCGACAGCGCTTCGACGAACTCGCGCTCGAGCTCCGCGTCCTCGGGCCGGATCGGGCGCACCGTGACATGCGCGCCATCGCGCAGCGTGACGTCCTCGATGAGCTCGGCGGGATACGGATGGATGGCCATGTGCCGGTAGCCGGGCTGCGGCGTGCGGCTCGCATCCACCCGCGCCCGCGCCTCACCGATCACCGCACCGCCGTCCCGCAGCACGATGCGGCCCAGCGCAAGGTCGATCACCCACGGACTCGCGCAGACGAGCGTCGACACCCGCAGCAGCAGCCGCACGAGCGCATCGTCGACCTCCGCGCGCTCGGGCGCATCGGTGCCCGCAAGCCCGATGCGCTGGCGCGCTTCGGCTACGAGGTCGTGCGCAAGACGCCGGTTCAGCGGTGGCAGCATGAGCGCCACGCGACCGCCGTCGACGCGTCCTGCTGCACCCAGCATGATCACGGGCCCGAACGTGGCGTCGGTCGCCACGCCGACGACGACGTCCGTTTCGCGATTGCGCGTGAGCCTGGCGACCCGCACGCGTGGCTGGTCTGCACCGGCATGCGCGCCGGCGATCTCGATCCATGCTTCCTCGAGGCCGGCGCGGGTGCGCACGATGCGCGACCAGGTTTCGGCGCCTTGCGGTGCGCTGAGCTCGAGCGGGAAGCGCAGCTTGCGCGCGGCCGCCTGCAGGTCGGCGGCCGAATGCGCGACCAACGACGGCGTCGTCGCGATACCGAAGGCACCGAGCAGCGCGTCCACTTCCTCGTGCACGAGCAGGGTGCGACCCGTCTCGCGCAGGCGCGCACGCAGGTGCTCGGCTGCAACAAGATCGAGCGGCTCCGGCTCCGGCTGCAACGGCGGCGCTTCGAGCAGCCACGCCTGGTTGCGTCGGTACGCCGCGAGGAACGAGAAGGCAGTCACCGCATTTTCGGGCGTGTAGAAGTTGACGATGCCTCCGGCGTCGAGCGCGGCGTGCACATCGTGGCGATCGAGCGCGCCGAGCCACGCGCCGAGCACCGGCTTGTGCGATGCGCGCGCAGCCGCAGCGACGACGCGGGCCGCTTCTTCGGCCGGCATCGGCGGACGCGCCACATGCAGCGCTACGACCGCGTCGATCGCGGGGTCGGCCAGCAGCAACGCCACCGCGTCCGCCATGCGCGCAGGCGTTGCGTCGCCACGCAGGTCGACCGGGTTGCGCCGCGGCGTGTCCTCCGGCAGCAGGTGCTCGAGGCCGTCGACCGTGCGCGCGGACAGCCGCGCGAGCTCGACGCCGCGCTCGTGCACGCTGTCGGCGGCGAGCAGCGCCGGGCCGCGTCCGTTCGACACGATCGCGAGGCGATCGCCCGCCGGAATGCGGCCCATGCCCAGGATGCGCGCTGCGGCGAACAGCTCCGTGTAGTCGCGCACGCGCACGGCACCGGCGCGGCGCAGCGCGGCGTCGAACACGGCGTCGAGCGCGGGCTGGCGTGGCGCATCGAGCGAACGGCCCGCTTTGAGCACCACGACCGGCTTCGTGCGCGCCGCGCTGCGCAACGCGGACAGGAACGGCCGGGCCTCGCCGACGTCCTCGATGAAGAGAAGGATGCCGTCGGTGCCGGGATCGAGCACCAGGCAGTCGAGCAATGCGCCGAAGCCCACGCCAAGGCCGGTGCCGAGCGAGATGACGGTGGAGAATCCGAACGCCTGCGGCGCCGCGAAGTCGAGCAGCGCCGTGGCGACCGCGCCCGATTGCGCCACGAGCGCGAGGCGTCCCGGACGCGCGCTCGGCGCGCAGAAGGTCGCGTTGAGCCCGATGTCGGTGCGGATGACGCCGAACGCGCCGGCACCGATGAGATGCACGCCATGGCGCCGCCCCGCTTCGCGCACATCGTGGTTCCATGCGGCCGCATTGCGCAGCGGTGGCGCCGTCATGATCACGGCGGCCTTGAGGTTCACGCTGGGCGCGTCGTCGAGCACCCGCACCACCGCGTCGGGGGGCGTTGCGATGACCGCCAGGTCCACCGGCGCGGCGATTGCCGCGAGCGACGCCACGGCCGGTCGCCCGAGCACCTCGCGATGGCGCGGATTCACCGCGTACAACGCGCCCGTGAAGCCGCCGCCGAGCAGATTGGCGAACGCGACCCGCCCGACGGAGCCGTCGCGGTCGGTCGCGCCGACCATCGCCACGGACGCGGGCGACACGAGAGGACGCAGGTAGTGCTGCATTGCGCGAGGCGATGTCCGGTGCGGCGAAGCCGCAATTCTAGGCGCGCCGCGCCAGGTGGCGGGGCGCGTGGACGCGCCCGACGCTGCTAACGCGCGCCCGCGACGTGCAGCCCGGCTGCGCCTGCCATGGCGGCCCGCACGTCGCGCATCGCGCGGGCGAGCTCGTCGGCGCTCAGCGGTACGTCAGTGCTGATCGCAACCACGCGCGGCGTGCGGTCGTCACCGTGCAGTCGCCGCCATCCTTGCGCCATGCGGGCGGCAAGGCGCGAATCGGTGGTGAACGCCCCGACGCCGTACACGAGGTAAACGTGGCGGACCTCCGGACTGCTTTCCCGCTGCCAGGTCGCGTGGCGCACCGCGATGCAGTCGGCCGCGGCGCAGGCCGTTTCACTGTTCACCTGCTTTTCGCGCCACACCGCATGCCCACCGGGCGCGAGCGCCGAATCGGGCAGCTTCGCATCCTGATCCAGCGCTTCGACGACGCTGAGCTCCAGGGTGCGCGCATCTTGCCCATAGCTTGCATGCATCATCTGCGCGCGGGTCGAGGCTGCGAGCTCGGTTCGCTGCGGCGGTGCAAGGCGCGTCCAGCCCGACAAGTCGGCGGGAAACGCGCCCGCCGCCAGCGCGCTCACCGGCATGCGATCGTGCATCGCCAGCGCTGCCAGCATGCCGGCCGTCATCGGCGCCATGGCTGCTGCAAGCGCAGGCGACCACAGCAGCCACGCTGCATGGCGCCGCGTCACGTCGCATGCGGCCGGTCGCTCGTCGAGCACACGCGAGCGCGCCAGCATGACCATCAGCGCGCCGAGCACGGCGAGCAGCATGATCCATTGCGCCGTGCCGTGGGCCGTGAGATCCATCTGCGAGCCGCGCATCCAGTCGATCAGCACGATCGCGTTCACCCGGATGACATTGGACACGACGCCCAGCAACGCACCGGCCAGCGCCATGCCCGCAGCCCGCGCGAGCGAGCGATGCATCAGCAGCGCGAAGCAATAGCCGAGGAAGGCTGCGAGCGTCACGTAGGCAAGACCCGCGCATTCGTCGACCACGATGTAGCGGCGCGCGCCCACGAGCACGACGTAGCCGTCGATCGTATGCGGCACCCCGGCGAGCGTCGTGACCAGCACGATGGATTCGAGGGTGAGCCGCCGCAGCAGGGGCACGAGGACATCGCCGTACGGGACCGCGAAGAAAAGCAACGCGAGCACGGGGAACAGTCGCACGTAGGCGCGCCAGCCGAGCGCGGCCAGCGCGACACCCTGCAACATCAGGACGAGGGCGAGCTGACGGCCGGCGTCCACGTTCACGAGCGAAGCCGCCGCGAACAGGAGCGCCGCGATCCCGGCGACGATCACGCCGGCGAGCCCGGGCAGCGGATCCACCGGTGTCCATGCCGCGCCGCGATGCCATGCGAGGAGATAGACGAGCATTGGCAATACGAGCCAGGCGTACTGCCATGCTTCGGTGTCGCGCCAGATGCGCGTCATGTCCGCGACGGTGGGCCACAGGGTGGCCAGCACCAGCGCACACGCCGCAAGGCCGATCAGCAGGACCATGCGTGCTCCACGGCTTGCCGCGAACGGCGCTGCGGGCGCTCGGCTGCGCGGCGCCTGTGCAGCCTGTGCACGATGCGCTCCACGGGGCGGATACGCGTGCCTGGGCGCATAGAGGAACGGCTGCAGCAGGACACGCCACCATCGCGTATCGGCTGCATGGTGGAAGTAGTCGAGCCCGATGTGCGGCACGCGTGCCCGCGCAGGCTCGACATAGGTGCCGAACAGCCGATCCCATAGCGTGAGGACCGAGCCGAAATTGCTGTCCGTCTCGGCGCGCACGTTCGAATGGTGCACCGCGTGCACGCGCGGCGTGACGAGCACGCGGGCGAGTGCGCGGTCCGCTGCTGCAGGGAAACGCACGTTGGCATGCGAGTACAACGCCACGACGGTCGCGGTGACGAGATACACCGCGAGCGCGAGGGGCGGCAGACCCAGCCAAGCGACCAGCGCGATCATCAGCACCATGCTGACGGCGACTTCGACGGGATGGTGTCGCTCGCTGGTCGTCACGTCGAGCGCCGTGTCGCTGTGATGCACGAGGTGCAGCCGCCACAGCAGCGGCACGCCATGGAACAGCCGGTGCTCGCCGTATTTCCACAGGTCGACGACGAGGAAGCCGAGCGCGACCTGGGCCATGAGCGGCAGCCCGGCCACCCAGCCCGATGCGTGGCTTTCGGCGAATGCGAACAGACCGGCCGGCAGCACCAGCGCGCCGACGATGCCACCGATCAGGAACAGCGCGACATTGCTGGCCCAGCGATGCGTGCCTGGCGCCGGACGCTGCTGGAACGCGCCGACGCGTTCCAGCACGAACAGCGCGAGCAGGCACGCGAAGAAGATGAAGCGGTAGACGGTATCGAAGTCCGCGGGCATGACGACGGCGCGTCCGGCAACGCGTTACGCAGGCACGACGAGAAGCGCCGCGCCACGCAGCGGTGCACGATGACGGTGCGACGAGCGGCCCGCCGCAAACGCGGGCACGGGCCGGGTCAGCGGCGGCGCTTGCGGCGCGCCAGGAAGATCCCGAACGCGAGGCTCGCGGCGCCCACGAGAAGCACGCCCGAACCCGCCAGCGGAACGATGGCGCCCAGAGGTGTGCCGAGGAACGTGCCGAGCACCGCGCCCAGCGCGTTACCGAGGGGCTCACCGAGCGTCAGGCCGAGCGGCTGCCCCAGTGGAATGGTCGGGCCCGCGAACGCAGCCGCCGGGGCGCCAAGCGCCGCGGCACCGAACACAAGCTTCGAAACACGCATGCGATCCCCTTGGTTGTTCTCGACTGCGGCACGCGGACGGCCGCGGAATTCTTGCACCAGTGAGCTGAGGCACCATCCATGCCATTGACGAACAAGCCAGGAGAATCAACGAACTTCCCAGCCTACGCCGCGCGGGACCATGGCTGGCGTAAGATTCCCCGACACGCCGACGGCCCGCGGTCCGCAGTCGAGCCGCCACGCCCGCGAGGCCGGGCAGAATGCACGCAATGCCGGGCCCGTAGCTCAGTCGGTTAGAGCAGACGACTCATAATCGTTTGGTCGCTGGTTCGATTCCAGCCGGGCCCACCCACTTCTTCCACGCCGCCATGCCGTCGCTGCCCTCCTCGTCTCCCGCCCCCGGTTTCGACGATCCATTCGGGATGCTGATCGCCTGCCACGCGCGCATGCGACAGCAGCTCGGCACCCTGACGCGACTGCAGCGCTACACGACCCAGAACGGCGTCGATGCGGACGCACGCGCAGCGGCCGGCGCGATCCTGCGCTATTTCGACCAGGCGGCGCCGCATCATCATGCCGACGAAGATCACAGCCTGCTGCCGCGCGTGCTCGAGCGCGCGCCACACCTTGCGCGGCTCGTGGAGGGCATCGGCGCCGATCATCAGGCGCTCGAGCGCCACTGGCGCAAGTTGCGGCCGCTGCTCTCGGGCATCGCAGCCGGCCGCAACGAAGCACTGCCGCCCGCGCTCGTGCGCACGGTGTGCGAAGGCTATGCGACGCATCTGGAGCGCGAGGAGGCGCGGCTGTTTCCCGCCGCGCAGGCGTGCCTGGACCCGGAGGCGATCGCCGCCATGGGGCGCGAATTTGCCGCACGCCGCGGCGCGGATCCGCGCGCGCAAGCCAGGCGCGCCGGCGCTTGACTACACCGCGAGCAGCTGGCGCACGTCGTGCGCATCCATGTCGGCGCCGCGTCCTGTCTTGATCACCTCGCCGCGCGAGAGCACGACGTATTGGTCGGCGAGCGAGCGCGCGAAGTCGTAGTACTGCTCGACCAGCAGGATGGCCATCTCGCCCGCGGACGTGAGCGCGCGGATCGCCCGCTCGATGTCCTTGATGATCGACGGCTGGATGCCCTCGGTGGGCTCATCGAGGATCAACAGCCTCGGCCGCAGCGCGAGCGCACGGCCGATCGCGAGCTGCTGCTGCTGCCCGCCTGAGAGGTCACCGCCGCGGCGTCCGAGCATGTCCTTCAGCACCGGAAACATCTCGAACACGAAGGCCGGCACGCCGCCTTTGCCGCGTCCGGTGGCGAGGCCCATCTCGAGGTTTTCGGCGACGGTCAGGCGCGGAAAGATGTCGCGGCCCTGCGGCACGTAACCCACCCCGAGGCGCGCACGCGCATACGGAGGAAGATGCGCGATGTCGCGCCCGTCGAAGGTCACGGTGCCCGAGCGTTGCGCGATCAGGCCCATCAGGCACTTCAGCAGCGTGGTCTTGCCTACGCCATTGCGGCCGAGGAGCGTCGTGCAGCCGCCGTCGGGCACGTCGAAGCTGACGTCGCGCAGGATGTGGCTGCCGCCGTAGTACTGGTTGATGTGCGCGACGCTCAGCATGCCGATGCCGGTCCGCGGCTAGCGTCCAAGGAAGACCTCGATCACCCGCTCGTCCTGCTGGATCTTGTGCATGGACCCTTCCGCGAGCACGTGACCCTCGTGCAGCACCGTGACCGTATCGGCGATGCGGGCGACGAAGTCCATGTCGTGCTCGACGACGATGAGCGTGTACTGCCCGGCGAGCGCCATGAAGAGCTCGGCGCTGCGCATCGTCTCGTCGTCGCTCATGCCGGCGACCGGCTCGTCCAGCAGCAGCAGCTCCGGCTCCTGCATGAGCAGCATGCCGATCTCGAGCCATTGCTTCTGGCCGTGCGACAGCAGGCCGGCCGGATGGTCCGCGCGCTCGTGCAGCCGGATCTGGTCGAGGATCGTGAGGATGCGGTCACCGGCCGATGAATCGAGGCGCGCGGTGAGCGTCGGCCACACGCGCTTGTCGCATTTGCGTGCGAGCTCCAGGTTCTGGAACACGCTGTGGCGCTCGAATACGGTCGGCTTCTGGAACTTGCGTCCGATGCCGGCGTGGGCGATCTGCGGCTCCGACAGGCGCGTGAGGTCGATGGTCTGGCCGAAGAACGCGGTGCCGCTGTCGGGGCGCGTCTTGCCCGTGATCACGTCCATCATGGTGGTCTTGCCCGCACCGTTCGGCCCGATCACGCAGCGCAGCTCCCCGGCGTCCACGGTGAGCGACAGGTCGTTGAGCGCGCGAAAACCGTCGAAGCTGACGTTGATGGACTCGAGGTAAAGGATGGCGCGATGCGAGACATCCACGCCCGGCCGCAGCGGCCGGCCATCGGTGGCCGAGCCTGCGCCTGCACCCCCGCCGCCCGGTGCTGCGGCGATGGTCATCGCGCGACCCTGCGCCACAAGCCTGCAAGCCCGTGCGGCAGGAACAACGTGACCAGGATGAACAGTGCACCGAGCACGAAGAGCCAGTACTCGGGAAACGCCTGCGTGAACCAGCTCTTGCCGAGATTCACCACGAAGGCGCCGGCGATGGGTCCGAACAGCGTGCCGCGGCCACCGACCGCAGTCCAGATCGCGATCTCGATCGAATTGGCGGGCGACATCTCGCTCGGATTGATGATGCCGACCTGCGGCACGTACAGTGCGCCGGCCACGCCGCAGATGACGGCCGATGCGGTCCACACGAACAGCTTGAAGTAGAGCGGGTTGTAACCGGAGAACATGACGCGCGATTCCGCGTCGCGGATCGCCGTCAGCACGCGACCGAGCTTGGAGGCGACGAGCGTGCGCGCAAATGCGAGAACAGCGAGCAGCGCGGCACCCGTCAGCACGAACAGCGCCGTGCGGGTCTGCGGGGCGGTGACCGAGTAGCCGAGGATGCGCTTGAAGTCGGTGAAGCCGTTGTTGCCCCCGAAACCGGTATCGTTGCGGAAGAACAGCAGCATCGCCGCGTAGGTCAGCGCCTGCGTGATGATCGAGAAGTACACGCCCTTGATGCGCGAGCGAAAGGCGAAGAAGCCGAACACGAACGCCAGCACGCCCGGCACCAGCACCACGAGCAGCGCGCAATACCAGAAGTGCTCGGTGAAGCGCCAGTACCAGGGATACTGCTTCCAGTCGAGGAACACCATGAAGTCGGGCAGGTCGCTGCGATACACGCCGTCGTGGCCGATGGAGCGCATGAGGTACATGCCCATCGCATAGCCCCCCAGCGCGAAGAACACGCCGTGGCCAAGCGACAGGATCCCGGTGTAGCCCCAGATGAGGTCCATTGCGAGCGCCACGATGGCGTAGCACATGACCTTGCCGACGAGCGTCACGGTGAAGCTCGACACGTGCCAGACGCTTTCCGCCGGCGCGGCGAGATGACCCAGCGGGATGACCACGAACAGCACGAGCGCGGCAACGCCGTAGAACGGCCACGCAGTGCGCGGCGTCCAGCGCGCCAGGAGCGGCCCACGGCGCGACAGGTGGAGCGGCACGAACCCGACGGCCATGCCCGTCAGGCCTCCACCGTCCGGCCGCGCAACGCGAACAATCCCCGCGGCCGCTTCTGGATGAAGATGACGATGAACACGAGCACCGCGATCTTCGCGAGCACCGCGCCCGACCAAGCCTCCAGGAACTTGTTCACGACGCCGAGCCCGAACGCGGCCGCGACCGTGCCGGCCAGCTGTCCCACGCCGCCCAGCACGACGACCATGAACGAATCGACGAGGGCGCTTTGTCCCAGGTCGGGACCGACGTTGCCGATCTGCGACAGCGCGCAGCCGGCAAGGCCCGCGAGCCCCGAGCCCAGCCCGAAGGCCAGCATGTCCACGCGCGCGGTCGGCACGCCCAGCGCGCTCGCCATCGGACGAATCTGCGTGACGGCGCGCACGAACAGTCCGAGGCGCGTGCGCGTGAGCAGCAGCCACATCATCGTCAGCACGAGACCGGAGAACGCGACGATCGCGATGCGGCTCCACGGCAGCACCACGTTGGTCATGATTTCGACGCCGCCCGACATCCAGGACGGGTTCTCGACCTGCACGTTCTGCGCCCCGAAGAGCGTGCGCACCGTCTGGATCAGGACGAGCGACAGTCCCCAGGTCGCCAGCAGCGTCTCGAGCGGACGGCCATAGAGAAAGCGGATCACCGTGCGCTCGAGCATCATGCCGACGCCGGCGCTCACCAGGAATGCCGCAGGAATCGCGGCCAGGAGATAGGCGTCGAACGCCGCTGGCCAGTGCTGCCGGAACAGGTTCTGCACGATGTACGTGGCGTAGGCGCCGACCATGATCAGCTCGCCGTGCGCCATGTTGATCACGCCCATCAGGCCGTATGTGATGGCCAGCCCGAGCGCCGCGAGCAACAGGATGCTGCCGAGCGAGATGCCGGAGAACACGCGCGCCACGAGGTCGCCTTTGAGCAGACGCGAGTCCACTTCGCGCAGCGAGCGCGCCGCTTCGCTGCGCACGCTGGCATCGGGCTCGACGAACGCGCCATTGCGCCGCGCCAGCAGTGCGGTGAGCAAGGTCTTGGTGGCGGCATTGTCGCTTTGCGCGAGCGCGCGCACCGCGGCGAGCCGGGTCGCGGCCTCAGGGCTGGCGAGCTGGATGGACGCTTGCGTCAACGCGAGCGAGGCACGGATTTCCGGGTCCGCCTCCTTCGCCAGCGCGGCGCTGATCGCGGGCAGCGTGTTCTCGTCCGCCCCGCCGGCCAGCGCCCTCGCCGCCGCCGCACGCAGTGCACGGTCGGATGATGAAAGCCGCAGCGCGGCGATCGCACCGGCGAGCGCGCGGCGAAACCGGTTGTTGACGACCACCTCCTCCACGTCGGCAGGCAAGGGCTTGACCGCCTTGCCGGTCAGGAGATCGACCGCCTGGTCGCCGGTGACGCGATACACGCGGTTGTCGCCCTGGACCTTGATGTCGCCGTCCAGCAGGGATTGCAGGAACGGGAGCGCCGCAGCGTCGCCCGCCGCGACGATGGCGGAGAGCGCCTTGTCGCGGGCGTCGGCCTCGCCGAGCGCGAGATCCTTGATCGCGTCGGGCACGACGGCCGCATGCGCGCCCGCAAGCGGCACGAGCACGCATGCGGCCGCGAACAACGACAAGCCAAGGCGCGACAGGAGGCTCATGGGGCTCGAGGGTGGCGCGTCGTTCCTGCGAAGGCAGGAACCCGGCGTCGTTGCACGACTACCCCGTCGGGGCAACGACACTGGATCCCCACCTGCACGGCGACGGCCGCGTCGGCGAAGCGGGCTGCGGTCACTTCTTTTCCGGCTCGTCCTTCTTCGCGTCGTTGCCGGCGATGAACGGGCTCCACGGTTGCGCGCGGATCGGGCCCTTGGTCTTCCATACGACGTTGAACTGGCCGTCCGCCTTCACTTCACCGATGAACACGGGCTTGTGCAGGTGATGGTTCGTGGCATCCATCTGCACGGTGAACCCGTCGGGCGCCTTGAACGTCTGGCCTCCCATGGCGGCGATCACCTTGTCGGGATCGAAGCTCTTCGCCTTCTCGACGGCCTGCTTCCACATGTAGATCCCGATGTACGTTGCTTCCATCGGGTCGTTCGTCAGCGGCTTGTCGGCGCCGGGGAGCTTCTTCGCCTTCGCGTAGTCGGCCCACTTCTTCCTGAACGCGTCGTTCTCGGGATTCTTGAGCGACATGAAGTAGTTCCACGCCGCGAGATGGCCCACGAGCGGCTTGGTGTCGACGCCGCGCAACTCCTCCTCGCCTACCGAGAAGGCCACGACGGGCACGTCGGTCGCCTTGAGCCCCTGGTTGCCCAGCTCCTTGTAGAACGGCACGTTCGAGTCGCCGTTGATCGTCGAGACGACCGCGGTCTTGCCGCCGGCCGCGAACTTCTTGATGTCGCCGACAATCGTCTGGTAGTCGGCGTGGCCGAACGGCGTGTACTTCTCATCGATGTCCTTTTCGTCGACCCCCTTGGACTTGAGGAACGCGCGCAGGATCTTGTTGGTCGTGCGCGGATACACGTAGTCGGTGCCGAGCAGCACCCAGCGCTTGGCCCCGCCGCCGTCCTTGCTCATGAGGTACTCGACGGCCGGGATCGCCTGCTGGTTGGGCGCAGCACCCGTGTAGAAGACGTTCTTCGAGAGCTCCTCGCCCTCGTACTGCACCGGGTAGAACAGCAGGCCGTTCAGCTCCTCGAACACAGGCAGTACGGACTTGCGCGACACCGAGGTCCAGCAGCCGAACACCGCCGCAACCTTGTCCTGTGCGATCAGCCCGCGCGCCTTCTCGGCGAACAGGGGCCAGTTCGACGCCGGGTCCACCACGACCGGCTCGATCTTGCGGCCCATCACGCCGCCCTTCGCGTTGATCTCGTCGAACGTCATGAGCGCGACGTCCTTGAGGACGGTCTCGCTGATCGCCATCGTGCCCGACAGCGAATGCAGCACGCCGACCTTGATCGTGTCGGCGCCGTGTGCGGCGGTGGCGACGAGGCCGGCTGCCGCCAGCGCGGCCGCCAATGCCGCGTGCTTGAGGAAATGTCTGCGTTGCATGAAGGGTCCCCGCGAAAGTTTGGTCCGGATCGTTCTCTTGGTTACCTCGCGCGCGGATCGGTGAACGTCGTCGCTTCGCGATGGTGCCGCGAAGATGCATTGCACAACGCATGCCATGTGCCGCGCATGCGCTCAAGGCGCGGATTCGATGCGGGAATTAAACGGCAGGGGCGCCGCTCCAATGAACGAGCGGCGGTGCGCGCGAGCCAAAGCGGTGCGTCGCTTCGCGCCGTGCACCGTTTTGGTTTAGGCGTGCAGCAACCCGCGCGACTCGATGAAGCGCACGACGTCGGGTAAGCCCTGGCCGCTCTTGAGGTTGGTGAAGACGAACGGCCGCTCGCCGCGCATGCGGCGCGCGTCCTGATCCATCAGCTCGAGCGAGGCGCCCACCATGGGGGCCAGGTCGATCTTGTTGATCACGAGCAGGTCGGAGCGCGTGATCCCCGGCCCTCCCTTGCGCGGAATCTTGTCGCCGGCCGCTACGTCGATCACGTACAGCGTCAGGTCCGACAGCTCGGGGGAGAACGTCGCGGCGAGATTGTCACCGCCGCTTTCCACGAACACGATGTCGAGATTGCCGAAGCGCTGCGCAAGCCGGTCCACCGCTTCGAGGTTGATGGACGCGTCCTCCCGGATCGCCGTGTGCGGGCAGCCGCCGGTTTCGACGCCGATGATGCGATCGGGCGTGAGCGCCTCGTTGCGCACGAGGAACTGCGCATCCTCTTCGGTATAGATGTCGTTCGTCACGACGGCGAGCTCGTAGTGGCCGCGCAGCGCGCGGCACAACGCGAGCGTAAGCGCCGTCTTGCCGGACCCGACCGGGCCGCCGATGCCGATGCGCAGGGGTTGTGTTGTCGTCGTGGTCATGACCGGAACAGCCGGGAGTACTGCGTTTCATGGCGCGCGCATGCCAGCGCCCATCCTGGAGCGAAGCTTGCGACCGCATCGTCTTCGGTGGCAAGCGCTCGTTCCACCGCCGCCGGTATTCCGCCCGCAATGGCGCGCAGCATCCGCGCACCGGCCGCCTGGCCAAGCGGGACGAGCTTGATGGCGCCGAGCACCTGGTTCTCCGCCCACGCAAAGGCATACGCGCACAGCGCGTCCTCGACGGGAACCGCATCGGCATGGCAGGCGAGCGCGAACGCACCCGGCCAGGTGAGCGGCGCGTTGTCGCTGCCGCACCGAGCGAGCGCTGCGTCGAGCGTCCCGATCTCGCGCATCCACGCAAGCATCGCACCGCCCATCTGCTCGGTCTCCGAACGCAGCTCGCGTGTCTCGCGCGCCGCCCGCCACCAGGTGTGCCAGCGCCCGAAGGCCGCGGCGTCGTGTGGCAGCGCGCGCAGCAGGCGCGCGAGCACGGCAAGCTCGCCCTGCGGCAGCACATGCATGCAGAGTTCGCCGATCCAGCGCTCGGCATCGGATGCGGTACGCACGATGCCCGCGTCGACAGCCGATTCGAGGCCTTGCGAATAACTGTAGCCGCCCACGGGCAATGCGGGCGATGCAAGCGGCAGCAGCCGCACGAGCGACGTCGTCGTGCTCAAGATGCGCCCTGCCCGCCGCGCGTGCGCTCGATCATGTCGTGGATGATGCCGGCGTGCCGCGCGTCGCTCGAATGCGCATGATGGCCTGCGGCGTACGCGCCCGCTTCGGGCTCGAACGGCCGTTGCTGCGCCACCAGCCGCGCGCCGAGGCGCTCGCACAGCACAGCGAGCACCGGGTCGGCCGCGAAGCGCACGAAGCCCGGGCCGATCTCGACGCGCGCGTGCCGGTTGCCCAGGTGATAGGCGATGCGCGCGAGGGCCGCGGCATCGTCGCAGCGCGCGTCGATCACCTCCTCTTCGGCAGCGCGCACGGCGATCACTTCCCCGGCGTCGGTGACGAGGCGGTCGCCGTCGCGCAGGAGCGTGCCGCGCGGCAGCACGAGCCCGACCGGCTCGCCGCGCGTCAGCATCGCGTGCAGGCGGCTGCGGCTGCGCTGCTCGAAGGTCAGCACCAGCTCCGCGGATGGCGGGCCGGCGTCGTCGGGAGCGTGCGCGCGGACGATCAGCATCAGAAGAGGAAATAGCGCTGCGCGAGCGGCAGCTCGATCGCCGGCTCACAGGTGAGCAGCTCGCCGTCGGCGCGCACGGCGTACGTCTCGGGATCGACGTCGATGCGCGGCATCGCATCGTTGAGCTTCATGTCGCGCTTGCCGATCGCGCGCGTGTTGGCGACCGCGACGAGCGGCTTGCGCAGGCCGAGCTTGCGCACGGCCGGGTTGGTCAACGCTGCTTTGGACACGAAGGTCACCGAGGTGGCGAGGGCGCCGCCGAAGGCGCCGAACATCGGCCGGTAGTGCACGGGCTGCGGCGTGGGGATCGACGCGTTGGGATCCCCCATCGCCGCCGCCGCGATCATGCCGCCCTTGAGCACCAGCGCCGGCTTGACGCCGAAGAACGCCGGCTTCCACAGGACCAGGTCGGCGAGCTTGCCCGCCTCGATCGACCCCACGGCGTGCGCGATGCCGTGCGCGATCGCCGGGTTGATGGTGTACTTCGCGATGTAGCGCTTGATGCGCGCATTGTCGTGACGATCCGGATCGCCGGGGAGCGCGCCGCGCTGGAGCTTCATCTTGTGCGCCGTCTGCCATGTCCGCACGATCACTTCGCCCACGCGTCCCATTGCCTGCGAATCCGAGGACAGCATCGAGAACGCACCGAGGTCGTGCAGGATGTCCTCGGCCGCGATGGTCTCGCGACGGATGCGCGACTCGGCGAAGGCGACGTCCTCGGCGATGGCAGGATCCAGGTGATGGCACACCATCAGCATGTCGAGATGCTCGTCGACCGTGTTCACGGTATACGGACGCGTGGGATTGGTCGACGACGGCAGCACGTTGGGCTCGCCAGCCGCCTTGATGATGTCCGGTGCGTGCCCGCCACCCGCACCTTCGGTGTGATACGTGTGGATCGTGCGGCCCGCGATGGCGGCGAGCGTCGTCTCGACGAAACCCGATTCGTTGAGCGTATCCGTGTGGATCGCCACCTGCACGTCGAAATCGTCGGCCACGCGCAGCGCAGCATCGATCGCCGCCGGCGTGGTGCCCCAGTCCTCATGCAGCTTGAGGCCGAGCGCACCCGCGCGCACCTGCTCGACGAGCGCCGGGGTGAGGCTCGCGTTGCCCTTGCCCAGGAAGCCCAGGTTCATGGGAAAGGCGTCGGCGGCCTCGAGCATCCGGTGGATGTGCCACGGACCTGGCGTGCACGTCGTGGCGAACGTGCCGGTGGCGGGCCCCGTGCCGCCGCCGATCATGGTCGTGACGCCTGACATGAGCGCCTCTTCGATCTGCTGCGGACAGATGAAGTGGATGTGCGAGTCGATGCCCCCGGCCGTCACGATCATGCCTTCCCCGGCGATGATCTCCGTGCCGGGACCGATGACGATGTCGACGCCCGGCTGCACGTCGGGATTGCCCGCCTTGCCGAGCCGCGCGATCCGCCCGTCCTTGAGCGCGATGTCGCATTTGAGGATGCCCCACCAGTCGAGCACCAGCGCGTTCGTGATGACCGTGTCCGCCGAATCGCGGCTCGCCCGCTGGCTCTGGCCCATGCCGTCGCGGATGACCTTGCCGCCACCGAACTTCACTTCCTCGCCGTAGATCGTGAGGTCGCGCTCGACTTCGGCGATGAGGCCGGTATCGGCAAGCCGCACGCGATCCCCGGTGGTGGGGCCGAACATCTCGGCGTACGCACGGCGATGGATTTTCATCGGCGCGATTGCCGCGACGTGCGCTTGACCCCGCTCTTGCGTGCGCGGGACGGCCGTGGCGGCCGCGATGGCGCATCGAGCGGCCCCATCACCGCGCCGGTGAACCCGTAGACAATGCGCTCGCCCGCATACGCGACGAGCTCGACTTCGCGTGCTTGCCCGGGCTCGAAGCGCACCGCCGTTCCGGCCGCGATGTCGAGACGACAGCCGCGTGCCGCCGCGCGATCGAAGGCGAGCGCGGCGTTGGTCTCGGCGAAGTGATAGTGCGAGCCGACCTGGATCGGCCGATCGCCCGTGTTCGCCACGGTCATCTTCACCGTGCGACGGCCCGCGTTCAGCTCGATCGTGCCGTCCTGTGCCAGGATCTCTCCGGGGACGAGCCGCTCGGGTGCCTTCATGGAATCGGATGATGCACGGTGACGAGCTTCGTGCCGTCGGGGAACGTCGCTTCGACCTGGATCTCCGGGATCATCTCGGGCACGCCGTCCATCACCTGCGCGCGGGTCAGGAGCCGCGTACCCGCACCCATCAGGTCGGCCACGGTGCGCCCGTCGCGCGCGCCTTCGAGGATCGCAGCGGAAATGAACGCGACCACTTCGGGATAGTTGAGCCGCACGCCGCGGGCGAGCCGCCGCTCCGCGAGCAAGGCAGCGGTGAAGAGCAGCAGCTTGTCCTTCTCGCGCGGGGTCAGCTCCATGTCACGTGCTCCAGATGCGGGGCGGGACGGCGACGCGGCCGGCCAGGCGCGGACGCAGCGCGCTCCAGATCTGAGCGAAGCAGCGCGCGCCGTCGTCGCTCGCGTCCCCGCGATAACGCGCGACGAGCACGTCGGGCAGCCGCGTGACCGCGCATTCGCCACGCGCTGGCTGCACCGCGCGGGCCGCGGCAAGCGCGGCATCGTCGAGCGCCGGCGATACTGCGACGAATGTGCCAAAGGCCGGCGCGCCGTTCAAGCCTGCCGGAGATTGAAGCATCGGGCTCGCGCCTGCAAGATCGATGCGCTCGCTCCAGATCAGTGCATCGCCGCGCACGATCTCGAGGCGCTGGCGCCAGCGCCCATGGTCGAAGCGCTCGCCTGCGGCTGCGCGGCCGAGGCAGACGACCTCCCAGGCGAACAACGTGGCGCTCGGCGCCAGCCGCACGGACAAGGTCGACCGCGCGTGTACGCCGTCGAACACGATGTTGCCTTGCGGCAGCCATTCGAGCAGGGCGTCGGCGCCGACCTCGATGCGAACGTCCTGCGTTGCCAGCCGCCCCGCGCTGCGGTACCACTTCGTCGCGGCCGGCTGCGTGACCTGTGCAGAAGCCTTCGCGTCGACGTCGATGCACACCTCGAGCGCATCGCCGCCCGCGATGCCGCCGGGCGGATGCACGATGACGACCTGGCACACGGCGTCGCCTTCCGGATGAAAGGCCTTCTGCACCACGAGCGGGCCGACGTGATCGCGCCGCGCGAGCGTGGTACGGCCGCCTGCGTGACCAAAGCGCAGCGCTAGCCGCGCATGCCAACCTGCGCGGTCGACCGCTGCGGCCGTGCCGTCGAATGCAGGGAGCGGCGTTGCCATGGAGAGCCGGCGCAGCGCTCCGCGTAGTTGAGGGACGATCGAAACGGGCCGTTGCCGTAATCTAGCATCGTACGCGCGGAAGGCGCCGCGCAAAGGCGTTGCAAACGAACGGGCCGCCCGCAGGCGGCCCGTCCCGGACTGTGCGCTGGCTGTACTACTTGACGTTCACCGACCACACGTCGAAATCAGCGCTGCGGTGATCCGCGAAGAACGGATAGACCGCACCGCCGTACGGCGTGGAGGATGAGTAGTCGCCCGGTCCGTTGGGATTGCCGTCGAAGTTCGACTGGGCGGAAGTCTGCCGCACGTTCGCCGACCAGGTCGCGCCGCTGTCGGTGCTTTGCGTGGCATACACATACGCGAGGCAATTGTTCGGATCATCGCGCCGGTCATAGTACGTGACGGTGACCGTGTCACCCCCGCTACCGTTCGGCTGGACCGACAGCGTCGGCTGGAACTGGTCGTTCGCAGTCGCGTCGTCGTTCAGCGAAACCGGGGTCGACCAGTGCGCGCCCCCGTCGGTCGACTTGGTGAGCAGCACGTCGAAGCCGCGGCCGGCGACCGGGTCCGCATAGGCGACGTAAAGCGTTCCAGTCGTTCCGACCTTCAGTGCGTGCGCCGGCCCCTGCGAGCGCCCGCCCACGCAGCCGATGTCCTGGCCGAATCCCGCGTGCGTGGTCGCGACGCCGACATCGGCGCCCCAGCTTGCGCCGCCGGTCGTGCTCTTGTCGACGAAGATGACGTTCTTCGCGTAGTCGTGCCAGGACATGTAGACCGTGCCGTTGCGGTTGTCGACCGCGGGATAGGCACCGATCACGCGCTCGAACTTCGTCGTGCCGTCGTTGACCTTGACGGGCCCGTTCCAGCTCGTGCCGCCGTCGCTCGAATACGCCACGTACAGCGTCTGGTTGTTGCCGGAGTTGCGGTCCCAGCCGACGTAGATGCGGTTGGCGAACGCCGAGCTGCTGCGATCGATCGCCATGTAGTACTTGTCGTCGAAGGCAGCGTGCTTGTTGAACGTGACGGGCGTCGTTTGCGTCCAGTGGACGCCGTCCGTGGACTTCACCATGACGATGGCGTTGGGGTAGCTGCCGCTGAGCGGCGCGACGCCGTACGTGAAGTAGAAGGTGTTGTTCTTGTCGACGTCCAGGGAGGGATCGAAGCCGATGCCGAAGCTCGTCCCGTTCCATGTGCGCGGCAGCGCGCTGCGCGTCCACGACAGCCCGACCCCGTCCGTGGCGACATAAGCGCGTGGGGCGCAGTCGCCGAATGCCAGGGGCGCAGCGCTCGCCGAGCAATTGCCCGGGTAGATGCTGTTCGATCCGGCCACGAGCAGGGATCCAGCCGACACTGCACCGGTCTCGCCTTGATACGAGTCGGACGCGAGCGACACGTCGCGATCGCTTCCTACGCCGAGCGTTCCGCCGCCCGGCTTCGACGGAGCAAACGCCGTCGAGCCGGCACTGCGCACGAGGGGCGTCGGTACCATGGATTCGCCCGGACCCATCGCGAAGTGACCGTGATCCGCGCCGGCTTCGCCGACGTGGATGAGAATGGGATAGCTCACGAATGCAGGCGGACCTGCGCCGTCGAGCGCTGCAGCGCCGGCGGCGGCGAGCGCCGTTGCCGGGAACACCAACCAAGCTTTGCGGATGCGCATTACCACGACCCTCCACTGTCGATTTGGGCGGCTGTTCAAGACGCCGTCGATCCGCGCAGGCGCACGGACGTCGCATTAGACGCCACAAAAGCGAGCATCCGCAACCGGCGCGCCAGCAGCGCGCGTCAAGCGAGATCGAACAGGCTGGTCGCGGTGAGGTCGAGCACGAGCACGCCTTGCTGGTTGAGCAGGCGCCAGCGCCAGCGCAGGATGCCGAGCGTCGGCTGGCTTGCCGAGCGGCGCGCCTCGAGCACATCGGCGTGCAGCGTGAGCGCATCACCGGGTCGTACGGGCTCGGGCCACTTGACATAGTCGAGACCCGGCGAGCCGAACGATTCGGATCCTTCGAGCGTCGTTTCGACGGCAAGCTTCATTGCAATCGCGCAGGTCTGCCAGCCGCTCGCGATGAGTCCCTTCCAGCGGCTTTGGCGAGCGCGCGCACGATCGGTGTGGAACCACTGCGGGTCCCACGCGCGCGCGAACGCCACGATGTCCGCTTCGCCGAGCGTCAACGGCCCCGCGACGAGATGCTGCCCGGCATGGAAATCGGCGAACTTCAATAGGTCTCGAAGTGCAGGCGGCCTTCGCGCTTGAGCGTGTCCCACACGGACGGCCAGTCGAGCGCATGCACTGCCGCGATGTCGGCCAAGGCGGCCAGCACGCCCGCTTCCATGCCTTTCAAGCCGCACACGTAAATGCACGTGTCGGGATCGGCGAGCAGCGCCGCGACGTCGGGTGCGCGATCACGCATCGCGTCCTGCACGTAGCGCTTCTGCGAACCCGGGGTGCGCGAATACACCAGATTGATGTCCATGAAGTCGCGCGGCAAGCTCATGAGCGGGCCGAAATAGGGCAGCTCCTGCCTGGTGCGCGCGCCGAAGAACAGCATCAGCCGGCCAGTCTCGCGCGGCTGCCGGCGCCGCCGGCGTTCCGTCATGGCCCGCATCGGCGCGGCACCCGTGCCCGTGCAGATCATGAGGAGGTTCGCGCCAGGGTGGTTGGGCATCAGGAACGAATTGCCGAACGGCCCCACGACCTGCACGCTGTCGCCCTTGGCGAGATCGCACAGATAATTCGAGCAGACGCCGTGCACCGGCCGGCCGTCGTAGTCGATGGTGACCCGCTTCACCGTGAGCGCGACGTTGTTGTAGCCCGGCCGCTCACCGTCGCGCGGACTGGCGATCGAATACTGGCGTGCGAAGTGCGGTCGTCCGTCCGCATCGACACCCGGCGGCATGATGCCGATCGATTGGCCCTCGAGCACGGGAAATGGCGTCGCGCCGAAGTCGAGCACGATGTGATGCGTGTCGCTGCCGCTTGCGCTGTCGGTGACCCGGAAATTGCCGGTCACCGTCGCAGCCACCGGTGCGCGTGGCGTATAGAGGTTGACGTAAGGATGCGAGGCCGACCACGGCGGGATCGTGGCACCCGGCGCGCGATCGACCAGCGCCTGGGCAGCGGCCGAGTCGCGTGGTGCGTCGCGCTCGCCTGGCAAGGGCGAGTCCGCCGTTGTACGCGGCTTTGTCACGGCGACGATGGCAGGCTGTGCGTCGTGCGTGCCGGCCACTGGCATCGTCGCGTCCACCGCAGGAAGGGCGTCCCATTGCAGCTGTGCCGCGGTCGAAAACGGTGTGGCGCGCGCGACCACGCGCCAGTTGTCGATCGCGCCGGTCGGGCACGGCGCGATGCAGGCCAGGCACGCTTCGCAGACGCCGGCGTCGACGACGTAATTGCGCGCGTCGTGCGTGATGGCGCCGATCGGACACGTTTCCTGGCACGTGTTGCACCGGATGCAGATCTCCGGGTCGATGAGGTGCTGCTTGAGCAGCTCGGGCGGCGGTGCGTTCATGTGCCGAACGTCAACGCGCGATGACGTAATCCTGCGGGATCAATTGAAGCGCACGTAGGCGAAGTCCGCCGGCTGGCGATTGATGCCGAGCGCGGGCGGTGCGATCCAGCTTGCGAACTTGCCCGGCTCGGCCACGCACCCCATGAGGGATGCGACGAACGCGCGATCCTCGTCGCTTGGCAGCCATGCCGGCAGGTTGGCTTGCCACTCGGTCTCCGACACCACGCGCCCGTCCGGGCTCACGCGCAGGCCCGAGAACGTGCCGATGCGCCGATGAAACGCCTTGTGCGGCGCCTTGAGCCGGAACGCCAGCTCGTGGCGCGCGATGACCTTGTTCCAGCGCTCGATGCCGGCGATCGAATCCTTGATGAAATCGTCGCGCAGGACCTCGTTCAACGCGTTGAGCATCGGCACCTCGCGCAGGGACAGCGTGCCGTTGGCGGGCTCGAGGATGGCGTACGACTCGCTCTTGAGCACGTGATCGTCACCGCGCTTCGTCTCCTCGAAGCGGCCTTTCAGCCCTGCGCTGTAGAAGATCGCCGCGTTGGACGACTGGTCGGCGCCGAAGAGGTCGATCGTGACGCTGTAGTGGAAGTTCAGATAGCGCTGGATCGTCGGCAGGTCGATGGCCCCCGCGGCGCGTACGCGGTCGGGATCCTCGGTGCCGAGCTCCTTCATGACCTCGCACGTGCGCTGGATCGTGCGCGCGACACCGGACTCGCCGACGAACATGTGGTGCGCTTCTTCGGTCAGCATGAACCTGGTGGTGCGTGCCAGCGGATCGAAGCCCGATTCGGCCAGCGCGTTCAGCTGGAACTTGCCGTCCCGATCCGTGAAATAGGTGAACATGAAGAACGCGAGCCAGTCGGGTGTGCGCTCGTTGAAGGCGCCCAGGATGCGCGGATTGTCGACATCCCCCGACCGGCGTGCGAGCAGCGCTTCGGCTTCCTCGCGGCCGTCGCGCCCGAAGAAGCGATGCAACAGGTAAACCATCGCCCACAGGTGGCGGCCTTCCTCCACGTTCACCTGGAACAGGTTGCGCAGGTCGTAGAGCGACGGCGCGGTGCGACCGAGGTGGCGCTGCTGCTCGACGGACGCAGGCTCGGTGTCGCCCTGCGTGACGATGATGCGGCGCAGGTTGGCGCGATGCTCGCCGGGCACGTCCTGCCAGGCGGGCTCGCCCTTGTGCTCGCCGAAATTGACGAGGCGCGCGGGATCGCGGGGCGCCAGGAAGATGCCCCAGCGGTAATCCGGCATCTTCACGTAATCGAAATGCGCCCAGCCGCCCGGCTCGACGCTCACCGCAGTGCGCAGGTACACGTCGTAGCCTTGCGCGCCTTCGGGCCCCATGGCGCGCCACCATTCGAGAAAGCCTGGCTGCCAGTGCTCGAGCGCGCGCTGCAGCGTGCGGTCCTCGGACAGGTTGACGTTGTTGGGAATGCGATCCGCGTAGGTGGCATCGACCATGCTGAGTGTCCCGAAGGCGAGGCGCGGCGCGCCTCGTGTCCATTGCTTCGATCGGTAGCGTGAGCGGCGTCCGACGCTGCGCCTAAACGCGCTGCCAATCGAACGATGCCTTCTCGCCCTTGCCGTATACCTTGAGCGCGCCCTTGTCGCCCACCGCATTGGGACGCACGAAGATCCAGTTCTGCCACGCGGACAGCCGTCCGAAGATGCGGGAGGCCATCGTCTCGGCGCCGCCGAAGCGCAGGTTCGCCTCGAGGCCGCTCAGAGCATCGGGCGAAAGGCTCGCGCGCTCCTCGAGCACGATGCGGATCTCGTCGGCCCAATCGAGCTCGTCCAGGGCGGCGGTGACGAGCCCGAGCGAGTCCGCCTCCGCTGGCGTGAGCGCCCGGCCGACCGCTGCACGCACAGCGTCGAGCGAAGCGGCCTCGTCATGGAAACGCGCCGCGAGCCGCGACTTCGCCGTCACCATGGGATACGCGCCGAAGTTGAGCGCGGATACGGCAACGCGCGGCTCGCGCGCCGGATCGTCGGGCAGCGCGAGCATGTACGCACGATCGGCAGCGAGCGCGAGCTCGAGCAGCGTGCCGGCGAAGGACGAGCCGGGCTCGATGAGCGCGAAGAGCGTGCGCGACGACACGTCGAGCCGCGCGAGCGTGCGACGCAGCATGCCGATCGTCTCGCGCACGAACCAGTGGTCGGCGTGCCGCACGAGGGCGGCGTCCACCGCAAGCGCGGCGTCTGCATCGCCTTCCGTGCGCAGCAGCCACGTCCCCAGCTCGGGCTCGTTGATGCGCATGGACAGGATGGCGTCGTCGAGTTCGCGCGCCATGGCGAGCGGCCACCATGCCGCCCCGGCGGACACGATGTCGGCGAGCTCGGTGGGCGGTGCTTCCGACGGCCCGCGCACGGTGAACGTCGCGAGCCGCCGTGTGCGGTCGATCGCGACGTCGAGGTGCGCGTAATGCAGCCCCGCTTCGTCGTCCCGGCGTTCGATGCGCGGCAGCGCGACGCCCTGCGCTTGCGCAGGCCGGTCGCTCTGCTGAGCGAGCTCGAGCGCGCGCCGGCGCACCGTCTCGGCGAATACCGCGGGCTTGGCGAGATGATCGACCAGACGCCAGTCCTTCGCCCGCTGGCCGCGCACACCTTCGGTGGTCGTGCAGAAGACATCGGCGCGATCGTGGCGCACCTTGCGCTTGTCGGTCACGCGGGTGAGACCCCCCGTGCCCGGCAGCACGCCGAGGAGCGGCACTTCCGGCAGCGACACGGAGGACGAGCGATCGTCGACCAGCACGATTTCGTCGCACGCGAGCGCGAGCTCGTAGCCGCCGCCCGCGCATGCCCCGTTGACGGCGGCAAGGAAGCGCAGGCCCGAGTACCGGCTCGCGTCCTCGAGACCGTTGCGCGTCTCGTTGGTGAACTTGCAGAAATTCACCTTCCAGGCATGCGAGGAGGTGCCCAGCATGAAGATGTTCGCGCCCGAGCAGAACACGCGCTCGCGCGCGCTCGTCACGATGACCGTGCGCACCTGCGGATGCTCGAAGCGGATGCGCTGCACGGCGTCGGCAAGCTCGATGTCGACCCCCAGATCGTACGAATTGAGCTTGAGCTTGTAACCCGGGCGCAATCCGCCGTCCTCGGCGACGTCCAGGGACAACGTCGCGATGATTCCGTCCACCGCGAGCGTCCAGTGGCGATAGCGGCAGGGCTCCGTCCGGTAATCGACCTTGGCGGGCGTGCCGATGCGTTCGTCGGTGGCGAGCACTTTATTGCATCCGATAAAAGTGCACGATAATGCACTCGACCTTGGGCGTCAATCGCCTGCGTCGGCGACGGCGCCCGCGTGCGTGGCGGTGGGTCGTGCGCGGCCGGTGGGCCGGCCCGACGCGATCGCGCGCAGGTCGGCCAGCGCTTCAGCGACCGTACGATGGCTGGTGGAGCACGTGAAGTCGGCCTTGGCGTAGAACGCCTCGCGTCCTGCGAGGATGCGCTTGAGGTCCTCCATGGCCTCGCGATTGCCGGCCATGGGTCGCAGGTCGCCCTGCGCGATCACCCGGCTCATGTGCTCCTCGGGGCTCGCCCGCAGCCAGACGGTGGTGCACTGCGCGAGCAGCAGGTTGAACGTGCCGGCATCCGCCACGATGCCGCCGGGCGTCGCGATGACCGCCTGCGCGTGCAGCGCGATGACCTCTTCGAGCGCCCGCCGCTCGTAGCGCCGGTATGCAGCGGCTCCGTAGAGCGCGTGGACTTCGCCGGGGCTGCAGCCGGCGAGGCGCTCGACTTCGCGGTTCAGCTCGACGAAAGGCACCCGAAGAGCGTCGGCGAGCATCTTGCCGAGGGTCGATTTACCGGCCCCGCGCAAACCGACGAGCGCGATGCGCCCGGCACGCCCGCCGGCCGTGGCAACCGTGCCGAAGAGCTCGGTGAGGGCGCGCCGTGCACGCTCGAGGTCGCCATCTCCGCGGCCCTGCAGGAGCGTGCGGATCATGAGCCATTCGGCCGAGCCCGTGGTCTCGTCGCCCAGCAGCTCCGCGAGCGGGCAGGCAAGGGCCTGGGCGATCTGGCGGAGCACGAGCACCGATGCGTTGCCGAAGCCGGTCTCGAGGTTCGCGAGATGACGCTCCGACACGCCGGCTTCGTGCGCCAGGGACTTGCGGGTGAAGCCCCTGCGCGCACGCAGCAGGCGCAGGCGCTCGCCCAGGGCGGCCAGATAAGGGTCGCGCATCCTCGCGGAGCGGGCCCGGCCGTGCAACGCTCGGGCGGCGGCAACGGGTGACGCGGCTTGGTGGGTTCTCGGCATGCTGACATGCATTATAGTGCTTGACAGCGCCGCGTCCAGGCTTTAGCGTTCGTGCGCCGCATTCGTCCGCGGGCGCGTGCCCGCTTCGCCGCCGATGACCGAACCCGCGCCGCCGCCGGCCAACTTCAACTTCGCCGGCCACCTCGTCGAGCGCAGCGCGGCACACGCGCCACGGCTGGCCTATATCGACGACCGCGAAGAGCTGGCCTACGGGGAGCTCGTGTCACGGGTGCGCCGGTTTGCCGCTGGCCTGGCCGCGCTTGGCGTGCGCCGCGAAGAACGGCTGCTGCTCATCTCGCACGACACGGTCGACTGGCCGGTGGCATTCCTGGGAGCGCTCTACGCGGGCGTCGTGCCTGTCGCAGTCAACACGCTGCTCGCGGCGGCCGATTACGCCTACATGCTCCGGCACAGCCGCGCGCGCGCGGCGGTCGTGTCCGCGGCGCTCCTTCCCACGCTGCGCCAGGCGGTCGCCGAAGCGGGGATCGAGCTTCCCCACGTGATCGTCAGCCGCGCCAACGGCAACGTCGACGGCGCGCATGCATTCGAGACGATGTTGCGCGAGGAAGCGCGCGCGACCGCCGACGTGCTGGCCGACGAGCCGGCCTTCTGGCTGTACTCGTCGGGTTCGACCGGCCGGCCGAAAGGCACCGTTCACACGCACGCCAATCTCTATTGGACCGATGCGACGTACGGCCGTGGCGTGCTCAAGCTGCGCGAGGACGACGTCGTCTTTTCGGCCGCCAAGCTGTTCTTCGCCTACGGCCTCGGCAACGCGCTGACCTTCCCGTTGAGCGCAGGTGCGGCGACGCTGCTGCTCCCCGATCGGCCAACCCCGGCGGCGGTATTCGAGCGCTTGACCGCGCGCCGCAGCAGCGTGTTCTTCGGCGTGCCGACGCTCTATGCCGGCCTGCTCGCCTCGCCCGACTTGCCCGCACGGACGAGCACCGCGCTGCGGCTCGCCGTTTCCGCGGGCGAAGCGCTGCCACGCGAGATCGGCGAGCGCTTCAGCGCGCACTTCGGCTGCGACATCCTCGACGGCATCGGATCGACCGAGATGCTGCACATCTTCCTGTCGAACCGCGCCGGCGAAGTGCGCTACGGCACCACCGGCCTGCCGGTGCCCGGCTACGACGTGCAGCTGCGCGGCGAGAACGGCCGCGACGTCGGCGACGGCGAGATCGGCGACCTCTACGTGCGCGGCCCGAGCGCGGCGCTCATGTACTGGGGCAACCGCGACCAGTCGCGCGCGACGTTCCAGGGCGAATGGACCAAGACCGGCGACAAGTACGTGCGCAACGCCGACGGCTATTACGTCTACTCCGGCCGTGGCGACGACATGCTGAAGGTCAGCGGCCAGTACGTCTCGCCGTTCGAAGTGGAGGCCGTGCTGATGCGCCATCCCGCGGTGCTCGAAGCAGCCGTCATCGGCCGCATCGACGCCGACGGCTTGACGCGCACCAAGGCGTTCGTGGTGCTGAAGCCCGGTCGCGATGCCGATGCCAGGCTGGAGGACGAGCTGAAGGGCTTCGTGAAGGACAAGCTCGCCCCGTTCAAGTACCCGCGCTACGTCGAGTTCGTTGCCGATCTGCCCAAGACCGCGACCGGCAAGATCCAGCGCTTCCGGCTGCGCGAGCACGAGCAGGCGCGCAAGTAGATGGGAACGGGCTTCGTCGAGCTGCCGCACGACGGCCGCTCGATTCGCCTCGAATACGCCTGGGTCGGCCACGACGACGCGGCGCCGCTCCTCATCTTCCTGCATGAGGGGCTGGGGTCGCTCGCCATGTGGCGCGACTGGCCGCAACGATTGTGCGAGGCGGGTGGCTATCGCGGCCTCGTGTATTCGCGCTATGGCTACGGGCAGTCGACGCCACGGCCGGCCGACGAGCGGTGGCCGCCGCAGTTCATGCATGTCCAGGCGGCAGAGACGCTCCCCCGCCTGCTGGCTGCCCTCGGCGTCGACGCAGAACGTGACCCGCCATGGCTGTTCGGCCACAGCGACGGTGGATCGATCGCGCTCATCCACGCGACGCTGCACCCGCGCGCCGTGGCGGGCGTGATCGCCGTGGCCCCGCACATCATGGTGGAGGCGGTGTCCATCGCGAGCATCGAGCGCGCACGTGACGCCTATCGCACGACGGAGCTGCCGGCCCGGCTCGCGCGCTATCACGCCGACCCCGACTCCGCGTTTTGGGGCTGGAACGACGTGTGGCTGTCGGCCGAGTTCCGCGACTGGTCGATCGAGGCTATGCTTGCGCGGCTGCGCTGTCCGGTGCTGGCGATCCAGGGCCTGGACGACGAATACGGGACGCTCGCCCAGGTGCATGGCATCCGGACGCGCGCGCCGCACGCGGAGGTCGTCGAGCTCGCGAACTGCGGCCATTCGCCGCATCGCGACGCGCCCGAGGCACTGTTGCGCGTGGTCATTGCATTCATCCGCCGTCACGCGATGGCGGTCCACAACGAAGGAGGAGACGCATGAACAAAACCCGGCTCGCCGCGGCCCTCGCCGCCGTCGCGCTCATCGCGACCGGCGCGAGCGCGCAGGCGCAGAACAAGATCAAGGTCGGCTTCATGCTGCCCTACACCGGCACGTATACCGCGCTCGGCACCGCGATCGAGAACGGGTTCAAGCTGTACGTGCAGGAGCAGGGCGGCAAGCTCGGCGGACGCGAGATCGAGTATTACAAGGTGGACGACGAGTCGGAGCCGTCGAAGGCCGTCGACAACATCAACAAGCTGATCAAGCGCGACAACGTGGACGTCGTCGTCGGCACCGTGCACTCGGGCGTCGTCATGGCGATGGCCAAGGTCGCCAAGGACACCAACACGCTGCTCGTGATTCCCAATGCGGGCGCACGCGCCGTCACCGGGCCGATGTGCGCGCCGAGCATCTTCCGCGCGTCGTTCTCCAACTGGCAGCCCGGGTACGCGATGGGCAAGGTGGCGGGCGACAAGGGTGCGAAGAAGGTCGTCACGATCACGTGGAAATACGCCGCGGGCGACGAGTCGGTCGAAGGCTTCAAGGACGGCCTCAAGGCGAGTGGCGGCGAGGTGGTCAAGGAGCTCACGCTGCCCTTTCCGAACGTCGAGTTCCAGGCGCTGCTGACGGAGATTGCCGCCGCCAAGCCCGACGCCGTGTACGCGTTCTTCGCGGGCGGAGGCGCAGTGAAGTTCGTCAAGGATTACGCCGCGGCCGGCCTCTCCAAGACCATTCCGCTCTACGGCCCGGGCTTCCTCACCGATGGCACGCTCGAGGCGCAGGGCGATTCGGCGCAGGGCTTGCTGACGACGCTGCACTACGCCGACGGCCTCGACATCCCGAAGGACAAGGCGTTCCGCGCCGCCTATGCGCAGGCGTACAAGATGCAACCGGACGTCTACGCCGTGCAGGGTTACGACAGCGCGCAGTTGCTCGGCATCGGGCTCGCGGCGGTCAAGGGCGACGTGAGCAAGCGCTCGGATCTCGTGGCCGCGATGGAGAAGGCGAAGATCGACAGCCCGCGCGGCGCCTTCACGCTGTCGAAGTCGCACGAGCCGGTGCAGGACATCTACCTGCGCAAGGTCGAAGGCACGCAGAACAAGTACGTCAGCGTGGCCGTGAAGTCGCTGGCCGATCCGTCGCCTGGCTGCAAGATGTGACGGTCGCTGGAACGCGCTCGCGAACGCTTCGCGAGGCGGGGCGGGCACGCCTGCAACGGCGCCAGTGGCACGCGCGGCGTGAGGCGCTGCGCGCAGGCTTCGGGTGCCGCAAAGCTCGCCGGTCGGGCGCGCGAAACCCGGCTCGGGACGGGCGGTCAACACACGACCACCCGTCCCGCGCCGCGCGCGCTGCGACGTGCTGCGGCACAGGCGCCTGCGCACAGCACCTCACGCCGCGCTTGCGTCGTGGAGTGTGCTGCCTGACAGCTGCGTTTGGACAACACCTCACGCCGCGCCCGACGAGCGCGCTTTGCGGCACCCTAAACCGGAGCGCACCGCCTCGCGACGCGCGCGGCACAACGGCTGCAGACCATGCAGCCCGCAAGACGCCGTGACCGTCCCCACATTCCTCGTCCAATGCCTGAACGCGATCCAGTATGGATTGCTGCTGTTCCTGGTCGCCAGCGGGCTCACGCTCATCTTCGGCATCATGGGCGTGATCAACCTTGCGCACGGCAGCTTCTACATGATCGGCGCGTACATGGCGTATGCGCTCGCGCCGTGGGCCGCCGCGCATCTGGGCGGCGGATTCTTCACGGCGCTGCTCATTGGGCTCGTGCTCTCGGTGGTGCTGGGTTACCTGCTCGAATGGCTCTTCGTGAGCTATCTCTACGAGCGCGAGCACCTTCAGCAGGTGCTGATGACGTACGGGCTCATCCTCGTGTTCGAGGAGCTGCGCAGCCTGCTGTTCGGCGACGACGTGCACGGGGTCGCGGCGCCGGGCTGGCTCGCGGGCACCATTCCGCTCGGCGAGCTGATGACCTACCCCGTCTATCGCCTGTTCATGTCGGGCGTGTGCCTGGTCGTGGCGCTGGGCATGTGGGGCGTCATCGCCCGCACGCGGGTGGGCATGGCGATCCGCGCCGGGGCCACCAACCGCGAGATGGTGCAATCACTCGGCATCGACATCCGCATGCTCTACCGGCTCGTGTTCGCCGCAGGCATGGCGCTCGCGGTGCTGGCCGGCATGATCGCGGCGCCCGTTTCGTCGGTCTATCCGGGCATGGGCAACCAGGTGCTCATCATCTGCTTCGTGGTCGTCGTGATCGGCGGCATCGGCTCCATTCGCGGCGCGCTCGTCGCCGCGCTGCTGGTCGGCTTCGTCGACACGTTCGGCAAGGTGTTCTTCCCGCAGGCAGCCGGGGTGCTCGTCTATCTGCTCATGGCGGCGGTGCTGCTGTGGCGTCCCGAGGGACTGTTCCGGCAGGCATGACTGTCATCGCGCGCGCGCTTCCCGCATTGATCGGCGGCCTGCTGCTCGCGGCATTCCCCCTGGTCGGCGGTGCGTTCTACGTCGATCTCGCCGCCACCATCATGATCCTCGCGATCTTCGCGCTGTCGCTCGAGCTGCTCGTCGGACATACCGGGCTGGTCTCGTTCGGCCACGCGGCGTTCTTCGGCGTAGCCGCGTACGCGACGGTCCTGCTCTCATCCAAGACCGTGCCACCGAGCGTGCTTTGGCTCCTGCCCGCCGCCATGCTGGTGGCTGCCGCATGCGCGCTCGCCGTGGGCGCGCTGTCGCTGCGCACGCGCGGCATCTACTTCATCATGGTCACGCTCGCCTTCGCGCAGATGGCGTACTACGTCTTCCATGACACGAGGCTGGGCGGCGGCAGCGACGGCATCTACCTGTACGTCAAGCCCGCGCTGGCGATCGGCGGTGTCACGCTGCTCGACCTCGATGCGCGACTACCGTTCTATTACGCGACGCTGTTCGCGCTGTGCCTCACCTACGGCTTCCTGCTGCTGGTCGCGCGCTCGCGCTTCGGCCACGCGCTGGCCGGCATACGCGCAAACGAGCAGCGCATGCGCGCGGCCGGCTTCGCGACGTATCCGTACAAGCTCGCCGCCTTCACGCTCGGCGGCGCGCTTGCGGGGGTCGCGGGGTTCCTCTACGCGGTGAAGGACGGCTTCGTCAATCCCGAGATCCTCGCGTGGAGCCAGTCGGGCACCGTGCTGCTGATGGTGATCCTGGGCGGCGTGGGCAGCTTCCGCGGCGCCGTGATCGGCGCGCTGGCCTTCGTGCTGTTGAAGGAGCTCTTCCAGTCCGAAGCGGTGTTCGGCGGCTTCACGCGGCACTGGCAGCTGATGCTCGGCCTCGTCATCATCGCCGCGGTGGCGCTGATGCCGCAGGGCATCGTCGGACTGTCCGCGCAGTGGCGCGCGCGCCGGCGCGCGCGACCGGATGTCGTGCATGCCGACTGACGTCCTCCTGCGCGCCAACGAGATCACGCGGCGCTTCGGCGGCCTGAAGGCGGTCGACAACGTCTCGCTCGACGTCGCGCGTGGTGAGGTGCACGCCCTGATCGGCACCAACGGCGCAGGCAAGTCGACGCTCGTCAACGTGCTGGCGGGCGAGCTCGCGCCCACCAGCGGTCGTGTCGAGCTGCTCGGTCACGACGTCACGCAGTGGAGCCAGCCGCGGCGCGCACGCGCAGGCCTCGGGCGCACGTATCAGCGCACCACGATCTTTCCCCGCTTCACGGTGCTGGAGAATTGCCGGCTGGCCGCGCAGGCGCGCCATCAGCGGCCTGTGGCGCTCCTCGATGCCGCGGCCGCATGCGCGACGACCCTCGCGCTCGCGCACGACGCGCTCGCGCGCGCAGGCATCGACGCCCTTGCCGGGCGCATGGCCGGCAGCCTCGCCCACGGGCAGAAGCGCCAGCTCGAGATTGCCATGTGCCTCGCCACCGCCCCGCAGATGCTGCTGCTGGACGAGCCGCTCGCGGGCATGGGCCCCGAGGAATCGACGCGCATGATCGAGCTCCTCGCCGCACTCAAGCCGGGTCACGGCATGCTCCTGGTCGAGCACGACATGGACGCGGTGTTCCGCATCGCCGACCGCATCACCGTGATGGTCGATGGCGCCGTGCTCGCGACTGGCGCACCACAGGACGTCCGCGACAACCAGGACGTGCAGACGGCGTACCTGGGCGAGGCGCTGTCCGGGTGAGCACCGAGCCGCTGCTGCGCGCGCATGAGCTGCATGCGCACTATGGCGAGAGCCACGTGCTGCGCGGCGTCTCGCTCAGCGTCCACGATGGCGAGGCCGTCGGCCTGCTCGGGCGCAACGGCATGGGCAAGACCACGCTGATCCGCACGGTGCTCGCGCACGTGCGCGCGTCGCGCGGCGAGGTGCGCGTGCGCGGCCGCGACTGCACGCGCGCACGTCCCGACGCCGTGGCCCGTCTGGGATTGGCCTACGTGCCCGAAGGCCGCGGCATCTTCCCCAATCTCACGGTGCGCGAGAACCTGCTGCTCGCCGCGCGCGCCGGCGCGCTCGGACGGCGCGACTGGACGCTGGTCCGCGTGCTGCAGGCCTTCCCGCGGTTGGGCGAGCGCCTGACCCACGGGGGGCAGCAGCTCTCCGGCGGTGAGCAGCAGATGCTCGCGATCGGCCGCGCGTTGATGACCAATCCCGACCTGCTGCTGCTCGACGAGGCCACGGAGGGCCTTGCGCCGCTCGTGGTGCGCGAGATCTGGCGCATCGTCGCCGACCTGCGCGCCGCCGGCCTTGCGGTGCTCGTGGTCGACCGCAATTTCCACGCGGTGCTCGCGCACACCGATCGCGCGTACGTCATGGCCAAGGGCCAGTTCGTGCACGAAGGCGAATCCGCGGCGCTGGCCCGCGATGCCGCGGCGCTCACGCGTCACCTCGGCGTCTGATCAGCCGCCGGCGTCCTTGAGCGCGAGCGCGCGGGCATAGCACGCGTCGCGCGCGGCGCCGGTGAGTTGCGCGACCACTCGTGCGGCGCGCGCCGGCGGGAGCTCGGCGACGAGCGCGCGCAGCCAGCGCTCGGCCTCGGGCGGCACGCCGATCGGAGCGCTGTCCACCGGCGCATCGACGATCAGCACGAATTCACCGCGTTCGCGATTCGACTCGGCCGCGAGCCACGCGGCGGCCTCACGCAGCGGCACCAGCGCGATCGTCTCGAAGACCTTGGTCAGCTCGCGCGCGACGACGAGGTCACGCTCGCCCAGCATCTCGTGCAGCCACTGCACGGTCGCACGCACGCGGTGAGGCGCTTCGTAGACCATCAACGCCATCGGCAGCGCGGCGAGCGGCTCGACCAGCGCGCGGCGCGCCTTGTCCTGGGCCGGCAGGAAGCCGAGAAACGCGAACGTGGCTGCACGCAGGCCGGCTGCAGCAAGCGCGGTGGCCAGTGCCGAAGCGCCGGGAATGGGCACGACGCGAAAGCCGGCCGCGCGCACTTCGCGCACCAGGCGCGCACCCGGGTCGCTCAACGCCGGCGTGCCGGCGTCGGTGACGAGCGCGACGCTGCGCCCTTGCCCGAGTGCTGCGACGATCGCACCGCTCTGCTCCGCCTCGTTGTGCGCGTGAAGCGACCACGGCTTGGTCGTGATGCCATGCCGGCGCAGCAGCGGCAGCGTCACCCGCGTGTCCTCGGCCGCAATGACATCGGCGCTCGCGAGGATGTCGAGCGCGCGCAGCGTGAGGTCGCGCAGGTTACCGATGGGCGTTGCGACCACATATAATGCCCCGGGCTCGGCGCGAAACGGGGGAATCGCGGCGGACTCCGTGGATGATCCGCCCGCTCCGGATTGCGTCAACGTAACCCTCCCGATGCCCCGCCTTCCCACAACTTCGCGCTTCCGGGCCTGCTTGCTCGGCGTGGCGCTCGCGCTGGCCGCGCAATTGTGCGGGGCGCAGTCGGCGCCGACAAGCGATGCGCCAAGCACAGCGCCGTCGCTATCGCCTGGCCCACCGGGTATCGCCGACCCGCAGTTCGGTCCTCCGGCAACGCCGCCCGCAGCGCGGGGCCCTTCCATCGCGCTCGTGCTGCCGCTCGAGGCGCCTGCCTATGCGCGCGTGGCCGATGCCGTGCGCGCCGGGTTCATGGCCGCCGCGGAAGCCGCAGGCATGACCGACCGCTGCGTGGTGATCGGCCATCGTGACGACGGCGTGATCAGCGCGTTCGATGCCGCACGCGAGCGTGGCGTCCGCGTCATCGTCGGCCCGCTCGTACGCGACGACCTGAAGACGCTGGCGATCGCAGGCGGGCAATGGCCCAACACCGTGGCCCTCAACCAGCTCGACGACGGCAGTCCCCTGCCGCCCAATACCTGGTCGCTTGCGCTTTCCGTCGAAAGCGATGCACGCGTGCTGGCGCGCGCGGCCATGCGCGACGGCGTGAAGGCGATCGACATCGTCGAAGGCGATTCGCCGCTCATGCACCGGCTCGCCGCGACGTTCTCCGGGGAATGGGTGGGCATCGGCGGCGCGGCGCCTGCGGGGTACGCGGTCGACGCATCGCCCGAATCGCTGGGCGCGCTGCGCAAGGCGCTGGTCAAGGCCCTGCCCGACGCCGTGCTGCTGGCACTCGACGGCGAGCGCGCGGCGCTGGTGAAACCCTACGTGAGCGGCATTGGCGCCTATGCCAGCGGCCTCGCGTTCGACCGGCCGCCCGCCACTGCCGCACGCGACCTCGAGGACGTGCGCATCGTCGACATCCCGTGGATCATCAAGCCGGATGCGCCCGAGTTCGCCCGCCTGCCGCGGCGCGAATTCGGCAATGCGGCGCTGACGCGCCTCTATGCGCTCGGGCTCGATGCATTTCGCGTCGCGCAAGCCTTCGTCGACGGCCCGCCGGAGCGCCTCACGGTGGATGGCGCCATCGGCCGCCTGACGCTCGATGGCCACACCTTCCAGCGCGAGGGCCGCCTCGCCGTCTACCGTGACGGGCAGCTCGTCCCGCTCGACAGCCCGCGCTGAAGCACGCGCGCGTGCCGGGGTGGACGCCGAGGCTCTCGCCGGCCGCTTCCTGGAGGCCCGCGGGCTCACGATCCTGGCGCGCAACTTCCGCACGCGCCGCGGGGAGATCGACCTCGTCGCGCGCGACGGCGACACCCTGGTGTTCGTCGAGGTGCGGCTGCGCAGCTCGGCGCGTTTCGGCGGTGCGGCGGAAAGCATCACCGCGGTCAAGCGCGCCCGGCTGGTTGCAGCGGCGCAGGTCTATCTGCTCGGCCAGCGCGGCGACCCCCGCTGCCGCTTCGACGCGATCCTGCTCGACCGCGTCGATCCGTCCCGGGTCGACTGGCTGCGCAACGTGATCGACGGCGCGTAACGCTACAATGGCGGCCGCATGATCGACCATCAAAAGCGCATCAAGGGCCATTTCGCCGACTCGGCGGAGCTGAAGCGCACCGCGGCCGACGCGATGGCGCCGCACATCGCGCGCGCAGCCGCGCTGCTCACCGACTGCCTGTTCGCCGACGGCAAGATCCTCGCGTGCGGCAACGGCGGATCGGCCGCGGACGCCCAGCACTTCGCGGCCGAGCTCGTCGGACGCTTCGAGCGCGAGCGCCCCGAGCTGCCGGCGATCTCGCTGTCCACCGACACGTCATTGCTCACGGCGGTGGCGAACGACTACGCATTCGAGCAGGTCTTCGCCAAGCAGGTCCGGGCGCTCGGCGGCAAGGGCGACGTGCTGCTCGCGATTTCGACGTCGGGCAACTCGGCCAACGTCATCGCAGCCGTGCAGGCGGCGCAGGAGCGCGACATGCACGTCGTCGCCCTCACGGGCAAGGGTGGCGGCCGCATCGGTGAACTTCTCGCGCCTGGCGACGTCCATCTGTGCGTTCCGCACGACCGCACCATGCGGATCCAGGAGGTCCACCTCCTGACCATCCATTGCCTGTGCGACGCGATCGACGCGACGCTGCTCGGAGACGACGAATGACGTTTCGGCCCATTCTGATCCTAAGCCTCGCGTCGCTGGTGGCCGCGGCCGCGTCGCTCAGCGGCTGCGTGCCGCTCGTGGTGGGCGCCGCGGTCGGCGGCACCGCGCTGGTCGCGACGGACCGCCGGTCCGTGGGTGCGCAGGCCGACGACGAGTCGATCGAGCTCAAGATCGGCAACGTGCGCAACTCGCGCTGGGGCGACCAGGTGCACGTCAACGTGACGAGCTACAACGGCATCGTGCTGCTGTCCGGCGAAGTGCCCGACGCGAAGATCAAGGCCGACATGGAAGAGATCGCGCGCACGACCAATCCGGTCAAGCGCGTCTACGACGAAGTCGAGGTCCGTCCGGTCACCACGCTTTCCGAGCGCACCAACGACACGTACATCACCTCCAAGGTGAAGGCACGCTTCGTCGAGCAGACCGCGTTCTCGGCGACGCACGTCAAGGTCGTGACCGAGCGCGGCGTGGTGTATCTCATGGGCCTCGTGCGCAAGGACGAGGGCGACGCCGCCGCGCGCATCGCATCCACGACATCGGGTGTGGTGCGGGTGGTCAAGCTGTTCGAGACGATCTGACCGAAAAGCGGGCGGTGAAGCACTCCCTGCCCGAACCCGTCTACCCGCGCAAGATCGCCACGGCCGCCGATGCGCTCGCGCGGATCGCGGCCCTGCCGCGGCCGCTGGTCTTCACCAACGGCGTCTTCGACCTGCTGCACCGCGGCCACGTGACGTATCTCGAGCAGGCGCGCGGGCTGGGCGCCGCGCTCGCGGTGGCGGTGAACACCGACGCTTCCGTACGCAGGCTCGCCAAAGGCGCCGAGCGCCCCCTCAACGCGCTCGACGACCGCATGGCGGTGCTGGCGGCGCTCGCCTGCGTGGATCTGGTCGTCCCGTTCGACGCCGATACGCCGCGCGATCTCATCGTCGCGTGCGCGCCCGACATCCTCGTCAAGGGTGGGGACTACACGGCGGCCACCACTGCCGGGGCGGCCGAAGTGATCGCGCGCGGCGGCCGCTTCGTCGCCATCCCGTTCCGCTACGCACGCTCCACGACGGAGCTGGTCGAGCGCATGCGCCGCTGAGGCGCGAGCGGCAGGCGCGCGCTACCGCGTTGGTATAATTCGCGCTTTGGCGCCAAGCCACCCGTCCCATGCAGACCATCGATCGCGAAGTCGACGCGCGCGGCCTCAACTGCCCGCTGCCCGTGCTGCGCACGAAAAAAGCGCTGAACGACATGAAGTCGGGCCAGGTGCTTCGCATCACGGCAACCGACCCTGGCAGCGTGCGCGATTTCGAGGCCTTCTCGCGCCAGACCGGCAATGAGCTCCTGGGGCACGGCGAAGCCGATGGGGCGTTCTGGTTCCTGCTGAAGCGCCGGTGATCGGCGCGCGCGGCCTGCTCGAGCCGGGCCGCGCACACGAGCGCAACCGCTGACCGCGCGTCGTGAGCGCGGCGCTGCTGCTCCTTCCGGATTTCCTGCTGATCGCGCTCGGCGCAGCGCTCGCGCGCCTGCGCGGCTTCGTGCCATCGTTCTGGAACGGGGTCGAGCGGCTCGTCTATTACGTGCTGTTTCCCGCGCTGCTGTTTCGCTCGCTCGCGACGTCTCCGCTGGCCTTCGGCGACGCGAGCCGGCTGATCGCGGTGGGGCTGATGTTCACGGGCACGGGCATGGCGCTCTCGGCGCTGGCCGCGCCACTGTTCCGCCTGCCGCAGCCGACCTTCGCAGCCTGCTTCCAATGCGCATTCCGGTTCAACACGTACGTCGCGTTCGCGGCAGCGACACGCATCGGTGGCGCCGGCGCCGTTGCCGCGATGAGCCTGCTCGTCGGCGTGCTGGTGCCCGTGGTCAACGTCGCGGCCGTCGCGATGCTCGTGCGTGGCGGCGATGCGCGGATGATCCCGGCGCTGGTCCGTAATCCGCTGGTGCTCGCGTGCGCGACGGGCATCGCGTGGAACGCGCTGCGTCTGCCGTTGCCCGCGCTGCCGGCGCACATCCTCGAGCTGCTCGCCGCTGCGGCCGTCCCGCTCGGGCTCCTCGCCGTTGGTGCGGGCCTGCGCTTCACGCGCGGAACGCTCCCATGGCCGGCACTGGCATGGTGGCAGGTGACGAAGCTCGCGATCGTGCCGGCCGTTGCCTTGGTTGCCGCGAACGCGCTGGGCCTCGCACCGGCGGAGCGGCAGGTCGCCGTCATCCTGGCCTCGGTGCCGACCGCGACGTCGGCGTACATCCTGGCCATGCAGATGAATGGCGTCGGCGCGCCGGTCGCGCTGCTCATCTCGACCGGCACGCTGCTTGCGGTCGCGACGCTGCCCTTGTGGATGGCAGCGCTGTAGCGCCACCCGCGCCGCCTAGCGGCGATAGCGATTGAGGAAGTCGGCGACGATGCCGCGCTGCGCGCGATCGATCGCGACATCGAGCGAGCGATCGGCAGGGTCGTATTGCTTGGCCTTGCGGAACGCGTTGATCGCGTCCTGATAGTAGCCCTGTGCCTGCAGCGCCTGCCCGAGGCAGCGCTGCGCTTCGGCGCTCGCGAGCTCCAGGTCCGTCCATGCGCGGCAAAGCTCGGACGCGCGGCGGTAGTTGCCCGCGTTGAGCATGCGTGGACCTTCGACGCGCAGCACCGCGATGCGGGCGCGCCGCTCGTCCATGAGCGCCGTGACGTCCGGATCGAGCGACGGCGTAGTGACGCTCGTCGCCGATTTCGGCGCCTCCAGTTGCGCGGCGGCCGGCGGCAGGTTCGCGCGCGCATCGGTTGGCGTGGTGCTCGCAGGCGGCGACAGGATGCCGATGCGCCCGGCGTTGGCCGCGAAGCCGCCGGTCAGGCGCGACGGCGATGGCAACGCCTCGGCCAGCGTGGTGCGGGCCCACGCGATCGACTCGGCCATCGGCTGGTGCCACGCCACGCCGTAGAGCCAGAGCATGGCGGCCAGGCCGCACACGCCGGTGACGGTGTTGAGCACGCCCGCGGGGCCGTGCGTGACCAGGACGTCCTGCGCGAAGTCCCAATCGGTCTCCTGGTTTTGCGCGACCTTTTCGTACGCCACTGCGATGAGCACGGGTGCGAGCAACGGAAATCCGCAGCCGATGCCTTCCCACCACACGCGAAACGCGCGCCGGAACCCGCGCTCGAGCTGTGCGCGCGTGTCGCGCCGCGCGTACGCGTCGGAGATCGAGAACTGCAGATAGACGCCGAACAGCCACTTGCCCGGCGTCGTTCCGAGAGCTGCGATGAGCAGCGCCTCGACGGGAATGAACGATCCCGTGATGAGGATCGGCGCGAACAGCGGATGGCCAAGCCAATAGCCGAGGTTCTCCGGGATCATGCCCGAGGCACGCACCTCCGAAAGCAGCAGCGCGAGCACGAGCCCCCAGATCGCGTAGTCGAACAGGCGCGCGGCCAGGCGGTGCCACGGCCGCGGCTCGCTGGTCCTGCCCGACTTGGCGCGCTCGAGCTCCGCCATGCGCAGCTGGAAGATCCACGACGCATCTTCCTGCGGCTGGTTGGTCCCGAGGAACACGCTCTTCTCGCGGCGCCAGTTGAGAATCGCAAGGTCGGTCTGGGGCAGCAACGCGGGCTGGCCCACGACCGTGCGCCGGCGCAGGAACGCGAGGCCGTGCACGATGCCGTAGATGCCGGTGAGCGCGACCAGGGTGAGCGTGAGCCACACGAGCACCTGCTTGGCGACGAGCACGGCGTCCGCGGGCGTGACGAAGATGATCGCTGCGGCGATGAAGGCGCCGAACAGCGCGCACAGTCCCACGGTGACGATCGGTGAGCGGCTGAACGACGCGACGCGCTCGGTCAACCCCGGATGGTGGAACGGGAAGTCGCGCTTTTCCTCCGGCAGGCCGGTGTCGAGGTCGTCGCCCAGCAGGTCCTCTACTTCGGGTGCGGGCTTGGCGCTGTTCGCGCTGACGTCGGTCTGCTCGCCCGCCTCGGCCATGGCGTTCGTGACGACGTGCGCAATCTGCTGCTCCGTCGTGCCGTCCGAGACGGAGAGCTCCTGGTCGTAGCGCGTGCGTCGCGACGGATCGCTCAATATGCGGCTGGCATGATTGATGAAGCGCAGCGCTTCTTCGACGTTGCCTTGGCCGTCGCGCGTCTTGGCGTAGTACTTGCGGATCACGCGGCGCAACGCGGCCCGGACTTCCTCGTCGGAGGACGTCGGCAGGATGCCCAGGGCTTCGTAGAGCGTCGCCTTCATCGCGCGGACGGCATGCCGTCGGTTTTATGCCGTTGGAATCTTCGTTGAAAAGGCCAGGGCTGACAAGCCAGAACAGCAAGAAGCGGGCCATTGGAGAAACAGCCCGGCGGCCCGCGCGAGCGGCCGCGCCCAATGAAAAGCGGCCCGCGCGGGGCCGCTCTCAAGTGCCGCAGCCCGTCAGGCGACGGGCCCGCAATGCGTCATTCCGCGCTCTTGGCGCGGTCCCGGCTGGCGAGCTTCTCGCGAATGCGCGCCGACTTGCCCGAGCGTCCGCGCAGGTAGTACAGCTTGGCGCGGCGCACGTCGCCCCTGCGCTTGACCTCGATGCTCGCGATGAGCGGCGAATAGGTCTGGAATGTGCGCTCGACGCCTTCGCCACTGCTGATCTTGCGCACCGTGAAGCCCGAGTTGAGGCCACGATTGCGCTTGCGGATCACCACGCCTTCGTACGCCTGGACGCGCTTGCGCTCGCCTTCGACCACGTTGACGTTCACGATCACGGTGTCGCCGGGCGCGAAGTCCGGGATCGTCCTGTTGAGGCGCGCGATTTCCTCGCGCTCGAGCATCTCGATGACGTTCATGGCAGTTCCTTTTGCGGCGCGGTGCCAGAGGTCGGGCGCGATGCGCGACATGGACGGCCTGGTTTGTGGTGCAATTCTACTTCAATCCTCGGCTGCTTCCTCGGCCAACAGGCGCAATTCGTCGGCCGACAGCCCCCGCGCGGCGAGCAGATCCGGCCTGCGCGCCCGCGTACGCCGCAGCGCCTGTGCGTGCCGCCAGCGCGCGATGCGGGCGTGATCCCCGGACAGCAGCACGGCCGGCACCGCTTCACCGGCGTAAACCTCGGGCCGCGTGTAATGCGGACAGTCGAGCAGCCCTGCCGCAAACGACTCCTGCACGGCCGATTGCGCATCGTTGAGCGCACCGGGCAACTGCCGCGCGAGCGCGTCGATCAGCATGAGCGCCGGCAACTCGCCGCCCGACACGACGAAATCGCCGATCGACATCTCCTCGTCGAGACGCGCGGCCAGCCGCTCGTCGATGCCCTCGTAGCGTCCGGCCACCAGCACGTAACCGGCGGCCGGCGCGTGCGCCAGCGCCATCACGCGTGCATGCGCGAGCGGCGTGCCCGCGGGCGTGAGATGGATCGTGCGCGTGGTCGCGCATCCATCGGCGCGCTGCGCCGCGCGGGCGGCATCGATGGCGGCCGCGAGCGGACCGGGCATCATGACCATGCCGGGGCCGCCACCATAGGGGCGATCATCGACCGTCCGGTGCGCGTCGCTGGCGAAGTCGCGCGGGTTCCACAGATGCAGCCGCCACAGGGCACGCTCGCGTGCCCGGCCCGTGACTCCGAAGCGCGTCGCGTGCTCGACCATCTCGGGAAACAGCGTCACGACGTCGATGCGCATGGCTCGTCCGGTCAATCCTCGTCCGCCGGCCAGTCGACCTGGATCGTGCGGCCGGCCAGGTCCACGCGCTCCACGTGCGCCGGCACCCACGGGATCAGGCGCTCGGCTCGAGCACCTTCCGCGGCATCGGGTTGCACGCGGACAATGGCGTGCGCGCCGTTGTCCATCATGCCGGTCACATGTCCGAGCACCACACCGTCGCGATTGATCACGACAAGGCCCTGCAGGTCGGTCCAGTAGATCTCGCCTTCGGCCAACGCAGGCAGGTCGTCGCGCGCGATACCCACTTGCGCACCGCGCAGGCGCTCAGCGTCTTCGCGATTCGCCACCCCTGCGAGCGTTGCCACGAGCGCACCGCCGTGCGCCTTGACTCCGCTCGCCTGGCATGGCTGCCACGGCTCGTTGTCACGCCGGCGGACCCACCAGCGCGCGTGACGGCCAAGCGCGAGCGGATCCTCGGAGACCGGCACGACCCGCACCTGGCCGCGCACGCCATAGGCGCCGCCGATGCGGCCCATCACGACGACGCCGCTCGGGGCGGCGTGCGCAGTCTCCGTGGCGGTCAGGCCGCGGGCTGCGCGGCCGGCACAGCAGGCGCGGCCGCCGCGGGTGCCGCAGCGCCTGCAGGCGCGCTCGACCGCGCGCGCTTGACGAGCATCGCGACCGTGTCCGACATCTGCGCGCCACGCTCGGTCCAGTAGCTCACGCGCTCCTGCGCGATGCGCAGGCCTTCCTCGTGAGCCGCCGCGACGGGGTTGTAGAACCCGACGCGCTCGATGAAGCGGCCGTCGCGCCGGTCGCGCGAATCAGCGACGACGACGTTGTAGAAGGGGCGCTTCTTCGCACCCCCGCGAGCCAGGCGGATGACGACCATGCTGTGTTCCTCGTGATCTTGGCGAAGCCTTGTGCGCGGCTCGCGTGCGCGGCAATGAGGCGGCTGGCGGCGGGCCCGCATACAGGCCTTGCACCGCGCCGGTTGCCCGGAAAAAGATGTTGATAATACTACGGAAAGCGACCCACCGGCAACCGCCCAGGCGCACGGCCGGGCATGGCGGCCACGACCCGGCGGCGCCAGGGGTAGGCCCGGGACGCGGCTAGCGACCGGGCACCAGGTGGCGCATCCCGCGGAGCATCTTCGCGACGCCGCCCTTGCTGACCATCTTCATCATCTTCTGCGTCTGCTCGAACTGGTTGAGCAGCTGGTTGACCTCCTGGACCGACACACCGGCACCGGTCGCGATGCGGCGCTTGCGCGACGCCTTGATGATCTCGGGCTTGGCGCGCTCGCCAGGGGTCATGGAATCGATGATGCCCTCGATGCGGCCGATCTTGCGCTCGTCCACGCTCGTGCCCTGCGCCGCGCGCGCGAGCTCGGCGGGCAGCTTGTCCAGCATGCCGGCGAGGCCGCCCATCTTGCGCATCTGCGCGATCTGGGCCTTGAAGTCGGTGAGGTCGAAGCCCTTGCCGCTGCGCACTTTCTTGGCGAGCTTCTTGGCCTGCTCCACGTCGACGGTGCGATGCACCTCCTCGACCAGCGACAGCACGTCTCCCATGCCGAGGATGCGCGAAGCCATGCGCTCGGGATGGAACACCTCGAGGCCGTCGATCTTCTCCGACACGCCGGCGAACTTGATCGGCGCGCCGGTGACGTGGCGCACCGACAGGGCCGCCCCGCCGCGCGCGTCGCCGTCGAGCTTGGTGAGGATCACGCCGGTGAGCGGCAGCGTCTCGCGGAACGCCCGCGCGGTGTTCACGGCGTCCTGGCCCTGCATCGCGTCGACCACGAACAACGTCTCGGCCGGCGTGACGGCGGCGTGCAACGCGGCGATCTCGCGCATCATCTCCTGGTCGACCGCGAGGCGGCCGGCGGTGTCGACGATGAGCACGTCGTGATAGTGCCGCCGCGCGTGCTCGAGCGCGCCGCGCACGATGTCCACTGGCTGCTGCGAAGGATCGGAGGGCAGCCAGTCGACGCCCACCTGCTTCGCCAGCGTGGCGAGCTGCTCGATGGCCGCCGGCCGATACACGTCGGCCGACACGAGCAGGACCTTGCGCCGCTCGGCCGCGAGGAGGCGCGCGAGCTTGGCCGCGGTCGTCGTCTTGCCCGCGCCCTGCAGGCCGGCGAGCAGGATCACCGCCGGCGGCTTGGTCGCAAGGTTGAGCGGAGCTGCCGCGCCGCCCATGAGCGCGATGAGCTCGCGCTGCACGACGGCGACGAGCGCCTGGCCGGGCGTCAGCGAGCCGACGACCTCCTGCCCCACGGCTTTTTCGCGCAGCCCGGCGATGAAGTCCTTGACGACAGGCAGCGCGACGTCCGCTTCGAGCAGCGCGAAGCGCACTTCGCGCAGCGCCTCCTGGATGTTGGCGTCGGTGAGGCGCGCCTCGCCGCGCAGCGTTTTGGCGACGCGCGAGAGGCGATCGGTGAGGTTCTCGAGCATGGTTCCTTGGCCGCGGCCACGACGACCGGGCGGTCGCCGCACGTGCGGTAAACTGGGTCGCGGCGAAGCGCGCACTGCACGCTCGCCGCCGGGAGCCGGGTTGGACATTCTACTGCACGTGATCGTCGCCGCGCTGTACGTCGCGGCGGCCTGGGTGTGCCGGCCCCACGAGGCCGGCCGCGCAACGCCCGCGGGACTGCGCCCGCTTTCGATCGGTCTCGCGCTCGCAGTGCACGCAGTGGTCATCGTGCGCGCCATCGTCACGCCGGCAGGGCTCGACCTGTCGTTCCCGCACGCGCTGTCGCTCGTCGCAGGGCTTGCCGTGCTGGTCGCGTGGGCGTCGGGCGCGCTGCGCATCCTGCCCGGCGTGGCGATCATGATCCTGCCCGTCGCAGCGCTGTGCGCATCGCTGCCTGCACTGTCGGGCCGCCCGCATCCGTTTCCCTACGCCGACGCGCCATGGGCGGCCGCCCACATCAGCGTCGCGCTGGTTGCCTACGCGCTGTTCGTCGTGGCCGCGCTGCAGGCAACCGTGCTGACGGGCATCGAGCAGCGCCTGCATCGCGGCGCGCCGGCGGCGGCCGAGCCGGCGACACCGCCGCTGCTCACGCTGGAGCGCTATCTGTTTCGCCTCATCGGCATCGGCTTCGTGCTGCTCACCGTCGCGCTGGCGAGCGGCATCCTGTTCTCCGAGTCGTTGTTCGGCAAGCCGGTGACGTTCACGCACAAGAACGTCTTCTCCGTCGCCGGATGGGCGGCCTTCGCGGTGCTGCTGTTCGGCCGCTGGCGCTACGGGTGGCGCGGCCGCACGGCGCTCAAGTGGATCCTCGCCGGCACGCTGCTGCTCGTGCTCGGCTACCTCGGCAGCAAGTTCGTGCTCGAAGTGCTGCTGCACCGCGGCTAGCGGCGCACGACGATGGACGACATTCCGCTTTCCACGCTCGGCATCGCGCTCGCGATCCTGATCCTCGTCGCCAGCTTCTTCTCGATCGCCGAGACGGCCATGATGGCGAGCAACCGCTACCGCCTGAAGCATCGCGCGCAGCGCGGCTCGCGCAGCGCGAAGCTCGCGACGAGCCTGCTCGCGCAAACCGACCGCCTGCTAGGCGTCATCCTGCTCGGCAACACGCTGGTGGCAGCCGCCGCAGCGACGCTTACGGCGGTCATCACCAAGCGGCTGTTCGGCGAAGGCCAGTTGGCGCTCTCGCTCGGCACTGTCGTGATCTCGTTCGCACTGCTGGTCTTCAGCGAGATCACGCCCAAGGTGGTCGGCGCGGCGTACGCCGACACGCTCGCCCCGCTCGTGAGCTACGTGCTGACGCCGATGCTGCGGATTGCGCGCCCGGTGGTGTGGTTCGTGAACCTCTTCGTGCAGGCGCTCCTGAAGCTGTTTCGCTTCCGTCCTGCGTCACAGTCGAGCAGCGTGCTGACGCAGGAGGAGCTCCGCTCGCTGGTGCTCGAGGGCAGCCAGTATTTTCGCGGCAAGCACAAGACCATGCTCGCCAACCTCATGGACCTCGAGGCCGTCAGCGTCGAGGACGTGATGACGCCGCGCAGCCAGATCCATGCGCTCGACTTGAACGAGAAGCCGCAGCTGTTGCGCCAGCAGCTGGCGACGTCGTACCACTCGCGCGTCCCGGTCTACGAGGAAAGCCTGGAGAACATCGTCGGCGTGCTGCCCCTCAAGAGCGTCGTGCAGGTCTGCATCAACGACGAGCTCGATACCGATCGCCTGCGCGCGCTGCTGCGGCCGCCCTATTTCGTGCCCGTCGGCACGCCGCTCCTGACCCAGCTGCAGCAGTTCCAGGCCGATCGCCAGCGCTTCGGCCTCGTGGTGGACGAATACGGCGAGCTGCAGGGCCTCGTGACGATCGAGGACATCGTCGAGGAGATCATCGGCGAATTCACCACCCAGGCCCCGGGCGGCGCCGACAGCTTCCGGCGCGAGGCGGACGGCTCCATCGTGGTCGACGGCATGGTGCTCCTGCGCACCCTGAACCGGCGGCTGGGCACCCAATTTGCGCTGGATGGCCCGAAAACGCTCAATGGCCTCATCGTGGAGCATCTGGGCGACATCCCGGACGCCGGCATGCGCTTCCAGGTGGCCGGGCAGGCGGTGGAAATTCTCCAGACCCAGGATCGCGCGGTCAGGGTCGTCAAGCTCGTAGCACCCGTGGGGCGTCCGCCGGCGGCTTTACAAACCCGATCCGAGCGGGCATCATCTTCCAGTTAAGTTTCATGCAAATGGAATAAGCCCCGGTCCCGCAAGGTAAAAACGGCTCGCGGCATGCCCCTTGCTTCCGGCTGGTTTTCACCTGTGCGCTGACGACCACTGATGGCCACCCACGCCGCCACCCGCAATATCAGCGGGCTCGCCCGAGCGCTCGCGCAGCACGGGGTGATGTCGGAATACGAGGCGGAAGCCATGCAGACGCAGGCGCAGACCGCCGGCGTCGCCTTCGTCGAGCAGCTCCTGCTCGGCAAGCGCATGACCCCCCAGCAGCTCGCCATCTTCGCGGCGCGCGCCTTCGGCGTCCCCCTGCTCGACCTGACCGCATTCGACCTCGACGCGATCAACAAGGAGTTCGTCGACGTCAAGATGGCCCAATCGCGGCGGGTTCTGCCGCTGCACCGCCGGGGCAACCGCCTCTTCGTCGCCACCTCCGACCCGGCCAACCTCCAGGCGCTCGAGGAGGTGCGGTTCAAGACCAATCTCGTGGTCGAGGCCGTCGTGGTGGAGGACGACAAGCTGGCCGCGGCCATCGCGAAGGTGGTGGAGGCGAGCGGCGTCAACCTGAAGGACATGAACGACCTCGACGACATCGAGGTCGGCCTCGAGGCGGGCAGCGCGCCCGGCTCGGCCGCGTCGGTCGAGGAGCAGGACGAGGTCGAGGATGCGCCGGTCGTCAAGTACATCCAGAAGATCCTGATCGACGCCATCAACGCCGGCGCCTCGGACATCCACTTCGAGCCGTACGAGAAATTCTTCCGCATTCGCTATCGCCTCGACGGCATCCTGATGGAAATCGCGCAGCCGCCGCTCGCGATCAAGGACAAGGTCGCCTCGCGCATCAAGGTCATCAGCAAGCTCGACATCGCCGAGAAGCGGGTGCCCCAGGACGGGCGCATGAAGCTCGTGCTGGGCAAGCAGAAGTCGATCGACTTCCGGGTGTCGACGCTGCCCACGCTCTACGGCGAGAAGATCGTGATGCGGATCCTCGATTCGGCCGGCATCAAGCTCGGGATCGAGGCGCTGGGCTACGAGCCCGACCAGCAGGAGCAGCTCGTGCACGCCATCGGCCGGCCGTACGGCATGATCCTGGTCACCGGCCCCACGGGCAGCGGCAAGACGGTGTCGCTCTACACCTGCCTCAACATCCTGAACCAGCCGGGCATCAACATCTCCACCGCGGAGGACCCGGCCGAAATCCAGCTGCCCGGCGTCAACCAGGTGAACGTCAACGACAAGGCCGGCCTGTCGTTCGCCGCGGCGCTCAAGTCGTTCCTGCGCCAGGATCCGGACATCATCATGGTCGGCGAAATCCGCGACCTCGAAACCGCGGACATCGCGATCAAGGCCGCGCAAACGGGCCACCTGGTGCTCTCGACGCTGCACACCAACGACGCGCCTACCACGCTCACGCGCCTGCTCAACATGGGCGTGGCGCCGTTCAACGTCGCCTCGTCGGTGATCATGATCACGGCGCAGCGCCTCGGCCGCAAGCTGTGCTCGCAATGCAAGAAGCCCGAGGACATCCCGCCCGAAGCCCTGATGCGCGCGGGGTTCTCGGAAGCCGATCTCGACGGCTCGTGGCAAACGTTCGGCCCGGTCGGCTGCGACTACTGCAAGGGCACCGGCTACAAGGGCCGCGTCGGCATCTACGAAGTCATGCCGATCTCCGATGACATGCGCCAGCTCATCATGCGCAACGGCAACGCGCTCGACATCGCCAAGCAGGCGCAGATCGAAGGCGTGCGCAACCTGCGCCAGTCCGGGCTCCTGAAGGTCAAGCAGGGCATGACCTCCCTCGAGGAAATCGAGGCGGTCACCAACGAGTAACGCCGCAGAGGCGCAAAGGATCGATCATGGCCACAACCACCGCAGGCAGCGCCCAGCGGCGCGACAACGTCCGCGTCAAGGAATACACGTTCCTCTGGGAAGGCACGGACCGCAACAACCGGCAGGTGCGCGGCGAGACCAAGGCGGCCTCCGAAGCCGTGGTGCGCACGAACCTGCGGCGCCAGGGCATTCGCATCACCAAGCTCAAGCGGCAAGCCTTCCGCGGCGGCCGCAGCGTGAACGAGAAGGACATCACGTTCTTCACGCGCCAGTTCGCCACCATGCTGCGCGCCGGCGTGCCGCTGCTGCAGGCGTTCGAGATCGTCGCGCGCGGCCATTCGAACGCGCGCTTCTCGCGCCTGATGATGGACCTCAAGAACAAGGTCGAATCGGGCTCGAGCATGTCGCAGGCGTTCCGCGAGTATCCGCAGCACTTCGATGACCTGTACTGCAACCTGGTCGCCGCTGGCGAGGCCTCCGGCACGCTCGACGCGATCCTCGACCGGCTCGCGACATACAAGGAAAAGATCCTCGCGATCAAGAGCAAGATCAAGTCGGCGATGTTCTACCCGCTGTCCGTCATCTCGGTGGCGATCATCGTGACGTTCATCATCATGATCTTCGTGATCCCCGCGTTCAAGCAGGTGTTCTCCTCGTTCGGTGCCAACCTGCCGTTCGCGACGCTGGTGGTGATGGGCATCTCCGACTTCTTCGTCGCATGGTGGTGGTTCATCTTCCTGGTCGCGGCCGGCTCCGGGATCGGCGTCTCGATGCTCTACAAGCGCTCGGCGCCGTTCCGCTACACCTGCCAGCGGCTGTCGCTCAAGATCCCCGTCATCGGCGGCATCCTCGAGAAAGCGTGCCTGGCGCGCTGGACGCGCACGCTGCAGACCATGTTCGCGGCCGGCGTGCCCCTGGTGGAAGGCCTGGATGCCGTGGCCGGAGCCGCCGGCAACGCGGTCTTCGCAGCCGGAACGCGGAGGATCCAGACCGAAGTCGCCACCGGCGTGAGCCTCACCAACGCCATGACGAACGTCGACCTGTTCCCGTCGATGGTCCTGCAGATGACGCAGATCGGCGAGGAATCCGGCTCGCTCGACCAGATGCTCGGCAAGATCGCCGACTTCTACGAGCGCGAGGTCGACGACGCCGTGGCGGCGCTGTCGAGCCTGCTCGAGCCGCTCATCATCGTCTTCCTGGGCGTCGTCATCGGCGGCCTGGTGGTTGCGATGTACCTGCCGATCTTCAAGCTGGGACAGGTCGTCTGACGCTCCGCCGCGGCCACGCCCCCACACGCCCGAGCGCGCGCGCCGCGCCGGGCGTGCGCGCGCCGGAATGCATGTGCTGATCGCGCTGTCGGAGCCCGCCGCGCTGGCCCTCGCGTTCGTGGTCGGCCTGTGCGTCGGAAGCTTCCTCAACGTGGTGGTGCATCGGCTGCCGCGCATGCTCGAGCGCGACTGGCGGGCACAGTGCGCGGAGCTCGCCGGTGCCGCCGCAGCTGCGCCCGAGCCCCCGTACAACCTCGTGGTGCCGCGCTCCGCGTGCCCCGCGTGCGGTCACGCGATCGGCGCCCACGAGAACATCCCGGTGCTCTCCTGGCTGGCGCTGCGTGGCAAATGCTCGGCGTGCAAGGCACCGATCTCGGCGCGCTATCCCCTCGTCGAGCTCGTCGGCGGCGTGCTCGCCGCGTTCGCGGTCGCCAAATTCGGGCTCACCGCGAGCGGCATCGCGGCGGCGCTGTTCCTCTGGGCGCTGCTCGCGCTCACGTTCATCGACTTCGACACCCAGCTCCTGCCCGACGACATCACGCTGCCACTGCTGTGGGGGGGCCTGCTGGCACAACTGCTGGTGCCCGCGTTCGGGCGCACGAGCCCCTCGTTCGTCGTTCCGTTGCCCGAAGCGGTGATCGGTGCCGTGGCCGGGTACCTGTCGCTGTGGCTCGTGTACTGGGCATTCAAGCTGGTGCGCGGCAAGGAGGGCATGGGCTATGGGGACTTCAAGCTGCTCGCAGCGCTGGGCGCGTGGCTGGGCTGGCAGCTGCTCGTGCCGATCATCCTGCTGTCCTCGGTGGTCGGCGCAGCGATCGGGCTTGGGCTCATCGCCTTTCGCGGCCGCGACCACACCGTGCCGCTGGCGTTCGGCCCGTATCTCGCCATCGCGGGCGGCATTGCGCTCTTCTACGGGCCGCAGCTCCTCGCGCTCGAGCAATCCTTTCTTCGGTAGCGTCGAGTGCTGATCGTCGGATTGACGGGCGGCATCGGCAGCGGCAAGTCCGAGGTCGCCCGTGCCTTCGGGGCCCTCGGGGTCGAGTGCGAGGATGCCGACGCGATCGCGCATGCGGTGATGGCCCCCGGGCAGCCGGGTCACGCCGCCGTCGTCGCAGCGTTCGGCGCGCAGGCGGTTCGGCCTGACGGTGCGCTCGACCGCGACTGGCTGCGCAGCCGCGCATTCGGCGATGACGCGTTCCGCGCCAGGCTCGAGGGCGCCCTGCATCCCATCATCCGCCAGCGCATCGATCAGGCCATGACGGCATGGCGCGGACCCTACGGCCTGCTCGTCGTGCCCCTGCTGCTCGAGCGAGGAGGCCTGCGCGAGCGTGTCGATCGAATCCTGGTCGTGGATTGCGCCGAGGACGAGCAGGTCCGCCGCGTGGTCCAGCGCAGCGGCCTCACGCCCGAGACGGTGCGGCGCATCATGGCAACGCAGCTCGGCCGCGCCGCGCGGCTCGCCGGGGCCGACGACGTGATCGACAACACCGGATCGGTCGCCGACCTCATGCCCCAGGTCGAACGGCTGGACGCACGCTATCGCGCGCTCGCCGGCGCCGCGGCAGCACGCGAGCCGTGACCTCCCGCGGATTTTTGGCAGAATGACGACTGCGCGACAGCACGCCACCCGGTGATCCGCTACGAACATCCGCTGAACGAACGCATCCGCACGCTGATGCGTCTCGAAGACCTGTTCGCGCGGGCGCGGTACTTCGCCGACCAGGAGGCGCCGGCCGAGCACCACGCCGCGCTGCTGTCGCTGTTCGAGATCACCGACGTCGCCAGCCGCGCCGACCTCAAGACGGACCTGCTGCAGGAGCTCGAGCGGCAGAAGCAGGTGCTGACACCGCTGCGCAGCAATCCACAGATCGAGCAGCATGCGCTCGAAGGCGTCCTGCGGGACATGGACGCCGCCAATGCGCGCCTGTTCGCCACGGCAGGCAAGGTGGGCAGCCACCTGCGCGACAACGAATGGCTGATGGCGATCAAGCAGCGCACGGCCATTCCCGGCGGCGTTTCGGAGTTCGACCTGCCGGCGTATCACTATTGGCTGAACCAGCCCGCCGCGGACCGGCGCCGCGACCTCGCGAGCTGGCTCGAGCCTTTCGAGCCGATCCAGGCGGGCTCGGCGATCGTGCTGCGGCTCCTGCGCGAGAATGCGCGCACGAGCCGCCATACCGCGTATCGTGGCGTATTCCAGCTGATGCTCACCACCACCAAGGTCGCGCAGCTGCTGCGCCTGACGCTGGCGCGCGACCTGCCGTGCGTGCCCGAGATCAGCGCCAACAAATACGCGCTCAACATCCGCTTCATCGGCGTGTCGGGCATGGATCGCGGCACGGTCTACGACGGCGACGTCGAATTCGAGCTCGTGTTCTGCAATCTCTGACGCCGCACGGCGTCGCGCGCTTGCTGTCACGCATTTCCGCTCGTTGCACCGGAAGGAGTCCGGATGGGCAACTGGTTGGACCGACTGCGCGGCAAAGCGAAGCCGGCGCCGCTGCCCGTCGTGGCCGCCGCGGCACCTGCACGCGCGTCCACCGCGCAAGGCGTGGCGGCATGGAAGCCGGGCATCGATGTCGACGTCGAGTTCTGGCGGTTGCTGCAGGGCGAGCCGGGCGAGCGGGCCGACACTGCAACGCCGCCCGAGCGCGCCTGCCTGCAGGACGTCACTTCGCGCGCCGCGAGCGCGGGGGTTGCGGCGCTCGTTCCGCGCGTGCCCGCGGTGGTGCCGCAAGTCCTGCAGACATTGCGCGATGCGTCGCGGCCGATGAGCGTGCTCGCACGCCAGCTCGGTCAGGACCCGGTCCTGGTTGCAGGCGTTCTCAAGCTCGCGCGCTCGCCGTTCCACGGGTTGCAGCAGCCCGTCGCAAGCCTGGAGCAGGCGTTGCTGGTCGTCGGCCAGGACGGCCTGCGCCAGATGCTTGCGGCGATCGCTTTCCGGCCGATCATCAATCTCCAGGCGGGTCCCGCCACCGCGCGCGGTGCACCGCGCCTGTGGGACCAGACGGAACGCTGCGGCCTCGCCTGCCAGGTCCTCTCGCCAGCGGCGGGGGTGAGCGCGTTCGAAACGTTCCTCGCGGCCATCCTGCACAGCGTAGGGAGCGTCGTGGTGCTGCGCCTGCTCGACCAGGCGTTGCCCGGCACGACGGGAGCGTCGTCCGAGGCCTGTCGCACGCTCGGTGCGCAGGCGCGTACGCTGGCCTGCCGCATCGGCCGCGAATGGTCGTTCCCCGAGCCGGTGATCCGCGCCGTGGCCGAACGCGAGTCCCCCTCAGCACACGCCACGCGTACGGCGCTCGGCGATCTCGTGCGCGCGTGCGATGCGCTGAGCAAGCTGCGCGTGCTCGTCGACGCGCAGTGGGTGGCGCCGGACGAGCCGACGCTCGGCCTCGCGGGCCACGAGACGATGCAGCGGTGCTTCCGGCTGCTCGACGCGGCCGCCGACTGACCCTCGCACGGCCGCGCGGACGTTGCAGCCTGGCCGGCATAGGAACTTCGCCGGGCAGGCGATAATCGGAGCATGGTGATCCCGCCCCGCACGGTTCGCTGCCCGCAATGCAACGCGCTCGTCGAGTGGACCCCCGATTCGCGCTGGCGTCCGTTCTGCTCGGAGCGCTGCAAGATGATCGACCTGGGCGCCTGGGCCAGCGGCGCGTACCGCATCCCGGCCGGGCAGGCCGCCGAAGACGACGATTCCGCGCGCGGCGACGAGCCGCCCGCCGATTCGCACAGCTAGCGAGCGCGCGTCAGATCGTCTGCTTGCGCCGCTGCTCGACCAGGTGCTCGAGCATCTCGACGCTGCGGCGCATGCCCTCGAGGTTGGGATTGACGGCCAGGGCGCGGCGAGCGTAGTCGAGCGCCCGCTCGTAGTACGCCAGGCGCGCGTAGATCTGCGCATAGCCTGAGAGCGCCCCGAAATGCGCGGGATTGCGCTTCACCACCTCGTCGCAGTCGGCGAGCGAGCGGCGCAGGTCGCCGGTCATGAAGTAGAGCGTCGCGCGCTTGTTCCAGCCTTCCGCGAAGTCGGGCTTCGCCTCGATCACGCGCGAGAACGTCGCGATCGCCTCCGCCAAGTCGCCGGCCTGCATCTCGGCGAGGCCGCGCTGGTAGAGCGCGTCGACCTCGGCGCTGCCCGAGCGCGACCAGATGCGCCACAACGCCTTCTCGGCTTCGTCGCGCGCAGCCTCGTCACGATCGCGCAGCGCCTTCACGAGGGCAGCCGTGTCCGCCATGGTGCCCGTCTCTGCGAGCGCCACGATCGCCGCGCGCCGCGCGGCAGCGTCGGTGGCGTCGAGCGCGCGCAACGCCTGTGCGCGGCCGGTGTCCTGCGCGTGCACGCCCGCGAGCCAAGCGGCTGCAAGCACTGCCAGAACCAGGCGCATCGCGCGCAACCTTTCCGGATCCTGCCTTCGTGCCGACGCTACGCCAGCGACCGGCGCGGGTCAACGGTCGGCCACGCGGCGCGGCGCAGCGCCACGCCGTGCGCACCATGGTCCATCGCCTCGTCCAGATCGGCCGCCGTCAGCCCGCCAAGCGCGTACACCGGCAGCCGCGTATCGCGAATGAGCGCGGCAAAGCGGGCGAAGCCGAGCGGCACGGCATCCGGATGCGAGACCGTCGCGCGCACGGGGCCCAGCACGGCGAAATCGACGTCCAGCGCGGTGGCCAGCGCGAGGTCGCGCTCGTCGTGGCACGAGGCCGCCACGAGGAGATCGCGCGGCCGCTCGCTCGCCGCGTGCAGCGCGGCCGACGTCCAATGCACGCCCGCCATGCCGAGCGCGCGCGCGACTCCTGCGTCGCCGTTGTAGAGCAGCGTCGCGGCGAACGGCGCGGCCAGCGTACGCAGTCGCTGCGCCAGCGCCTGGCGACGCGCCTCCGGCCAGGTGCGGTCGCGGACCTGGATCATCCGCAGACCCGCATGCAACGCGGCAGCCGCGCGCTCGATGAAGACGTCCTCGCCGTCGTCTTCCGCGCACGTGATGCCATAGACCGGCGGCAGCGCGAGCGCGGCCAGCACGCGCGTGTTCGCGGGCAGCAGCGGCGCAACCGTGAAGCGCCCGGGTGTCTGCCAGGCGAACGCCTGGCCATCGTGGCCGTGCGGCTGGCCGTCGAAGCGGAAGACGCGAAAGAAGTGCAGGCGCACGTGCGCGTGGGGATAGACGAATTCCTGCGTCAGCCAGGGCGTGGCGCGACGCACGGCGAGGCCGAGCTCTTCGTGCAGCTCGCGTGCAAGCGCAGCCGCCGCGGTTTCGCCGGCCTCGAGCTTGCCGCCCGGAAACTCCCAGTAGCCCGCATACGGTTTGCCCGGTGGGCGCTGTGCGAGGAGCACGTCGCCGTTCGGCCGCACGATGACCGCAGCGGCGACGTCGACGATGCGCGACACTGCCGTGCCCGCGTCCGGCGCGGGAGCGCTCACGCCTTGCGCTTGAGTGCCTGCGTGCCGGCGTACGCCTTGGCGAATTGCCAGGCGACGCGCCCGCTGCGCGAGCCGCGCGCCAGCGCGAACTGCAGCGCCTCGCGGTCGAGGGCTTCCATGTCCTTGGCGGACGCGGGCGCCTTGACCCCGAAATGCGCCAGCCAGCCGTGCGCGGCGGCGAGATAGTCGTCCTGCGCGAACGGATAGAACGAGATCCACAGCCCGAAGCGCTCGGACAGCGAGATCTTCTCCTCGACCGACTCACCGGGATGCACCTCTTCGCCGACGTGCTTCGTCTCGAGGTTCTCCGCGAAGTATTCGGGCAGCAGGTGCCGGCGATTCGAGGTGGCGTAGATCAGCAGGTTGGTGGATGCACCGGCGATCGATCCGTCGAGCATCACCTTGAGCGCCTTGTAGCCCGCCTCGCCGGCGTCGAACGTGAGGTCGTCGCAGAACACGACGAAGCGCTCCGGCCGTGCTTCCACGCGCTCCGCGATGTCGGGCAGGTCCACCAGGTCGGCCTTGTCCACTTCGATCACCCGCAGGCCGCGCCCCGCATACTTGCCGAGCATCGCCTTGACCAGCGACGACTTGCCCGTGCCGCGCGAGCCGGTCAGCAGGACGTTGTTCGCGGGCAGTCCGGCAACGAACTGGCGCGTGTTCTGGTCGATCACCTTCTTCTGCTCGTCGATGGCGACGAGGTCCTTGAGGTCGACCGCGTGCGGATGCGCGACCGCCTGCAGCCAGCCGCGGCCGGCGCGCTTGCGCCAGCGCGCCGCCGTGACGTGGCGCCAATCCGGGTCCGGCAGCTGTGGCGGGAGCAGCGCTTCCACCCGCGCGAGCACGCCTTCGGCGCGTGCGATGAGCTGCGCGAGGTCGGCCGCCGTCGTCACGACCGGTACTCGGCGTTGATCGTCACGTAGTCGTGGGAAAAGTCGCAGGTCCACACAGTGGCGCGCGCGGCACCGCGGCCGAGCGCGACGCGCACGGTGATGTCCGCCTGCTTCATCACGCGCGCGCCGTCTTCCTCGCGGTACGACGACGAGCGCCCGCCATGGTCGACCACCAGCACGTCGTCGAGCCAGAACGACACCCCGGCCGGGTCCAGGTCCGGCGCCGCCCCGTTGCCGATCGCGCATACGATGCGGCCGAGGTTGGGATCGGAGGCGAAGAACGCCGTCTTGACGAGCGGCGAATGCGCGATCGCAAACGCGATGCGGCGGCATTCGTCGACGTCGCGCCCGTCCTCGACGCGGATGGCGATGAACTTGGTCGCACCTTCGCCGTCGCGCACGATCGCCTGCGCGAGCGTCACGGCGACCTGCTCGATCGCGTCGCGCACGGCGACGTAGCGCGGATCGTGCGGGCTCGCGATGGCGGCGATGCCCGCGCGCCCCGAGGCTGCGATGACGAAGCTGTCGTTGGTGGACGTGTCGCCGTCGACGGTCGCGCCGTTGAACGACACGTCGGCGATTGCGCGCGCCAGCGGCGCGAGCAGCGGCGCAGCAAGCGGGGCATCGGTGCCGATGAACGCGAGCATCGTCGCCATGTCGGGATGGATCATGCCGGCGCCCTTGGCGAATCCGGTCACCGTCACCGGCTGGCCGTCGATCACGACGCGCCGCGATGCAGCCTTGTGCACCGTGTCGGTGGTCATGATGCCGCGCGCGGCGCGCAGCCAGCCGTCCGGGCGCGCGGCGTCGCGGGCGAGCGGCAGCGCGCCGATGAGGCGCTCCACCGGCAGGGGCTCCATGATGACGCCGGTGGAAAGCGGCAGCACCGATTGCGGCGCGCAGCCGACGAGCCGCGCAACTGCGGCGCAGGTGGCCTCGGCCGCCGCAACGCCCGGTCGACCGGTGCCGGCGTTGGCGTTGCCCGCGTTGATGACGAGCGCGCGAAACGCGAGCTGCTGCTCGGATTGCGCGACGAGATGACGGCGCGCGACCTCCACGGGTGCCGCGCAGAAGCGGTTGCGCGTGAAGACGCCGCCCGCGTGCGTCCCTTCGTCGGCCACGATGAGCACGACGTCGTCGCGCTCCCAGCTCTTGATGCGTGCCGCTGCCGCGCCAAGCGCGAAACCCGGCACTGGCAGCAGATCGGCCGCTTCCGCGGGCGTGAGATTGACCGCCATCAGCGCTGCGCCGTCCGCCCTGCGCACACGCCTGTAGGTGCGGGCATCGGTTGACGTGCCGGTCGCGTGGCGCGGATCAGCCGAGCCGGCCGTGGCAGTGCTTGTACTTCTTGCCGCTGCCGCACGGACACGGATCGTTGCGGCCGACCTTCTCGCCGGCGCGCACGAACGGCGGCGGCGGAGCAAGCGCGACGTCGCCGTTCTCGCCATTGCCGGCGCCGGTTGCGAGCGCTTCCTCGTAGTCCGCGTGCTGGTACTTCACGTTGACCACCGCAGGCTCGGGCTCGACGGCCTGGACGTCTTCCTGCGAGCGCACCTGCACCGTGAGCACGAACTTCACCACATCGGTCTTGATGCGGTCGAGCATGTCGGAGAAGAGCTCGAAGGCCTCGCGCTTGTATTCCTGCTTGGGATTCTTCTGCGCGTACCCGCGCAGATGGATGCCTTGGCGCAGGTGATCGAGTGCCGCCAGGTGCTCGCGCCAGTGGTGGTCGAGCGTCTGCAGCATGACGCTGCGCTCGACCGGGCGCAGGATGTCCGGGCCGACGAGCTCTTCCTTGCGCTTCCACGCCGACTCCGCCACGTCGGCGAGCCGCTCGCGGATCTTCGCCTCGTCGATGTCGGTCTCCGCCTTCAGCCATTCGGCGATCGGCGCCTGGATCTGGAATTCGCCGAGCAGCGCGGCCTCGAGGCCTGGAATGTCCCATTGCTCCTCGACGGAGTCGGTCGGCACGTACCGGCGCACCGTGTCCTCGATCTCGCCGCGGATCATGTTGCGGATGGTGTCCGCGACGTCGGCGCTTTCGAGCAGCTCGTTGCGCTGCTGGTAGATCACGCGCCGCTGGTCGTTCGCGACGTCGTCGTATTCGAGCAGCTGCTTGCGGATGTCGAAGTTGCGCGCTTCGACGCGGTTCTGCGCCTTGGCGATCGAGCGGTTGACGATGGCGTGCTCGATCGGCTCGCCCTCGGGCATCTTGAGCCGCTGCATGATGGCGCCGAGCCGCTCGCCGCCGAAGATGCGCAGCAGCGGATCCTCCAGCGAGAGGTAGAAGCGCGAGCTGCCCGGATCACCCTGGCGGCCCGAGCGTCCGCGCAGCTGGTTGTCGATGCGGCGCGACTCGTGGCGCTCGGTGCCGATGATGTGCAGGCCGCCCGCCTTGACCACCGCGTCGTGGCGCACCTGCCATTCGCTGCGCAGCCGGTTGATCTCGAGATCCTTCTCGGTGCCCCCGAGCGTCTCGTCCTCGCGCATCTTGAGCAGCGTCTGCTCGATGCTCCCGCCGAGCACGATGTCCGTGCCGCGGCCCGCCATGTTGGTGGCGATGGTGACGATCCCCGGACGACCGGCCTGCGCGACGATCTGTGCTTCGCTCGCATGCTGCTTGGCGTTGAGCACCTGGTGCGGCAGCTTCTCCTTGTCGAGGAACTTCGACAGGAGCTCCGAATTCTCGATCGACGTCGTGCCGACCAGCACGGGCTGTCCGCGCGCGTGGCAATCCTTGATGTCCGCGATGATCGCGTCGACCTTTTCCTGGAAGGTGCGGAAGACCAGGTCGTTCTCGTCCTTGCGCACCATTGGCAGGTGCGTCGGGATGACGACGGTCTCGAGGTGATAGATCTGCTGGAACTCGAACGCTTCGGTGTCCGCGGTGCCCGTCATGCCGGCGAGCTTGCCGTACATGCGGAAATAGTTCTGGAACGTGATGGAGGCGAGCGTCTGGTTCTCGCGCTGGATCGATACGCCTTCCTTTGCCTCCACCGCCTGGTGCAGGCCGTCGGACCAGCGCCGTCCCGGCATGAGGCGGCCGGTGAACTCGTCGACGATGATCACCTCGCCGTTCTGCACGACGTACTGCTGGTCGCGGTGGAACAGCGCATGGGCGCGCAGCGCGGCGTACAGGTGGTGGACGAGCGAGATGTTCTGCGCGTCGTAGAGGCTCGACCCGGGCGCCGTCAGGCCCGCGGAAGCGAGCAGGGCCTCGGCGTGCTCGTGCCCTTCCTCCGACAGCAGCACCTGATGGGCCTTTTCGTCGACCCAGTAGTCGCCCGGCCCTTTTTCCTCCGCCTGCTTGGTGAGCTTGGGCGCGATCTCGTTGAGGCGGTAGTACATCTCGACGTTGTCGTCGGCCTGGCCCGAGATGATCAGCGGCGTGCGCGCCTCGTCGATCAGGATCGAGTCCACTTCGTCGACGATCGCGTAGGTCAGCGCGCGCTGCACGCGCTCCTGCGTCGAGAACACCATGTTGTCGCGCAGGTAGTCGAAGCCGAACTCGTTGTTCGTGCCGTACGTGATGTCGGCGGCGTACGCGGCCTGCTTGTCGGCGTGGCTCATCTGCGACAGGTTCACGCCGACCGTGAGACCGAGGAAGCGATAGATGCGGCCCATCCAGTCCGCATCCCGCTGCGCGAGGTAATCGTTGACCGTGACGATGTGCACGCCCTTGCCGGCGAGGGCGTTGAGGTACGCCGGCAGCGTCGCGACGAGGGTCTTGCCTTCGCCCGTGCGCATCTCCGCGATCTTGCCGTTGTGCAGTGCGATGCCGCCGATCAGCTGCACGTCGAAGTGACGCATGTTGAGCGTGCGCTTGCCGGCCTCGCGGACGACGGCGAACGCTTCGGGCAGCACCTCGTCGAGCGTCGCGCCGTCGGCCACGCGGCCCTTGAGCTCGACGGTCTTGCCGCGCAGCTGCTCGTCCGAGAGCGCGGCGATGGCCGGCTCCAGCGCGTTGACTTCGCGCACCGCTTGCGCGTAGGTCTTGAGCAGGCGTTCGTTCCGGCTGCCGAAGATGCGGGTGAGGATATTCGTGATCATGGGCGAGAGCGGCGAACGATCAGGTTAACGTGCGCCCGCGGGGGCCGATTGCAAGGGCCTGATCGCGCGACGCAACGGCCGGTGCCCCGGAAGGACACTGCCGGCCAATCGATGTTCCGGAGATGCGAGTGACGCGTGGGTTGCTAAGGCTGCGCCTCGCGGCCGCCGCGGACCCTTGCGCCGCGGCCGTCAGTTCGCGGCCTTCAGGAACCGCGCGGGATTTTGCGCCACGCCGTTCAGCCGCACCTCGAAGTGCAGGTGCGGGCCGGTGGAGCGGCCAGTGGTGCCCACGGCTGCGATGCGCTGGCCGGCCACCACGAGGTCGCCCTCCTTCACGAGGAGCTGCGACGCATGTGCGTAGCGCGTGACCAGTCCGTTGCCGTGGTCAATCTCGACCATTTTACCGTACTCGGGGTGCACGTCCGCGAAGATTACCTTGCCGCTTGCGGCGGCCTGGATCGACGTGCCGGTTTCGGCAGGGAAATCGACGCCTTCATGGAACGAGCGCTGGCCCGTGAAGGGATCGATGCGGAACCCGAAGTTGGACGAGAACCAGCTGTCCAGGATCGGCGGAAGCGTCGGCATGAACCTGCGGCTGGCCGAGCTTTGCAGCAGCAGCGCCTCGAGCACATTGAGCTGGTCGGTGCGTGCATCCACCTGGCGTGCGAGCTTGTCGAGGATCTCGGTGAACTCGAGCAGCGTCAGGTTGCGCGGCGGCACGCTCGAGGACTCGGCTCCGCCGCGGCCGGCGGCCGATCCCGGCTGGAGCGACGGCAGCTCGGACGGCTTGAGGCCCGCGCTCTTCGCGAGACGCTCGCCGAGGTTGTCGAGGCGCAGCATCTGGGCCTGCAGCTCGCCGAGGCGCACCGCCATGGCGTTGAGATGGCCTTGCACGCGCTCCTGGACGCGCTCCATCTCCGCCCGCTGATCGGCCAGCACGATGGCCTGCAGCCACGGGTGCTGCACCGCGGCTGCCCACTTCAGCGTCACGAAATTGAAGCCCAACGTGAACGCGACGAAGACCGCGAACACACCGAGGCCGCCGCCCAGCCAGTGGCGCCAGTCGAGGGTCAGGGTTCGCGCCCGCGCATGGGCGCCCGTTACCAGGATGATGTTCAACGTGCTTGCCTCCCTGCCCCGGCGGATCCCGCATGACCAGGACCGCCGCGCGCCACGCCGTCGCCGGCGCGCCACGCTCGTCTTACGACCCGCCGACCACGTCGGCTACCATGGCAGCGCTGCAGCGAACCGTTGCAGACGGTTCGCGACGACGCGCCGATTCGAGTCGTCCACCGAGGAGCGTGCCCGTTGCCCCGCCCCCTGCCTCTCGCGCAGATCCTGGCAGCCGACAGTACCCTGGCCGCCTGGTCGGAGCGCCAGCGCGCCGAAGCGCGCCTGACCGCCGCCGTGCGAGCCCATCTGCCACGCCCGATTGCCCCGCAGGTGCGCGCGATCGTTGCCGACGCGCGCTGCCTGGAGTTGACCACCGGGGCCGGGGCGATCGCCGCAACCATGCGGCAGCGCGTCCCGGACCTGCTTGCCGCCTTGCGGCACGAGGGTTGGGACTTTACTGAAATAAGGGTGCGGGTGCAAGTTCGGGGAACCCGCGAACAGCCGGTAAAAAGTACCGCAAATCAGAGGGATGCGAATGCCGCCGGATCCTTGTTCGACCTTGCGGCCGACCTGCCGGACGGTCCTTTGCGCCGTTCGCTGACCCGCTGGTCGCGCCGGGCACGCGGCCGCTGACCGCCGCGTCGCTAGATCAACGGGCCGAGCACGGGCGCCAGGAACCGCTCGGCCGCGAACATGATGAGGATGGCGGCCAGCACGAAGATCGTGAATTTCACCGTCTGCCAGACGAAGCGCAGGTAGCGCCGGTCGCGCCGGACGAGATAGAGCAGCAGCGACCCGCCGATGGTGGCAAGCGCCAGGAACAGCAGGAGGCGGACGATGACCACGGGCCGCCGGCGATCTTAAGCGGCAGCCGCGACCCAGTGACGGAAGGCGGTCGGCACGTCGCCATCGGCGTCGAACGTCACCAGCGAGCATGCGCCTGGGGCGGTGAGCAGCGCGCGCGCCAGCGCGTTGTTGAGCGCGTGGCCGGGTTTGAACGCCGTGTACTGGCCGATCAGCGGGTGGCCGAGCAGGTAGAGGTCGCCGATCGCGTCGAGCACCTTGTGGCGGACGAACTCGTTGTCGAAGCGCAGGCCTTCGGTGTTGAGCACGCGCGTTTCGTCGAGCACGATGGCATTGTGCAGGCTGCCACCGAGCGCCAGGCCCGCGGCGCGCAGCGCCTCGACGTCCTGCATGAAGCCGAAGGTGCGCGCGCGCGCCACTTCCTTCACATAGGAATGCTCGGCGAAGTCCACCACGACGTGGCGGTTCTCCGAGCCGAACACCGGATGGGGAAAGTCGATCGTGAAATCGAGCTTGAACCCGTCGAACGGCTCGAAGCGCGCCCATTTGTCGCCGTCGTGCACCTCGACCGGCGCGTCGATGCGGAGGTACCGCTTCACCGCCGGTTGCTCGACGATTCCCGCCGACTGGAGCAGGAACACGAACGGGAAGGCGCTGCCGTCCATGATCGGCAGCTCCGGACCCGCGACGTCGACGTGCAGGTTGTCCACCCCTAGACCCGCGAGCGCCGACATCAGGTGCTCGACCGTCGACACGCTGGCGCCGTCGAGCCGCAGCGTCGACGACAGCCGCGTGTCGCCGACGTTTTGTGCCGTGGCCGGGATCGACACGGGCGCGGCGAGGTCCACGCGATGGAACACGATGCCTGTATCCGGCGCGGCCGGCCGCAGGTTGAGCTCCACGCGTGCGCCCGTATGCAGCCCCACACCCGTGGTGCGGATCGCGGTCTTCAGGGTGCGCTGGTTGAGCATCGGTGAGGGGGATGAACCCTTCATTTTAACATCCGTGCCATGTCTTCTCCCCACAGGGGCCTTTCGCGGCCAAGGCCGCGTGAAAAAGTGCGAAGCCGGGCGCATCCCGTCTTTCGCCGCTCTTGTATCGAAACCAGCAGTTAATCCGCCTGCTTGCGCAAGAACGCCGGGATATCGGACGGATCGAACGCGGATGACGTCGACACCGACGACGGCTGCCGGCCGCGCCGCACCACGGCCGGCTGGTCGAGCTTGTCGTAGTCGATCGTCTCCGTCACCGTCATGCCGATGTTGTCGGTGCCGGTGCGCTCGATCACGGTCTCGAACACCTCGAGCTTGGGCGGCCGCTTGACCGCCTTTTCGACCCCACCCAGGCCGGTGGCGATCATCGTCACGCGCAGGCGGTCCTCCATCATCTCGTCGATGACCGTCCCCACGATGACCATCGCGTCGTCGGCCGTGAACTCCTTGATGGTGTTCATGACCTCGTGGTACTCCTTCATCTTCAGGCCGGCGGACGCGGTGATGTTCACCAGCACGCCGCGCGCGCCCGCGAGGTTCACGTCCTCGAGCAGCGGGCTCTTGACGGCCTGTTGCGCGGCAACGCGCGCGCGATCCACGCCGTCCGCGCTGGCCGAGCCCATCATCGCCATGCCGACCTCGCCCATGACGGTGCGCACGTCGGCGAAGTCGACGTTCACCAGGCCCGGATTGTTGATCACCTCGGCGATGCCGGACACCGCGCCGTGCAGCACGTCGTTGGCGGCGGCGTACGCGTCGATCACCGACACGTCCTCGCCCAGCACCTCCATCAGCTTGTCGTTGGGGATGATGATCAGCGAGTCCACCTTCTTGGTGAGCTCCTCGATGCCGGCCGAGGCGACGCGCTGACGCTTGCCTTCGAAGCGGAACGGCCGGGTGACCACCGCAACGGTCAGGATGCCGAGGCTCTTCGCGATGTCTGCGATGACCGGTGCCGCGCCCGTGCCCGTGCCGCCGCCCATGCCGGCGGTGATGAACAGCATGTCGGCGCCTTCGATGAGCTCGGCGATGCGGTCGCGATCCTCCATCGCCGCGTCGCGCCCGATTTCCGGCTTGGCGCCTGCGCCCAGCCCGCGCGTGAGCGTCGAGCCGAGCTGCAGCTGCGTGCGCGCGGTGGATCGCTTGAGGGCCTGCGCGTCGGTGTTGGCGCAGATGAACTCCACGCCCGAAAGCCCGCGCACGATCATGTGCTCCACGGCGTTGCCGCCGCAACCGCCCACGCCGATCACCTTGATGATCGCGCCTTCGGGGTCCTGCTGGTCGATGATTTCGAACATGTCGGTGCTCCTGTCCTGTCTGTCTGTGAAGAAAGCGAAGGCGCGATGCGTTCTCGCTGTTGTATTTGGAATCCCTAGAAATTGGCCTTGAACCATTGCTTCATGCGTGTCGCCACCCCGCCGATGCCGGCCACCTGCGCGCGCGCCGCCGCGCCGCGCAGGAACTGCTCGCGTCCTTCGAGCAGGAGGCCGACCGCCGTGGCGTAGCGCGGGCTGCGCACGACGTCGGCGAGTCCTCCGACGTAGGCCGGCACGCCGACGCGCACGGGCAGGTGAAACACTTCCTCGCCGAGCTCCGTCATGCCCTGGAGCAGCGCCGAGCCGCCGGTCAGCACGATCCCCGACGAGAGCAGCTCCTCGAAACCCGAGCGGCGCAGCTCCGCCTGCACGAGCGTGTAGAGCTCCTCGATGCGCGGCTCGATGACTTCGGCGAGCATCGGCCGCGACAGCTTGCGCGAGCCGCGCTCCCCCACGCCGGGCACCTCGATGATGTCGTTGGGGTCGGCGAGCTGGCGCAGCGCGCAGCCGTAGCGCACCTTGAGCTCCTCCGCCTCCTTGGTGGGCGTGCGCAGCGTCATCGCGATGTCGTTGGTCACCTGGTCGCCCGCGATGGGAATCACCGCGGTGTGGCGGATCGCGCCGCCGGCGAATACGGCGATGTCCGTGGTGCCCCCGCCGATGTCCATGAGGCACACGCCGAGGTCCTTCTCGTCCTCGTTCAGCACGGCCTTGGCCGAGGCCAGCGGCTGCAGCATGACGTCGCGCACCGTGAGACCGCACCGGCGCACGCACTTGGTGATGTTCTCGACGGCGGAGACGGCCCCGGTCACGATGTGGACCTTGACCTCGAGCCGCACGCCGCTCATGCCGAGCGGCTCGCGCACGTCTTCCTGGCCATCGATGATGAATTCCTGCGGAAGGATGTGCAGCACCTGCTGGTCGTTGGGAATCGCAATCGCCTTGGCGGTGTCGACCACGCGGTCGATGTCGGCCTGCGTGACCTCCTTCTCCTTGATAGCCACCATTCCGCTGGAATTCAAGGAACGAATGTGACTTCCCGCAATGCCCGTGTAGACCTCGGTGATGCGGCAGTCCGCCATCAGCTCCGCTTCCTCGAGCACGCGCTGGATCGAGCCCATCGTCGCCTCGATGTTCACGACCACGCCCTTCTTGAGGCCGCGCGAAGGTTGCGTGCCGAGCCCGATCACGTTGAGCGTGCCCTCGGGGCTCACCTCGGCGACGATCGCCACGATCTTCGACGTGCCGATGTCCAGGCCGACGATCAGGTTCTTGTTGTCCTTCACCATGCGCTGGGTCCGCTCGGGTTGGGCGTCATGTCTTGCGCGTCGGCCGCTCGAGCGCGCCGGGCACGCGCGCCGCGAAGCCGTTGCGATAGCGCAGGTCCACGCGCTCGACGGCGCGCCCGGCGCGCTCCAGCGCTGCGAGCGTGCGCGGGTACGCTGCGATGAGGCGGGACAACCGGGCGTCGACGTCGTCGCGGCCGAGCTCGATCGCCAGCGGCGCGCCCGCATGCTCGGCACGGATCTCCCAGCCGCCGCGCGCGCTGCGCACCAGGCCGTGCACGCGCAGGCCCAGGGCCGCGAGCTCGCTGCTCCAGTCGCGATAACGCACGGTCATGACGGCCGCTGCGCCGGCGGGACCGACGAATTGCGGCAGGTCGCCATTCCAGTCGGCGGCGAACACCTCACCGCGCGTGTTGACGAGCCCGCTGTCGTTCCAGCGCGCGAGCGGAACGTGCTCCTCGATCTCGATCTCCAGCCGATGGGGCCACTGGCGGCGCAGGCCGGCCGTGCGGACCCACGGCACCTGCGCCAGCGCGGCGCGCGCGTGCGCGAGGTCGAGCGTGAAGAATGTGCCGGCCAGCTCCGAGCGGACGACCGCCTCGAGATACGCGCCGTTGGTGCGTGCCAGCGGGGTGGTCACGACGACCTCGCGAAACGCGAAGACCGGTTGGCGCACGGCCCAGGCCAACGCCGAGTACAGCAGCGCCGCGAACGCCATGACGGCGAGCGTCGCAGCAGCGGCGTTGAGCTGGCGCGCGTCATCCCACATGGGCGTCTCGCAGGATCGTCAGGCACAGATCGGCGAAGGAGAGGCCCGCCTCGCGCGCCGCCATCGGCACGAGGCTGTGGCCCGTCATGCCCGGCGAGGTGTTGACCTCGAGGAACGACCACGAGCCATCGGCGCGCAGGATCAGGTCCAGCCGGCCCCACCCGCTGCAGCCCACGACGTCGAAGGCGGCGAGCGCCTGTGCACGGATGCGCACCTCGAGCGCTGCATCGAGCCCGCTCGGGCAGAAATACTTCGTCTCGTCCGAGAAATACTTGTTGTGATAATCGTAGTTGCCGGCTGGTGCCTCGATGCGGATCAACGGCAGCGCGCGCCGGTCCAGGATCGAGGCCGTGAGCTCGGTTCCCGTCACGTATTCCTCGACGAGGACGAGCGCATCGTGTTGCGCGGCGGCCTCGTAGGCGCCTCGCAGCTCGTCGTGGTCGACACGGCTGACTTTGGTGATGCCGATGGTGGAGCCTTCGCGGGCCGGCTTCACGATCAGCGGCAGTCCGAGCTCGGCCACGACGCGCATCCAGTCGGTCGACGCATCGACGACGCGATAACGCGGGGTCGGGATGCCGCTCGCCTGCCACACGAGCTTGGTGCGCCACTTGTCCATGGCGAGCGCCGACGCCATGACGCCGCTGCCGGTATAGGGAATGCGCAGCGTCTCGAGCGCGCCTTGCACCGTGCCGTCCTCGCCGAAGCGGCCATGCAGCGCGATGAATGCCCGATCGAAGCCTTCACGGCGCAGTTCGAGCAGGTCGCGCTCCGCCGGGTCGTACGGGTGCGCGTCGACGCCGCGCTGCCGCAAGGCGGCCAGCACGGCGTTGCCGGAGAGGAACGAGATCTCGCGCTCCGAACTTGGGCCCCCCAGCAAGACAGCTACCTTCCCGAAATTGTCGATCAGCGCGGCCATCAGGTCGGTTCTCCGATGATGCGCACCTCGGGCTCGAGCACCACGCCCGTCCGCTCCTGCACCACCCGCTGCACTTCGAGGATCAGCGCCTCCAAGTCCGCGGCGCGCGCGTCTTTCGCGGGATTCACGATGAAGTTCGCGTGCTTGGTCGACACCTGCGCGGTGCCGCGCGCCAGTCCCTTGAGGCCGCACGCTTCGATCAGCCGGGCCGCGTGATCGCCGGGCGGATTGCGGAACACGCTGCCGGCGTTGGGCTGGCCAAGCGGCTGCGTCGCAATGCGCTGCTGCAGCAGCGTCTTCATGCGGGCTCGCGCCGTGGCGACGTCGCCCTGCGGAAAGCGAAACCAGGCAGCCGTGAAGATGCCGTCGGGCGGCGCACCGTCGGCGCGCTGCACCGAGCGGTAACCGATGCGATAGTCGGCCGGCGTGCGCACGGTGAATGCGCCGCTGCCGAGCAGCACCTCCACGCGGGCGACGTGGCGCCACGCCTCGCCGCCATAGCACCCGGCGTTCATGGCGAGCGCACCACCGACAGTGCCCGGAATGCCGGCCAGGAACTCGGCCTCCGCGCAGCCGTGCATCGCGGCGAAGCGCGCCAGCTTCGGTGCGGCGACGCCGGCGTCCGCATAGACGAGGCCGTCGGCGACGGCCAGCGCAGCACCGGGGTTGTGCAGCACGACGACCGCGCCGCGCACACCGCCGTCGCGGACGAGAAGATTGCTGCCGAGGCCGATGACCTGCGGCATGCCGAACGCGCGCGTCTGGCGCACGAAGCTCGCGAGATCGTCGCGATCGGCCGGCAGGTAGAGCAGATCGGCCGGCCCGCCGGCGCGCCAGGAGGTGTAGCGCGCGAGCGGCGCGCGTTGCGCGCAGGTCCCGCGCAGACCTTCGAAGGCGAGCGGCTCGAGCATCATCATGCCGAGCGAAATTGCGCCGGGACGCCGCCGATGGAGCCGGCGCCCATGGTCACGACGACGTCGCCCGGACGCGCCAGCGTGCGGATCGCGTCCGCCACTGCGCCGACCTCTTCGACGAACACCGGCTCGACGCGGCCGCCCACGCGAAGCGCGCGCGCGAGAGCGCGGCCATCGGCCGCCACGATGGGCGTCTCGCCGGCGGGATAGACGTCCGCCAGGACGAGCGCGTCGACCGTCGAGAGGACGCGCACGAAATCCTCGAACAGGTCGCGTGTGCGCGTATAGCGATGCGGCTGGAACGCGAGGACCAACCTGCGGCCCGGAAAGCTCGCACGCGCCGCGGCGAGGGTCGCCGTCATCTCGGCGGGATGGTGGCCGTAGTCGTCGATCAGCGTGAAGGTGCCGCCCTGCGGTAGCGCAATGTCGCCGTAATGCTGGAACCGGCGTCCCACGCCGGGGAATTCGGCGAGCGCCTTGGCGATCGCGGCATCCCGCACGCCGGTTTCGCGACCTACGGCGATGGCGGCCAGCGCGTTCTGCACGTTGTGCACGCCGGCGAGCGCCAACTCGACCGGCAAGTCCGGCCAGCCCGCGCTGCGCGCGGTGAAGCGCATGTGGGCGCCGACGTTGACGACATCGATCGCGCGCAGGCGCGCCTCGTCGCCCAGACCATAGGTCACGACGGGCTTCGCGATGCTGGGCAGGATGTCACGCACGTTGGGATCGTCGCTGCACAGCACGGCGACGCCGTAGAAGGGCAGGCGTTGGACGAAATCCACGAACGCGCGCTTCAGCCGGCCGAAATCCTGGCCGTACGTTTCCATGTGATCGGCGTCGATGTTGGTCACTACCGCGAGCACGGGCGTCAGGTACAGGAACGACGCGTCCGACTCGTCGGCTTCGGCAACCAGGAAGTCGCCCGTGCCCAGGCGCGCGTTCGCATCCACCGAGAGCAGGCGTCCGCCGATGACGAACGTCGGATCGAGGCCGCCTTCGGCCAGGACCGACGCGATGAGGCTCGTCGTGGTCGTCTTGCCGTGCGTGCCCGCGACGGCGATGCCTTGCTTGAGGCGCATCAATTCGGCGAGCATCAGCGCGCGCGGCACGATCGGCACCCCGCGTGCGCGTGCGGCCAGCACTTCCGGATTGTCGTCGCTCACCGCCGTGGACACGACCAGCGCATCGGCGCCCTGCGCGTGCTCGGCGCGATGCCCGATCGCCACGGCGACGCCCAGGCGCGTGAGCCGCGCCGTCACTGGCGACGGCTGCACATCGGAGCCGGTCACGCGATAACCCTGGTTGGCGAGCACCTCCGCGATGCCGCTCATCCCGGCACCGCCGATGCCGACGAAATGCACGTGCTTGACCTTGTGCTTCATGGCCGTGCCCTCCGCGCTGCGCGGTTCTGGGCTGATCCATGCTCGGGTCGAGCCATCGGGTTCATGCGGTGAGCGCCAGGCAGGCGTCGGCGACGCGATCGGCCGCATCGCGCTTGCCGCTGCGATACGCCGCCTCGGCCATCGCGCGCGCCTGCCCGCGCGTGAAACCGCCGAGCAGCGCGGCCAGCCGGCCGGGCGTCAGTTCCGCCTGAGCGATCGCGAATGCAGCGCCCGCATCGACGAGGAAGCGCGCGTTGGCGCTCTGCTCGTCCGCGATGGCGCCAGGCAGCGGGACGACGATGGCGGGCAAGCCGACCGCTGCGATTTCGGCCACGGTCAGGGCTCCGCCGCGGCAGAGCACCACGTCGGCCCATGCATAACGCGCCGCCATGTCGTCGATGAAGGCGATGCACTCGGCCGCTACGCCGGCGTCGCGGTACGCGGTGCGCAGCCCGTCGATGTGCCGCTCGCCGGCCTGGTGCACGACGAGCGGCCGCGCGACGGCCGGCATCGACGCCAGTGCAGCGGGCACGCGATCGTTGAGGGCCTGTGCGCCGAGGCTGCCGCCCACCACCAGCAGTCGCAACGGACCCGTGCGCCCGGCATAGCGGGCCGAAGGTGGCGGCAGGGACGTGATCGCGTCGCGCAGCGGATTGCCCACCCATTCGGTGCGGCGCGCCATGCGTCCGCGCAGCGCATCGGGAAACCCGAGCAGGATGCGATCGGCGCCGTGCGCCAGGATGCGGTTGGCGAGGCCTGCCACGGCGTTGGCATCGTGCACGACGAGCGGCCGCCCGCTTGCCACGCCCATCAGCGCGCCGGGGAACGACGCGAATCCGCCGAACCCGATGACGAGGTCGGGACGCCGCCGGCGGATGATGCGCAGGCTGTCGATGCAGGCTGCAAGGAGCGCGAACGGCCCGAGCACGAGCGTGCGCAGGCCCTTGCCACGCACGCCACGGAACGACACGGCCTCGAACTCGACGCCATGCGCGGCGACGAGCTTCGCTTCCATGCCCTCGCGCGTGCCGAGCCAGAAGACGCGTGCGCCGCGCGCGACCAGCTTCGCGGCCACGGCGAGGCCGGGGAACACGTGGCCACCGGTGCCGCCGGTGGTGATCATCACCGTGGCCGTCATGCGTCGATCCGCGTGGTCGTTGCGCTCATACCGCGAACCCGCGCAGCAGCCGGCGATTCTCCCAATCGATGCGCAGGAGGATCGCGACGGCAATGCAATTGGCCACGATGCCGCTGCCGCCGAAGGACAGCAGCGGCAGTGTCAGGCCCTTGGTGGGCAGCACGCCCATGTTGACGCCCATGTTGATGAAGGTCTGCACGCCGAGCCAGATGCCAAGGCCCCACGCGACCAGCGCCGCGAACGGCCGCGTCAGGCGCGCCGCCTGGCGGCCGATGGCATACGCGCGATAGAGCAGCCAGGCGAAGAGCGCGATCACGGCGGCCACGCCGACGAATCCGAGCTCCTCGCCGATCACCGCGAGCAGGAAGTCGGTATGCGCCTCGGGCAGGTACAGCAGCTTCTCGACGCTCGCGCCCAGGCCCACGCCGAACCATTCGCCACGGCCGAACGCGATCAGCGAGTGCGAGAGCTGATAACCCTTGTGCAGCGGGTCGGCCCACGGATCGATGAACGTGGTGAGGCGCTGGATGCGATACGGCGCGGCGATCAGGACGGCGCCAAGCGCGACGGGCAGCAGCACCGACAGCCCCGCGAACAGCCGCCAGTCGAGCCCGCCGAGGAACAGGATGCCGAACCCGATGGCGACGATGACGACGAACGCGCCGAAATCCGGCTCCACGATCAGGAGCCCGCCGATCGCGGTCATCACGGCGAACAGCGGCAGGAAGCCGCGCACGAGGGTCTGGCGCAACGGCTGTTCGGCATGCAGGAACGCGGCCTTGCGCACGGCGTAGCTCGATGCGTAGAGCACGGCCGCGAGCTTCATGAACTCGGACGGCTGCATGTTGATGATGCCGAGCGGCAGCCAGCGGCGCGAGCCGTTGACGACCTTGCCGAGACCGGGGATGAGCACGATCACGAGCAACAGCGCGCCGATCGCGAAGAGCCAGATGGCCAGGCGCTCCCACGCCTTCGTCGGCACCTGGAATGCAACCGCAGCCGCTGCGATGCCCGCGCCCACGAACACGGCATGGCGGGCGAGGAAGTACCACGGCCGGTAGCCGGTGTGCGCCGACGCCTCGGCCATCGCGATGGAGGCCGAATAGACCATCACGAGCCCGATGGCCAGCAGGATCATCACGCTCCAGGCGAGCGACACGTCGAACGCGAGCATGCTGCGCGGGTTCGGCGCGCGATAGCCTTGCGCCGGGCGACCGGTGAACAGCGATGCCGTGTCGAGCAGGCGCTTACGCATGGGCCGCCTCGGAAGCGCGCGCCCGGACCAGCGCGCGGAAGCGCTCGCCGCGCTCGGTGTAATCGCGGAACTGATCGAGGCTCGCGCACGCGGGCGACAGCAGGACGGCGTCGCCGGGTTGCGCCAGCTCGAACGCGCGCTCGACTGCACGGTCCAGGGTGCCCACCATCTCGACCGGCGGATGCGCGTCGGCGAGACCGCGTGCCACCAGGGGCGCGTCGCGGCCGATCAGCAGCACCGCGCGGCACGCGCGATCCACGGCGCTGCGCAACGGACGGAAGCTCTGGCCCTTGCCGTCGCCACCGGCGATCAGCACCACCGGCTGCGCGAGCCCGTCGAGCGCAACCTGCGTCGCTGCGACCGTCGTGCCCTTCGAGTCGTTGATGAAGCGCACGCCGTGCACGTCGGCCACGCGCTCCATGCGATGGGGCAACGGCTCGAAGCGCGCGAGCGCGTCGAGCATCGGCCGCGAGACCTTGGCCACCGACGATGCGAGTGCCAGTGCCGCGAGCGCGTTCTGCGCGTTGTGCCGTCCGACGAGCGACAAGGCGGATGCCGGCATGATGAGCTCGCCGCCGCGCGCAAGCCACGGACCGCCATCGCGTTCCACGAGCCCCCATTCCTCCTCGCTTTGCGGCACGCCGGCGCCGAAGGTCTGCGCCGTGCGGCCGGGCAGGCGCATCAGGCGCACGATGGGGTCGTCGCGATTGAGGATCTGCACGGACGCCTGCGTGAAGATGCGTGCCTTCGCCGATGCGTAATCCGCAATGCCGGCGTAGCGATCGAGGTGGTTGGCGGACACGTTCAGCACCGCGGCCGCGACGGGCTTGAGCGACGCGGTGGTCTCGAGCTGGTACGACGAGAGCTCGAGCACGAAAACGCGCGGAAACGGCGCGCCCATCTCGAGCGGCTCGAGCACGTCGAGCACCGCATCGCCGATGTTGCCGGCGACGATCGTGGACAGGCCGGCTGCATGGGTCAGCGCACCCGTGAGCGCCGTGACGGTGGTCTTGCCGTTGGTGCCGGTGATGGCGAGCACCTTCTGGTCGGCGGGCAGCGCGCGCGCGAAGAGCTCGACGTCGCCGACCAGCTCGGCGCCCTGCGCAACGGCATCGGCAATCGCCGCCTGGTCCTTCGCGATGCCGGGGCTGATGGCGATCAGGTCGGCGCCGCGCAGCGTCTCCTCGGTGATCGGTCCGGTCGTGAGCGGCACGCCGGAATAGCGGCCAGCCAGCGCGGCCGCATGCGGCGGTGCGGCGCGCGTGTCGGCCACGCGCACGAGCGCGCCATGGCGCACGAGATGGCGCACGAGCGACATCCCGGTCTGGCCGAGGCCCAGCACGACGGCATTGCGGCCCTGGTAGCGCATCAGCGCAGCTTCAGGGTCGACAGACCGAACAGGACCAGCAACATGGTGATGATCCAGAAGCGCACGACGACCTGGTTCTCCTTCCAGCCCTTGAGCTCGTAGTGGTGGTGCAGCGGCGCCATGCGGAACACGCGGCGGCCCGTCGTCTTGAACGAAGCGACCTGGATCATCACGGACAGCGTCTCGATGACGAACACGCCCCCCATGATCAGCAGCACGATCTCCTGTCGCACGATGATCGCGATCGCGCCGAGTGCCGCACCGAGCGCGAGCGCGCCCACGTCACCCATGAACACGTCGGCCGGATACGCGTTGAACCACAGGAAGCCCAGTCCCGCCCCTGCGATCGCGCCACAGATGACGGCGAGCTCGCCGGCGCCGGGGATGTTGGGAAACCCGAGGTAGCGGGCGAAGATCGCGTTGCCTGTGACGTACGAAAAGATGCCGAGGGCACCGGCGATCATCACGGTGGGCATGATCGCGAGGCCGTCGAGCCCGTCGGTCAGGTTCACGGCGTTGCTGGTGCCCACGATGACGAAGTACGACAGCGCGATGAAGCCCCACACGCCCAGCGGATACGACACTGTCTTGAAGAACGGCACGATGAGATCGGCCTTGGGCGGCAGGCTCAGGCTGAAGCCGCTTTGCACCCAGCCCGTGAACATCTGCAGGAACTTGGCGTTGTCGGGCGCGGACACCGAGAAGGCGAGATACACCGCCGCCACGATGCCGATCAGCGACTGCCACGAGAACTTCGCGCGCGCCGGCAACCCCTTCGGATTGCGATAGACGACCTTGCGCCAGTCGTCGACCCAGCCGACCGCGCCGAAACCCAGCATGACGAGCAGCACGACCCAGACAAACCGGTTGTCGAGGTCGGCCCACAGCAGCGTCGTGATGGCGATCGACACGAGGATCAGCGCCCCGCCCATCGTCGGCGTGCCTGCCTTGGTCAAATGGGTCTGCGGACCGTCGTCGCGCACCGCCTGGCCGATCTTCATGCGCGTGAGCCAGCTGATCATGCGCGGGCCGATGACGAACGAGATCAGCAGCGCGGTCATGGTGCCGAGCACCGCGCGCAGCGTGATGTAGGTGAAGACGTTGAACGCGCGCACGTCGCGCTGCAGCCATTCGGCGAGGTAGAGCAGCATCAGTGGGCTCCCACGCCGGTGCCGGTGAGCGCAGCGACCACGCGCTCCATGCGCATGAAGCGCGACCCTTTGACGAGGACCGTGACGTCGCTGCGCGCCAGCGCGCCGAGCGCCTGCGCGAGGGCTTCCACCGATTCGAAATGCACGGCGGCCTCGCCGAAGGCTGCGGCCGCTGCGCGGCTGAGCGGACCGGCCGCATACAGCCGCGCAATGCCGGCAGCGCGCGCATATGCGCCGATCTCGCGATGGAATTGCGGTCCCGCGTCGCCCACCTCGCCCATGTCGCCGAGCGCGAGCCAGCGCTCGCCCGGCGCGGCGGCGAGCACGTCGATCGCTGCGCGCACCGAGTCCGGATTGGCGTTGTACGTGTCGTCGATCACCACCCCGCCCTGCGTGCCGCGACGCGGCACGAGGCGGCCCTGCACCGGCCGGAAGGCCGTCAGTCCGGCAGCGATCGCGTGCAGCGCGATGCCTGCCGCGCCGGCCGCTGCTGCAGCAGCCAGCGCGTTGCCGATCATGTGACGGCCCGGCACGCCGAGCGTCACCGTTGCATCCCCTTGTGCCGTGTGCAGCACGAGCTCGCTGCCACCGGCATGCAGCACGAACGTGGCGGTGACGTCGGCGTCCGCATCGACGCCGAACGTGCTCACCCGCGCTCCGGCCGCGCGGGCAGCGGCACGCCACACCGGCGCATGCGCGTCGTCGGCGTTGATGATCGCGCTGCCGTCGGGCGGCAGCGCCGCGATCGCATCGGCATGCTCGTCGGCGACCTCGGCGACCGAGCGCATGAATTCCTGGTGCTCCCGCTGCGCATTGGTGACGAGGGCAATCGTCGGTGCCGCAATGGCCGCGAGCTCGCGCGTCTCGCCGCGATGGTTCATGCCGAGCTCGAACACCGCCAGGCGATGGCGCGGGCGCAAGCCGAGCACGGTGAGCGGCAGGCCGATCGCGTTGTTGAGGTTGCCCGCCGTCGCGGCGACCGCGTCGGCGCCGGCGGCAGCGCGAAAGATCGACGCGACCATTTCCTTGGTGGTGGTCTTGCCGTTGCTGCCCGTGATGGCGACGACGGGCAGGTCGAACCGGCGGCGCCAGTGGGCCGCGAGCGCACCGAGTGCTGCCAGCGTATCGTCGACCGCGATCAGCGCGCCGTCGAAGGATGCCGCCCGCTGCGCGTCGACGAGCGCGGCAGCGGCGCCCTGCGCCAGCGCCTGCGTGACGAAGTCGTGACCGTCGAAGCGCTCGCCCTTCAGCGCCACGAAGAGATCGCCCGCATCGAGCGCGCGAGAATCCGTCACGACGCGCGTGAACGTCGCGGGCGGGCCCAGGGCGCGTCCGTGCACGGCGGCGGCAGCGGTGAGCGTGTCCATCATGCGACGCCTACCGCGTGAAGCGCGTCGCGCGCGGCCGCCAGGTCCGAGAACGGCCGGCGCACGCCTGCGGTTTCCTGGTACGCCTCGTGGCCCTTGCCCGCGATCAGGACCACATCGCCAGGCTGCGCGTCCTCGAGCGCGAGACGGATCGCAGCGGCGCGGTCGAGCTCGACGCGGAAGCGCCGATTCGCCGTCTCGCGAATGCCGTGCACGATCGCCTGCGCGATCGCCTGCGGATCCTCGCTGCGCGGATTGTCGTTCGTCACATACACGCGATCGGCGAGCGACGCGGCGATGCGGCCCATCTGCGGCCGCTTGCCCTTGTCGCGGTCGCCGCCGCAGCCGAACACGGCGCGCAGCTCGCGACCGGCGCGCACGGCCGGACGCAGTGCACCGAGCGCCTTCTCGAGCGCGTCGGGCGTATGCGCGTAGTCCACCACGACGAGCGGCGCGCCGTCGCCGCCGAGCCGCTGCATGCGGCCGGCCGGCGGCGTCAGGTGGCGCAGCGTGGAGAGTGCCGCGTCGAAGGGCACATCGCTCGCGAGCAGGACGCCGAGCACGCCGAGCAGGTTGCTCGCGTTGAAGGCGCCGACCACCTGCGTGTCCACCTCGCCGCGACCCCACGGCGTGGCGACGGACAGCACGAGGCCGCTGCGCCCCATTGCAAGGCTCGTCGCCGCGATGTCGGCATCCGCGAGCCCATACGTGACGTGCCGCTGGCCGCGCCGGCGCGCGTCATCGATGAGGCTGCGGCCGAAGTCGTCGTCCGCGTTGAGGACGGCCGTGCGCAGGCCCGGCCAGGCGAATAGTCGCGCCTTCGCCGCGCCGTACGCCGCCATCGTGCCGTGATAATCCAGATGATCGCGCGAGAGGTTGGTGAAGAGCGCGACGTCGAACTTCACCGCGTTGACGCGTCCCTGGTCGAGGCCGTGCGACGACACCTCCATGGCAACCGCGGTGGCACCCGCCTGCTTCAGCTGCGTGAGGAGCTCGTGCAGCACGCACACGTCCGGCGTGGTGTTCGGCGCGGGGGCCAATGCCCCCACGAGGCCGTTGCCGAGCGTACCCAGGATGGCGGCGCGCCGTCCGTACGCGTCGAGCGCCTGGGCGATCCAGTGGGCGCACGAGGTCTTGCCGTTGGTGCCGGTGACGCCGACCATCCACAGTTCCTGCGACGGGCTGCCGTACAGGAAGTCGGCGATGGAGCCGAGCGCGTGCTTCAGCTGCGGCACGCCCGCATTGGGCAGGTGCCATTGCGCGTTCCACTCGAATTCGCGCGGCTCCCACAGCACGGCGGCCGCGCCGCGCGCGACCGCGTCGTCGATGAAGGCACGTCCGTCGCGGGCGCTGCCGGGATACGCCGCGAACGCGACGCCCGCCTCGACGGCGCGGCTGTCCGCGGTGATGCGCCGCGGATAGGCGGCGAGGCGCGCCAGCAGCGCGGCGACGTCGAGCCCGGTCCCGCCTGCTTGCGTCACGTTTCCTCGCGCACGTCGCTGCCCGGCGGCGGCAGCACGACGTTGTCGACCGGTGCATCGGACGGCACGCCGAGCAGGCGCAACGCGGCGCCGGTGACGCTGGAGAACACCGGTCCTGCAACGGAGCCGCCGTAGTAATCCCCCGCCGACGGCTCGTCGATCATGACCGCGATCACCAGCCGCGGATTGGAAAGCGGCGCGATGCCGACGAACGAGGCGACATACTGGTGCGTGTATTGGCCGTGCTCGTTCTTGCGTGCGGTTCCGGTCTTGCCGCCGACGCGATAGCCCGGCACCTGCGCCTGTGGCGCCGTGCCGCCCGGCTGCGTCGCGAGCTCGAGCATGTGGCGCACCTCGCGCGCGGTCTGGGGCTTGATCACCGGCCGTCCGGCAACGGCGGCATCGCTCTTCAGCAGCGTGACGGGCTTGAGCTCCCCGTCGTTGGCGAAGATGGTGTAGGCGCGCGCGAGCTGCACGAGATTGACGGACAGCCCGTGCCCGTAGCTCATCGTCGCCTGCTCGATCGGCTTCCAGGATTTCGCCGGACGCAGCCGCCCGGACACTTCGCCGGGGAAGCCCGTTGCGGGCGGCGTGCCGAAGCCCACCGCGGAGAACGTCTTCCACAACGTCGCCGCCGGCATCGACAGCGCGATCTTCGCCGCGCCGACGTTCGACGATTTCTGGATCACCTGCTCGACGGTCAGTGGTCCTGCGCGGTGCGCATCGTGAATCGTGGCAGGACCGATGGTGAGCTGGCCCGCTTCGGTGTGGATGAGGGTGTCCGGCTTCACGACGCCTGCCTCGAGCGCGGTGGCGATCGTGAACGGCTTCATCGTCGATCCGGGCTCGAACGTGTCCGTCAGCGCGCGATTGCGCATGGCGTCACGCGTCACCTTGTTGCGGCTGTTCGGGTTGTACGTGGGCACGTTGGCGAGCGCCAGGATCTCGCCGGTGTGCGCGTCGAGGATGACGAGGCTGCCTGCCTTGGCCTTCTGCGCGGCGACCGCGGCCTTGAGCTCCTTGAACGCGAGATACTGCAGGCGCGAGTCGATCGACAGCGCGAGATCGCGTCCGGCGAGCGCCGGACGCACGGCCGCCACATCCTCGACCACGTCGCCGCGGCGGTTGATGATCACCCGCCGCCCGCCGGGTGCACCACCAAGCCAAGCCTGCTGCGACAGCTCCATGCCTTCCTGGCCCTGATCCTTGTCGCCGGTGAAACCGACGATGTGGGCCGTCACCTCGCCACCGGGATAGTAACGCCGGTATTCGTTCTGCTCGTTCAGGCCCTTGATCCGCAGCGCCATCGCACGCTCGGCGGTTTCCGGCGCGATGCCTTTGGCGAGGAACGCGAAATCGTCGTCCGCCTGCAGCCGCGCGGACAGGTGCTGCGGCGTCGTGTCGAGCACCTTGGCGAGCGCGGCAAGCTCGGCCGGCGTCGCGCTCAGCTGCTCGGGGAACACCCACAGCGATTTCACCGGCGTCGAGATGGCGAGCGCGTCACCGAAGCGATCGACGATGCGGCCGCGATGCGCCGGGATCTCGAGCTGGCGCGACGAGCGCGCGGCGCCCTGCTCCTGCAGGAACCCGTTGTCGATCCATTGCAGGTACAGCGAGCGGCCGAGCAGCACGGCGAAGAGCGCGGCGAGCGCGCCGAACAACACCAGCGCACGCGGACGCGACAGCAGCGGCCCCGTCGGTGCGGCGCGATGCGCGCGCGCATACGCCGCAGCGGCCAATCGTCCGGCGCGCGCCTGCGCAGCGGTCATCGCGGGATCCCCGGGCCATCGCCGGCGGGGCGGCCGGAAACGCCGGCAGGCACTTCGACGATTTCGACCCGGCCAGGCAAGGCCAGCTGCATGTGCAGCGTCTCGCGGGCGATCTTCTCGACGCGCGCCGGCATGCCCCAGGTCGACTGCTCGAGCGAGAGCTGACCATATTCGGTTTCGTATGCGCGCGCCTGTGCCTGCTCGCGCGTGAGCTCGACGAACAGCCGCCGCGCCTGGTGGCGCGACGTGACGAGCGAGAGCGCACACGCGATCAGGAGCAGCAGCAGCACGACGTTCACGCGCGTCATGCGCCACCTCGCGTGGCGCTGCGTGCGGGCGCGCCGGGCCAGTCCACGGGCAGCGCGGCTTGCGTGCGTTCGGCGACGCGCAGCACCGCGCTGCGTGCGCGGGGATTGCGCGCGGCCTCGGCAGCATCCGGCTTGATGGCGCGTCCCACCGCGCGCAGCGGAGGCTGCGGCAGCTCTGCGGCACGCAGCGGCATGCGCGCAAGCGCAGGATCGCCCCCGAATGGCGTCGACGCCGCCGCGATGAACTGCTTCACCCGCCGGTCCTCGAGCGAATGAAAGCTGATGACGGCGAGCCGGCCGCCTGCTGCGAGGCGCGCAACCGCACGGGGCAGGACCGCGGACACTTCGTCGAGCTCCCGGTTCACCGCGATCCGGAGCGCCTGGAAGGTCCGCCCGGCCGGATCCTGACGCCAATCACCCCGCGTGCGCGTGCCGACGGCTTGGGCAACGACCGCGACGAGCCCGCGAGTCGTCGTGATGGGTGCGCGCTCGCGCGCCTGCGCAATTGCTCTTGCAATCGATTGAGCAAACCGTTCTTCACCATAGTCGCGTATGACCTCCGTCAACTCACGCACGTCGGCGCGCGCGAGCAACTCTGCGGCGCTCTCGCCGCGGGTCGGGTCCATGCGCATGTCGAGCGGACCGTCGAAGCGATACGAGAACCCGCGCGCAGCATCGTCGAGCTGCGGCGACGAGACGCCGAGGTCGAGCAGGACGCCATCGACGAGCGGAACGTCCAGCGCGTCGAGCACGCGGTCGAGCTCGGAGAACGCGGCGCGCGCGAAGGTGAAGCGCGCATCGTCGATGGCCGCTGCAGCGTGCTCGGCGGCCGGATCGCGATCGATCGCCACGAGGCGTCCTGCGGGACCGAGGGCATGGAGGATCGCGCGCGCATGTCCGCCGCGGCCGAACGTGGCGTCGACGTATGCGCCCGCAGGCTGCACCGCCAGCGCTGCGACCGCTTCGTGCAGCAGGACGGGGACGTGTTCCACATCGACTTAGAGGCTGACGCCGTCGAGCTCGGGCGGCAGCCCGTTGGCGGGCAACGCGGCGGCCTGGGCCGTCTGCGTGGACCACTGCGTTTCGTCCCAGACCTCGAACTTCTGGCCCTGGCCGACGAGAACGACCTGCTTGTCGAGGCCGGCGTAACGGCGCAGCGCCGGCGGGACGAGGATGCGGCCGGCGCCGTCGATGTCGACGTCGTCCGCATGGCCCACCAGGAGCCGCTGCACCGCCCGGATGCGCGCATCGAACGAGGACAGCGACATGAGACGCGCCTGAATGGGCTCCCACGCCGCGAGGGGATACATGAGCAAGCACCGGCTCGGATCGGCGGTCAGGACCAGGCGGCCCGCGCTGACGCCGGCCAGCGCGTCGCGGTGCCGGGCCGGGATCGCGAGCCGGCCTTTGGCGTCGAGGGCGAGCAGCGTGACGCCGCGAAAAACGGGCAGGCCGTCCGCACGGCGTTGCCCCGCGCTGTCCGGTCCGTCCATCGTGTCGCTGCCCACCATCGCGCCCGCCCCTCGGCCACGGGCGGAAGGGAGCGCTTATCGCCGGTCGTTTTGACCGGGTTTGGCCCACTTCAACCCACTTTTTACCACTGGGCGCCACTATACGGACCGAAACGCGATTCGGTCAACAACATTTCGTCGGCGGAACAATGACTTAAGACGAAAACCGCAACACCTCTCATTCCCTATAAGAAATAAGCACTTGGGCCTTGAAATCGATGTGATTTGGGAGATACGCTGGTCCTTGCCGTTCGTCGGCGCACGATCGTTCGGTTTGCGCGCCCAGCCGGCCACGCCGGCGTGCCTTTTTCCCACTTTGACCGCGCATTCACGCGCCAGGGTGCCACGGTCGGTCGAACGCCGACTGTTGCACCGGCGCATCGCGGCGTCGTCCGGCCGTCGGGCCATCCATGCCGATGGCATGGCCACGACGGTAAGATGAGGCGGCGTGCCGCAGCCTCGTGCACGGCGCCGGCGGCGGCCGATCACGCGTTCGCACTGGAGACCGTCATGCGTATCCTTGCTCGTTCATGCCTGCTCGCTCTGCTGGGCGCGCTCCTCGTTTGCGGCTGCGCCCTGCGCGATCCGCGCGACAGCTATGCTTACGGCCGGGTGGCCGACGGTTTGTGGGACGCCGATTACGACCTGCTGCTCGATTGGAACTATCCGACGTCGGCCAACCAGGGACGCCTCGAGGCGCCGAAGCGATTCCACCCCGAGCGGCCGGCGATCGGCGTGCCATGGGCGACGGGCAATCCGCTGGCGCCGCCCAAGGACTATGCCCAGACGGCGGCCCTCGAGCCTGCCACCGCCGCATCCGCCGATGAAGCCCAAGCCGCAGTGCAGCCGACGCCGCAGCCGAGCACCGATCAGCGTGCTGACGCTCGTGCTCGCCCTGTGGTGGCCGTGGAGCGCACGAGCCGCTGAGCCGACACCTCCGATTTCGGCCGGCACCGATGCCGGCCTGCCAAGCGCGACGGCGCCTTCCGAAGGGGAGGCGCCGTTTCGCTTCAGGGTCGTGGTCGAAGCGCCGCGTCCCCTGCCCGACGTCCTGAACGCCAGCCTCGGCCTCGTCCGCTGGCAGTCGTATGCGGACATGACGGAAGACCTCTTCGACCAGCTCGCACGCGAGGCGATCGACGAGGCGCACGAGGCGGCATCCACGGAGGGTTTCTTCTCCGCCACCGTCGACGTGCGCGTCGACCGCGCGACGACGCCGGCTACCGTTACCGTGGTCGTCACACCGGGCGACCCGACCCGCATCCATGCCGTCGACGTCGAGGTGACCGGCCCGGCGGCGACGCAATCGCCCGCTGCCGTGTCGCGGGTGCGCGACGAGTGGCGCCTGCCGCTGGGCGCCATCTTCCGCCAGGCGGCCTGGGACGAAGCGAAGCAGCGCGCCGTCGCAACGCTCGCCGCCGAGCGGTACGCCGCTGCACGGCTCGCGCAAAGCGAGGCCAACATCGATCCGGATGCCAAGGCCGCGGACCTTTCCTTGGTCATCGACAGCGGCCCGGCATTCCGCGTCGGCACGCTGCAGATCGAGGGCACGCGGCGCTACGACGCCGATCTCGTGCGCCGCTACAGCACGCTGCGCCGCGGCGATCCTTATGCCCTCGCCGATCTCGACCAGTACGTGCGAAGGCTCAGCGCCACCGGTTACTTCGCCAGCGTGCACGCGGTCATCGACACCGATCCCGCGCACGCGGACGACGCGCCCGTCACCGTGTCGGTGATCGAAGCGCCGCCCAAGCGCATCGAGGCCGGCATCGGCTTTTCCACCGACACGCGCGTGCGCGCGAACCTCAATTACCGCGACGTGGATTTCCTGCAGCGCGCGCTCCAGTTCACCGCCGACCTGCGGCTCGAATCCAAAGTGCAGAGCGCGTCGTTTCGCGTGGTGCGACCACCGAATGCGAATGGCTGGTCGATCGCCGGCACCACGCAAGTCGAGCGCACCGACATCGAGGGCCTCATCACCGAGACGGCCTCGATCGGTGCGCGCGGCATCTCGCTCGACGAGCGCAACCAGTGGGAAGTCGGGCCGGCGTTCCTGGGCGACGTGCAGCGTCCAAGCGGCGGCGATCGCATCGCGTCGCACGCCCTGTATGGCGACGTGCAGCGCACCTGGCGGCGGGTGGACGACCTCGCCGCTCCCTCGCGCGGCTTCATCGCCCAGGTGGATGTCGGCGCCAGCGTGCCGGGCGTGTCGACGCGTGCGTTCGGCCGGGTCGTTGCGCGCTTCGCGGCATGGCACCCGATCGATCGCGAAAACGACCTGTCGACGCGCCTCGAGGCAGGTGCGGTGATCGCTGCGTCGCGCGACGGCATCCCGTCGACCCTGCTGTTCCGCACCGGTGGCGACCAGTCCGTGCGCGGCTATGCCTACCAGAGCCTCGGCGTGCAGCAGGGCGATGCGGTCCTTCCGGGACGCTATTACGGGCTTGCGAGCGTGGAAGCGACGCACTGGATTCGCGAAGCGCTCGGCATCGCGGCCTTCGTCGATGCCGGCGATGCGTTCGACGACCATTCGTCACGGCGCGTTGCGATCGGCTACGGCGTTGGCGGCCGCGTGCGCACGCCGATCGGCCCGTTCCGCCTCGATGTAGCCTATGGGCAGCTCACGCGCCAGGTCCGCATCCACTTTTCGGTCGGACTTGCGTTCTGACATGGCCGACGAAACGACACCACCGCGCCGCCGGTCCCGCAAGGGCCGCATCGCGCTTGCGATCGTCGCCGTCCTGCTGCTGGCCGTCGGTGGCTTCATCTGGTACGGCCTCAGCGAGTCGGGTCTTCCGTTCATCGTCGCGCGGGTGGTCGCGCAGAGCGGCGGCCGGCTCAGCATCGAGAACCCCTCCGGCTCGGTCGGCTCGACGATGCGGTTCGGCCGGCTCATCTGGCACGGCACCGACACGACCGTCGAGGCCGATGACGTGGTGGTGGAGTGGCGGCCCGGCGCGCTGTGGCGCTCCGAGCTTGCGGTCAGCGGCCTGGGCGCTGCACGCGTCTCCATCGCAGTGAAGCCATCGAGTGGTGGAACGCCCCCGCCGACCGATCTTGCGCTGCCGTTGACCGTTGCGCTCGACCGCGTCGCAGTGAGCGAGCTCGTGGTGCGCGCCGGCCCGCGCACGAGCCGCATCACGGGCCTCGCGTTCCGCTATCGCGGTGATGCGAACGCGCACGCGGTGGACGCGCTGCAGCTCGTGTCCGATTACGGCGCGCTGTCCGGCGGCGTGACGCTGGGTGCCACGGCACCGCTGCCGGTGAGCGGACAGCTGGCGATCGTGGGCGACGGGCCGCTGCGCGACGCGCGCCTGAACGCTGCATTGAGCGGCACGCTCGCCGAGCTCGCCGTCGCGGCGCACGGCACGCTGCGTGGCGCCGAGCTCGACGCACACGCAGCACTCACGCCGTTCGCCACGGCGCCGCTCGCGCGGGCCGATGCGACGCTGCTCCATGTCGACGCGGCTGCGTTCGACGCAGGGCTGCCCACGACCGCCGTGGATATCGTCGCCGAAGTGCTGCCGGCGCTGAACGGATTCACGGGAACCGCGCAGGTCCGCAATGGCAACCCTGGTCCGCTCGACGCCGGCCGGCTGCCGTTCGAGCGCCTCGACGCGCGCTATGGCTGGCAGCCCGAGGCGCTCGATCTCACGTCGCTCGACATCACCCTTCCCGGGGACGGTCATGCGCGCGGGCGCGGTCGCATCCCGCTCGGTGAGCCGCGTGCGCCCAGCCAATGGAGCCTCACGCTGGCAGACGTCGATCCGTCGCGCCTGCACACCCGCCTGCTGCGCACGCGCGTGAGCGGTGAAGTCAAAGCAAGCGTGGATGGCACGCGCCAGGTCATCGAAGGCAACTTGCGTGACGGCCGCAACGACGTCGCGTTCAATGCGACGGTTGCGGACAACCGCGTCGATGTCGCGAGCGCGCGCCTGGGCGCCGGCACCGGCACGGTGGAGGGTCGCGGCAGCGTCGCATTGACGGGCAACCATGCGTTCGAGGCGCACGTGACGGCCACGCACTTCGACCCCGGACGCTTCGTGAGCGGGCTCGCGGCGTCGGTCGATGCGACGCTCGATGTGCAAGGTGCTTCGCAGCCGCTCCTGCAGGCGCGCATCGACGCCGACGTGCGTCCGACGAGCCGCTATCAGGGCCTCGCCATGGGGGGCACGGTCCATGCAGTGCTTGCGCCCTCGCGCGTCCAGGACTTGAACGTCGATGCGACGGCAGCCGGCGCGCACGTCGTGCTGACCGGCGCGGGCGGTGCCGTGGGCGATCGCCTGACGTTCGCGATCGACGCGCCACAGGTCGAGGCACTCGCCCCGTTGCTCCCGGCCGTATTGCGGCCGGCCCAAGGCAGCGTGCATGCGCAAGGCGTGCTGCGCATCGAGCCTGGCGGCATCGGCGGCGAGATCCGGGCCACCGCCGCGGCATTGCGCCTTGCCGACATCGTGACGGCGAGCACGCTTGCCCTCCAAGCCAGCGTGGCGCCCGGCGGCGCAGCCGCGCGGCCCGTTCCGCTGGGCGAGCGCACGTTCGAGGTCGAGCTCAACGCGAGCTCGCCGTTGATCGAAGGGCGCCGCCTGGATGACGCGGTGGTGCGCGTGCAGGGCTCGCTGGCGCGGCACACCGTGCGTCTCGAGGGACATGGCGAAGGGCTCGGGGTCACTGCTGCAGGCACCGGCGCGCTCGCGCGCGCACCTGAGCTCGCCGCGTCCAGCTGGTCGGGGCGCGTGGAGACGCTCGACACGCGCGGCCGCTTGGCACTGCACCTTCGATCACCGGCCACCGTCGAGATTGCGCGCGGCCGCCTGCGCGTGGCCGACGCGCACATCGACGTCGCCGACGGCCGCGCCGACATCGACGAGCTGCGCCTGGTGGGCGCGCGGCTCGACACGCGCGGATCGTTCACCGGCGTGCCGCTCGATTCGCTGCTTGCACTCGCGGGACAACGCCCGCCGCTCGCGTCCACGCTCGTGCTCGGCGGCGAATGGTCCATCGCCGCGACACCGCGCCTGCACGGCACGTTCGTGCTGCGTCGCGAGCAGGGCGACCTGTACGCGAGCGATGCGTCGACGAACGCGGGGCTGGGGTTCGGCCTGACGGTGCTCGAGGTGAGCGGCACGCTGCGCGACGATGCGCTCGACGCACAAGGCGTCATGCGCGCAACGCGCGCGGGCAATGCCGAGGCGAGCGTGCACGTCGGCAGCGTCGCGGCGGCGGCGCCGGGAACGCTGTCGCCGCAGGCACCGTTGAGCGGCACGCTGCGCGCAGACCTCGCGTCGCTGGCGCCCATGCAGCCGTTCCTCGGCACGCAGGCGGTCGTGGGCGGACGACTCTCCGCGCGCCTGCGCGCATCCGGCACGCTCGGCGCACCGGTCCTCACCGGCAACCTCGACGGCGACGACCTGCGCGTGGACGCGGCGCAATACGGCATCCACGTGACGAGCGGCCGCGTGCGCGCACGAATCGCCGAAGGCACCGTCGCGCTCGACGAGCTGTCGTTCGCCGGTGGCGACGGTCGCTTCACGGCGCACGGGACGCTCGCCACGACGAACCGGGCGAGCGCCGCGCGCGTCGAATGGCACGCCGAGCGGTTCCGCGTCACCGATCGCCCGGACTTGCGCCTCGTGCTCGGCGGCAGCGGCACGCTGGCGTTCGCCGACAAGCGCGTCACGCTGGCCGGCAGCGTGAACGTCGAGGAAGGTCACATCGAATACGAGGCATCCCCGCCGGGACGCCTCGGTGCCGACGTCGTCGTCAAGGGTCGTCCGGTGGTGGAGCGGCGCGAGGGCGGTTTGCGCGACCTGCCGCTCGCGCTCGACCTCGACGTCGATATCACCCGCTTGACGTTCTACGGCGAAGGCCTGGACGCGACGCTGGCAGGCCGCGTGAAGGTGACGACGGGACCCACCGGCGCGCTGCGAGGCCGCGGCACCATTCGCACCGTGTTCGGGACGTACTACGCGTTCGGCCAGAAGCTCACGATCGACCGGGGACGGCTGATCTTCGATGGTCCGCTCGAGGATCCGGCCCTCGACGTCGTGGCGCTGCGCAAGAATCTCGCGGTCGAGGCGGGCGTCGAGCTTTCCGGAACGGTGAAGGTGCCGCGGGTGCGCATCACGTCGAATCCGCCGGTGGCCGAGAATGAGGCGCTCGCATGGCTCATTACGGGCCAGGGACTCTCGGGCAGTGGACGCAGCGACTATGCCGCGCTCGGTGCCGCTTCGGCTGCGCTTCTCGGACGCAACGGCAAGCCCATCACCACGCGCATCGCGCAGCAGTTCGGGCTCGATGACATCTCCGTGCAGTCGAGCGGCACGGCGACAGGCACCAGCACCAATCCCGTCGCCGGCCAGGTGGTGGTGTTCGGCAAGCGCATCTCCGATCGCCTGACGCTGGGCTATGAGCAGGGACTGTCGCTCGCCAGCGGCGCGCTGCGGCTCGAATACGCGCTGACCCGCACGCTCACGCTGCGCGCCGAAGCCGGCCAGGTCAGCAGCCTAGGCCTTTTTTACCGCCGCTCGTTCGAGTAGGCGCTAGCGCGGCGCGGCTGCACCGATGTTCGCGTCGAGGAAGCGCGCGATGCGTCGATAGAGATCGTAACGCGTAGCCTCCACCATGAAACCGTGGCCCTCGTCGCCGTACTCGACCCATTCCACGGGCGTCCCCTGCTTTTGCAGCGCGTCGCGCATGCGCTCGCCGTGCACCGGCGGCACCCGCCGGTCCTGGCCGCCATAGGCCATCAACACGGGCGCCTTGATGTGCGCCGCGTTCGCGAGCGGCGAGCTGGCCTTCAGCATCGCCGCATCCTTGTCCGGATCGCCGATCAGGTCCTTCATGTGATAGCGCATCCAGTCGCTGTCGAAGAAGTCCGACCATGTGACGTCGTACATCATCCCGATGTCGGTGACACCGACGATGTTGACGCCGCATTTCCAGCGCGCCGGGTCGCGGGCGAGGCTCATCATGACGGCATAGCCGCCGTAGCTGCCGCCCATGATGCAAACACGCGCCGGGTCGACGATGCCCTCCTTCACGAGATGGTCGACGCCGTCGTCGAGATCGTCCTGCATGCCGCCACCCCACTGCTTCCAGCCCGCCTCGTAGAGCTTGCGGCCCCACCCCATGCTGCCGCGGAATTCCGGCTGCAGCACCGCGTAGCCGAGCGTCGCGAGATACGCCGCCTCCGGATCCCATTCCCAGTGATTGCCGTGCACATACGGGCCGCCGTGCACGTGCACGACGAGCGGTAGGTTGCGCGGCGTCTTGCCCGGCGGCAGCGTGAGGTAGGCGGGAATGGACAGGCCGTCGCGCGCGGCGTAGCGCAACGGCGTGCGCTTCGGCATGTTCTCCGGATGAATCGCCTTGCGCCGGGCGACGAGCGGCTCGAGGCGGGACGTCTTCAGGTCGAGCAGGTAGTAGCTGCCCGGATCGCGATCGCTCGACGAGTAGATCAGCGCGCGATCGGCATCCTCGCGCTGGATGAAGTTGGCGTGATCGGGCAGTGCGTTGTTCACGCCCTTGGCCAGACGGGCCCAGTCGTCGTCGAACCACGCCTCGCCCGGCCGCTCCGCCTCGTAGCGCATGCCGACGAAACGGTTCTTGCGCCGGTCGAACACGAGTGACGCATCGTCGAGGTCGCTCGTCGGGTGTGCGGCGATGAGCTCGCCCAGTCCTTTCTTCGCCGCATCGTACCGATACAGCGCGAAGGTGCCCCGGCCTTCGTCGGAGGCAACGATCAGGCTGCCGTCACCGTCGAAGTCGACTGGTTGCATGCGGGGACCGCGAATGCCGTAATGGCCGATCTCGATCCACTTCGCATCCTCGGTGGGACGCCAGTACACGCGGGTGCCGCCCTCGTCCTTCTCGTCCACCACGGCCGCACGCGCGGCACCCGCCCGATCGGCGAACCATTCGACCACGTCACCGGGCTTGTCGAGGCTCTTCAGCGTGCGCCGTCCCGTGCGCGTGTTGACGCGGTACACGTCCGGATAGCGCTCGGACAACTCATTGACGGCCAGGACGATATCGTCCGAGCCGTCACGCAGCATGCGCAGCACGCGAGCGCCGTGACGACGTGACATGCGGTCCATGCTGGCCTTCGCCGTGGGCACGAGCTCGCGAAAGTCCGTGCCGTCGCGGTTGATGGCAAACAGTCCGCCGCCCGTTTGCTCGCCGAGGCCCTTCTGCAGATCCACGAGCGAGAACACCAGCCGCTCCTCGTTCACCCATTCGAACCAGCCCACGTCCTGCTCGGCGGGGTTGGCGATGTTCTTGATGGACTTCCCGTCGATGTCGAGCACCGCGAGCCCCATGCGGCCCTGGACTGGCACCAGCGCACCGATGTACTTGCCCGACGGCGACAGCGCCAGCGCGCCGTAATCGGCATGGCGGAAGAACGGCTCGGGCGACACGGCCGGCGCGGGATCGGCGGCGCGCGCAGCGCTGCACACGATGCAGAGGACGAGCGGGATGGCACGCGAGATCATGGCAAGCTCCAAACAAAACACGACTCGCGTCATTGTTCTGCAATCGTGCATGCGACGACAAGTGGGGCGCCGGCCCCGTCACCGCGCAACCCGGCGAACCGCCTCGCCAAGCGCTTCATAGAGCGCGATGTAGCTTTGCGTCAGGCCCGAGATGCCGGGCAGGAAATCGAGCGGCGAATCGATGTCGTGCGTAGGCAGGCCGATCGGCGCCGGTATCACGGCGAGGCCGGCGGCGACGAATTCGGCGCGTGCACGCGGCATGTCCAGACTGTGGGCGACGAGCACGACGGTGCGCACGCCGGCGGGTATCAGCACGGCCGCCGTGTCGACGGCATTTTCGTGCGTGTTGCGCGACGCAGCTTCCATCCAGCGCACCTGCACGGCGAACTCCTGCTCGAGGCAGTCGCGCATCAGGCGCGCCTCGGACGCCCCGCCGCCGATCGTTCCTCCGGACACGAGCACCGGCAGGCCCGTGTTGCGCGCGAGGCGCGCGCCATAGCGCACGCGCTCCAGCGTGCGCGGGCCGAGCGTATCGCCACCCCATTCGGGCGCGTGGCGGCGTACGCCGCTGCCCAGGATGACCAGCGCCTGCGCATCGTGCGCGCGCGCAGGATCGAAGACGGGCGATTGGTCGACGCTGCGATGCAGGCCGAGCGCCACGATCGGAATGGACAGCAGCAGCAGGCCGCCTGCGCCCACCCACGCGAGTATGCGGCCGAGGCGCGGCCGTACGCGCAGGAGGCACAACCCGGCAAGCGCGACGAAGAGCGGCCCCGCAGGCGGCAGCACGAGCGTCTTGAGGACCGCGCGCACCAGCAGCGGATCGAGGATCGGCTCGGCCCCCATGGCGGGCGCAATGACGGCGGGGCGGCCGTTAACGCTTCTGGTCGAGCAGGTCCTGCAGATGCCGCGCCGGAATGGCGTACGTGATGCCGGTGGGCTGGCTCAGCGCCGCTTCCTTGGTGCCTTTGACCAGCACCATGTTCACGATGCCGAGCACATCGCCCGTCTCCGGATCGTAGATCGGGCTGCCGCTGTTCCCGGGATACGCGGTCGCATCCAGCTGAAATACCGGGAACGTGCCGGAGCTCAGGCGGCGCAGCGTCGCCGGGTCGAGGTCGGCGGCGCGCGCCTGCGGAATGGCGATGGGCGTGATCGCCGCGACCATGCCCCGGTGCGTTGCGGCGAAGGGGCCGAGCACCGCACCGACGGGATAGCCGGTCATGAAGACTTCCTGGCCTTCGCGCACCGTATCGGAGTCGCGGATCTTCAATGGCGGCAGCGGCGGGCCGTCCACCTTCAGCACGGCGAGGTCGGCGCCGGGGTCGACGGCGACGCGGCGCGCTTCGCGCATCTGTGCCTGGGTGCGGCCATCCTTGGGCGGCGCGCTGCTGAGGATGGCCACCGACTCGCTCTTGCCCGGATCGAGCACCGGCGGCAGCACGTGCGCGTTGGTCACGATGAGCGTGCCGTCGCCGACCGCGAAGCCCGTGCCCAGGAACTGGAACGGCGGGGTGCGCGTGCGCTCGTAGGTGCCGATGGCGACGATGGAGTTCTTGACGCGGGCGATCGTCGCCTGCGGATCCGCCGCAGCGGCCGGCATGCCTGCCGCCACGAGGAATGCGCCGGCCATGCCGCCAACGAGGAGGCGGCGCAGGGCAACGAAGAGGGTCATAGCTTCTCCTGCGGGCGCGATCCGGTGACGACGGGCGAAGGCTCGGCGACGCTCGGATCGTACGGATGGCGCTCGCTGCGGAACAGCCGCAGCACCCGCTTCACGTACTCGCGCGTCTCGTCGTACGGCGGAACGCCGCCGAAGCGATCGACCGCCCGTTCGCCTGCGTTGTACGCGGCCGCCGCGAGGCGCACCTCGCCGCGATAGTACGCGAGCAGCCAGCGCAGGTACGCGAGGCCGCCGCGCACGTTGTCGCGCGCATCGAATGCGTTCCTGACCCGAAAGCGCGAGGCCGTCTGCGGGATGAGCTGCATGAGCCCGCGCGCGTCCTTGTCGGAACGCGCGAGCACGTCGAAATTCGACTCCACGGAGATGACCGCGAGCGCGAGCCGCGGGTCGATGCCGTAGGTCGGTGCGACGGATGCGACGAGATCGGCGATCTTCTGCTTGTATGGCGGCAGGTCGGCGAACGGATCGGTCTCGGCCCGGACGATGTCGAAGGGAACCGCCTCGACGGCGGGCGGCGGCTCGGCAAGGCAATCCGGCAGCCGATGATGTCCCTCGCGAAACAGCGGCAGCACCTTGGCGGCCTGCGCGTGCCCGGCCGCCGCGGCGCGCTCGAACAGCGATGCGGCCACGTCGTAGTCGCGGCCGATCCCGCGGCCATTGGCGTACATCCACCCCAGGTTGAACAGCGCGTCGGCGTCACCGGCACGCGCGGCCTCGCAATACAACGCCGCGGCCTTGCGTGGATCCTTGGGCACGCCTTCGCCGTGCTCGTAGGCGACCGCTTCGGCCACCTGCGGCGACAGCGCGGGACGCGGGCCCTCCTGCGGATCGCCGAGCGCGAGCGTCGAGGCCAGCGCAGCGACGGGCACCACGACGGCGCGCTTGAGCATGCTCGCCTGCATCATCAACGCTCGCTCGGTTGCAATTCGCCCACGTCGACGACGGGCGCCGATTGCGCCTGGTACCAGGGCAATGCCTGGCTCAGTCCGGTGCGCACGTCATGCGTCGGCGCATAGCCGAGCAGCCGCCGCGCCTTGTCGACGTTGGCTTGCGAATGACGCACGTCACCATCACGGAATGCGCCGTGGGTGGGCGGCGGCACCGTGTGGCCCGGATGACGCGCCGCGATGAGCTCGCGCAGCGCCTGCGCGAGGTCGTTGAGCGACAGGCGTCCGCCGACCGCGACGTTGTACACCTGGTTGCTCGCTGCATCGCCTGCCGTGGCTGCGAGCAGATTGGCCTGCACGACGTTGTCGATGTAGCAGAAGTCGCGCGTGGTCTCCCCGTCGCCGTGGATGTGCACCGATTCGCCGCGCAGCATGGCCGCCACCCAGCGCGGGATCACCGCGGCATAGGCGCCTTCGGGATCCTGGCGTGGGCCGAAGACGTTGAAGTAGCGCAGGCCGATCGTGGAGATGCCATAGCACCGCTCGAATACGTCGGCGTAGAGCTCGTTCAGGTATTTGGTGACCGCGTACGGCGACAGCGGCCGGCCGATCGCGTCCTCCACCTTGGGCAATGCGGGATTGTCGCCATACGTCGAGCTCGAGGCTGCGTAGACGAAGCGCCGGACCTCGGCGTCGCGCGCCGCGACGAGCATGTTGAGGAAGCCGGTCGCGTTGGCGGCATGCGTCAGCAGCGGATCCTCGATCGAGCGCGGCACCGACCCCAGCGCGGCCTCGTGCAGCACGAAATCGACGCCGGCGCATGCCGCGGCGCAAGCGCGTGGATCGACGATATCCGCCTCCATGAAGCGGTGCCGGCGCCACGCCTCGGGACCGACTGCCGCCCGCACCTCGTCGAGGTTGCGCCGATGGCCGGTCGCGAAATTGTCGAGGCTGACGACTTCCTGCGACAGCCGCAGCAGCGTCTCGACCAGGTGCGACCCGATGAAGCCGGCACTGCCGGTGACGAGCCAGTGGCGCGGGGCGGCGCGCAAACGCGCGCAGACCTCGGCATAAGCCGCTCCGTCGTCGCCCGCCGCGGTCATGGTGCAACTCCGAACCACGCCATCACGCTACAACCTCCACACTTCGATGCCGTGCTCGCGCAGAGCGCGAGCGTCGGCCTGCGCTTTGACGTCGACGTAAAGGCCCCCCGGTGACAGCTTGGCGGCCACTTGGGCAACCGGGCGTGCCATGAGCTCGCGATGCGCCACCGCGGCCACCATGGCCTGCACCGGCGGCAGGTCGTCCCAGGTCTTCAACGTCACGCCGTACTCGTGCAGCGCCTCCCCCGGGTCGGCCACCGGGTCGTGCACGTGCACGCGCATGCCGTAGGACGCGAGCTCATGGACCACGTCGATGACCCGCGAGTTGCGCAGGTCGGGCACGTTTTCCTTGAACGTCAGCCCCAGCACGGCGACGTCGGCGTCCTTGACCGGCCGGCCAGCCTGGATGAGGTGCTTCACCGTCTGCTCGGCGATGTACTTGCCCATGCCGTCGTTGATGCGCCGCCCGGCCAGGATGACCTGGGGGTGATACCCGAGCTTGTCCGCCTTGTGCGTCAGGTAATACGGGTCGACGCCGATGCAGTGGCCGCCCACCAGCCCGGGCCGGAACGGCAGGAAGTTCCACTTGGTGCCGGCTGCCTCGAGCACCTCCATCGTATCGATGCCGAGCTTGTGGAAGATGAGCGCGAGCTCGTTCATGAGCGCGATGTTGAGGTCCCGCTGCGTGTTCTCGATGACCTTCGCGGCCTCGGCGACCTTGATGCTGCTCGCCTTGTGCACGCCCGCAGTCACGACGCTCGCGTACACGGCCGCGACGCGGTCGAGCGTCTCCCGCGTGTCGCCGGACACCACCTTGACGATGCGCGTGAGCGTGTGCTCGCGATCGCCCGGATTGATGCGCTCGGGCGAATACCCGACGAAGAAATCGCGCTTCCAGGCAAGCCCGGACACCCGCTCGATGACCGGCACGCAGATCTCTTCGGTCGCGCCGGGATAGACCGTCGATTCGAAGACGACGGTGGCCCCGCGCCGCAGGTTGCGGCCGACCGATTCGCTCGCACCGAGCAGCGGACCGAAATCGGGCTGGTGCGCTTCGTCGATCGGCGTGGGGACGGCGACGATGAGGAAGTCCGCCTCGCGCAACGCCGCTGCGTCGGTCGTGACCTCGAGGCCCTTCGCCGCCTCGAGCTCCGCGCGGCTCACCTCGCCGGTGGGATCGTGCTTGTCGCGGTACGCGTCGATCTTCGCCTGCGACAGGTCGAAGCCGATGGTGCGATAACGCTTGGCAAACTCGACGGCGAGCGGCAAGCCGACGTAGCCGAGGCCGACGACGCCGATCGTCTCGACGGGGGCGGCGCCCGGCGCACCGTGCGTTGCCGTGGCGTGCGGCATCGAAGCTGCAGGCAGATTCTTCATCTTCAGAGCGTCGACAGGGTCTTTTCGGCTTCGGCGCGCGCAGGCGATTTGGCGTCCAGCCGGGTGAGAGGCTGCAGCGTGGCGCGTGCCGCTGCCTTGTCACCGGCGCGCGCCTGGGCGCTGCCCAGATGCAGGCGGATATCGGCATCGCCGGGCGCCATGTTCGACGCCATGCGCAGCAGGTCGGTGCCGCGCGCGAGGTCGTTGGTGCTGACGAGCGTCCAGCCCAGCGTATCCATCACGTTGGGATTGAACGGCGCGAGGCGATAGGCGCGCTCGGCATACTCGCGCGCCGCGGGATCCTTCGCCTGGTTGAGCAGCCACGCGACGTTGTTGAGCACCAGCACGTTGTCCGGGTCGATCTCCAGCGCGGCTCTGTACTGCGCGAGCGCGCCCTTCACATCATTTTGCAGCTGCGCCGTCTGCCCGGCCTGCACGCGCAATGCCGGATCCTTCGGGTGCTCGCGGGTCCACGAATCGACCAGCGTCTTCGCGTCGTCCGTTTTGCCGGCGGTAGCGAGCAACTGGTAGAGCCGGGTTGCGACGGCGGGCGTGGCGTCCTTGGCGAGCGCCTGCCGATACGCCTTGATCGCCTCGTCGCTCTTGTGCTGGAGCGCCCACAGCTCCCCTTCGAACGCATAGCCGAGCGGCTTGTCGGGCATGTCCTTCTGCAGCTTGTGCGCTTCGGCGATCGCCTGTTCCGGCTGGTTGGTCGCGAGCAGGAGCTTGCCGAGCAGCAGCCATGCGCCCGCGTTGCCCGGCTGCAGCGCCACGGCCTTGCGCGCCGACACGATCGCGGCCTGCATGTCCTTCTGGGCGATCTGCGCTTCGGCAAGACGCAGCAGGGGAGCCGGGTTCTGCGGCTGCGCTTCTGCGGCACGCTGGAACGTGCCGATCGCCTGGTTGGCGTTGCCGGCCCGAAGCTGCGCTGCTCCCAGAGCCTCGGCGATCTGCAGGTCGCGCGGGATGGCTGCCGCGGCCGCCTCGGCGAGCCCCAGCGTGACCTTCGCATCGCCCTGGCGTGACGCTATCGCGATTTGCGCGAGCCGCGCGCGGGTGGACTGCGGGTGGGCGGCCACCGCGCCGTCCACGAGGCGGCGCGCTTCGTCGAGATTGCCGCCGGTCATGACGTCCAGGTCGGCCTGGGCGAGCAGGAGATCCTCGCTCGAGGGGTCCTTGGCGAGGAGCTGCTCGTAGCGTGCACGCGCGGCGGCCGCCTTGCCCTCCCGCACGTCGATCATGGCGAGGTTGAACGCTGCGGTGTATTGCTTGGGATCGAGCGCCAGCGCCTTGTCGAAATTCGTGCGGGCGGCGGCGAGATCGCGGCGCGCCAGCTGCACCGACCCGCGCACCGAGTAGCTCGCGGGATTGTCAGGCTGCTTGGCGACCAGCTTGTCCGCCGCAGCCAGCGCAGCGTCGAGCTCGCGCCGGCGCAAGTGGCCGGAGATGATCGCGAGGTCGGCCTCCGACTGCGTCTTGTCGGCCGCAGCGAGCGCTTCGAGATCGCTGAAGGCGCGCGCCGTCTCGCCGGTGGCCATGCGCACCTGTGCCAGGCGGACCTGCGTGCCGACGTTGTCCTTGTCCAGCGAACCGGCGCGCTCGAAGTAACGCGACGCGAGCGTCATGTTCCCCGTGCCGAGCGCGGCCTCGCCGGCCGTGCGCCACACCACCGGCTCGCGGGAGTCGGCCCGCAGCAGCGGCTCTAGCAAGTCGAGCGCCTGGCGGGCGCGACCGGTCTTGATGAAGGTGACCGCAAGGCCGCGCCGTGCATTGGGCTCATCCGGGGCGCGCGCGATCACCCGATTGAACCCTTCCTCCGCGGCGGCATAGGAGCCGAGCTGCAGCTGGGCCAGCGCCGACAGCATCGTCGCCGGCAGGTACTCCGGCGCGACCGCCAGGATCTTCTGCGTCAACTCAAGAGTCTTGGCCGGGTTGTTCCTGACATACGCGAGCAGTGCGTCGGAATACATCGTGCGCACGTCGTTCGGCGCTTTCTGCCGCAGGACCGCAAGCTGCGTCTCGGCATCGTCAAAACGCTTGGTGGCGATCAACTGCGACACGAGCGCGATGCGCGGGGCCGTTGCGTCCGGATGCGCGCTCACCGCCTGTTCGAGGAGCTTCACGGCCGCTTCGCGATCCCCCTGCGCGCTCAGCGCCTGCGCCTTGAAGATGAGCGCCTCCACATCCGCCGGATTCTTGGCGAGCGCGGCGTCGACCAGGCGGAGCGCTCCCGGCACATCGTTGCGGGCAGCGGCGACCTGCGCGCTCACCATGATGACGCGCGAATCGTCCGGACTTGCCGCGCGCGCCGCCTCGGCGTACTTGGCCGCCGCATCCACGTTGCCGGTGCCAAGCTGGGCCAGCGCAATCGAAGTATCGAGGTCGGCCTGCGCCTTGGCATCGCCGAGCTTCGAGCTGCCCAGTGCGATGACCTTCTGGTATTCGCCTCGCGCGACCAACGCGCGCGCCAGGACAGGATAGGCCGCATCGGCCGGATACTTGAGATCGATGGCCTTGCGCGCCTCGGTTTCGGCTCCGCCGGGGTCGCCCGACTGCAACAGTGCGCGTGCGAGCAGGAAGCGGGCCTCCGCATTGTCCGGCGCCTTCTGCAGCGCGTTCTTGAGCTGGATGGCGGCGGTGGCCGTGTCCGCCTTGGCGAGCGCGGCCTTGGCCGACTCGATCAGCGCGGCCGGGTCGTTCCGGCCGCATGCCGCGAGCGCCAGCGCGAGCGCGGCGAGCGCCAGGCCGTTGACTATCCGTCGTGCAATGCAGGTCATGTCGTGGGGGCCCATGGAGTTGCGTTGTTCAGCGTAATCCGAAACGGTGCATCAGGTCGTAGAGCGTCGGGCGGCTCACGCCGAGGAGCTCGGCCGCCTTGCTGAGGTTGCCGTTGACGCGCGCGAGCACGCGAAGCACCGCATGCTTTTCGGCTTCCTCGCGCACCTGGCGCAAGTTGAAGTGTGAGGGGTCGGCGTCGCCGTTGCTCGACAGGCCGATGTCGGGTCCGCTGATCCGGTTGCCTTCGGCCATGATCACCGCGCGCTTGATCACGTTCTCGAGCTCGCGCACGTTGCCCGGCCACGGGTGATTTTCCAGCGCGGACAGCGCTTCGGGCATCAGCGTCATGGCGCCGCGGCGCTGGTCGGCCGCGAAACGGCGCACGAAGCTGTGGGCAAGCAGCGCCACGTCGCCGCTGCGCGCGCGCAGCGGTGGAATCTCCACGACGATCTCCGCGAGCCGGTAATACAGGTCCTCGCGGAACTTGCCGGTGCTGGTCTGCTCCTTGAGACTCTGGTGCGTTGCGCACACGATGCGGACGTCGACCGCGATTTCCTGCCGCCCGCCGACCCGCTCGATGACCCGCTCCTGCAGGAAACGCAGCAGCTTGGCCTGCAGCGACAGGGGCAGGTCGCCGATCTCGTCGAGGAACAGCGTGCCCCCGTGGGCCGTCTCGATCTTGCCGGGCGTCTGCTTCACCGCGCCCGTGAACGCGCCCTTCTCGTGGCCGAAGAGCTCGCTTTCGAGCAGGTTCTCGGGGATCGCCGCGCAGTTGATCGCCACGAACCGGTTGGCCGCGCGCGGGCTCAGGTCGTGCACGGCGCGGGCGAAAAGCTCCTTGCCCGTGCCCGATTCGCCCAGGATCATGACCGTCGCGCTCGTCGGGGCGACCTTCTCGATCGTCCTGCAGATGCGCTGCATGCCCGGGTCGCGGGTGACGACGCCGCCGAGCGCGGGCGCCTGCTGCGCGGCCTGCAGCCGCCGGTTTTCCTCCTGCAGCTCGTGGACGCGGAAAGCGCGCTCGATGGTCCAGGTGAGGAGCTCGGGCTCGAATGGCTTGGTGCAGAAATCGTAAGCACCGAGGGCGATGGCCCTCAGGGCGATGCCCTGGTCGTTCTGGCCGGTCAGGACCACGACCTTCGTCTCCGGGACCATCGAGTGGATTTCCTCGAGCAGCTTGAGGCCCTCGCTCGGATCGTCCGGTGCGGGTGGCAGCCCGAGGTCCATGGTGACGACGGCGGGCTCGAAGCGCCGCAACTGCGCGACGGCCGACTCGCGGTCGTTGGCCACCACGGTCTCGTACGCGTCGAACGCCCAGCGCATCTGCTTCTGCAGCGCGGGGTCGTCCTCGACGATCAGCAGGGGCTTGCGGGTGTCGGTCAACGCTGTGTCTCCACGCTCGCTGCGCCGGTCGGCGCAGCGATGGCGGCGTCGAGCCCGGGCGATGATGCCGTGCCCTCGCGCCCTTCCAGGGCGCCGGCCGCGGCATTGTCCGGCAGCGGAAGGAGCACCCGCACGCAAGTGCCGCGCCCGGGCGCGCTGTCGATCGACAGACGGCCGCGCACGCTGGCCACGTATTGGGAGCTTTCGTACACGCCGATGCCCATGCCCGCGGGCTTGGTCGACTGGAACGGCTTGCCCAGCCGCTCGCGGACGTAGGCCTCCGTCATCCCGACGCCATGGTCCTCCACTTCGAGGATCGCATGGTCCCCGTCCCGCCGGACGCGCACGGTGACCGGCTCGCCGGGCCGGCTCGCATCCAGGGCGTTCTGGACCAGATGCGCGATCACGTGCTCCAGCCGGTCCTCGTGGCCGAGGCTCGCCGCCTCCGCGCTGACCTCGACCTCGATCGGATGCTCGCCGTCCGCTTTCGCCTTGCAGACCCGCCGAACCAGCGGTCCGAGCTCGATCACGTGCGGCCGCTCGACCGGCTTGGTGCCCGTGCGCAACTGCAGCATGAGGCCGTTCATCCGCTCGACCACGTGCTCCACGGTCGCCAGCATGTCGCGCTGGAATTCCGGGTTGTCGCGATGGCGCTCGGCGTTGCGCAGCAGCAGCGACAGCTGAGCGACCAGGTTCTTGAGGTCGTGCACGACGAACGCCGACATGCGGTTGAAGGCGTCGAACTTCCGCGCTTCGAGCAGCGCGTCGCTCGCGCGTGCCTGCGCGAGATAGCTTGCTGCCTGCCGGCTCGCGGTCTTCACGAGGTCGCGCACTTCCCAGTCCACCGTGATCGGCGCGCGCGGCGTGGCGAGGACCGCGAAACCGACCAGCTCGCCGCCCGACGGCAACGGTGCGAGCAGCCACGCCGTCGGCATGGCGGCCAGCCATTCCGGCAGCTCCAGCTCGCCGTACTTGCCGCGGGCGGCGCCGTAGTCGGCAAGCTCGACCACCCAGCCGGTGCGCGCGAGGAATCGTGGCAGCGCGGCGTCCGCGGGCAGGACGTTGTCCGGCTGCGGGGCGTTGTAGCGCCCTGCCGGCACGTAGCCCCGGCCTTCCTCCAGCAGCCACAGCGCGCCGCCCGGGCTTTCCAGCAGGTCGCACAGGGCCATCAGCACCCGCTCGGGCAGCCGCTGCGGACTGCCTTCCTGCGCCAGCGTACGGGTGAAGCGGAGCCATTCCTCGCGGTAGTCGTACCGATAGGAGAAAAAGTGCTTGCTCACGAACACCCGCAGCCGCGAGCGGAAGCGCCCTGACGTGGCGACGAGCGCAACCGCGAGTACCGCCGCGAAGACCAGCTCGACCTGCAGGGCCGCACCCCATTCGCCGCCGAAATAGCGGACCAGGTAGCCGGCGGCCGCGACCGCGAGGACGAACGCGCCGGAAACGAACAGCGCGGTGGAGTGGAACACCGCGCCGCGCGACAGGTGCATGTCGACGGTCCACCCCGTGTTGCGCGCCGTAGCGACCGCCACGAGCGGCAGGACCAGCGCGTGGGCCACCCCCCGCGCGACCCAGAAGTCGGCATCGAGGTGGCGGAAGAGCATCGCGTCCGAGTAGAAGAAGAGGTCGAACCCGAAGATGCCGCCCAGCGCCAGCGCGAGCGGCCGCAGCGACCAGCGCGTCTGCCGGTCGGCGCGGCGCAGCAGCTGCTCGACCATCACGAGCCCAAGGATCGCGAAGCCCAGCCGCAAGGCGAGCGCGATCTGCGCGGACGGTGCGCCGGTGCCGTCCAGCAGCGGAAAGCCGTCCGACAGCAAGAGACAGGCGATCAGCGCCGCACCGATCGGCAGGGCGACCAGGAACACGCCCCGCCGCGAACTTGGCAACTCGGCGGCCGTCGCGCCGCCGGCCAGCAGGCTGGCCACGAAGGCGAACCACAGCCCGTAACGCAGCAGGTCGCCGACGTCCATCGCCAGCACGGCAAGCTCGCCGCCTGCCCGCGCGGACAGCAGCGCACCCGCCGCCCAGAGGGCCGATGCCGCCAGGGCGCCTTCGAGGAGTCCAGCGCGCAAGCCGATGCGCGCGCCGACGAGCGCGCGCAGCGCCACGAGGGCGTAGAGGGCGAGCGCGAAGCCGTAGCTCCACGTCGCGGAAGTCATGAACGTGCTGGCCGTCAAGCGGTCGCGTTATGTCGATCGTTGCTGCGTGGGAAGACGGTCCGCCGCGCAATGGCGCCCCGGCGGTTCCTGCGATCGACCCGCGGCGTTGCGCGCGGGCGAGTGCCGCCTCGCGGTTACCGGGCGCCCTCGCCGAGCAGCACGACGCGCACGGTCTCGAGCAGGATCACGAGGTCCAGCAGCAGGCTGTGGTTCTTCACGTAATACAGGTCGTATTCCAGCTTCTTGACCGATTGCTCGATCGTCGCGCCGTAAGAGTATCGCACCTGGGCCCAGCCGGTGAGGCCCGGCTTGACGCTGTGGCGGGCGGCGTAGAAGGGGATCTGCTCGGTCAGCATGGCCACGAACTCCGGGCGCTCGGGCCGCGGGCCGACGAAGCTCATCTCGCCGCGCATCACGTTCAGCAGCTGCGGCAGCTCGTCGATGCGCGTGCGACGCAGCAGGCGCCCGACGCGGGTGACGCGCGTGTCGTTCTGCGCCGCCCAGGTGGCCTTGCCATCCTTTTCGGCGTCCCGCGACATGCTCCGGAACTTGAGCACGGTGAACGTGCGCCCCCGGTGGCCGACACGCTCCTGGCGGTAGATGATCGGTGCGCCGCTCTCCAGCGCGATCAGCGAGGCGGCGAGGATCATCACGGGCGCGGCGATGACGAGCAATCCGGTGGACACCACCACGTCGAACACGCGCTTGACGACGGTGCGCAGCCATCCCTGGCGATAGCCTTCGCCGTAGATGAGCCAGCTGACCTTGAGCGACTCGATCGGGACCTGGCCGTGCACCCGCTCGAAGAAGCGGGCGAGATCGGTCACCTGGACGCCATTGAGGCGGCAGTCGAGCAGGCTGCGCAGCGGGAGCACGCCGCCACGCTGCTGGCGCACGGCCACGATGATCTCGTGGATGCCGAGCTGGCGCACGGTCTCTTCGAGCGATGTGCTGCGGGCGATGACGCGGCTCGGCGACACGACGGCATCCGTCACCTTGTCGAGCGCGTAGAAACCGACGAGCGTCATGTTGGGCAGCTCGGCCGCCGTGAGCGACGCTTCCACGAGGCGCGCTTCGGGTCCGGTGCCCAATACGAGGACGCGATGGGGCGCGAAGACGGCCATGAGGGGTATTACGACCGCGTGACGCGCGACCAACAGGCCGATGACGCTCAGCGCGACGAGCATGACGAGGTTTTCCTGCAGCGGGCGCGCACCGGGCATGTATTCCAGCACGACGCTCGCGAGCGGTACGCCGATCGCGGGCGCCAGCAGCACGCGCGTGAGGTAGCTCGACGACGTCAGCTTTTCGGGACGCCGATACAGGCCGAAGGTCACGTTCAGCAGCAGGATCAGCAGCGCGAAGACGAGCGCGGGGATCGCCAGCGCATGCAGCGGCGGCGCGAGGTGGCTTTGCAGGCGGAATGCCAGCACGGCGACGCCGAATAGACAGCAGAGCTCGACCGCAATTTGCACCACGAGTGCGGTCGCTACGCTTTGCCTGAAGATGCTAACCAAGATCTCCCCCGCCTCGGTTCAGGAGGCCACCGGCGGCGCAATTGCACCGATTCGCCGCATTCTTGAGCTCGCCCGCGCCACGCCCGCCTGCGCCGCACGGTGCGCGCGACGACGGTTGAGGCAGTCAGGCAAACCGCATTCAAACGCAAATAACATGCCAAATCAGCGAAACACGCTCACGGCGCACGACGGCAGCAGGACCACGCGCAAACGGCACGGTGCGACGCGCACCCGTTGCGGCAACTTTTGCCGTCGAGGACGCCGTCGCCGCGTTGCGCTGGGGGGTGGTCTGCATGGGAGTGCTAGCGTGGATCAGCGCGCTGGCAGGTGCAACGGAATATTCTCACTTCGGCGACCGGCGTGCGCATGCGACCGCCAGTCGGTCGTCGGAAGGATGTCAACGACAGCTTGTTCACCGCATAGCGCCGGTACCGCCCCAAGAACGAGCATTTCGTCGCCGCCTCACGACGCCGTTCCATGGGTAAACTACGCCGGGCATACGCAGGATCCTGCGTCCGACGTGTAAATCCGTTAGGTACGACCTCCCATGCTTACCAGATCGCCGATCTTCGCGCTGCAAAACCTCGCCGCGCGATTCCTGACGCTCGTCGCAGCCGTGGTGTTCACGCAAAGCGCGCTGGCCCAGTCCGCGCCGCCGCCCTACGTCTTCGCGAGCTCGCTGCTTCCGCAGCTGCTTCAGATGCCGCAGAACAGCTGGCTGCGGGTGAACGCGAACCTGTACAGCGACGTGTGGACGCCGCCGGACCTCGAGCCGCTCGATCAGGACGGCGTCACGCACACGCCCTCGAAGATCATTCTTGCCTGGAGTGGGTTCGCCTGGGACAGCAATCGCGGCGATCTCATCATCTACGGCGGCGGGCACGCCAACTACTCCGGCAACGACGTCTATCGCTGGCACGCGAGCTCGCTGCTGTGGGAGCGCGCTTCACTGCCGAGTGACGTCGTCGCCAGCCCGTTTCCCAACTTCAACGCCATCGACGGGGTCGACAACGCGCCGAGCGCTGCGCACACGTACGACAACAACATCTTCCTGCCCATCGTCGACCGCTTCTTCACGTTCGGCGGCGCAGCTTACAACAACGGCGGCCCTTACCTGCGCGTGTCCGAAACGAATCCGTCGCAATCGCGGCCGGTCGGTCCGTACATGTTCGATCCCAATCGCGCGAACGGGAACAAGGTCGGTGGCACGACAGGGTCGCACGTCAAGCGCGTGGCACCGCATCCGGAGATCGTCGGCGGCAACATGTGGCAGAACCGCGACCTGTGGAAATACAAGAGCGCGCCGTGGCTGCCGGCGCGCGTCGCGAACGGATGCACGGGATACGCAGCCGAAGCTGGCCACGATGTGGTCTACCAGGCCGCGATGATCGGTGTCTTCGGCAACCAGCTGAATCTGTTCCGCTACGAGATCGTCGACGTCGCCAATCCTGCGCTCGACCAGATCACGCAGGTGGGCGGTTATCAGGTCGGTACGGGAGGTGTCACGACCTGCGGCTTCGACCCTGGCCACAAGCTGTTCGTCCGCACGGGCACCAATGCCGTACCGTTCCTGTTCTGGGACCTGCGCACGCCGGGACCCACCAATTTCGACAAGATCGTGCAGGTCGACTCCACGATCGCGAGCTTCCAGTCGTGGCTGTCCAGCAAAGGCCTCGACATCCAGAACTGCTCGCTCGAGTACGACCCGACCCGCGGCACGTTCATGCTGTGGTGCGGTGCGGGCACGATCTGGGAGCTGACGCCGCCCGCTTCGGGCAACACGACGACGGGCTGGACGATCCAGCAGAAGCCCGCGCCGGTCGGGGCGGTGCCCCCGGGCGATACGGGGGGCACCGGCGTGGTGGGCAAGTGGCGCTACGCGCCCTACTTCGATGCCTGGATCGGCCTCGAGGACATCAACGAGGGCCACATCTGGATCTACAAGCCGACGGGCTGGGTGCAACCCAATGCGCCGGGCAACGCTCTGCCGACCGTGAACATCGTGACGCCGGGCAACGGCACCACGTTCGCGCCCGGCACGCCGATCAACCTCACCGCAAACGCCGCCGATCCCGGCGGGACCATCGCGCGCGTCGAGTATTACCTGAACGGGCAGAAGGCAGGCACGGCGGTGAGCGCGCCGTTCACGCTGTCGGTGAACCCCATCAAGATCGGCACGTACACCGTGAGGGCCGTTGCCGTCGACAACCAGGGCGGCATGACGGCGTCGGCTCCGATCACCTTCACGATCAACGCGGCAACCACGACGGTCGTGCTGCAACGGGGCCTCAACGGCTACAACGGCATCGCCGACACGTTCCTCGATGGCGGCTCGCCGACGGTGAACCGCGGTGCATTCAATCCGCTGTACCTCAATGCGAGCCTCTACACGCCGCTTCTGCGCTTTGCCATCCTGCAATCGGAAGGCGGCCCGTTGCCGCCCAACGCCGTGCTGCAATCGGCAACGCTGCAGGTGTACAAACAGTTCAACGACGACACCATCGGCGCCCATCCGCTGCTCAAGCCCTTCGTCGAGGGCGAAGCGACATGGAGCCTGAGCCGCAATGGCGTGCCATGGAGCTCGCCCGGGGCGTCCGGCGGAGGCACGGACTACGGCATCGCGCCCGACGCCGTCGTGGCGGCCGGCTACAACCCCGGCTGGGTCGCGTTCGACCTCACCAACCGCGTCCAGCAATGGGTCAACAGCAGCAGCGGCAACAACGGCTGGCGACTCGTGTCGAGCGCAACGCTCTCGACCAACAAGACCTTCAATTCGAGCGAGTACACCACCGACACGACGCTGCGTCCGAAGCTGACGCTGGTGTACTCCTTGGGCAGCGGCGGCGGCAACGCGCCGCCCACCGTGTCCATCGCAACGCCCGCGAACGGTGCGCACATCACGCTCGGAGCGAGCTTCTCGCTCACGGCCAATGCCGTGGACGGTGACGGTTCCGTGGCCAGCGTGCAATATCTCGCGAACGGCGCGCCGGTCGGCAGCTCGACGCAAGGCCCATCGTTCGGTTCAACATGGACGCCGGCGAGCGCGGGCGCGTACACGCTCACCGCGGTTGCCACGGACAACCTCGGCGCAGCGACGACGTCGGCGCCCATCTCGGTCACGGTCGATCCGGTGGCGAACGGGACCACCGTGGTGCTCCAGCGCGGCCTCAACGCCTATGCCGGCGCGACCGACACGTTCCTCGATCCGTATGTCGCCAATACCAGTCGCGGCGCCTACAACCCACTCTATCTCAATGCGGGCACCTACACGCCGCTGGTGCGCTTTGCGATCTTCCAGTCGGAGGGCGGACCGGTTCCCAACGGGTCGACCATCCAATCGGCCACGTTGTCGCTGTACAAGCAGTATTACGACGACACGATCAGGGTCAACGCGCTGCTCAAGCCGTGGGTCGAGGGCCAGGCCACCTGGAACGTCGGCCAGACGGGTGTGCCATGGTCTGCCGCCGGCGCAGCCGGCTCGGGCACCGACTACGCGAGCAGCGCCGATGCCGTGATCAACGTGCCGTACAACCCGGGCTGGGTCAATTTCGACGTCAGCACGCGCGTGCAGCAGTGGTCCAGCAATATCGGCGCCAACTATGGCTGGCGGCTCGCGTCGCTCGGCGCCAATCCAGGCAACAAGACGTTCAACGCGAGCGAGTACACGACCAACGCGACGCTGCGTCCCAAGCTCACCATCGTGTATTCGGCGGGCAGCGGTGGCGGCAATGCGCCACCCACGGTGTCGATTGCCACGCCCGCGAACAACGCCGCCATCGTGCTCGGCGCAAGCTTCGCGCTGACGGCCAATGCGGCCGACGGCGACGGCTCCGTGGCCAGCGTGCAGTACTTCGCCAACGGTGCGCCAGTGGGCAGCTCGACGCAGGCGCCGGCGTTCGGCTCGACCTGGACGCCGGCGAGCGCGGGGTCGTACGTGCTCACGGCGGTCGCGACGGACAACCTGGGCGCCTCGACGACCTCCGCGCCGATCACCCTGACCGTGTACCAGAACGGCACGAGCGTGGTGCTGCAGCGCGGCCTCAACAACTATCCCGGCGGGACCGACACGTTCCTCGATGCGTACGTGCCCAGCACCAGCCGCGGCGCCTACAACCCGCTCTATCTCAACAGCAGCACGTATACGCCGCTCGTGCGCTTTCCGATCTTCCAGTCCGAGGGCGGCCCGGTGCCCAACGGCGCCACGATCCTGTCGGCCACGCTGTCGCTCTACAAGCAGTATTACGACGACACGATCCGGCTCAATGCACTGCTGAAACCATGGGTCGAGGGCCTGGCAACGTGGAACGTGAGCCAGACCGGCGTGCCGTGGTCGGGCGCCGGCGCCAGCGGCGCGGGCACCGATTACGCCAGCAGCGCGGACGCCATGATCGCCGTTCCGTACGCGCCCGGCTGGATCAATTTCGACGTGAGCAACCGCGTGCAGCAGTGGTCCGCGAACGCCGCCGCGAACAACGGCTGGCGACTCGCCTCACAAGGCACGAACTCGGGCAACAAGACGTTCAACTCGAGCGAGTACGCCCCCGACCCGACGCTGCGTCCCAAGCTCACGATCCTGTATCAGTAGCGGGCAGCGCGAAGGCGACCACCAGCGTGAGGTAGAACGCAAGCGCCAGGCGCGGCACGTCGATCAGGCTGTCGAACGCGCCGACCAGCAGGAAACCCAGCAGCGCCGCAGCGATGCACGGCGCCAGCGGATGGCGGCGCGCACGTCCGGCGATCAGGCGGGCGAGCGCGACCGCGACGAGGACGACGAACAGCACGAGCCCCACCGCGCCCTCGTCGAACAGCACGGCGAGCGGCAGGCTCTTGATGTGCCACGGCAGGTGGTAGCGGTCGCTGGTGAAGAACCAGTGCGCCATGCCACGCTCGAAGTCGCCGTTGGCCACGAGGTTCCCGCCGGCCTCGCCCCTGGTGAGCGTGACGTGCGTGATGTCCAGCTTGCGCCCGGGTGCGTCGACGGCAATCGACATGAATCCCAGCCGCGGCGCATACCACGTGCCCGGCTCGAGGCGGCGCGCGTCGAGCGCGAGACGCACCGGCTGCCAACCGGCGCGCGCCGGGAGGTCGACGGCCGCGACCGCGCAATGCTGCGGATACAGCAAATGCTTCTCGCAGATCTCGGTGTGCAGTCGCACCGGCTCCGTGCTAAGCGCATCGAGCTGCAGCACGTAGCTTCCCGGTATCGGGCGCACGCGTTGCGAAATGCGGAACAGCTCGTTGAAGCCCGCCGCCGCGCGCGGGCCCGACAGCGTCAGGAACGGCTCACCGTCGCGGTCCAGCCCGAGGCGATAACTCCCCGGAAACGCGCCGTCGGGTACGTTGAAGAAATATTCCGCCGGAAAACGGCCCAGTCCACGGCCGAGCAGCCAGTCGGTCGGCGTCCTGAGCATGGACAGGCCGTCCGACCAGTGCTTCATGCGCCCGCCAAGATCGGTTTCCCCGTTCGAGAAGCGGTTGGACATGTAGGCGCCGCCGGTGAACACGACCACGACGGCCGAGACCCCAACGGCGGCGGCAAGCGTACCGGCGTACGTGCGCCACGGCACGACGGTCGCATCGGCTCCGCGCCGCGAACGCCAGGCCGTCAACACGAAGATCACGCCGACGACGACTGCGACATGCCACGCTGCGGGCGCGCCTGCCCATGTGTCGGCCACGCGCCATGCCGCGAGCGCCGTCCAGGCAAATGCGCTCCACGCGCCGATGCGCGCGCGTGCGCTCTTGCGCGCGAGCCCTGCACCGAGCAGCACGATGGCCACGGCGCATGCCAGCGCGAACGTCCAGTACGCGCTCTTCGCGATCCACATCGACAGCGCAGCATCGCTGATCCATCCGCCCGCAACACCAACCACCAGCGCCACGGCCGCATCACGCACGGTGAGCGCGCCAAGCGCGGCAAGCGGCAGCGAGAGCGCGAAGACCGCGAGCGCAGCGGCCAGCGCACGGTAGCCACCGGGCGTGAAGGTGAGCAGAGCAAGCGCGACGGCAAGCGCCACGCCGAGCGCAGCGCGCAATGCCGTGCGGGCGACCGCGCCGGCGCTGGGCGCGCGCATGCTCGCGTGGCGCAGCAGCACGAGGATGCCAAGCGACACCGGCACGGCGAGGTACAGCCCGCGCGAGAACGTCGCCAGGCACGCGTAGCTCGCGAGCAGGACCGCCACGCCGGCAAGTGCGATACGCAACGGCGTGCGCGCGCGCAACAGCAGCGCGACTGCGAAGGGCAGCCCCAATGCGAGCATGCCATCGAGTGCAGCGCCGCCGACGTGCATCTCCCAGAACGGGCCGGTGGCGCGATAGTCGGACGAGAAATTCAACACGCCGGGAAAGGCTGCACGCTCCCACAGGACGCACAGACCTGTCAGTGCTGCCGCGCTCGCCATGCCGACAGCGAACGCATGCGACGAGCGCTCGACCAGGCGTCCAATGGCAATGACGAGCAGTGGCGCCAACAGCAGCGTCAGCAGGAGCGGCTTGAGGACGCGCAGGCCGTTCTGCGCACCGTCGTAACTTTGCGCCAGCCCCGGATCGAGCCCGCCCGCGTGTGCGAAGGCGCGCGCGAGCGCCACGCCGCCCCAGACCGCGAACGCTGCCCACAGCCACGTTGCCGCGCCCGACCAGCCGCTCGCACCGGCGCTTCGCACACGCAGCGCGCGCCACGCGATGCCGCTATAGCCCCCGGCAGCGGCGCCGAGCGCGAGGATGTCCGCTTCCTCGACCATGATCGAGCCGGTCCACGACGCGAATCCCACGAGCGGCAGCACCGCGAGCAGCCACGCGGGCCATCGATCGCCCGCGGCGACGAGCGCAATGGTCCAGCCGCACAGCACCACCAACGCGAGCGCCGGGGCCACCGGATGATGCAGCGCGAGCGTTACGGCACCGCCGAACGCTACAACGGCGACGAGCAGCGCTGCCATCGCGACGCTTGCAGACGGTGGGGCCAGCCGCCGGGCGGCGCGGCCGGTAGGGGACGAAAACAACCGGTCGTGCGCTGGCGTCATCGCGCAGACGGATTTCAGGGGCCGGCGCGTGACGACGACGCGCCGCGTCGGCGAACGGCAGCCCACACGGTTGTGCCGAGCCGCGTCACGGTCCCTAGACCCGGACGCGGATCGGCGAGCCGCCACATTCCGAACACGCGCCTTCCCCTCACCAGCGACAATGCGGTGGCGAGCACGCTGCAGGCACGCGTCAGCCGGCTGGAGTGGGCCGCGGAGGCCGGCGTGCGGGCGACGCGCAGCGCGTCGCGCATGTCGCGTGCGACGCTCATGACCAATTCGGATTCGGCGATCCACCGGTAGCGCGCACCGTGCTCATATACCGGACGGCACGGGGCCACCGGGATGGCGGCCAGGTCGGCGTACGCGAGCCAGGTCACGTTGATGCCGACCAGCCGGCCCAGCTCATGCTGGTCCCAGTGCCGCGGATTGATCTCGATGAGGTGGTAAACGCCGGTCGTGCGATCGAGCTTGTACTCGACTTCGGCGATTCCGGTGTACCCGAGCGAGCGCAGCAGCTTCAGCGTCGGCTCCAGCACATCGTGCACGGGTGAGGCCTCGACCACGCAGCCGGTGCCGACCAGCGGCGGACTCTGCCGCAGCTTGCGGCCTGTGAAGTGCCCGAGCAGCGCGCCATCACCGCCAACGACGCAGCAGCAGACCACGATGTCGTGATCGACGCCGGGTACGAACTCCTGCACCAGCGCATGCGGTGCGAGCTCGACGAGCCGCGCATAGAGCGCGTCGAGCTCGCCGCGGGTTGCGGCAATGAAGGCCTTCTGTCCGCCGATGCGCTCCCACAGGCCGCGATGACGCCATTGATAGGCGAAGCGCGGCTTGACGATGACGGGGAAGCGCAATCGGTCGGCTGCGGCCGCGACGTCCGCTGCGGACTCCACCGCCAGCGTGGCCGGCGTCGGAATGCCGAGCGCTTGCGCCGCGCCGGCGACCTCGAGCTTGTCCATGGTGCGCAGCACCGCGTCGAAGTCGCGGTACGGCAGCAGGTAGCACGGCGCAAGGCGCGCTCGGTGCTCGTGCAGGAAAAGAATGTCGAAGTCGCGCGTCGGGAACAGGATCGGCACTGCGCCGAACGAATCGGCGATGCGGAGCAGCTCGGCGCACAGCGCTTCGGGCGCGTCGCGGCCGTCCGGGACGGTGCGCACGGACGCGAAATAGCGGGATCGCGCACCGGGCGTGGCGGCGTCGGACGTGAGCGCATGCACGCGAACACCCGTGCCATGCAGGTTGCGTGCGATCCCGAGGCCCGTGTAGTACGGATTCAGCACGACGACCGGCACGGCGGGGCCGCTGCCCGGTCGTGCAGCGCCCGAAGAATCGGCAAGCCCGGCGTGAGAGGGCGTGCGGCTGCCCGCCTCACGGCTCCACGGCTCGCTCGTCCGCACAGGCGATCGCGGGTCGGGCACCATGCGATCAGGCAGGCCGGCGACGCAGCGCAGCGATGGCGCGCGCGGGCAGCACGCGCTTGGCCAGCACTGCAGCTCGCTCGCGCAAGGAAGGCAGCTTCACGTAAAGGCTGCCGCGCCAGCCGTTGCGTCCGATGATCACGTGAACGAGACGGCCTTCCGTGGCGCCCCAGTCGTCCTTGTGGCGACTCGCACCGCCGAGGAAGTCATAAGTCGTCTCGCCGCGGTCGATGAGGTGGCGCACGACGGCGGCACGCAGCGTCTGCCCGTAGCTCGCCGCCGCGTCCGTGGTGTCGAATCCTTCCTGCAGCAGGTAAGTGACGCCGTTGCGGCTGAAGCACAGCTCGTGCGCGACATAGGCTTCGCCCAGACGCAGCGAGTACAGGCGCAGCCAGCCCGCGCGCGCGAATCGCACGGCGAAATGTGCGTAGAAGCGCCGCTTGGGCGCGGCGCCGAATACGCCGGGCGATCCTGCCGCGCGCCACCGCGCCTGGTGCAGCGCGAACAGCGACCGCAGCCGCCCGTGCAGCTCGCGCGGCGCGCACTCCGACACGAAGGTCACCTGGCCGTCGTCGACCTTGCGCAGCAGCGCGCGCAGCTTCGTGCGGAAGCGGCTGCGCCGCTCGCGCAGGAAGGCATCGAAGGAGCCGGGCAAGCGCAACGTCGCGCATGGACTGTAGTCCGTCGTGAACGGCATGCCGGCAGCGCCGGCCAAGGCGCATAACGCCCCGGGCAGCGCCGATTGTTCGGCGATCGCGCGAAGCGCGACGGCGTCCCAGTCGCGCCCCTGGCGCAGCCAGGCGAACCAGCGCGCGAGCACGGCGTCCTCCGCGCCCTGGCGCACGATGAAGCCGAGATAGTCCGAATCGAAGCTGCCATCACCGATCACGTGCAGCACCCGCGCGCGCAGCCCGGACCCGATGCGCTCATGGTCGAGATAGAGCGGCGCGATGCCGGCGACGCCCTCGGCATCACGAAAGACCAGCACTTTCAGCGGGCGTGCGCGGCCGTAGGCCTTCCACCAGCTGAAGGCCCATTCCCACGAGTTGAACGGCGTCGCGCCCGGGGATGCGTCGAGCAGGTTGCGCCACGTGTCACGCAACCCGCGCAAGCCGTCGGCCGATTCGACGCAGTCGACCGTCATCTGCGCGCGATCGGTGAGCCCGGCGGGGGCCAACCGCGGCGCGGTCATCGAGCCTGCGGACATCAGGCGCAGCGCAGCGGCCAGGTGCCGGTGCCGCGATGCGACCGCAGCGGGTCCGTCATTGGGGCTTGCGCCGCGGCGCGAGCTTGCGCATCCACTGCTCGGGCGACGTGCGCCAGACCTTGCGCAGGAATGCGGCGGGCGACGGCTTGACCATGGCACGCACGAAATCACCGCTGCGGCAATTCTGCGGAATGAGACGGGCGAGGTCGTGATCGCCGCTGGCGAGGATGCCCAGCACGTCATCGAGCACGCGCACGGCGAAGTCGACGTCGGCACGCGTGAGCACGAGCGGCGGGATGATGCGCAGGACCGGCTCGTGATACGTGAAGGTCAGATGCAGGCCGCGCTGCTCGCACAGCATGGCGGCGGTGAACGCGAGCAGGCCCGAGCCGCTCTCGCCCGGATCGAGCTCCACGCCGATCATCAAGCCCCTGCCCCGCACGTCGGCCACCAACGGGCGCCGCTGCTTGAGCTCGTTCAACGCGGCGACGAAGTAATCGCCCACGATGCGGCTGTTCTCGACCAGCCCTTCCTGCTCCACGACATCCGCTACCGCCAGCACGGCCGCTGCGGCGAGCGGATCGTTCTGGTGGCTCGACAGGTGCATGAAACGGCGCGCCTCCAGCCGGCGCGCGACGGCTTCGGAGACGATGACGGCGGCCACCGGATATCCGTTGCCGGCCGTCTTGGAGACGACCATGATGTCGGGCTCGATGCCGTGGTTCTCGCTGTCGAACCAGCGGCCGCAGCGCCCGAAGCCCGTTTGGGCCTCGTCGACGATGAACAGGAAGCCGTGCCGCCGGGCCGCTGCCTGCAGCGCCTTCAGGTATTCCGTCGGGGGAAAGATCATGCCGCCCGCCGAGAGCACCGGCTCGACGATGACGGCGGCGATGTTGTCGACCTGGGCACCGAGCAGGTCCATCGACGCATCGAGGCAGCCGAGCGTGCACGCGCGCGATGCATTGCACACGCGGCAGCGGCGCGGATCGGGCGACAGCAGCTTGTGCTGCCCGGCGATCGACGGCTGGAAATCGTGCTTGTGCGGATGGTCGGCGACCGACGACAGGTTGTGCGTTGCGAGCGAGATGCCGTAATAGCCCCGGGAGAAGCCCAGCATGCCCGTGCGCTCGGTGACCGTCTTCGCGATGCGCATCGCGCATTCGTTGGCCTCCGATCCGGTCGACAGCAGGATCGCCTTCGACAGGCCCGGCGGCGCGAGCTCCACCAGCCGCGCAACGGCAGCCAGCACTTCCGGCGACACGAACTGATCGCCCAGGTGCACGAGCCGGCGCGCCTGCTCGGCGAGCCGTTCACCGAACACGGGATGGCCGTGTCCGAGGATGGTGCAAAACTGCCCCGCTGCAAGATCGAGGATGCGGCGTCCATCCGCGTCGATGAGATACGCGCCCTCACCGCGGACGATGACGCTGTCCATGAACGGCTGCACCAGGAGAAGATGCGCGGCCTCATCGGCGCGCCACAGGGCAAGGCTCGACTGCTGCGATTGGCTGTCCATCAGGGTCGTGTTCGCGGCCGGCGCCAAAGCGCGTTGTTCAGAGGGAATGTCGGGATCGCGGGCAAGAGATGCGGGCCCGTTGTAACGAACAAGTCATCGTGGACAGCGCGCCACCGGGGCGGTGCGGCGGCATGGCGACGGCGCATGAGTGCTGCGGCGCACATCCTGCACGACGGCGCCGTATTGTAATCCAGAAGATGCGCGCGGCCTCCGCCATGCGTCTGCCCGCGCTCGCCTGCCGGACAGTCGGGTTGCCAATGCCAGCCGACCGGTAGTAAGCTCGAAAGGATCGACGCGGAACGCGCCTGTCCAGGATGGGTCGTAGCGTTCGTCCATTTGCTCAGCGCGAGCTGCCTTCGCCGTGGAATTCCACTTGCTTCCCTCCAAGCCCGTCGCCCCGCCGCGCAGCCATCGCTTCGCGATGCGCCGCCGGGGATTCGCCGCGGCTCTGCTCCTGTACCTCGCTGCGCTGAGCGGTCCTGCATGGTGCGGCAAGCCGGACAACATCACGGACGACGAAATCGCGCTGCTACCGCCCTATTGCGCGGACGCGAACACCATCCGCTACGGCGATGCCACCTATCGCACCTCGCCCAATGCGGGCAAATGGGTCGCGATGATGGGACATGGCTTCTGGGCCATCCACCACTATTGCTGGGCGCTCATCAACCTCATGCGCGTGGAAAAGCCCTCCGTCCCGATCAGCGTGCAGAACTGGACGCGTGAGGCAGCGCTCGGCGATCTGACGTACGTGCTGCAGAACACGCCCGATGACTTCGTGCTGCTGCCGGAGATCTATACCAAGATCGGCGACCTCAAGGCAGCGCTGAAGCAGCCGCGCGCAGCGGCCGAGGCCTATGCCGCTGCATGGACGCGCAAGCGCGACTACTGGCCGGCCTACTACCACTGGGCGGAATATCTGCGCGTCAATGGACACAAGCAGGAAGCCCGTCAAGTCGTCGAGGAGGGCCTGTCGTACGCCCCCGACGCGAAGCCGCTCATCAGCCTGCTGCGTGACATGGGCGGCGATCCGACCAGGATCGTTCGCCGTCAACCCACCTCGTCGACCTCGGCCGCCGCCGAGGCGCCGCGGTAGCTCTCCTGCAAGCACCACGCGTCGTCCAGGCGGAGATCGAGCTGGGCGCCCGGCCGCCATGGCTGGGTCTCGATCCCGCGCAATCGCTTGCACGGCGGCCTGACGGCCTGTGGACCTGCAGCGGCCCCGGTTTGACGGTCACGTGGCATCCCGACGCCGCAGCGCACGCTGCATCCCCCGACGGCCTGTGCATCGTTTGGGGCGCGGTGCGCAACGGCAGCCGCTTGCCCGGCGTCGGCTCGGCTGCACTGCCGGCGGCTGGGACGCCATCGCCGGCGTTGTCGGCAGGCGACGTGCTCGCCGCGCTGGGCGGCGAGCGGAGCATCGGTTCGGCCGTCAGCACTCTGCGCGGTCCGTTCGCGCTGATCCATGTCGATGCACGCAGCGGCCGCGTCGTTCTGGCCGTCGATCGCTTCTCGATGGAGACGCTGTGCTATAGCGCAACGGGCACCCATCTTGGCATTTCCAACCGGGCCGACAGCGTGCCGCTGGCGCGCCAGGTGGTCGCGCCGCAGGCGCTCTTCGATTACCTGCATTTTCATTGCCTGCCCGCGCCGGGCACCGTGTTCGACTCGGTCCAGCGGCTGGTGCGCGGAACATATCTGCTGGTCGACAACGGCACGTTACGCTGCGAATCGCACTGGCAACCGCAGTTCGCCAGCCGGGCGCCAGCGTCCCTGCCCCAGCTGTGCGCGGAGTTCCGATCGCTGGTCGAGGCGGCCGTGCGGCAGGAAGCGGAGCGCGCTTCGTCGATCGGCTGCTTCCTGTCCGGTGGCACGGACAGCTCCACGGTGGCCGGCATGCTGGCCCGCGCGACCTCGCGCGTGCGCACCTATTCGATCGGCTTCGACGCCGAGGGCTACGACGAGATGTCCTACGCCCGCATCGCGGCGCGGCATTTCGGCACGGACCATCACGAGTACTACGTGACGCCCGCGGACGTCACGGCCGCCATTCCGGCCCTCGCCGCGGTTTGCGACCAGCCATTCGGCAACTCCTCGCTGGTGCCGACGTACTACTGCGCGAAGCTCGCACGCGACGACGGCGTCGCGCACATGCTCGCAGGCGACGGTGGCGACGAGCTCTTCGGCGGCAACACGCGCTATGGTCTCCAGCTCCTGCTCGATCTGTACGGCCGCATGCCGCGTGGCTTGCGCGAGCGCATCGTGGACCCGATGGCGGACTGGCCGGCGTCGGCTCGGATCCCGGGCATGCGACACCTCAAGGCGTACGCAAACCTTGCGCGCGTGCCCATGCCGGACCGCATGGAGAAGTTCAACCTGCTCGACCGCATGGGCACGGCGAACATCCTGCACCCCGATTTCCTGGCCGCGATCGACGAGAGCGCTCCACTTGCCGCGCGGCGACGCATCTACGCCGAAACGACGGCTGCGCAGACGCTCGACCGCATGCTCCATTACGACTGGAAGTACACCCTCGCGGACAGCGACCTGCCCAAGGTGCGCACCGCCACGCTGGCAGCCGGCACGACGGTCGGATACCCGTTCCTCGCCGACGAGATCGCCGATTTTTCGCTGCGCATTCCATCGCACTGGAAGATCCGGGGGTTTCGCCTGCGGTGGTTCTTCAAGTACGCGCTGCGCGGCTTCCTGCCGACTGCCATCCTGCGCAAGAAGAAGCACGGCTTCGGGCTGCCGTTCGGCGCCTGGGCGCTCAAGCATGCCCCGCTGCGCGCGCTGGCGGCCGATTCGCTCGCTGGCCTCGAGCAGCGGCGCATCCTGCGTCCCCGCTTTGGAGACGAGCTCCTCGGCGTATTGTTGCCGAGCCATCCGCGCTACTACGGCGAGCTGGTGTGGATCCTCATGATGCTGGAGCAGTGGCTGCACGCTCATCATCGCGACGAGCGCATCGGCAGTCGCCCGGTTCCGCACGGCGCGGGCACCCTCGCATGAGGCGGCCCGGCCGCCCGCGGTCGCAACGGTCGTGAGCAGCGTCCGCCGCTCGCTGGCCTACACCTTTGCCGAGAGTTATCTCGGCATTTCGCTGCAGATCGTCAGCACGCTGTTCCTCGCGCGGCTTCTCACGCCCGAGGAAACGGGCATCTGGGCGGTCGCCACGGTCTTCGCCGCCGTCGCCGCGACGTTGCACGATTTCGGCGCGCAGGAATACCTGATCCAGGTCCGCGAGCTGACGCCCGCGAAGATCCGGGCCGCGATGGCGACCAACCTCCTGATGTCGTGGACGCTCGCGGTGCTGATGATCGTATCCAGCGGCTTCGTCGCCGAGTTCTATCGCGAGCCGGGCGTGGCTGCAGGCATGCGCGTGCAGGCCATCAACTTCCTGCTGATTCCGTTCGGCGCGCCGGCATTCGCGTATTACCGGCGTCATCTCAACTACCGGCCGTTCTTCATCGCATCGACGATGAGCAGCACCACGAGCTTCGTCGTCGCAGTGACCTGCGCGTGGGCAGGCCTCGGCTACATGAGCATGGCGTGGTCATCGCTGGCGGGCGTCATCGTGTCGGTCTTGGTGGCAACGCTCATGCGCCCGCCGGACATGCCGCGGATGCCCTCGTTTCGGGGCGCGCGCGAGGTATGGGATTTCGGCAAGCACGTGACGGGCATCTATACGCTGGGCCAGATCGGCAAGGCCGCGCCGGAGCTGATCATCGGTCGCGTGCTCGGCATGGCGCCCACCGCGTTCTTCACCCGCGCGAACGGCATGACGGAGCTGTTCTATCGTTCGGTGGTGCGGGTGGCGCTGCCGGTTTGCCTGCCGTATTTCGCCGCGGAAGCGCGGCGGGGCGCCGAGGTGCGCGCGGGATTCCTCCGCGCCATCAACCTCCTCACGGTGCTCGCGTGGCCGTTCTTCCTCTTCCTCGCGCTGATGGCCTTTCCAGCGATCCGCATCCTCTACGGGACGCAATGGCTCGAATCGGTGCCTCTCGCGCGCCTGCTGTGCGTGGTCGGGGCGATCGAAATCGTGTTCTTCCTCGCGAAGGACGCGCTCATCGCCAACGACCACGTGCGCAAGGGCAGCTTCCTGCAGACTCTCGTTCAGGTGGCGCGCGTTCTCGGGCTGGTCGCCGGCATCCCGTTCGGCCTGCTTGGCATCTGCTGGGGACTGATCGCCGGCGCGCTCATCGGCGCCATCTGCTCGCACGTCGTGCTGCACCAGAGCACCGGCCTCACGCTCGCACAACTCGTCCATGCGTGCCTCCCGAGCGCGGTGATCGCGCTGTTGTCCGCTGCGCCGGCGGTCGTCTGGGTTGCCTTCGGCAGCATCGACGAGCAGCACTTCGTCGCGCCGTTCGTCGCGTGCGGCGCAAGCGGCACGCTCGTGTGGCTGCTCGCATTGCGCGCGATGAACCATCCGCTGTGGCGCGAAATCGCCAACGTCGGGGCCCGCGTTGCGGCGCGCCGGGCGCGCGGCGCCGAATAGACCCGCATCCCCCGCAAACAGCGCCGGCCCGCGCCGCGCGCACGACGCCTGGCTCACGCGCCGGCGCCGAGCGCTTCGAGCTCGTGGAGCGCGCCGGCCAGTGCCCTGCGCGTCGGCCACGCAGCGATCGCGCGCCGTAGTGCGCTGCCGCGCGCCGCAGGCGCGCTCGCCTGCATCAGCAGATACGTGCGCAGCCATGCAATCGGCAAGTTCCACTGCGCAGCTTCGTCGGAATACGCGCGGAGAAAACCGTCGCGCAGGGCGTGGAGCGCCTGCCGCCGCAGCACGCCCTTGACCGACAACGCCAGCAACGCAAGGTGATTGAGAAAGGGCGCGACGTCGTACACGACGGTATTGCGATCGGCGAGCTGGACATCGAGGCCGAGCGTGGCGCCAGCGCCTACGATGAGGTTGTCGCTCTTCATGTCGCCGTGGATCCAGCTGCGCGGCATTGCGACCGCCGCGGCGCGCGCTGCGAGCTCGGCGAGCACGTGCGATGCGCGAGCCAGCAGGCGATCGCGCGGCGCCCGACCGGCAATGCCCGCGGCGTAGTCGATCCGGTCCGTGAAGTCGTGGGTGGACGCGTCCGTGGCAGCCAGCCCGTGGAAACGGCGCAGCCACGTGCCGGCTGCTTCGCCGAGCGAGCCTGCATGCGCAAGCGTGGTGCGCCGGTCGAGGACGGCTTGCGTGAGCGGGCGACCTTCCGCCCAGGTCATCGCGAAGGCCGCCACGTCGTCGCAGAGCACGAGCGGCAGCGGCCCGAGCGGGGGGCAGCCCGCTTCCTGTGTCGCGTGTGCGAGCGCGCAGAGTGCCGCATGCTCGCGCCGCGCATTGGCCGGATCGGGTGTCCCGGCACCGTCGAGGCATTCCTTCACCGCGATGACGCGGCCTTCGAGCGCAACCCGGTACACACGCGAATAATGCCGCCGGGCAACGAGCGTGCAGGCGAGCGCCGCGTCGGGCGCGAGCCGCGCCACGCAGGCGGCGACCGCATCGCGCGCGGCGCGGGGCAAGCCGGTCGCCTTTACTTGTGCTCCGCCACGACCATCAACGCCTCGGAGATCAGGGAGGCGACGCGCAGCCGCCGTACTTCACGCAAGCCCGCGCCGTCGAGCAGCCGGCGCAGCTGCTGCTCGGTGATCGGATAATTGGCGGGGTCGGCGTTGCGCAGGACGTGCTTGACCCTGCGGCGCATGCGCTGATAAGGCGTGCTGAACGACTGCGTGAAGACGACGGTGCCCCTGGATAGCGTCGCCACCGCGCGCAGGAATTCGATCTGCTGGGGCAGCTCGAAGTGCATGAGCACGCGCGCGCACAACGCGGCGTCGTATTGACCCGCCTGCGTCCGCGCGAGCTCGCGCACGTCGCCGACGATTGCCGTGAAGCGATCGCCGAATTCGGCCAGCTTGCGACCCGCCACGTCGAGCATGGCGGGCGAGATGTCTGCGCCGACGACCTTGTACCCCACGCGCAGGAGCTCCTGCGCCATGCGGCCGGTGCCGCAGGGGACGTCGAGGATGCGCGCCGTGCGCGGCACGCGCGCGAACGCGCGGCGCAGCGTGCGCTTCTCGAGCGCGTTGAAGACCCGGCCCGCCAGGCTGCTGAAGCGCTCGCGATCGTAGCGCTCCGCGATCTGGATGTCCTTGTAGTGGCTGGTTGGGTCCCAGCTCGTGCCGATCTGTCCGTTCATGTCGAAGCGCCTCCTTCAGCGCGGCTGCCGGCAGTGCGTACGCCCATGCCGATGGAGCGGGATTGTGCCCGCCGCGCGCGCTCGCGCGGCGCAGCGGGGTCGATCGAAAAGCGGGCCTGTCCGGGAACGCGAAAATGCGGCATCACGGACTTGGTCAGCTCGGACTCGATGTAGTCGTAGCATTCGCGCGCGCCATCGATGCCGCGCGTCACCGCCATCGCAAGCACCGAGCGCAGGTGCAGGAGATACGAAGGGCCCTGGTCATGGTACTGCTGCATGATGCTGCGCCCGTCCCAGTTGGTCGTGTCGATCTTGTGGCCATCCGTATCGGTGTGTCCGTCCGAGCCGGACGCATAGTAACGCCAGAAATCCGCCCAGCTCTCGCACGTCGTCGAGTCGGGCGAGGTGTCGGTGTACGGCAGGACGACCCAGCTTCCGTAGCCCTTGCGGTTGGGCATCGCATAGTAGGGCACGGGCCATTGCCGCGACCATCCGGACTTGCCGTTCGTCTGCTTGATGTGCAGGTCGACGCCCCATTCGAAGACGCGCTGCCATTTCTCGAATCCCTGGTCCACCGCGAGCCCGACGATCGTGTTGAGCCACGCGACCTGCCACGCTCCCACGAGGTCCGACTGGGTCCATGCCCGGAACAGCGCATGAATCCGCGCCGGCGACTGGACGTAGCGCATCGCGAACGCGTGATTGTCATCGACGCATGCGAGCCAGGTGCGCCGGGGAAGCAGCCAGGACGGTACTTCGGCCGGGCATGTTGCAGCGAGAAGGAACAGCTGGCGCAGTCCCCAGGCGTAGGCGCGCGTCTGGCCGGGATAGAGCAGGCCCTCCAGCTTCTGGTTGATGCGGGGACCATAGTTGTAGAGCAGATTCCAGTTGACGCCGAACTGCAGCGACTCGAGATGGAAGGGGTCGTCGGTCAGCAGCCACGGCAGGTTCGCGCACGGATAGAAGTGCGCGGTGTCGAGCGCGACGAAGGTCGGATCGACCGATGGAAAGCGCTCGGGCGCCTCGTTGATCGTTCCGTGGTTGCTACGCCAGTGAAGGGCGCGACCACGCACGTCCAGAGGTGCGCCCGTGTCGTCGTCGCGGATGTGCATGCACCAGTTGCCGCACCATTCGCCTTCCGTGCGCAGGCTCACCAGCGAAGCGGGCGAACGATGGAGGACGTAGTCGGCCGCGTACTCCGTCAGATAGCCGATCTGCGGATTGTCGCCGCCCGATGCCATGCCCGGATTGAACGCATAGAGTGGCGCCGGCCGCGCAGGCGCCGACATCGGTCCGCCCCACGGCACCGCTACTGTATTGGGCGCAAGGCCGAACAGGCCGCTGGCGCCCAGGTTGGCGATCCAGCCGCGACTTCGAAGGATTTCCGGCGTGCGTACCAGCGCGCGCTCACTGGACTGGTATCGCCAGCGCGCGTACCACCAATGCCGCGGCACCTCCTGATGGCTCACGACCCGGTCGGCTTTGCGCACCGTGGCGGTGTACCTCTGTTCGCGGTGTGCCGGAACACCATGGCGTGACCGCCCGTATTCGACGACTACTTCGTCGCGCCATCCAGGCGCCGGCTCGACGATCCGGCGCGAGGACGCGTCCGCGTCAACCCGGAAATAAACCCGCCAATCAGGAAAATCCGGATGGGTGGCGAGATAGCACTTCTGCCGGACGAATTCTCCTACGTAGTCGCCGACGTCTTTCGCAACGTCCCCGCGGAAGACGGCCGTGGAACCCTGCCCGAAATCGAGCGTGAGCGAAAGGTCGGCGACTTGCGTCTGCGTGGCGCCGGCGCTCCTGGCCAAGCGCCTCGGCTGCGGACGATAGGCCCACGTCGTCGCCGTACGGGCGTCGCTGAGAAAGATGAAGCACCCGGTCGATGCATCGAAATCCAGGCAGTGGAACACCTGTTGGGGCACACCGGTCGAGCCGCGTTCGAGCGTGATCGGCTCGGCACTCCAGCGATGCGCCAGCGGATCGAATGCGTGGAAGATGCCGTTGGTTACATTGCCTCCGATGATGCCGTTTGCCGGGTCGTAACCGTAAGCGCAAATCGTGCCGGGCGCCGAGGCAGGCGGCGCACCGCTCACTTCCACCGGCGCCAGCGTGGCGCGGTCCGCGGAGCGGTCGACGGTCAGCTGCCAGACGCGTCCGTCGCTCTGCATCACGAAAAAGCAGTCGGCCGGGGCAAAGTAGACGATGTCGTGCTCGGCGCCAACGTCGGGCCCGTTCACGAGCAGCGGAGTGATCGTGTCTTCGTCGGGCGCGTAACGCCA
>DATILY010000050.1:0-3358 GCA_035475895.1 Casimicrobiaceae bacterium | reverse complement strand
GTCATGGTCCACAGCAGGTCGATGAAGTTGAACGTCCACAGCGCGCGCAGCAGCGTCGAGATCACGACCGCATTGAAGATGAGGGGCCAGGTGACGAAGCGGAACTTCTGCCAGCGCGTGCCGCCGTCGATGGCGGCCGCTTCGTACAGCGCAGGATCGATCGACTGGAGTGCTGCGAGGATCACGATGGCGAAGAACGGCGCGCCGCGCCACGCATTGGCGACGAGGACCATGAGCCAGGTGGTGCTTTCGTAGATGCCCCACGGCATCGGCGCGTCGATGACTCCCGCCTTCATCAGCAGGTCGTTGAGCACGCCGATCGTGCCGTCGAACAGCCACAGCCAGATGAAACCGGTGACCACGCCGGAAACCGCCCAGGGCGCCAGGATGATCGTGCGCACGAGACCGCGGCCGCGGAACGTCTCGTTCAGCACCAGCGCCATGCCGAGCCCCAGGAGGAACTGGGGCACGACCGAGCCGATCACCCAGATCGCCGAGGCGCCGAGCGCGCTCCAGAATGCGGCGTCGCTCAGCAGCGCGCGATAATTCGATAACGCGACGTAGCGCGCGGCGCGGCCGAGGTACGGCGAATAGTCGTAGCTGCCGAGAACCGCGATGTAGCCGAGCGGAAACAGCACGCCGATCGCAACCAGCGCCGCGACGGGTGCAACGAGCGCCCATGGCAGCGCGTTGCGCTTCCACAGTGTCCGCACGCGCAAGAATCCCGGCGCGGTCGATGCATCCGCCGCTGCGGCCACGGCGGCGCCGTCTTGCACGCTGCGCGCCCTGCGCTTGCTAGGCCTTGGCGCGCAAGGCGTCGGCCGCGTCGGCGATGGCCTTGCCGAATTCCTGCGCGGTCTGCTTGCCCAGCAGCGCTTTCTGGATCTGCTCGGGCGCGACCTGGTTCTGGAAGCTCGCGTAGCCGGGCAGGTAGCGCGGATTACTGATCAGCGCGTTCGTCCGCTTGAGCATTTCCATCGGCGCCTGGTATTTCGGCGCCTTGAGCCATTCGTCGTTCCAGGCGGCTTGTATGGCGGGAATCGCCCCGTACTGCTGGTTCCAGCGCGAGTTGTGCTCGGGCTTGAGCAGGTAGCGGATGAATTCCCACGACGCGTCCTTGTTCTTCGACGCAGCGTTGATGGCGAATCCGTTGCCGCCGTAGAAGAAGAACTGCCCGGCAGGTCCGGCGGGCGGCATGGCGGTGCCGACATTGGCCTCGCCGATGCCCTGCGGGAGCATCGTCAGGTACGCACCCCACCCGAGCACCATGCCGAGCTGCTGCGCATTGAAGGCGTTCGTCTGGTCCTGGAACGTTGCAGTGGCCGACGCCGGCGGCGACACCTTGTCGGTCTGATAGAGCGCGAGCCATTTCTCCAGGCCCTGCACGTGCTTCGGGCTCGCGAGAATGCACTTGCCCTTGTCGTCGTAGAGCGTGTTGTTCACGCCCAGGCCGCCATGATTGACCATCCACGAGCACCATTGCTGGAACTGCCACCCCGATCCGCCGAGCGCGTAATAGCCGTAGCGGTTCTTCGCCCGGTCGGTGAGCTTGAGGGCGACGTTGCGAAACTCGTCGACGTCGCGCGGTGGCGCGGCGATGCCGGCCTGCGCGAAGATCTGCTTGTTGTAATAGAGCGCGTAGGGCTCGACCTGGAAGCCGACGAAATGCGCCTGGCCCTTGATCATCCGCGCCAGGGCCATCGACGCTGGCACGATCTCCTTGTCGATGCCGCTCGACTTGATGTAGCCCTCGACGTTGTCGAGCCATCCGGGCGTGGCGAACTGCGCCAGCCACGCGTCGGACATCCCCATGCAATCGGGCGCCTGCCCGCCGGTGAACGCGGTCGTCAGGCGCGGGATGACCTGCGTCTGCGGGATGACCTGGACTTCGACCTCGATCGTCTTTTTCTCGTCCGAGAAGCGCTTGGCGAGCTCCTCGATGCCCTGCGTGCCGTTGGCGAACGGCCAGCCGAACGTGAGCTTGAGCGGCCCCGCTTGCGCGCGCACGGACGCGGCGTGGGCGAGTGGCAATGCCGCGGCTGCTGCCAGGCCGCGCAACACGCTGCGACGCCGGGTGCGATGGGTGGAAGCCATGAGTCCTCCTCGAGGGCGTGGATCGCGGCGGGATGATCCCGTGACGTCGTGCCGCGCGTCGGCAACCGTTGTCTCGTTCGGGGCTAGCCGCAACGGCGGAAGCAACCTATCATACCAGTTGACATGTTGGCAAATCGGCCCTCCATGACCCTCCGCGCGCTGCTTTCATCCGACGTCGTGTCCATCGGCCACCTGGTGTTCGAGTTCGCCACACCGGGCATTGGTTATCTGCTGCGCAATGCGGGCGCGGACTTCCTGCTCTTCGATCTCGAGCACAGCGGATTCGGGTTCGAAACCGCGAAGCGCGCCGTGCTGTCCGCGCGTGCGGCGGACCTTCCGATCGTCATCCGCGTGGCCTCGCACGATGCGAAGGACCTGGCGCGCGCCTGCGACGTCGGCGCCGACGGCGTCATGGCGCCGCTCGTCCATTCCGCCGCCGAAGCGCAGGCGATCGTCGCTGCGGTCAAGTATGCGCCGCAGGGTCAACGCGGCGTCGGCCAGCTGCAGATGCACGACCGCTACCGCGCGGGCCCGTTCGCGGACAAGGCGCGCGCGGCAAACGAAGCGATGTGCGTGTTCGTGCAGATCGAGTCCGGCGCGGGCGCAAGCGACGCCGACGCCATCGCCGCGGTTCCGGGCGTCGATTGCCTGTGGGTGGGGCACATGGACCTGTCGTGCTCGCTGGGCGCGCCCGGCCAGTTCGACACGCCCACGTTCCGCGCTGCCATCGACAGCGTGCTGGCAGCCACGCGTCGCCATGGCAAGCGTGCCGGCCGCATGGCACGCACCGTCGACGAAGCGGCAGCGCTCGCATCGACAGGCTTTAACTGTCTCGCGCTTGGTTCGGACACGCAGCTCTACCAGACCGCACTGGCGCAGGGCATCGGCGAGTTGCGCGCCCGCCTGACGAGCCGCGCATGACACGGTTCCGGGTCGCGGTCAGCAAGGCGTTCCGCCGCGCCGACGGAACGTGGAATTTCCCGGGCTTCGACCTCGCGTCGCTGGCCGGCGATCCTGCATTCGACGTCGTCCAGCTCGCCAACGGGACCACGCTGACGGCCGACGATCTGCGAGGATTCGACGGACTGATTCTCGCGGGCGAGTCGCTGCCGGCAACCGCCCTCGAGGGCCAGGCGCGCCTCGCCGTGGTTGCGCGCTTCGGCGTGGGCTACGACAAGGTCGACGTATCCGCCTGCACGGACGCCGGCGTCGCGCTGACCATCGTGCCACAGGGCGTGCGCCGTCCCGTCGCGGTTGCGGCGCT
>DATILY010000049.1:0-6957 GCA_035475895.1 Casimicrobiaceae bacterium | reverse complement strand
TTGCTCAAGACGGGCTGCCGGGGAAGAACAGCCCGCTAGGTTACCGCCACCGTGACGAACGCGCTACTTCATCGCATCCTTCACGTACTGATCGGTGACCACCGCCGAGTAGTCGGGCAGCGTCTTCTCGATCTGCTTTTGCGACAGCTCGAACTTCGCAGTCGCCTCGAGCGCCTTCGCCGCAATGCTGTTCTTGCCGCCGCCGAGCCACTTGCTGTTCTGCTCGGCGAGCGACGGGAAGCGGTAGAGCGCCATGCCTTCGGGAACGCTTTCGGCCTTGGCGCCTGACCACTTCGCCACCGCCTTGACCTCCGGCGAATCGGCGGTCCACTTCGCCTTGTTCGTGCGGTACTGCTCGTCGGCGGCAGCGAGCACCTTGACGAACTTCACCATGAAGTCGTGGTTCTGCTTCGCCCAGTCCTTGTTGACGATGTAGCCGTCGAACGTCGCCTTTCCAGTTTCGGCGGACAGCTTGCCCGAGGTCAGGATCACCTTGCCGTCCTTCTTCACCTCCGACAGCACCGGGTCCCAGATGTACGTCGCCTGGATGTCGCCACGCTGCCACGCCGCGCGCACTTCGGGCGGACGCATGTTGAGGATCTGGACGTCGGCCGGATTCACGTGCGCCTGCTCGAGCGCCACCATCGTGTGGAAGTGCGTCGTCGAGTTGAAGGGCATCGCGATCTTCTTGCCCTTGAGGTCGGCCACCGTGTTGATGCCCGAGCCGTTCTTGGCCACGAGCGCTTCGGCGTCGCCGATGTCGTCGAGGATCCAGAACAGCTCGTACGGCTCGCCGCGCGACACGGCCGCCGCGATGCCCGCCGAGCCCACCTCGCCGAGCTGCACGCCGCCCGAGGCCATCGCCTTGATCACTTCGCCGCCGCCGCCGAACTGCTTCCAGTTGATCTTGTAGCCGGTCGCCTTCTCGAGCTCCTTGGTCTCCTGCGCATGCCGATACGGATCGAGCATGTCCTGGTAGCCGATCGTCACTTCCTTCTGCTGCGCGAGCGCTGCGCCCGAGACGAGCCCGACTGCAACCGCAAGTCCTGCGAACAGGCGTTTCATGGTGATGCCTCCCTGGTGGTTCGCTGCATGCGTGACGTTATAGCGACGCGAGCGTCTTGCGCAAGATGTCCGCGATGCTGTCGATGTGCGCTTTCTCGGCGATGAGCGGCGGGGCGATGAGCGCCGAATCGCCTGTGGCCTTCAGGTGCAGGCCGTTGTCGAACAGCTTCTTCTGGAAGGCATGGCCCCGCCGACCCGGCGCGCCGTCCAGCGCGAGGTCGATGGTGCCGAACATCCCGTAGCCGCGGATGTCGGTCACGTGCGGCGCGTCGCGCAGGGCAAACAGCGCATCGAGGAAGTACGGGGACAGCGCGCGACCGCGCTCGAACAGGCCTTCCTTCTTGTAGATGTCGAGCGTGGCCAGGCCCGCGGCGCACGCCGCCGGGTGCCCCGAATACGTGTAGCCGTGGAAGAACTCGATCGCACCTTCCTGTGCGGCGCCCATGATCGTGTCGTGGATGCGCTCGCTGATGGCCACCGCGCCCATGGGCTGCGCGGCATTGGTGATCCCCTTGGCCATCGTCATGACGTCGGGCGTCACGCCGAAGCTCTGCGCGGCGAAGGCCTGGCCGGTGCGGCCAAAGCCGGTGATGACCTCGTCGAACACGAGCAGGATGCCGTGCGCGTCGCAGATCTCGCGCAGGCGCGCGAGGTAGCCCTTCGGCGGCACGAGGCAGCCGGTGGACCCGGCGATGGGCTCGACGAAGCACGCCGCGATGTTCTCGGCGCCATACAGGTTGACGAAGCGCAGGAGATCGTCGGCGAGCTCGGCGCCGCGCTCGGGCTCCCCGCGCGTGAAGTAGTTCTCCTTCAGATGCGTGTGCCGCATGTGGGCCACACCGGCGAGCCCGGGGCCGTAGCGGCGCCGGTTGTTCACGATGCCGGACAGCGCGACGCCGCCGAAGTTGACGCCGTGGTAGGCGCGCTCGCGCGAGATGAACATCGTGCGTCCGGCCTGGCCGCGTGCCTGATGGTAGGCGAGCGCGACCTTCATCGCGCTGTCCACCGCTTCGGAGCCCGAGTTCACGAAGAAAATGCGGTTGAGATCGCCGGGTGTCAGCTCGGCGACCCGCGATGCGAGCTCGAACTGCTTGCGATGCCCGCGCGTGAAGGGCGCGACGAAATCGAGCTCGCGCAGCTGCGCGCCGACGGCGTCGGCGATTTCCTTGCGCCCATGGCCGGCGTTCACGCAGAAAAGACCCGAGGACGCGTCGATCAGGCGCTCGCCGCGCTCGTTCCAGTAGTACATGCCTTCGGCGCGCACGACCATCTTGGGGTCGCTCTTGAAGTCGCGGTTGGGCGTGAAAGGCATCCAGTATTCGTCCAGCGAAAGCGTGCTGGCGGGGCGGTCGCGCAGGGCGGTAGCGGCGTGTTCCATGAGGTCTCCGGGAGAGCGTGCGGCGGCTTTGCGCCGTGACGTGTGCAATGATATGCCTTTGTAGGCCCGGCCAGCGCCTTCGCCCTAGGGCCAGATCGCGCAAGCGCATAAGGCCAGCCGCGCGCGTCGCGCGCCGCACCGCGCCGCAGCACGCACCCAGGAGCACATCCGCCAGATGGCCGGCCGCGTCAACCAGCCGATGTGGAATCAGCTGTTCCAGCTGTCGTTCCACAGCAAGATCAGCCTGCAGGCGCGCATTCGCGAGATGCTCGTCGGCGCCATCCTCGATGGCCATCTGCCGGGCGGGGCGGCGCTGCCGTCGACGCGCACGCTCGCCGCGGAGCTCGGTGTGGCGCGCAATACGGTCGCGCTCGCCTACGAGCTCCTGGTCGACGAAGGCTATCTGCGCACCCGCAGCCGCAGCGGCCATTTCGTGAATCCGGAAATGGCGGTGCACCGGCGGACAGCGCCGCGCCCGGCCGGCGCGCGCCGCGCCGATGCAGTGGAATGGCCCTCGCGCCTCACCGGGTCGGTGAGCATGCAGCGCAACATCGTCAAGCCGGCCGACTGGCAACGCTACCCGTATCCGTTCATCTACGGACAGGTCGATCCTGCGCTCGTGCCGATCGCCGGGTGGCGCGAGTGCAGCCTGCAGGCGATGTCCGCCTCCGAGATCCGTGCGTGGGCAGGCGATCGCATCGACGGCGACGATCCCCTCCTGATCGAGCAGATCCAGACGCGCCTGCTCACCCGGCGCGGCGTGTTCGTGGCGCCCGACGAGATCCTGATCACGGTGGGTGCGCAGCACGCGCTGTTCCTGCTCGCCACGCTGCTCGTGAGCGCCGATACACGCGTCGGCGTCGAGGACCCCGGTTATCCGGATGCGCGCAACATCTTCGGGTCGCGCACCGCGCACGTGCTCGCGCTGCCGCTCGACGCCGCCGGGCTTGCGCTGTCGCCCGCGCTCGACGCCTGCGACTACGTGTACGTCACGCCCTCGCACCAATGCCCCACCAACATCACGATGCCGCTTGCGCGCCGTGAAGCGCTGCTCGACTGGGCCGAAGCGCACGACCGCGTGCTCATCGAGGACGATTACGAAGTGGAGCTCGGGCTCGAAGGCCGCGCCCAGCCGGCGCTCAAGAGCCTCGATCGCGGCGGGCGCGTGATCTACGTGAGCAGCCTGTCGAAAACGCTGGCGCCCGGCATCCGCATCGGCTTCATCGTCGCCAGTGCGGCACTGGTGCGCGAAGCGCGTGCGCTGCGCCGGCTGATGCTGCGCCATCCGGCCGCCAACAACGAGCGCTCGACCGGGCTGTTCCTCGCGATGGGCTATCACGACGCGCTGCTGCGCCGCCTGCGCCAGGCCTATGCCGAGCGCGCGCAGGTGATGGCGCACGCGCTGCGCCGCCACCTGCCCGGCGTGACGTTCGCGACGGTTCCGGGCGCGTCGTCGTACTGGTTGCGTTTCGATCCGGCCGTCGACACGCGCGCGCTTGCGCAGGCCGCCGCGCGGCGCGGCGTGCTGATCGAGCCGGGTGAGGTGTTCTTTGCCGATGCAATCGAGCCGCCGTGCCAGCACGCGCGGCTGGGGTTTGCGTCGATCGCCACCGAGCGGATCGAGCCGGGTGTCGCCGAGCTCGCAGCCGCGCACGCCGAACTTCCTGTCAGTACAACAACCGGACGATGAGCATGCGTATCGGCGTTCCGAAGGAAATCAAGGTGTTCGAGCAGCGCGTGGGTCTCACGCCCGCTTCGGTCGTGGAGCTCGTGCATCACGGGCATACGGTGCTCGTGGAGCAGGGTGCGGGCTCGGGGATCGGCCGCTCCGACGACGATTACCGGCGTGCGGGCGCCACGATCGCGGCCACCGCTGCGCAGGTGTTCGGCGAGGCGGAGCTCATCGTCAAGGTCAAGGAGCCGCAGGCGGTCGAGCGCGCCATGCTGCGCCGCGGCCAGGTGCTGTTCACGTATCTGCATCTCGCGCCCGATCCCGAACAGGCGCGCGATCTCATCGCCAGCGGCGCGATCTGCATCGCGTACGAAACCGTGACGTCACCGAGCGGCGGCTTGCCGCTGCTGGCTCCGATGTCCGAAGTGGCGGGGCGCATGGCCGTGCAGGCGGGTGCGCACTTCCTCGAGAAGCCGCAAGGCGGCAAGGGGTTGCTGCTGGGCGGCGTGCCAGGCGTCGCGCCGGCGAAAGTCACCGTGCTCGGCGGCGGCGTGGTCGGCACGCACGCGTGCGAGATCGCGCTGGGGATGGGTGCGCACGTCACGGTGCTCGATCGCAGCGTCGACGCTCTGCGCAGGCTCTGGTCCCAGTTCGGCGCGCGTCTGTTCACGGCGTTCTCCAGCCGCGACGCCATCGAGCGGCACGTCGCGAGCGCGGATCTCGTGATCGGTGGCGTGCTGGTTCCCGGCGCGTCCGCGCCGAAGCTCGTGTCGGCGGAGCTGATCGCACGCATGGAGGCGGGGTCGGTGGTGGTGGATGTCGCGATCGACCAGGGCGGCTGCTTCGCGACGTCGCACGCGACGACGCATGCGGAGCCCACGTACGTGGTCGACGGCGTCGTGCACTATTGCGTGGCCAACATGCCCGGTGGCGTTCCGCGCACGTCGACCTACGCGCTCAACAACGTGACGCTGCCGTACGTCCTGGCGCTGGCCGGCAAGGGATGGCGGCACGCGCTCGCCGACGACGTGCACCTGCGCAACGGACTGAACATCGCGGCGGGCAAGGTGACGTGCGGCCCGGTCGCCGAAGCGCTCGGTTACGCGTACGTCCCCGCCGAGGAGCTCCTGCACTGAGGCGGTGGCCCAAGGATGGCCGCCCGGCTGGCTCTAGGGATTTGGCGGCGGTGCATCGACAATCGCACATTTCACGGTGACGGGAGAGCGGCATGAACACGATGACTGAGGCCAACCGCATGGTCGTCACGGGACGCACGCGCATGACGCCGTCGGAGGCCTTCGTCGAGACGCTCGTCGCGCACGGGGTCACCGATGTCTTCGGCATCGTCGGCTCCGCATACATGGACGCGCTGGACCTCTTCCCGCTCGCCGGCATCCGGTTCATCTCGGTGGCGCACGAGCAGGGCGCGGGCCACATGGCCGACGGCTATGCGCGCGTCTCGGGACGCCACGGCGTATGCATCGCGCAGAACGGGCCAGGCATCACGAACTTCGTGACGGCCGTGGCTGCGGCGTACTGGGCCCATTCGCCGGTCGTGGTGGTGACGCCCGAGACGGGCAGCATGACGCTCGGCCTCGGCGGCTTCCAGGAAACCGAGCAGCTGCCCATCTTCTCGAAGATCACCAAGTTCCAGGCGCACGTCAACAACAAGGGACGCATGGCCGAGCTCACCGGGCGTGCGTTCGACCGTGCGCAGCTCGAGATGGGCCCGACGCAGCTCAACATCCCGCGCGACTATTTCTACGGCGACATCGAATGCGAGATTGCCCGGCCGCTCGCCATCGAGCGCGGCGCCGGCGGTGCACGCAGCCTCGACGAGGCGGCGGAGCTTCTCGCCGCGGCGCAGTTTCCGGTGATCCTCGCCGGCGGCGGCGTGATCATGGGCGAAGGCGAAGCCGACGCGATCGCGCTGGCCGAAGCGCTCCAGGCGCCCGTGTGCACCAGCTACCTGCACAACGACGCCTTCCCCGCGCGCCATCCGCTGTGGGTCGGACCGCTCGGCTACCAGGGCAGCAAGGCGGCCATGAAGATCATCGCCAAGGCGGACGTCGTGCTCGCGCTGGGCACGCGCCTCGGACCGTTCGGCACGCTGCCGCAGCATGGCCTGGACTACTGGCCCAAGGACGCGAAGATCATCCAGGTCGATGCCGACGCGAAGATGCTCGGCCTCGTCAAGCCCATCTCCGTGGGCATCTGCGGCGACGCCAAGGCGGCCGCGCAGGCGCTGACCGCGCGCCTGCGTGGCAAGCGCATCGCGAGCATCGACAACCAGAAAGCGCGCCTCGCCGCGGTCGAGGCCGAGCGCAAGGCCTGGGAGGGCGAGCTCGACGGGTGGACGCACGAGAAGGACCCGTGGTCGCTCGAGGTGAGCCGGGGTTCGGCGCACATGCATCCGCGCCAGATGCTGCGCGAGCTCGAGCGCGCAATGCCCGAAGGCGCGATGGTGTCGACGGACATCGGCAACATCTGCTCGGTATCCAACTCGTACCTGCGCTTCGCGCGACCGCGCTCGATGTTCGCGGCGATGAGCTTCGGCAACTGCGGCTACGCATTCCCGACCATCATGGGGGCGAAGGTGGCCGCGCCCGACCGGCCGGCGATCGCGTACGTCGGCGATGGTGCATGGGGCATGAGCTTCGGCGAGCTGCAGACCTGCGTGCGCGAGCGCATCCCCGTCACCGCAGTCGTGTTCAACAACGGCCAGTGGGGTGCGGAAAAGAAGAACCACGTGGATTTCTACGCCAACCGGTTCGTCGGCGTGAACCTCGACCAGCAGCCCTCGTGGGCCGCCGTCGCCAAGGCGATGGGCGCGGAAGGCATG
>DATILY010000048.1:0-14277 GCA_035475895.1 Casimicrobiaceae bacterium | reverse complement strand
AGGGATGTGGTGGAACGCGCCGGCCAACTCCGAATCCGGATGGGGTCTCAACATCGCGCAGCAGGGCGACGTGCTCTTCGTCACCTGGTTCACCTACGACACGTCGGGCAAGGCATGGTGGCTGTCGATGACCGCCACGCGGGGCGTCGGCAACACGTATTCCGGCACCTGGTACGTCACCCATGGCCCAGCGTTCAATGCTGTGCCCTTCGATAGTGCGCAAGTGACGCGCACCCCGGCGGGCACGGGAACCCTCACGTTCACCGACGCCAACACCGCGACGTTCAGCTACACGGTCAACGGCACGAGCCAGTCGAAGAGCATCACGCGGCTGGTCTTCGGCGACGTGCCGACCTGCACGTCGAACCTGCAGGCCAATGTCGCCGCTGCGACGAACCATGGTGATTTATGGTGGGCGGCGCCCGCGGGCAACGAGTCGGGATGGGGCCTCAACCTGGTCGAGCAGAGCAACGTGATGTTCGGCACGTGGTTCACCTACGACACGAACGGCGCACCGCTCTGGTTGTCCGTAACCTTGAATGCCAGTGGAGCAGGGCGATACAGCGGCACGCTGCTGCGCGCCACGGGACCCGCGTTCAGCGCGACACCGTTCAATCCGGCGAACGTCGTGCTGACACCGGTCGGCACGGCGATGCTCACGTTCAGCGATGGAAACACCGCGACATTCGCGTACACCGTGAACGGCGTCTCGCAGACCAAGGCCATCACGCGGCAGGTATTCAGCGGGTCGGGGACGACGTGCCGGTGAGCGGCGGGCCCGGGGCCCATGGTAGAATCGCGACTTCGCGCCCGTAGCTCAGTTGGATAGAGTACCTGGCTACGAACCAGGGGGTCGTGGGTTCGAATCCTGCCGGGCGCGCCAAATTCCTCTTGTCACATCAAGCGCTTGCTGCAACGGCGGCAGGCGCTTCGTTTTGTGTCGCACGGCTGCAACCGGATGAGTGCGGAGCAGCCTCAGCAAAGACGACTCTAGCGGCGCCGCTTCGCAGGTACCCGAACACGAATCGCGTCGATGAACGCTCCGAGCGCCGGCAAGATCTGGCGCCGTCCGGGATAGTACAAATGGAAGCCGGGAAAGGGCGGGCATCAGTCCTGGAGCAGGCGCACCACCGATCCTGAGTTGAAGTGCTCCGTTGCGCGGTCTTCGAGCACATATTCAATGCCAAGACCTGCAAGAGCCGCATCGACCCTCATCCCTCGGTCGTCGAAAATGATCGGCCCGTCGGCTGCGACCTCCATCTTCTTCGCGCCACGCTCGGCCTGCGCTTTGTAGCTCGTGCCGGTCCCGCAGGCTGATGCGGGCGCGCGATCCATGGGGCGGCGCACCGCGCCCCAGTCCGCGCACACCGAATTGTCCACGACAAGAGAGCGCAATCCGTCGGAATATTCGCCCGTACCCCGTAAGCCTTCCCGGCTACCCCGGACATCGTAACGCGCTGTAACGGCTTCAATTTCAGCAGGCGGCAATGCTTTCCAGCCGCTTTCCGGCTCTTGATATTGGAGGCCGGCGGGGGTACCGTTTGTAGGCAACTAAAATTTGCATCAGGTGCGCGTCCGCCGCCGCAAGGGAGTGGCCGGTGAACATCGTCGTCCTCACACCCGTACACCTGCTTGGCGACAGCCTCTCCGCCTGCTTCGGGCAGCGCGCCGGGCTCGACGTGCTCGCCGTCGTGACCGATCTCGCCGCGTTGCGCGACACGCTTGCGCACGAGCACGTGGATCTCGCGCTGATCGACGTCACCCATGGCATGGAGCTGTACGACATCCGAGCGCTTGCGGTCGAGCATGCCGCAGTCGCCTTGGTTGCACTCGGCGTGGATGAAGGTGGACACGACGTCATTCGCTGCGGCCGCGCGGGATTCTCGGGTTATGTCTCGCGTGACGCCAGCGTCGAAGCGCTTTGCCAGTCGCTGCACGACATCGTCGCGGGCAAGCTGAGCTGCTCGGCCGAGATCTCCGGCAGCCTTCTGCGCGCGCTGTTCCGCGACGAGGCACCCGGCGACGCGTCCCCGAGCAACGCTCTCACCCGCAGGGAAAGCGACGTTCTACAGCTGATCGGCCGAGGCCTCTCGAACAAGGAAATCGCACGCGAGTTGTACTTGTCCGTCGCGACCGTGAAGCACCACGTGCACAACGTGCTCGACAAGCTCAACCTGCCGCGGCGTGCCCAGGCCATGCGGCGCGTGCAGGAAGCACCGTGGCTCGTGAAGCGCGTCGACGAGGCGCCCTTGCGCAGGTACGCGCAGAAGTGATCACAGTTGCCGCGTCGATTTGATCAACAGCCACAGTCCCTGCTGAGCCGGTTTGCCGCCGGTACCCTTCTTTTTCTCGGCCAGCGCGGCCTGCACCTGCTTCTTCTCCTTGGTCGCGACGATCTCGATGCTCGCGTTCTTGATGATCGACCCGCTGGAGCGATTCTCGCCCTTCGGCAGCGGCCACATGTTCGCGAATTCGTCCTTGCCGCCGATTTGTAGTTCGACGACGTGGTCGATGTCCCACCCGTAATCGACCGCCTTCAATCCAAACCGACCGACGAGATCCTTGAAACGCGGCACGCCGCCGCCGCGCGCTTCCTTGTCCTCGAAAAGCAGCTTCCTGCCGACTTCCACCTGGCTGGCCGCGCCGAGCCCGAGCTTCTCGGACTTGTCCGGAACCTCGGTCGATTCGGTTGGCCGATAGCGGAACACGCGATCGCCCGCTAATGGTTCCTTCTGCGTGGCGAACCTCGCCTGCATTTCCGGCTGCGTGAGCGTGATCAGCTTGCCGCTCGCAAGATAGAACGTGGGATAGGCCTCGGCGCGGCGCTTCTGGTAATCGAACGGCGCCGGATTCGCCTCGGTGCCCCATTCCGTGCTCGACAACAGCTTCACGAGGTGCGCGCCCATCTGATTCATCAGCGCCTCGATCTGCTTTTGCAGCGTCTCGTCATCCTTCTTCTGCTCTTGCGCCGCCGCAGTGGGTGTCAGGTCCTTGACCGCCTTGAGCAGCCTACGAACCTCGCCGATTGCTGTTTGCTGATCGCCCGTCGCGCCCTTTTCCTTGTCCGACAGGAACGCCTCGACAGGCATGGGCGTGCTAGCCAGCACGAGCTTCGCGTTCCCGGCCTCGCCTTCGAAGTACAAGGCATGCGACTGGCCGTCGGCCTTGAACTCGGTACGCGTCTTCCACCACGAGATGAGCTTCGCCACGCCCGCCTTGGCGCTGGCGAACAACGCCTTGGCCATCTTGACGATCCAGGCGATGAGCGCGTCGATGGCCTTGTCGACGGCGGCACGGATCTTCGTGATGACGCCCATGACCTTCTCGGCGATGTTGCCGAGCCCCACGAAACCGGCGAGCACGCTGATCGCGAGCGACAAGGCGCTCGCGAGCGTCATCTCCACGCGCTTGGCGGCCGCATCGATGGCGCCGCCCGCGATGGCGACGATCGAGTCGACGAAGCCCTTGACCATCGCCGCGATCCGGCCGAGCTTGTCGACGATCACCATGATGGTGTCGTAGATGGACACGATCGCCGAAATGAAGCCGGCCCCGGGGATGAACATCGACACGAGCTTGGGAATCGCCTTCTTGACGACCGTATCCACGACGAGATCGATGATTCCGCCGATGACCTGGTCCTTGAGCGCGGTCAGATGCTCCTGGATCTTCTCCCAGGCCGCCGCGGGACCCTCGGTCACGAGGGTGACGACGATGTCGAAGCTCGTCTCCATCACCTTGACGGCGGTTTCGCCGACGACCTTGACGAGCTTCGGGCGGATGTTCGCCCAGCTGAGACCGAGCACCGAGAAGATGAACTTGACGATCTCGCCGAGCGTGAAGGCCTTGGGTATGTAAACGCCAGGCAGCGCGCCGACGAGCCATTCGATCAGGCCGGCCTTCAGGTGCGTGACGAAGTTGTCGGCAAAATTCGAAAGCCCGAGCTTCGCTGCACGCACGAGGTTGCGCACGAACGGCAGCGGGTCCTTGAGGATGCTCTTGAGCGCGGAGCCGGTTTTCCTGAGATAGGCGAGCGTCGCCGGGCTGACCACTTCGAAGATCAGCTCCAGCAGCGTCCACATCGCGTTGCCGGCCCACGATATGAACTGCATCACGAACCCGCCGAAAACGTTCGCGAGCTTGGCGAACGCTTTCGGTATGAAAAGCAGGTCGCTGAGCTCGAGCGACTTCAGCGCATTGACGAAGAGCGTCGGGATCTGGCGCACGAAGCCCAGCAGTCCGGCCACGGCGCCCCGGAACCACGCCCACGCGCGCGGAACGGCCTTTGCCTTGACCATGTTTTGCCACACCTCTTCCTGGCCGATCAGCTTCATGAAGCCGCCGATCAGGGCTTCGGGCGTGGGCTGGACTTTCTCGCCGGTGACGGGATCCTCGCCGAGCACTGCCTTCAGCAGGTCGTAGCCGCGCGTGCCCTCTGCCAGACGGGCGAGCGGCAGCAGGATCGCCTGTCGGATGAATCCCAGGATCTCGACGACCGTGGCCTTGCCGAATGCGATCAGGCGATCGATGGGCTCGGTGAAGATTCGTTTCGCCCGATCCCACACGCCGCCGAGGTCGAAGACGTCGCTCCAGCTGAGCGACTTCATGAACGCGTCGAGCGCCGCCTTGATCGAGCCGGCCGCGAGCCCGAGCCCGTGCACCTTCGCCGCGAACCACGTGCCGACTTTGTCGATGATGCCGTAGCTGTCGAGCGCCTGGACGACCAGCGGGCCGGTGATCGGAATGAGCTCGAGCAACGCGCGCAGAATGGTCGGGCCGTCCGCTTTCACGGCCGCGAAGTTGATCGGGTTCATCCCGAGCACGATCGTGAGCAGGCGGAAACCGGGAATCCAATTCGCCTTCTCCGCGATGGCATCGACGGCTTCGCCGACACCCCATCGTTGCATCGACTGCGGCGCACGTCGGCTCACCGGAGGCGCTTCATGGCCACTCTTTTGCATGACGGCGCCCTGCTGAACGACGTGCGTCAGCTCGTGCGCGATCAACTCCCGTCCCGTCGCGGTTTCGGGCTGGAATTGATCGCGCCCGAAGTAGATGTGCGGGCCGACCGTGAACGCGCGCGCGCTGATGCCGGCGCTCGCCTGCGCGGCCGAGACGTCGGCATGTATGCGCACGCTTCCGAGCTCGGCGCCGAAGCGCTCTTCCATGAACGCGCGCACACCGCCGGACAGAGGCTCGCCACCGCCGCCGGTCGACGGGTTGGACGAGGCGGTCGCTGGCGACGTGGGCGCCGGGGCACGCTGAACGCGACCAGGTGCGGCGGAAACGCGCGCGACGGCCGGTCCATGCATGACGCGGGCCGCGGTGTCGCGCGCTTCAACCTCCGCCGCATCGTGGGAGGCTACGAGCGTCGCGCGCTGCAGGCTTCCGAACGGGAACGAGGTCGCGACGCGGGGCTCGTCGCGTGCCGCCTGGTAACCCGCGTGCTCCACGGCCGAGCGTGCCGCGGACGACGCGCGCACGGCAGCGACGCGAGCAGGCGTCGGCGCCGGGCCGCGCTCGGGGCTCGACTCGGCACGGACGGCGGCACGATCCGCTGCCATGAGTCAGAGCCTTCAGCGGCTCGGCATGCTGGGCTCCTGCCGCCTCAGCCGTCGCCGTCCGGCGGTATCGTTGCCGCCGGCGTAGTGGCTGCCGGTGTCTCCGCCGCCGGCACGGTGCCGCGTCGTGCGGCCGTCTTGCGTGCCGCCGTCTTGCGTGCCGCCGTCTTGCGTGCCGCCGCCTCCTGCGCAGCGGAAATCACCGTTCCGGTCACGACGGTTCCGCTAGGCGTCTGGATGGGCGTCTCCTCCGCAGGATCGCGGATCAGCACGGGGCGCACGAAGCGCCGAACAAGACGGTTCACAGCCCAGACCTGCTCGTTCGGGCGCTGGCCGTCGCGATCGAGACGTCCCAGCACGACCCAGCCACAATCGCAGTCGGTGCAATTGGTGCCTTCACCGCAGCCGCAGCCGCAGACGCCGTCGTAGTGCGGCTTGTAGCACGGCAACGCGGGGTCTGCGCATTTGCAGTCGGTGATCACATGACGCTTTTGCTCCTTGAGGCAGCCGCACGCGCACGTCGGATCCGTCTGCGTCACCCAGATCTCATAACCGTCCCGCTCACGTGTGCACACCGACGCGGTGTCGTCGTCCTCGTCCGCGCACATCGCCGTCCGCGGCGCGCAGCACTTCTCCGTGTAGCGGATCAGGACCCATAGCCGCGCGAGCGGACCCTTGGCACACGAGATGTCGTAGAAAACGGTGACGTCCTTGGGCACATGGATCGGGTCGCCGTGGCAATCGAGCGCAACACCACTCCGGACCGGCACCTTGATCTTGCCTTCGCAATCGAAAACAGGCGGCAGCACGTCCAGGCCGCAGACGACACCGCATCCGAACAGGCTGCGCAACATCAGGCGGTTGAGCTCGCGCGTGTATTCGACGGCCTGGCGCAGGTCGTCGTCTCGCAGGAGCAGCCCCGGGCTGTACCGCGGCCGCAGCAGCTCGGACAAGCCCATGAGGGACGAGCATTCGGTTCCGTTGTTCGCATTCATCGCCGGTCTCGCTTTCTAGGCTTGCATGGCTTGCAGTTGGCGGCGGGCGTCGGTGTTCGGGCCATCCACGTGGAAGGTCGAGATCAGGTCGGCGCCCGATTCGCCCCGACCCGTCGGCGCAGCGCGATGTCCCCATACCCTCAGGTCCGGCCGCTGGTCATTGCAGTCCAGAATGTAGGTCGCACGAACGCCGATCTCGACGAAGATCTCGCTGCAGTGCGTGAACGTGGGCTGGTTGCCGAGGTGCTGCGACACCCATCCCGTGTCGAAGACCAGGATCGCGGTGCGAGCGTGGTACGGTGGACACGTGTCATCCCGCAGCGCGATCACGTCCACGATCGGAACGCGTCGCGGCTTGCCCCAGGCGGCTTCCTGCGCGGACAGCACGACGGTCATCACGAAGCTGTCCGGCCGGAGCGTGTCGACGCGCACCGGCTTGGAAAAGGTGACCCAATAGTCGCGCGCAATCGTGCCCGGCACAGCGTCCCTGCCGGGATCCGCTGCGATCGTGCCGTTGGGCCAGCGCTCCAGTGGGTTGACCTTGCCGTCGCCGAAAGACGACCTGAAGGCGTCGAACGTCATCGTGCCGCGATGCGACGACTCCCATCCGACCTGTTCGACGTACGTGAGATCGCAGCCTTGGATCAGCTCGAACAAGAGATCGTTACCCTTGATGATGTCGCGCGGTCCGCAGTCGTCGTAGATCTCCTCCAGGTTCCAATCGCAGCCGCTCTGCCGCAGCGTCACGCACGCAAGCGGCACGCCGTGCCCCAGGTCGACCCGCACGCGCGCGCACGGCTCCTCGATCTCGCAGAACGGCTCGCACTCGACATTCGGATTCAGGCCGGTCACGTAATCGCACAGGCACCGGCATCCGCCGCGCGGCGGCGCGGTATGGACGGGCTCGGGATGGCGCCCGAGCACTCCGGGTGCCGGATGGACCGCAGGGTTGGGATGGTCGACTTGCGCGGCTCCCGCGACCAACGCCTCGTGATCGACATGACGGTCGACCGGCGGGGCAGCGGGCGCTTTCATAGGAGGCCGTAGCGGGCAGCAAGGCCCGTACGTGCACGCGCAGTCGAGTTTGCATTTCTGCGGCTTGCAGCAGCTGTCCCGCGCGACAGGCCTCAATGAGTAGCGGACCGTCTCGCATACCTGGTCCCACTCGCGGTGCGAGCAGCTGCACGGATCCCGGAGATCCAGCGGACCCACCTGGCGCTCGGCGTAGTGCACGCTCAGCAGGAAAGACTCCGAGTTGATCCATGCGGACACCCGATCGTTGTCCTCGTGTCCCTTTCGCAAAGCGACGTAATGACCGTCCCGCTTGAGCACGATGACGTCCTTGACGGCGAGCGTGAGCGATCCGACCTGGAGGACCTCCCGGCCGCACTCGTCGATCGCCAGGCCGTCACCGATCTTGAACTGCGCGCTGTCGGCTTTCGTCACCTTGTAGCCGTAGGCGACGCCGTGGCCGTGCAGCGCGCGATTGAGCAGCTTGCGCCGCTCGATGTGATAGCGCTGCTCCACCTCGTAGGAGCGGGGCGTGAGGTGCTTGCCGCGGAAATAATTGTTTCGCAGTCCCGAAGTGCATTCGACGTCGGTGCAGCAGTGCTCCAGCGTGTCCATCATTGGCTCCTCGGCGTCAATGCAGGCGTCCGCCGATGGCGGTGCCCGGGAAGGTGAGGGGTGTTTCGTTGTCGGGGAGATAGCTCTTGCCCGTCACAGAGTCGGTTCCGAGGAGCGGCGCGCGCGGGCCGTCCAGCACGATGTCGTCCTGGTCCTGGAATGTGTCGGGGGCCAGCCATCGCACGGTCATGCGCGCCGATACCGGAACCATGTCGGCGATCAGGCTCTCGAGCCAGGGGCTCCATCGCTGTCGCTCGTCCGCGGTTGCGGCGACGTCCACGCGCAGGCGCCCGACGAGGTAGCTCGAGTCGTCATCGGCATCATTGCCACAGGGCAACCGGGTTGCGTTGAGGATCAGCCGTGTGCCGAGCTCCGGACCGGGGCCCGCGTAACCGCCGAGGATCGCCGGCAGACGGCTTCCCTCGCAGCCCAGGCCAGCGACGGTCGCGAGGCCGAAATCCGCGGTCGCGTCGACGACGCGATACCGCCGTGGCGTGCCGGGTGCGATGCAGCCGAGCAGGAGCTCCAGGCCTGCGCGCGTGCCGCGTGTCGCAGCGAGCGCCGCGCCGTGGCGTGCGATGCAGCGCTTTTGCGCGAGATCCAGCGATTCATGCCATGGAAGCCCGAGCCATTGCGCGGTGTAATCGAGCCATTCCTTCGGCGCGGTATCCGGATGGATGCGCGCACCCAACGTCCGAATGCGCGCGTCCATCTGCTGGCTGGTTGCCTCGAGCACGCCGACGAGCCCGCGAAGAAAATCGCCCGGCTGCCGGTCCGTCCTGCGGTAGATCGCGGGCAACGCGTCCATCAGCGAACGACCCGGGTAGATCACCTCGAGCCGCGAGATCCGCGGCAGCGATGCGCCGGGCGATGCGAACAGTCGAGCACCGATCCAGACATAGTCATCGGCGATATGGAACAGTGGCGCAGCCAGCGGTACCGACAGATCCACCGTTTCCGCGCCGCCGTGGAACACCACGGGCTGCTGCCACACGCCCGGCATCTCGCGCAGCCGCGCGGCTCGATGGCCCGGTGGAAGCGCCGCATCGTTTGCGAGCGCACGCATGCGCTCCACCAGTCGCGGATCGCTCGTGGCACCAGCCGTCAGCTCCAGCGACGAGCCCGGCGGCAACGAGACCGTCGCTTCGACGCGCAGCCACCGGCGTCCATCAGATGCGTCGGGCGCGCGCAGCGCGGGCGTGATCAATCCTGCGACCACGTCGATGCGATCGCCGGGAACGACGTCCGATACGTCATATCGCTGCAAGCCGGCGGGGGTCGTCACGACCATGAAGCTGCGGCCGCCGGCCACGCCGGTCGCGCGCGTTTGCAACGCGATCTCCTGCAGGCGGCCGCCTTCCGAATCGAGCACCAGCAGGAACGCCCCGAACGGCTCGAGGCCGTCCTCGCCTGCGAGCAACAATCGACCGGCGGCATCACGCGCGATGTCGCTCGCGTTGAAGCAAGGGCGCAGGCCCGCAACGACGAGGCGCGCGATGGGAGCGCCTCCATCCAAGCCGAACCAGTCCACCTCGCGCCCGTCCTCGGACAGCACTGCGAAGCGTTGTAGTGCCTTGAGATAGACGAACCCTGTCGGCGGATCGCGTACCGTAAGCGTCGCCTGGTGCTTCACCTTGCCGGTGCACCCGACATGCACGATCTTCCAGAGCGCCGCGTCCTTGACGAGGATGAACGCGCCGTCGTGGCCGTCACCCGCGACGTCGACCAGCGAAACGCCTCCAAGCGGCACCTGCAAGCGCTGGCCGAGCGTGTCCGCCTCGTACAGGGCGACCGATGCGGCACTGGCAATCCCGACCCAGAGGCCCGATGGGCTCGCCACGATGCGCCGCGCGCGCCCGAACGACGCCGATGCCGGCACGTCGTACGGTTGTGGGAATCCCGCCGGCATCCGCACGACTCGCGCGGGCGACGGTTGCGTCGTGCGATCGGCCACCCACACGATCTCGTCGCCCCGGGTGATCGCAGGCGTGCGCGCGCCCGCCGACGGGTACGCGTCCTTCGGCACGAACGTGGAAAGCGGTTGCAACGCGTAGCCTGTCGCGTCGTGCACGGCGTCCAATTGAGCGCGCTGGCAGCTGGCCCATTGCGCCTCGGTCTCGAAGCGGTAGCTGCGCACGCGTTGCGCGCTCATGCTGCGCTTCCCGAGGTCGATTGCCGGACGGTGATGTCTCCGGCCTGCAGCACGAGCCGCGGCAGGCCGTGGGCCGGCACGCGGATTTCGTCGACGACGCTGCGATCGCGCACGAGCGTGAGCGACTGAAGCGCCGCGACACCGTCCACGCCGCGTATCCACGCGCTCACCTCGTAATGCGACAACGGCACACCGGTGGGGCGCACTGGCTGTCCGGGCTTCGCGGGAACGAGCGCGAGCCGCGCCTGCAGCTCTTTCGCGACGGCCTCGCTGATCATCGCCGGATCGCGCCCTCGCTCGGGAACGATGCTCGCGCGCACCCGAAAATCGATGTACCGCGGCCCCACCACGCTGAGCCGTGTGCCGAGCGGCATGCGCGGCGCGAGCGTCCGCTGGATCGCCTGCAGCCAGCGGCGGGGTTCCGGGATGACGGGCGGCTCGGCACCCGCGGCGCGCTTTCGCAGCACCACCAGCGTGACCGTGCCGCTGCGCGAGCGTGCGCCCTGCGGCAAGATCCACGCGCGCGCGACGCCGAGCAACGGGATCGCTTGGGCAGCCTCGACGATGTCGCTCGTGCTGACCAAGGCATGCTTGTCCCTGCTGTCGTGGCGGGCCGTGCGGCGCACCGCGATGTCGTCCGCACGATCCGAGCCGCCGAGCACGCCGTCTGGATTGACACCGAAAGCTCCATCGAAGCCCGTGACACGCCATTTCCGATTGCGCGCGATATTGCCTCGGGCGCCGTCACTGACGCGATACGACACGCGGATCGTCGAGCCCGGCGGCGGCAATGCGCCGTTGATGCCGTTGCCGAACGTGATCCGGCCGGTCCCTTCGTCGAGCTCGAATACCTTGTCTCCGGGACCGCATTCGGGCAGACGCGCGCAACGCGACCACGCTTTCATCGTGTTCGAATCGTCGACCAGGAGATCGAGGGGCGGCACCTCACCGGCGCCGAAGCACAAGCCGGGCGCATCGAGCAGGAAGCTCTGGTCGGGATCCAGCAATGCCGGGTGCGCCTCACGGTCGACGCGGCGTTGCTGGGTGATCGGCAACACGCAGGGCTCGATTCGCAGCAGGCGCGGCGAAACCACGGAGCCCTGCGCGGCGCGAATCTCGAGCGTGAACCTGGTAGGCGCCTGGGGCACCGAATCGAGGTCGAGAATCACCGCTCCATTGCGCAGTAACCCCTGGGTCGAGTCCTCCACGATGGGCAGCACGTAGCGGTCGGTTCCCGCGACGAGGGTGACCTCGAGTGGGGCACCCGGGACGGCGGCTGCCTCTCCAACGTCTTGTGCACCGTCCTGCGCGCGGACGCCGAGCGCCAGGCGGGCGCCCAACGCGTCGCGTCGCCGCTGCGGGAACAATCCGACGTTGCCGCGCACTTCGATCGACATCACGAGGCGGTCGCGCGCGGACGCGAGATCGCCGAACGGGGCGAAGCCTGGACCTGCCCGTTCGTTCGCGCGCGTCAGGTCTTCCGTGCGTCCATCGGCATGCCACGACTCGAGCTTCGCGATTCTTGCGGGCACCCACAGCAAGTCATGGGTAGGACGGAACGCGGGGTCGTCATGGTCGATCATACGAACGATCGTCTCGGAGGCGCGCAGCACGACGCTTTCCGCGAAGCTGCTCCACGGCGACGAGGAATCACCGCGATCCGGCCAGATGACGCCTTGCGCGGGACGCGTGCCGCCGGAGACGACGTCGAACATCGCCGCGTAGGCTGCTCGCTCGTCCGTGCGCGACCGCGACACTGAATACAGCTGCGCCTCCGCCACCCAAGCCAGCAGCTCCATCAGCGTGATGCCGGGATCGTGCGCGTTGTGGTCGGTCCACTCGGGAGCGAACCCGGGCAACCTGGACCGCCCGAGCTGGACGAGATCGGCGTAGCGCCGCGTCAACGCGCCAGTCACGAAGGGCGTCATGCCACCGCTCCAACCAGATCAAAGGCGACGCGTACACCGTCGTCGGCGAGGCGCACGATCTCGGCCGCTTTCACCACACCCGACCACGGCTTCTCGTCGCCTGCGATCGTTTCCAGCAACGCGATGGATGCGATGCCGTCGAGATCGGGCAGGTCGACGATCGCCCGGGCGAGGTCTTCGGCGCGTGGAGTGGCGCCTATCGCGAAGCCCTCACCCGAGGGGCCGCCGGTGGCAACATCGAAGAACGCCTTGACTGCATTCTTTGCGCGGCCGGCAAGATCCCCGGCAACATCGAGCGTTCGCACGCGAAGCGCGAGGTCCACTCGAACGCGCCGTATGCGCGGTTGCGCGATTTCGAAGGACGCGCTCGCCAGGGCCGCGGGAGCACGCTCGAGCAAGGCGGCCCTCAGAGCGCGCGCTTGTGCGCGGTTCGGCCCTTCCCCCGCCTGCGTCACGACGACGAGCCGCGCGCGCGCATTGTCCAGCAGCATCCGCGCTTGCGCGATGTCGGGGAATGTCTCGAGCACGATGTCTTCGAAATCACGCGCGGTCACCGCGCGCTCGCGATGCCGGAGCTTGGCGGCCGCGAACTGGAGCACGCGATCGTCCGGTTCGGGCGGCGCGCCACCGGCCGCCTGGTCCGCGGCAAACACCGCGTCGACGCTGGTGACGGGCGACACGAGACTGATGGGGGCGCGTGCCTGGATGCGGTTCGCGGGCACGTCCGTATCGCCATCGGGGCGCGCCTCGGTGCGCGCATAGCGAAAGGCGACGATGGAGTCACGTCCCACCGGCGGAATCCTGCCGTGCAACTCGTCGCCGAAGCGGATCTCGCCGGTTCTTTCGTCGAGTGCATAGACGCGCGACGACGGCGGCTCGTCGAGCGGATCCGCCACCTGCGTCCACAAGACCCAATCGCCAGGCGGATCGTCGATCGTGAGTACCTTCTTCTCATCGGCGTCCAGCAACGCCTGCCGGTCCTCGTCTCCGAGCGGCTCGCGCACCCGGAGTTCGAGCGAATCGCGAAGCACCGGCGGCCTCGCGACCTTGACGACGAGATTCGGCGCACCCTCCGAGGACCCGAGCAGCTCGCGCGTCAACGTTTCGGTTGCGCTCGCCCGCACGGCATTCGCGTAGACGCCGCGCAGCTTGGGAGCCCATCCGTCGTCGCCGCCCGGCCCCGGCTGGAATCGCAACCAATGGAACGCGCCGCCGAACAGCGCCTCGGCCGTGCTCGTCGTGTCGAACGCCAGCGTCACGATGCCCGTCTCGCTCGCGGCGCGGGACTCGTCGGAGCTGACGACCGGCACGAAGCGACCGCCGATGGCGACGGCCGTTTGCATCGGCGCGGCTTTGTCGAATTCGGACTCTTGCCGAACCGATACGAGCACGCGCGCGTTGGCGCCCGATAGCGCTTTGTCGAAGCCGAGTAATAACGCGCGGCCCGTGGCGGGGGCGAACGCGCTCGGCGTTCCCGTCGAGCCCACAGACGCGCCCGCGGATTGACCCGCCGGCCCACAGGCGCACGACGGCGGGCAACCCGGATCCGTCGCGGACGCGGAAGACGCGGCGTTCAGCCGACCGAGGGTCACGGCGAGGGGGACGAAAGCCTGCACGCGCGCGATTGGAGTGCGATTGGCGTCGCTCTGGTCGCTGATGGCGCCGCTGTCCTGCGCGAGCACGTACTGCGGCAGTACCGGTTTGCACATGCTGTAGGACATGTGCAACGCGAGCACCAGGGGCGCCTTGATGTTGTCCGAGGAGCGCACGACCGTCTGCTCGGTCGTGCCGTTCGAAAGCGGCTTGGACACGACTTTCACGTCCTCGTGTCCATAGTCGCCGCCCACCAGCCGCGCGCGGATCCAGAAGTTCTTCTTGCCGGACCAATCCGATTCCGCGATGTCCTCGGGCACCGTGAACTTGATCTGCCCCGTCGTTGCAAGGCGTTGCGTGGCATCGCTGATGACCGGCAGCGACCACCAGCTTGTGCCGTTCCAGTATTCCCAGGAGAGGGC
>DATILY010000047.1:0-48494 GCA_035475895.1 Casimicrobiaceae bacterium | reverse complement strand
ACGGAGTGCTGGTATTCGTGGTACGGCACGTCGCCGTGCGCGGCCGCGGCATGCAGGCTCGCCGCCATGAAGATGCCCACGCCGATGGTCGCATGCGGCATCAGTGCGGCGCCCGCGCGGCGCGCGCGCTGCGCGATCGCGGCGAACTGCGTCACGCCGGTGTGCGCGATCTCCGGCTGCACCACGCCCAGTGGCGCGACATCGAGCCGCCAGCCCGCCTCGTAGACGTTGTGCCATTCCTCGCCGGCGGCGATCGCCACGCCGGCCCGCGCGGCAACCTCCGCGAGCCCGGCGATGTCTTCGGGGGCGCAGGGCGCTTCGAGGAAGCGCGGCCGCCATGGCGCCAGCTGCTGCGCGAGCGCGCATGCGGCCTGTGCATCGAACTGCCAGTGCAGGTCGACCATGAGATCGATGCCGTCGCCGAGCGCTTCGCGCAGCGCGCGCAGCTCGGCGACGATGCCGTCGGTGGCCGCGGGCGCCGCGAACTTGATCGCGCGAAACCCTGATGCGACGAAGGTGCGCGCCAGCGCGACGCGCTCGGGCAGCGTCGCGCGCGGCAACCCGGACACGTACGCGGGCAGCTCGCGCACGACGCTGCCGCCGAGCCATTGGACGAGCGGCACGCCACGCGCGCGCGCGGCGAGGTCGCACAAGGCGACGTCGATCCCTGCGAGCGCGTCGCCGTAATAGCCGCCGCTCATCCCGCGCACGCGCTGCAGGTCGTACAGGTCCTGCCAGATCCGCGCCGCCTCCTGCGCATCGCGGCCGACGACGAACGGGGCGAGCAGGCGCTCGATCAGGGCGACCACCGCTTCGGGCGCGGCGATGCCGTACGTCTCGCCCCACCCCACTGTCCCGTCCGTCGAGGTGGCCTTCACGAGCACCGACATGTCCGACGCCGGATACACCGTGCGGTTGCCGCGCCGCACGAGGTAGCCCTGCTCGTTGACGCGCTCGCCATCCTGCAGCGGGCCGAGGTACGGCACGTCGCGCGGCAGCGAGACGATGCAGCACTCCAGCGCCGCGACGACGCTGCTCATCGCATCGTGCCTGCCGTCACGCGGGCGCCGGCCGCGACACCGGCGGATCGAGCACGTCGACGAGCTCGGCCAGGCATTCGGTGAGCTCGCGGTGATCGCCGCCGTCGAGCTCCGCACCGCTCGCCCGCTTCCCCGCGTGCGCGACGATGCCCCGGCGGCGCAGCACTTCCTTGGTGAGGGCCCAGCGGAACACCGCTTGCAGGTTGAGGATCGGCAGCATGCGATTGAACCAGCGTCGCACGGCGGCTCGATCGCCCATGCGGTGCGCCGCGAAGAGCGCGACGTGCAGCTCGGCCAGCTCGACCGCCGGCATCGTGCCCACCGCGCCGCGCGCCAGCTCGTCCGTGATGTAGCGTCCGCCCGCGCCGCCGAGCACGCCGCGCAGCGTGGCAGGTGCGCCCGCGATGAGGCGGCTGATGCGCGCGCCCGAGGGCAGCGTCTCCTCCTTGACGTACGCGATCGCGGGCACGGCGCGCGCGATTTCGAGCACCGTGTCGACGGCCAAACCGCTGCCCGCCGGCGGCGGCGCGTTCTGCAGCATGATCGGCACGTCGGCCACCGCGGCGGCCGTCCCGAAGAAGTCGGCGATGTCGGCTGCGGCGCTGCGATCGCGCGGCGCCATGACCATGACCGCGGCGGCGCCCAGCCGGGCCGCCTGGCGCATCACGGCATGCGTCACCGCAGGATCGGCCGCCGATCCGCCGACGATCAGCGCGCCGCGCTCCTTGCATGCGGCCGCGACGACGTCGACCAGGCGCGTTCGCTCGTCCGGCGTCAGCGACTCGTATTCGCTCGCCACGCCCGGATACACGACGCCATCGACGCCTGCGCGCAACGCGTAGGCGGCGACGGCAGCCAGCGATGCTTCATCGGGTGTGCCATCGGGCCGGAATGGCGTTGGAAGGACCGGCCAGACGCCGGCGATGGGCTTGGTCATCGGGCGATTGTGCCGCGTGGCGGCCTGCCCCGCATGCCTTTGGTTCACCCGCCCTTCAGAAGGGGCGGCGGCGGCCGATAGTCCGAAGGAAGGCCTGTCCTTCGCCACGTTCATGAAGCCGACCCGCACCTGCAACTGGCCGCCGCGCCTCGATGTCGTCCTGCGCGCCGGGGTCCGTGCCTGCCTGCCGAGGCGGCGCGCGTCGCGCGCCTGGCGGGCGATCCACCCATGCCTGCGCGGCATCGCGCGCGCCCGCTGGCCCGGACGGCCGGCCAAGCAGCGCCGCTTCGAGCAGTCGAACGCACGGCCAGCTGCTTAAGGCACGCTGCGCCGCATCGGGCGCGCCCCCGCACCAACGCATGCCGCGGTGCGGCGTCTCATCGGCTTCGGGGATAATCCCTCCTCCCGAGGGAGGAAACCGATGATCCGATTCCAGTTGCTGATCCGCGCAGCCGCGGCGCTGGCGTGCGTGCTGGCGCTGGGTGCTGCCCAGGCGCAGCCCTGTCCCGAGCGCAACATCCTGTACTGGCAGGCGTTCCCGGCCGGCGGCGAATCCGACATCGCGGCGCGCCACCAGCAGCTGCTCATCAAGAAGCGCTGCCCGGCCATCGAGACGATCATCCAGTACAAGCCCGGCGCGGGTGGCGGACTGCTTTGGGCGCAGATGAACCAGCTGCCCGGCGACGGCCTCAACGTGGTCGGCATCAACCTGCCGCACATCGTGTTCCAGCCACTCGAAGGCCAGGTGCAATACAAGACCGAGGACGTCGTCCCGGTGTTCTGGTTCCACTACACGCCCGATGCGCTGGTCGTCGCCGAATCGAGCCCGTATAAATCCTTCGACGAATTCATCAAGGCGGCCAAGGCGAAGCCAGGCGAGATCTCGCTCGGCGGCTCGGGCCTCAACTCGGCGAATCACGGCGCCCACGAGCGGCTCGATGCAGCCTTCGGCATCAAGACGACGTACGTGCCGTTCAAGGGCACGGGCGACATGACGAGCTCGGTGCTCGGCGGCCACGTGGGCGGCGCGATGTCATACACCGCCTTCGCGATCAACAACAAGGGCAAGGTGCGTGCGCTGGCCGTGGCAATGGACAAGCGTCATCCTCTGCTGCCCGACACGCCGACGTTCCGCGAGCTCGGCGTCGACTGGGTCGACGGCGCCTATCGCGGCATCGGCGTGCCCAAATCGACGTCTCCCGAAGCACGCAAGCGCCTGTCCGACCTGTGGGCTGCGATCAACGAAGATCCGGAGATGAAGCAGCTGGCGGCGCAAAGCGGCTTCGAGCTGGTGAATGTCGGGACCGACCGCATGGAACCGTTCATGAAGGGCAAGCTGCAGCTCTACACCGAAGCGGCGAAGCGGCTCGGCCTGGGCAAGTAGGCATTGCGAGCGCGCGTGTCGGGACCGAATGGCGCGCCGGCGTCGGCGACGGGCGATCCACCCGCCGGCGCCGCGCCGCCGGCCGTGGATGCGGCCCGGCACACGCCCATGATGCAACAGTACCTCCGCTTCAAGGCGGAGCATCCGGACAAGCTCGTGTTCTATCGCATGGGCGATTTCTACGAGCTGTTCTTCGGCGATGCCGAGCGCGCGGCGCGCCTCATCAACATCACGCTGACCTCGCGCGGTCATTCCGCGGGCGCGCCGATTCCCATGGCCGGCGTGCCGTATCACGCGGCCGAGCAATATCTCGCGCGCCTGATGAAGCTCGGCGAGAGCGTGGTGATCGTCGAGCAGGTCGGCGATCCCGCGACGAGCAAGGGCCCCGTCGAGCGCAAGGTCGCGCGCATCGTCACGCCCGGCACCGTGACCGACGCCACGCTGCTCGACGCGCGCCGTGACTGCCTGCTTGCGGCCCTGCACCGGCACGACGGCAACGCGGGCGTCGCATGGCTCAATCTCGCCGGCGGATCGCTGCAGCTGACGCAGGTGCCGAGCGACCAGGCGGGCGCGTTGCTCGAGCGCATCGAAGCAGCCGAAGTGCTGCTCGCCGAGGACACGTCGCTGCCGCCGCTGCGCGGGCCGGCGCCACCCGCACGCGCGTTGCCTGCGTGGCACTTCGACGTCGCGGCGGCGACCCGCGCGCTCACGCGCCAGCTCGGCATGCACGACCTCGCAGCATTCGGTGTCGGTGACATGCCGGCCGCGCTCGGCGCTGCAGGCGCCTTGCTGAGCTACGCACGCGCCACGCAGCAAGGCGCGCTCGGCCACGTGCGCACGCTGGTCGTCGAGCGTGCCGACGCTTCGCTTGCGCTGGACGGCGCCACCCGGCGCAACCTGGAGATCACGACGACGCTTGCGGGCGACCCCGCTCCAACGCTGCTGTCAACCCTCGACAGCTGCGCGACGCCCGCGGGCTCCCGCCTGCTGCGCCAATGGCTGTGCCAGCCGCTGCGCGATGCGACCCAGGCGGGCGCGCGGCACGGCGCGATCGCGGAGTTGCGCACGTCCGTTGCGCCGCATCGAGCCGTCGCGGCGGCGCTCGAGCGCACCGCCGACGTCGAGCGGATCGCCGCGCGCATCGCGCTGCGCAGCGTGCGTCCGCGCGAGCTCGCCGGGCTGCGCGACACGCTCGCGCGCTTGCCGGCGCTCGCCGCCGCGCTCGACCGTTGCCAGAACGTCGTCCTGACGCAGGTGCGCGCCGATCTGGTCGTGGACGCACGTTGGTCGCAGTTGCTCGCGGCCACCATCGCCGCGGAGCCCGCCGCGCAGCTGCGCGACGGCGGCGTCATTGCGCAAGGTCACGATGCGGAGCTCGACGAGCTGCGCGGGATCGATGCCAACTGCGGCGCCTACCTGCTCGCGCTCGAGCAGCGCGAGCGCACGCGCACGGCCATCCCGAGCCTGAAGGTGGAGTACAACAAGGTTCACGGGTTCTACATCGAGGTGAGCAACGCGCATGCGGGCAAGGTGCCCGACGACTACCGCCGCCGCCAGACGCTCAAGAATGCCGAGCGTTACATCACGCCGGAGCTCAAGAGCTTCGAGGACAAGGCGCTGTCGGCCCAGGATCGTGCGCTCGCCCGCGAGCGGGCGCTCTACGACGCGCTGCTCGACCAGCTCGCCGAGGCGATCGTCCCGCTCCAGCGCGTCGGCGCCGCATTGGCGACGCTCGACGTGCTGTCCGCACAGGCCGAGCGCGCCGATGCGCTCGGCCTCGTGCGCCCGGAGCTGGTCGACGAGCCGGGCGTGCGCATCGAAAAAGGGCGACATCTCGTCGTGGAGCGGCAGGTCGAGCACTTCGTGCCCAACGACCTCACGCTGCGCGCCGAGCGCCGCCTGCTCGTCGTCACCGGTCCGAACATGGGCGGCAAGTCGACGTACATGCGGCAGACCGCGATCATCGCGCTGCTGGCCTACTGCGGCCTGTTCGTGCCGGCGGCGCGCGCGGTGATCGGTCCGCTCGACGCCATCTACACGCGCATCGGCGCGGCGGACGACCTGGCAGGCGGGCGCTCCACCTTCATGGTCGAGATGACGGAGGCGGCGTACATCCTGCATCACGCGACCGAGCGCAGCCTGGTGCTGATCGACGAGATCGGACGCGGTACATCGACCTACGATGGGCTCGCGCTCGCGTGGGCGATCGCCCACCGGTTGTGCGAGCGCAATCGCACGCTCGCGCTCTTCGCGACACATTACTTCGAGCTGACCGCCCTGCCGTCCGAACTCCCCGGTTGCGCGAACGTGCACTTCGACGCCGTCGAGCACCGCGATGGCATCGTGTTCCTGCACGAGGTGGCCGAAGGTCCCGCGAGCAAGAGCTACGGCGTGCAGGTGGCGAAACTCGCCGGCGTGCCGCCGGACACGGTGCGCCAGGCGCAAAGATACCTGCAGCGCATCGATCGCTTCTCGGTGCGCGACGCGGCGCAGGCGGACCTGTTCGCCGGCCACGCCAGCGTCGAGCCATCCGCCGCGGCGGACGTCGTGGCGGAGCTCAGGGCGCTTGACCCCGACGCGCTGTCGCCGCGCGACGCGCATGCGCTGGTGGACGCGCTGCACAGGCGCCTGCGGGACGTCGAACCGGATTAGCGCGCGCGTCCGCGGGAAGGTGCCACGCACGCCCACCCCGCTCCGTCATGCATCGCCTGGACGGGCGCCGCGTCGTCTGTCGCCTACGAGCGAGCCTGGCGCCCGCTGGTCAGTGGTGGTGGTGCCCGCCGGCGCCGTGGACATGGCCGTGCGAGAGCTCTTCCTCGGTCGCGGGCCGTATGTCGAGCACCGTGCAGTCGAAGCGCAGGCGCTGTCCGGCAAGCTCGTGATTGCCGTCGAGCACCGCCTTGCCGTCGGCGATGCCGGTCACGCGCCATACCACCTCGTTGCCGTCCTGCTCGGCGACGAGATAGCCGCCCACCGTCACGTCCGGAGGCAGCTGCTCGACCGGCTCGACACGCATGAGCGCCGGGTCGTAGTCGCCGAACGCGTCGGCCGGCTCGAGCGTGACCGACACCGATTCGCCGACCTTCTTGAAGTTGAGCGCTTCCTCGATCTTCGGGAAGATCCCCGAATGGCCGCCATGCAGGTAGGACAGCGGCTCGGCCGCTTCCTCGAGCAGGGTGTTGCTCGCGTCGTAGAGCTTGAAGGTGATGGTCACGACGGAGTTGGAGAACACGTTCATGAAGGACTCGCGCGCAATGGAAGTTGTCCGCGCAACATGCGGCGCGCGGCGGAAGGGTCCGTCATTGTACGCCGCGCTTCGCAAGCCGCAGTCGGCCGCTATACTCGCCGCATGCCGCGCGACTTGCCGATCACGCTGCCGGGCGGCATGGCCGCGCAGCGCTTCCTCGCCCGGCATTGGCAGCGCCGCGCGCTGCTGGTGCGCGCCGCATTTCCCGGCTTCCGCGGGCCGCTCACCCGTGCCCGCCTGTTCGCCCTCGCGTCGCGCGACGACGTCGAATCGCGGCTGGTGCAGCAGGAACGCGGCCGCTACGCGCTCGAGCACGGACCGTTCCCTGCACGTCGACTGCGCGCGTTGCCACCGCACGACTGGACGCTTCTCGTGCAAGGCGTCAATCTCGTCGATCGCGACGCCGACGCGCTGTTGCGCCGCTTCGCGTTCCTGCCGTTCGCGCGGCTGGACGACCTCATGGTCAGCTATGCCGCGCCCGGCGGCGGCGTCGGCCCGCACTTCGACTCGTACGACGTATTTCTCCTCCAGGGCTTCGGCCAGCGCCGCTGGCGCTACGGCACGCAACGCGACCTCGCGCTGCGCCGTGGTCTGCCGGTCAAGATCCTCCAGCACTTCCGTCCGACCCGCGACGCGGTGCTCCAACCCGGCGACATGCTGTATCTGCCGCCGCGGCAGGCACACGACGGCGTCGCGCTCGACGCCTGCACGACCTATTCGATCGGCTTTCGCGCGCCCACGCACCAGGAAGTGCTCGAGGCCTTTCTCGACCACCTGCGCGACCACCTCCATGCACCGGGCCGCTACAGCGATGCGGGGGCCGTCGCGCCGACGGTGCATCCGGGTTTCGTGGACCGCGCGCTGGTGGCGCGCATCGCGGCATCCCTCGCGCGTATCCGCTGGAACGGCCGCGATGTCGGGCGATTCGTCGGCAGCTTCCTGTCCGAGCCGAAGCCGGGTGTCACGTTCACGCCGCCGCCATCGCCGCTGCCGCCCGCGCTTTTCCGCCGTCGCGCCGGCGCACGCGGGGTGCGTCTCGACCTGCGCACGCAGCTCCTCTACGATGCGCATCATGCGTACGTCAACGGCGATGCCCTGCCGATGCCGCGCGGCGCACGTCCCCTGCTTGCGCGCCTCGCCGATCGCCGCATGCTGTCGGCCGCCGAATGCGCCGCTGCGCCGCTTTCGTTGATCGATCTCCTGCACGACTGGCATGCACATGGATACCTCGAGCTCGGCACCGACTGAACGCGCCGAAGGCCGCGAATGGCGCGTGGCAACCGTGGCCGAGCAGGTGGCGGCCCTCGACGACCTGGTCAACGTGGCGCGCACGCGCATCCGCATCTTCGACATCGACCTCGCGCAGGGAGGATGGGACCGGCGGGAGCGTGTCGCCGCGCTCGATCGCTTCCTCCGCCAGCCGAATGCGCGCCTCGACGTCATCGTGCATGACACGCGCTGGATCGAGGCGAGCGCTGCGCGCTTCGTGCAGCTGCTGCGCCACTTCGGCCATGCGGTCACGCTCTATCGCACCGGCGCCGAGGCGCGCAGCGCGATGGATCCGCTCGTCATCGTCGACGAGCGTCATTTCCTGCATCGCTTTCACATCGACCGGCCGGGCGCGGCCGTCGCGCTCGACATGCCGCACGTGGCGCGGCCGCTGTGTGCGCGCTTCGACGAGATCTGGGCGACGGGCGAGCCAGGGCTTGCCGGAACGGTGCTGGGACTCTAGCCGCAAAAGCGCGGCTGCTAGAATAGCGGGTCGCCCAGCGTGGTTATCCCGATCGCCGGCGATTTCACCAACCCCGCCTTCCAAGGATCTCAACAATGACGAAGACTCTCCTGGTTGCCGCATCGCTCGCGCTCGCCGTCGTGGCGTGCAGCGAGAACAAGACGGCCGCACCTGCGGCCACCCCCGCCACGCCCGCCGCGCCCGCCGTGGCACCCGCGCCCGCACCCGCGCCGGCTGCGCCCGCGGCGTCGAGCGACGCGATGAAGCCTGCCGAGCCCGCCAAGGACGCGCCTGCCATGGCGCCGGCCGCCCCCAGCGCCGACGCCGCCAAGGCGCCGGACGCCGCGAAGGACCCGAGCAAGGACGCCGCCAAGAAGTAACGCTGTGCGCAGGAACGCAAGGCCGGCCCGTGTGGCCGGCCTTTTCGTTTGCCGCATCGATTAGCATAGCGTCGCCGCGCGCCGTGCGCCCCACCCGCCGGAACCTTCCATGAGCCGCAAGCCGAGGATCAGCGACGTCGCGCGCCGAGCAAGGGTCTCGGTCGGCACCGTGTCGCATGTGCTCACCGGCAGCGCGAACGTGAGCGCAAAGCGCCGCGCGCGCGTCGAAAAAGCCATCGAGGACCTGGGCTACGTGCCGAATTTCCATGCGCAGGGACTGCGGCGCAGCCTGTCGCGCGTGGTGGGCATCTGCTTTCCGCACGTATCGACGGCGTATCTCAACGAGCTGTCGCAGACCCTCGAGGAGATCGCATCGCGCGACGGCTACGGCGTCATGCACGTGTTCAGCCGGCACGATCCTGCGACGGAGCTCGACCGCGTCAAGGAGCTGGTGCGCTATCGCGTCGACGGCCTCATCCTGTTGCCCAGCTCGGCACCCGCGAAGGCGCTCGACTTCGCCCACCGCAAGGACGTGCCGCTCGTCATCGTCGACCGTCCCACGCAGGACGCGCGCTTCGATCACGTGCTGCTCGACAATCGCAAGGCCATGCGCGAGGTGGGTCAGCGGCTGATCGACCTGGGCCACACGCGCCTGTTGTTCGTGTTCCGCTCGCACACGCGGCTCGTGACGCAGCACCGCCTCAAAGGCCTCCAGGCCGCGCGCGCGACGGCGGGCCGCAAGGTCGACGTGCAGTGCATCGAATTCCAGAACGACGCGCAGTTCCTGCGCGACGAGCTTGCGCGCATCCTGCGCGCGCCTGCAGCGCCCACGGCGATCATCGCCAGCAACAGCCATCACGCAGCGCTGGTGCTGGGCTTCCTCCGCGAGCTCGGGATCCAGGTACCCGGCGACACGTCCGTCGTGTCGTTCGACGACGCGGAATGGTCGCGCCTCGTGGTCCCGCGCTTGTCGGTGATCCGCCAACCGGCGATGGCGATGGCCGAAGCCGCGTGGGAGCTCCTGATGCAGCGCGTGAACCGCATCCGCGGCGCCCGCCGCACCGTGGCGCTCGACGCCGCGATCGACCTGCGGGAATCCGTCGCACCGCCGCCCGGCGCGCAGACAGCCGATGGCACCGCCGGCCGCCCGACCTCGCGACCTTACAGCGTCACGCCGATCCGCCGGGCCACTTCGCGATAGTGCTCGATGACTTCGCCGAGGTCGCGGCGGAAACGGTCCTTGTCCAGCTTTTCGCCGGTGCGCGCATCCCACAACCGGCAACCGTCGGGCGTGAACTCGTCGCCGAGCACGAGCGGGCCCGTGGGGTCGTCGACCGGATGCCCGAATTCCAGCTTGTAATCGACGAGGTCGATGCCGGCGTTGGCGAACAGCGGCTTCAGCACGGCGTTGACCTTGTGCGTCATCGCGCGCATCTGCGCGATCTCGTCGGCGCTGGCCCAGCCGAGCACGCGGATGTGGTCGTCGTTGCAGAGCGGATCGTGCAGCGCGTCGCTCTTGAGGAAGAACTCGAAGATCGGCTCGGCCAGGCGCGTGCCCTCATCGATGCCGTAGCGCTTGGCCATCGAGCCGGCGCACACGTTGCGCACGACGCATTCGACCGGCACCATCTTCATGGCGCGCACCAGGCTGTCGCGCGCGTCGGTCATCCGCATGAAATGCGACGGCACGCCGGCCGACGCAAGGCGCCCCATGACGAACGCGTTGATCTTGTTGTTCGTCTCCCCTTTCTGCGCCAGCTGCGCCACCTTGACGCCGTCGAACGCCGACACGTCGTCGCGGAAATGCATGACGAGGTAGCGCGGATCGTCGGTTGCGTAAACGGTCTTCGCCTTGCCGCGGTAGAGCTCCTGCCGCTTCTCCATCGTCGATCTCCGGTCGGTGTTCGGCGCTTGCCGCGCGGACGCTAGAGCATCCGCCAGTCGAAGCCGTTGGCCTGGTCGGCGACCCCGATCCAGTCGGGCGCGCAATTGAGCGCCTCGGCCAGCGCGGCGCGCGCCTTCTGCGGGGTGTTGTTGTGCTGGGACAGGTGCGCGGCGATCACGTGCTTGAGGCGCGACCGGTCGAGTGCCGCAAGCAGCGCCGCGGCGCCCGCGTTGCATAGATGACCGAAGCGGCCGGCGATGCGCTGCTTGAGCGGATAGGGATAGTCGCTGCCGGCCAGCATGTCGGGGTCGTGATTGCACTCGAGCACCAGCGCGTCGCAGCCGCTCAAGCGCGCTTCGACGTACGGTGTGCTGCCACCGATGTCGGTGAGCACGCCGACGCGCGCAGCGCCATCGTCGATCACGAACTGCACCGGCTCGCGCGCATCGTGCGGCACGGGAAACGGCCGCACGTTGAGATCGCCCACGGCAAAGCAGTCGTGGCTGTCGAACCCGTACACCGCGTCGAGGCCGGCGAAGCGCTCGCCGATGACCTGCAACGTGCCGAACGTGACCCACACCGGGATCGAATGCTTGGCCGCGAACGCCGGCACGCCGCCCGCGTGGTCGTTGTGCTCGTGCGTGACCAGGATGGCGCTGAGCGTCTCGGGCTCGACGCCGAGGCGCCGCAGGCGGGCGCCCGCATCGCGCACGCCGAAGCCGCAGTCGATCAAAACGCGGGTGGCGCCTGCTTCGACGATGAGGCCATTGCCTTCACTGCCGCTGCCGATCGAGGCGAACCTCATCGAGCGCGGTTCACGTGGGCGATTGCGGCCGCGCGCAGGCGCCGATCGGCGAGGTGTGCCTGCTCCCCGTGCACCCAGGCGCCGGATGCGCGGTCCGCATTACTTGAGCTGTTCCTGCAGCAGCGCGAGGATCTTGTCGCCGGCCTGTGACTTCTCGGGATTGCCCGCAGTGTCCTGCACGCTGACGACGCTTTGCGGCGCCACCTCGGCCACCTTGATGCGGTACTGCTCGGGCTTGTCCTTGTCCTCGGTCTTCCAGAACATGAGCTTCGCAAGCCAGCTCTTCTCGCGGTCCTTGCGCGTCATGTCCGCGTCGGGATCGGCGTAGCGAACGTAGTACAGCCCGCTCGACCGGTCGCGATCGACCACGGTGAAGCCGGTGCGATCGAGGGCGAGGCCGACCCGGCGCCATGCGCGGTCGAACGGGTCGTCGACGAACAGCTTCGGGCCATCGACGCCCTTCTCCAGGCGCGCGTGCACGTCGGTGCTGGCGGCCGTCGTAGTGGTCACGGCCGCATCGGCCGCCGCGGTGTTCTGTGCGGTCCCCGTGGTGAACCGCATCATCAGCCGGGCGAGCATCTCCGCTTCGAGATTCGGGTTGGCCGGGGCGACCGCCCACTGGAAGCCGGCGGCGCCACCCCCTGCATTACCGACCTTCGTGGTGGGCACTTCCTCCATGCCGCGATGCGACACGTAGATCTCCGTGGTGCCCGCTTCGGTGCCGCGCTCGATGCGCGTACGGAACTTGTCGCGCTTGTACGTCGACGAGAAGATGTCGATGTACTTGCCGATGTACTTGCGCACGGCATCCTGCGGGATCTCCGCGCGGTTCTCGGCCCAGTCCGTTTCCATCACGCCAAGGGTCGGTTGCTCGGTGGCGAGCACGAAGCCCATCTCGCTCCAGAACTGGCGGGTGATCGCCCATGCCTGCTCCGGGGTCGCTTTGACGACGAGCCAGCGTTCCGTTCCGGCGCGCGCAATGTGCGCTTCGGGCGTCGTCGGCAGGAGATCCGACTGCTTGGGGCGCGACGCGTCGCGCGCCGCGAGCCCCGACGCGGTGGTGACGGTGTAGCGGTCGTCGTACGCAGGTGCCGTCAGGTCGGGCGGCAGCTCGAGGCTCGGCGTGGATCCCGTGGTCTTGTAGTCGATCTTCTTCGACAGCGAGCTCATCGACTCGCACCCGGCCAGCGCCAGCGCAACCATTCCAAGCGCGGCGGCGAGCCGCGCGTAGCCAAGCAATGCTTTCATGTGCAGCAACCTCAGTGAACGAGACCGGCTTCGCGCATCGCGGCGCGCACCGTGTCGTGATGCTGCGGCGCCAGCGGTGTGAGCGGCAGCCGCAACGTGGGACGGATCAGGCCGAGCTCCGACAGCGCCCATTTCACGGGGATCGGATTGGCTTCGACGAAGAGCTTCGAATGAAGACCCATCAGCTTCTGGTTGATCGATCGTGCAGTGGCCAGGTCGCCGCGCAACGCCGCGGCGCACATCTGCGCCATGTCGCCGGGCGCCACGTTGGCCGTCACCGAAATGACGCCGTGACCGCCGAGCAGCATGTACGCGAGCGCGGTGTCGTCGTTGCCCGAGTACAGCGCGAACGGCTTGCCGGCCGGCAGCCGCTTCATCAGCTCCACGTGGCGAACGAGATCCGACGTCGCGTCCTTGATGCCCACGATGCCGGGCAGCGCGGCCAGCCGCAGCACGGTGTCGTTGGCCAGATCGGCCACCGTGCGGCCCGGCACGTTGTAGAGGATCACCGGGAGGCCCACGTCCGCGATCGCACGGAAATGCTGGTAGAGGCCTTCCTGGCTCGGCTTGTTGTAGTACGGGACCACCGACAGGCACATCGGCGCGCCGACTTCCTTCGCATAGCGCGTGAGCTCGATCGCCTCGGCAGTGGAGTTGGCCCCGGTGCCCGCGATGACCGTGACGCGGTTCGCCGCGTGTTGCACGGCCGTGCGAACGAGCAGGCAGTGCTCGTCGAAATCGACGGTCGGCGACTCGCCCGTGGTGCCGACGATGACGATGCCGCGCGTGCCGTTGGCGACGTGGAAATCGATCAGCTTGGCGAGCGCGGGAAGGTCGAGCTCGCCGCTCTCCTGCATCGGCGTCGCGATCGCGACGATACTGCCCGTGAGCATTGCGTGAGGGGCTGCCGGAAATGCGCGATTCTACCCGATCCGGGCGTCGGCGCCGCCTTCGTCCGGCGCCCTGAGCGTCGGCGGCCAGGGATGGCCCGGCGCGACCGCCGCGAGTCGCTGAACGACGACGCTTTCGCCACGACGGCGCAGCACGCCCTGCTCGAATGCGACGACGGTCAATGCGGGCGGCTGCGCCGCCAAGGTCAGCAACTCCCCGGGTGCGAGCAGGAAATCCGGGTTGCGCGGGCGCCCGAAAACCTCGTTGCCCTGCGCGAATGTCTCGTAGAGGAGCACGCCGCCCTCATTGAGCGCACCGCGCAGCAACGGCAGCAACGGCCGATGCAGGTAGTGCACAACCACGATGGCGCCGAAGCGCGCAGCGCCGAACGGCCACGGCGCGGCCTCCAGATCGACGACGCGGGTCTCGATGCGCGGGACGCCGTGCAGCTCGGCCAGCGCATCGGCCGCGCGATCGACTGCCAGCACCTCCGCGCCTCGCCCGGCAAGCAAGCGGGCGTTGCGCCCGCGCCCTGCGGCGACATCGAGCACGCGCGTGCCCGGAGCCACCAGGTGCGCGTGGCGCCGCACCCAATCGGAAGCTGCCAGGTCGTGATGCGGATTCGACGCCGCGTTCACTCGATCGTCCTCATGCGCCGACGCGTTTGCCGTTGCGCCGGGCCACCGGCCTTGCGACCCGGGACGCACGCGCGGGCGGCTTCTTTGCGGCCGGGTCGCGTGCACGCATGGCAGCGCGTTCGGCTTCGGCCTCGTCGTCGAGCCAGCGCATGAACGCGGCAACGTCCGGGCGCTCGGCTGCGCCGGGCGCGGCGATGGCGAAATAGCCGCGCGCTGAATCGTAACGGCGGGCGAACGGTGCCACCAGGCGGCCGTCGCGCAGATGCTCGGCGATCATGGGAATGCGGCCGAGCGCGATGCCCTGTCCGCCGACAGCGGCCTGAATGACCTGGTCGTACAGCCGGAAGCGCAGCGAGCCGGCGGGCTTGAGCTCGGGTGCCCCGTTGGCCGTGAGCCAGGCCGGCCAGTTGAGCCACGGCATGCGGCCTTCCGGGTCGTCGAGGTGCAGCAGCACGTGACGCGCCAGGTCCGCTGGAGTCGCAAGCGGCGCGCAGCCCTTCATCAGCGCGGGGCTGACCACGGGCAGCATGCGCTCGCCGAAGAGCCGCAGCGCGCCCTCCGGTGCCATCGCCTCCGGCAGGTAGCGCACCGCGAGATCCACCTCGCCCCGCTGCAGATCGACCATGCGATCGTCCGCGGAGACGTACACCTCGACTTCGGGATGACGCGCGCGAAAGCGCGACAGGCGCGGAATGATCCACAACGACGCGAACGACACGGTGGTGGAGATCGCAAGCCCCGGGGCGCGCGCGACCCCGCGCACGTTGTCCGCGCTGCTCGCCAATGCAGCGAGGGCCGCGCTGACGTCGCGATGGAACACCGCGCCCGCAGCCGTGAGCGCGAGCGCGCGATGACGCCGCTCGAACAGCGGCACGCCGAGCGCATCCTCGAGCGACTTGATCTGGCGCGACAACGCCGATTGCGTGACGAACAGCTCTTGCGCCGCCAGCGTGAACGACAGGCGCCGTCCGGCCGCTTCGAACCCGCGCAGGAAGTCGAGCGACGGCAGCGCCCTCAGCGCCTTATGCATGCTTGCAGATCATGCGAAACATTCGCAATGAGCGTTTGAGCCGGCCCGCGGCCGCGTCGATACTGTGACTCAAGCGGGGCGCGATGGGCATCCGGTGCCGGCGGTTCCTGCGATGCATTCTACTCATGTGGATGGAGGTGCGCCATGGCTACATTCGCTGCCGGAACGATCATCGACCTGCATGCCCGCGAGGCGATCACCCTGCACGACGTGCGCGGGACGACGCTGCGCGTCACGCGCGGCACGGTGTGGCTCACGCAGGAGAACGACCCCGCCGACGTGATCCTGCGCGTCGGCGACAACTGGGTGGTGGAACGGCAGGGCGCGACGGTGCTCGAAGCGCAGGACGACACCGTCGTGTGCGCGGTGGGTCGACATGTGGAGGCCACGCGCGAGGCCGCCAACGCGGCGCGCTACGACGACTGGCGCGCGCGCCTCGATCACCTGCTCGCCCCGTACGCACCGTGGCTCGTGCGCCACGCAGCGAACCTGCCGCGTCGGTTCGTGCCCTACTACTGACGCAGTGGCATGCCGCTCGTCACCGTCACGTTGCGCCGACCGCGCGATGCAGCGTTCGTCGAGACGGCCTGGGAAAACTGGGCGTTCGGCGGCGGCCGGCTGCTGCACGCGTCATAGGGCCGAGCGGGCCTGCCCGCAAGGCAGCGAGCGCCGCCAGCGTGGCGGCCAGCAGGCCGGCGCTCGATTACAACTCGTTGATCTGCAACGTGTGGAAGCTCGCCTGCGCCGGCAATGCGGCCAACAGGGCAGCACACAGCACAATCGCGCACCACGGCGAACCCATGCAGCGGGGCATCTGCACCTCCCGTCGGCGCCCCGCGCCAAAACCCGCGCGGCCGCGCTATTCCGCGCCGCGCGCGGTCAGCGATCGGCGCGCCGCCGTGCCGACCATGCGGGCAACCGCGTTGTCGCGTCGCACGAGCGCATGGTAGAGCGCCGCGGCGATGTGCAGCACGACGAGCCAGATCATGACGTTGCCGAAGAACGTGTGCACGTCCTCCAGTTGTCGTGACAGCGCCTTGTCGTTGGCGATGAACGTCGGCAGCGTCCAGCCGAGGAACTGCACCGCGGCACCTTCCGATTGCCGCGCGAGGATGCCCAGCACCGGCAGCGCGATCATCAGCGTATAGAGCGCCCAGCTGCCCAGATGCGACAGCGTGCGCTGCCAGGGTGGCAGCGGCGGCGTGATCGGCGGCTCGGCCTCGCGCAGCCGCCATGCGAGGCGGATCCAGACCAGGATGAAGATGCCCACCCCGATCTGGTAGTGCACGTTGCCGAGCCCACGCTTCAGATCGCTGCCGCGCGGCGCGTAACCGCGCGCTTCGGCGACGAGGATCGTGCCGATCACCAGCAACGCCATCAGCCAGTGCAGCGTGCGCGCGACGCTCCCGTAGCCCTGCTCGTCGTTGCGCATCGCCATGGCGCTACGCCGGCTCGCTCGCCTTCTTCGCGCGTTTGGCTGCCGGCTTGTCCGCCTCGTCGCCGCCGCCCGCCTTGGTGAAGACGATCTCGCCGAGCGTGGCGGTCACCGCGATCGTGTCGCCTGCCGCGTAGTGTCCCCCGAGGATCTCCCTGGCCAGCGGATTCTCGATCTGCTGCTGGATCGCCCGCTTGAGCGGCCGCGCGCCATATACCGGATCGAAGCCTGCCGCCGCGACCGCCTTGAGCGCAGCCTCGTCGACCTCGAGCCGGATGTCGAGCTTCGCCAGCCGCTGCTCGAGGCCCCGCAGCTGGATGCGCGCGATGTTGGCGATCTGCGCTTCGTCGAGCGGATGGAACACGACGATCTCGTCGATGCGGTTCACGAACTCCGGCCGGAACGCCGTCTTGACTTCGGCCATCACCGCGGCCTTGACGATCGACGGCTCGCTGCCGGCATCGGTCATCTGCTGGATCCGCTGCGACGCGAGGTTCGACGTCATGATGATCACGGTGTTGCGAAAATCGACCGTGCGGCCCTGCCCGTCCGTGAGGCGCCCGTCATCGAGCACCTGCAGCAGCACGTTGAAGACGTCCGGGTGCGCCTTCTCGATCTCGTCGAACAGGATCACGCTGTACGGCTTGCGGCGCACGGCTTCGGTGAGATAGCCGCCTTCCTCGTAGCCCACGTAGCCGGGCGGTGCGCCGATCATGCGTGCCACCGAATGCTTTTCCATGAACTCCGACATGTCGATGCGGATCATCGCGTGCTCGGTGTCGAACAGGAATTCGGCGAGCGCCTTCGACAGCTCGGTCTTGCCCACGCCGGTCGGGCCGAGGAACAGGAACGAGCCGTACGGACGGTTCGGGTCCGACAGCCCCGAGCGCGAGCGGCGAATGGCATCGGCGACGAGGCGCACGGCCTCGTTCTGCCCGACCACGCGGCGGTGCAGCGCGTCTTCCATGTGCAGGAGCTTGTCGCGCTCGCCCTGCATCATCTTCGACACCGGAATGCCGGTGGCGCGCGAGACGACCTCGGCGATCTCCTCGGCGCCGACCTGCGTGCGCAACAGTTGCGGGCGCGCCTTCTGCTCGGCGGAAAGCTTGGACTCGCCCTGCTTGAGCTGCGCCTCGAGCTGCGGCAGCTGGCCGTATTGCAGCTCGCTCATCTTCTGCCAGTCGCCCTTGCGGCGCGCATCCTCCATCTGGAGCTTGACCTTGTCGATCGCCTCCTTGATGTGCGTGGTGCCCTGCACCTGCGCCTTCTCCGCCTTCCAGACTTCCTCGAGGTCGGCGTACTCGCGCGTCAGGCGCGCGATCTCGTCCTCGATGGCGGCGAAGCGCTTGCGCGACCCTTCGTCGGTTTCCTTCTTCACCGCCTCGCGCTCGATCTTGAGCTGGATGATCCGCCGGTCGAGCCGGTCCATCGACTCCGGCTTGCTGTCGATCTCCATCTTGATGCGCGCGGCGGCCTCGTCGATGAGATCGATCGCCTTGTCGGGCAGGAACCGGTCGGTGATGTAGCGGTGCGACAGCTCGGCCGCCGCGACGATTGCAGGGTCGGTGATGTCGACGCCGTGATGGATCTCGTAGCGCTCCTGCAAGCCGCGCAGGATCGCGATGGTCGCCTCGACCGACGGCTCGTCGACGAGCACCTTCTGGAAGCGCCGCTCCAGCGCCGCGTCCTTCTCGATGTACTTGCGGTACTCGTCGAGCGTCGTGGCGCCAACGCAATGCAGCTCGCCGCGCGCAAGCGCGGGCTTCAGCATGTTGCCGGCGTCCATCGCGCCTTCCGCCTTGCCGGCGCCGACCATGGTGTGCAGCTCGTCGATGAAGACGATGGTGCGGCCGGCGTCCTGCGCAATGTCCTTCAGCACGGCCTTGAGGCGCTCCTCGAATTCGCCGCGGTACTTGGCGCCGGCGAGCAGCGCCGCCATGTCGAGCGACAGCACCCGCTTGTTCTTCAGGGTCTCGGGCACCTCGCCGTTGACGATGCGCTGCGCGAGCCCTTCGACGATCGCCGTCTTGCCCACGCCGGGCTCGCCGATCAGCACCGGATTGTTCTTGGTGCGCCGCTGCAGGATCTGGATGGTGCGGCGGATCTCGTCGTCGCGGCCGATCACCGGATCGAGCTTGCCGTTGCGCGCCCGCTCGGTAAGGTCCATCGTGTACTTCTCGAGCGCCTGGCGCTGGCCTTCGGCTTCCGCGTTCTCGACGCCGGCGCCGCCGCGCACCGCATCGATGGCCGCCTCGAGCGCCTTGCGATCGAGCCCATGCTCCTTGACGAGCCGGCCGATGTCGCCCTTGTCCTGGGTGAGCGCGAGCAGGAACATCTCGCTGGCGATGAACTGGTCGCCGCGCTTTTGCGCTTCCTTGTCGGTGATGTTCAGCAGGTTGTTCAGGTCGCGGGACACGCCGATCTCGCCACCGGTGCCCTCGACCTTGGGGAGGCGCTCGATCGACTGGCGCAGCGCGGACTGGAGCCGCGGCACCTGCACGCCCGCGCGGGCGAGGATCGATGCCGTGCCGCCGTCTTCCTGCGCCAGCAGCGCCGAGAGCAGGTGCTGGGGTTCGATGAAGCCGTTGTCGTTGCCGAGCGCGAGGCTCTGCGCATCGGCCAGGGCTTGCTGGAATTTGGTCGTGAGCTTGTCGAAACGCATGGTCGTCGTAGGCGCAAGTGGATGGGCTGTTCCGTAGGTTGGGATTGACCCTTGGGGTTCAAGGGGTTTTCCCGGGCAATGTGCTTCGTTGCCTCGCTTGCGCGGCGTCAGGCAGCGCACGTGTTGCGCCCGCCGGGGCGTCACGGCAGGAAACGAATCGCCGGGCCGGCAGTCTCTCGGAAGGACGCGCGGCAGGCTCCGGCGGGGCACCTCCGGCCTCCGGGGCGCCCGCAAGGTGCGTGCTACCATGGCCGCGCGGCCGTTTCCATGTCCCTCCCGCCACCGAATCCCGAACCAAACGACATGCCAACGCGCCCGGCGGGCCTGCGCGATGTCGTGCGCGCCGTGTGCTGGAGCTTCCTCGGCATCCGGCGCAAGGACGCCATGCGCCGCGATGTCGTGACGATCCGTCCCCACCAGGTGATCATCGTGGGCGTGATCTTCGCCGCCCTGTTCGTGCTGACGCTCATCACCATCGTGCGGATCGTCATCGCCAACGCGACATGAAGCCGCTGGCCGGTGTGCTGGTCGGCCTGCTGTGCGTGGCCACGATGGCGCTGGCGCAGCCGGAGAGCACCGCTCCGGCCGCGCAGACGCCCATACCCGCCGCTGCACCGCCGCCCGGGGCGCCGCTGTCCTCGGCGGCCGAAGCGGTTTACGCGGAAGCGCGGCCCCGCCTCCTCCAGATCCGCACGCTCGTGCAGTCGGCCGGCGGGCAGACCACCATCGGCTCGGGCTTCCTGGTCAGCGCCCGCGGCTTCGCGCTCACCAACTATCACGTCGTGTCGCAATACGCGCTCGAGCCATCCACCTACCGGCTGGAATATGTAGCGCCCGATGGCACGAGCGGGCCGCTCAAGCTGCACGCGATCGACGTCGCGAACGACCTCGCGGTGGTGCAGCTCGATCGCACCGGGCTGCCGTTCTTCACGTTCGACGAGCGGGCCGTCAAGGGCGACCTTCCGAAGGGCGAGCGCCTGTTCGCAATGGGCAACCCGCTCGACCTCGGCTTCACCATCGTCGAAGGCACCTACAACGGCCTGGTGGACAAGAGCTACAACGAACGCATCCATTTCTCGGGTGCGCTCAATCCCGGCATGAGCGGCGGGCCGACCGTCACGGCGAACGGCCGGATCGCCGGCGTGAACGTCGCCAAGCAGATCGGCGGCGACCTCGTGAGCTTCCTGGTCCCGGCGCGCCATGCCGCAGCGCTGCTGTCGCGCGCCGAAGGCAGCGGGCCGATGACGCCGGAAGCGGCCAAAGCCGAGATCGGTCGCCAGCTCGTCGCCTGGCAGACCTCGCTGTACTCGGCGCTTGCCGAGCGCGGGTTTCGCCGCACGACGCTCGGCCCCTACGCCGCCCCCGAGAGCGCCGCCAACTGGTTCTCGTGCTGGTCGCGCACCAACGCGGGCGACACGCCGAAACCGCGCGCGATCTCCAACCAGACGAGCTGCAGCACGCAGGCGTCGTTGTTCGTCGCGGGCGACCTCGACACCGGCCAGGTGGACCTTCAGCACGCGTACGTGAGCAGCGTCGACCTCAACGCGTTCCAGTTCGCGACGTACGTATCCGATCTCTATCGCTCCGAGGGTTATGGCGGACGGCGCAAGCGGCTGACACCGGCCCGGTGCCAGGAAGATTTCGTCACCACCGGCGAAGGTGCAGCGCGGCCGCTGCTGCGTGTGGTGTGGTGCGCGCGGGCATATCGCGAGTTCGAAGGGCTCTACGACGTGAGCGTCACCGCCGTCACCCAGGACCGCGACCGCGAGGCGCTGGTGTCGCGCCTGGTCATGCGCGGCGCGTCCTACGCCAATGCACAGGCGCTCGGCCGGCGGTTCCTCGATGCCATCGAGGTCGCGCGATGATCTGGGTGGAGGTGCTGTCGCGTCATCACGACGTGCTGGCGCGCACCCGCTGCGACGATGGTGCGCGCATCGGGCGGGCATACGACAACGACGTCGTCATCGACGACCCGTACGTTGCCCCGCACCACCTGCGCATCGTCGCCGACGACGCCGGCACGCTGTTCGCCGAGGACCTCGGCAGCGTGAACGGACTGTACGCGGCGGATGCCGACGAGGCGCAGAAGCGCATCGCGCTCGACGGGCAACGCGTGCTGCGCGTTGGCCGCACGCTGATCCGCGTACGCGCGCCGGGCTTCGAGGTTGCGCCCGAGCGTCCCGCCGGCCGCGCGCCGCGCGTCTGGCCCGCGATCGCCGGGCTCGCCGTCTGCGTGATCGCGCTCGCGATGCTCACCTTGTGGCTCAACGAAACCCGCGAGATGCAGCCATCGCGCTTCGTGCTGCCGGTGCTGGCGGTGATCTTCACCGTCCTGGTGTGGACGACCGGCTGGGCAGTCCTGACACGCATCTTCACCGGCGTGTCGGAGTTCGACCGCCATCTGTTGATCGCGCTCGGCGGCCTCCTTGCGTTCTACGTGTTCGACGAGCTGTGCGACTTCGGCTCGTTCGGGTTCTCATCGCGCGCGCTCGCCGACTACGCCTATGTCGGCAACTGGATTCTGTTCGCCGCGCTCTGTTTCGTGCATCTGCGCACGATGGGACCGCGCCGCGTGCCCGTGAAGGCCGGCGCGGTGGCAGCGCTGGCCCTCGCTGCGATCGCCGCCCAGACGCTGTCGCGCAGCGACGAGTCGTCGATGGTCGGCCAGCAGTCGTACCTGTCCGATCTCAAGCCGCCCATGTTCCGGCTCAAGCGCGCGCAGTCGCTCGACAGCTTCTTCAGCGGCACCGACCGGCTCAAGGACGGCCTCGACCGCGCCCGGCTGGAGCCGCCGAGCGCACTCGGCTGGTTCGACAACGATCCGGACGATTAGCCGCGCACGCGGCCCAAGCGCTGCGCGGCCTCGGTGACCTCGTCCTGCGTCGTCAGCACGTCCGGACAGAGCCGCAGATACCGACCGCGCGCGTCGGTGACGACACCCGCCTCGCGCAGCTGCTTCGCCCACGCTTCGGCGCGGTCGTCCTCGACGACCACGAACGCGCCGTGATCGTCGCGCGCGCCGCGGGCCGGGATGCCGTGCGACGCGAGCGCTTCGACGAGATGCGCCTGCTGCACCAGCGAATACGCGCGCAGGCGCGCCGGATCGAGCGCGAGGGTCAGCTCCTGGCCGGCGCGCGCCTGGTAGGCGCTGAGCGCCGGTGGCGTGGATTCGAGCCATGCATCGCCGCCTGCGCCGTACTCCGGCGGATCCGGACGCCGGTAGCCGAAGCGATCGCGCTTGGCGAACCAGCCGACGTCGAGCGTACGCAGCCCCTCGTCGAGCAGACGCGGATGCACGAACAGGAAGCACGCCCCCGGTCCGCCGCGCAGGTACTTGTACGAGCCCCCCACGGCGAAGTCCACGTCCAGCGCGCTCAGGTCCACCGGCAGCACGCCGAGCGCGTGATACACATCGAGCAGCACGCGCGCGCCGGCGCGGTGCGCGGCCACCACGAGATCGGGCAAGTCGATCAGGCGCTGACCCGTGTTGAACATCACCTGGGACACGACCAGCAGATCGCAGCCGGCGCCGATCGCGCGCACGATGTCGCCCGCGTCGAAGCGGCCGCCCGCGCGCGGGGCGACCAGCTCGAGCACGATGCGGCGCCGCCGCGCGTATTCGCGCAGGATCACGTCGAGCGAGTCGAATTCTCCTTGGGTGGCAACGACGCGGATCGTGGCGTCATAGCTGTTCAGCACGGCGCGCAGGCCCTGCCCTGCGCTCGCGCGCGGCACGACGCTGTCGGGCCGCGCAACCCCGAGCAATGCGGCCAGGCGTGCACGAAAAGCCTCGATCTCGCGGAGCCAGCCATCCCACGCGCCGCCGAGCTCGTCGTACCACGCGGCCAGCCCCTCGTGCACGTCGTCCGCCGTGGCGTCGAGCGGGCGGCCGAGCGAATGATTGGCGAGGTAGATGCGCGCCTTGTCCCGTGCGAGCACGCGGGAGAACAGCGGCGCCACGTGCTGCGCCAGCGCGGCGGCGGTCAACGACCCATCACCGAGCGCAGCGACCGCCGTTGCGATGGCTGAACGCGGCGCGACGCGGGCATCCATCGGGATCAGCGCGCGCCGATGCGCGTGCGCACGTCGATGAGCTCGGGGAAGAACGTGTGCTCGAGCGCGCGACGCAGATAGCCGACACCGGACGAGCCGCCGGTTCCGGTCTTGTGGCCGATGATGCGCTCGACCGTCTTCATGTGACGAAAGCGCCACAGCTGGAACGCCTCCTGCACGTCGACCAGCTTCTCGCACATGTCGTAGGCATCCCACCAGTGGTCGGGGTCGTCATAGATGCTCTTGAGCACGTCGACCACGCCCGGATGCCCGACATAAGGCTGCGCGAAGTCACGCACGAGCCGCTCCTGCGGCACCGGCAAGCCGCGCCGGTGCAGGTGGCGCAGGAACTCGTCGTAGAGCGAAGGCGCTTCGAGGAGCGCGCGCAGCTCCGCGTGCACCGAGGGATCGTGCGCGAACACGTCGACCACGCGCGCCTGCTTGTGGCCGAGCAGGAATTCGATCGCGCGGTATTGCGCCGATTGAAAGCCCGACGACGAGCCCAATGCCGGACGAAACGTCTCGTAGTCCGACGGCGTGAGCGTCTCGAGCACCGCCCATTGCTCGAACAGCTGCTTCTGGATCAGCTTGACGCGCGCGAGGATCTTGAAGGCCGGCTCGAGGGCGTCCGCCTGCACGTCACGGATCGCGGCCCGCAGCTCGTGGATCATCAGCTTCATCCACAGCTCAGCGACCTGGTGCTGCACGATGAAGAGCATCTCGTCGTGCCGCGGCGCACCGTCCTGGCCACCCGACAACGGCTCCTGCGCACCGAGCAGCCGGTCGAGCTTGAGGTAGCCGCCGTAGCTCAGGCGCTCGCGCAGGTCGGTGACGATGCCGGGTTCGAGGTCGGACATGGAGCGGGGCGCATGCGCAGGTCACGCGCGGCGCGATCGGCCGATTCTACCCTCCGTCGCGTCCGGTCGACGCTCGTCGCATGGCGCATGTCCGCGACCGCGGACGCTTTGCTACCATCGCCGCCGATGTCGCACCCAGTCCCTGCCCGCACGCGCCTCGCGCCCGGGTCCTTCATTGGCGCGCTCGCCCTCGCGCTCGCCTGCGCGTCGTGCGCCGATACCGCCGGACGTCACGGGCGCGTCGCCTTGTCCGAATGCCGGCTGCCGCACCTCGCCCAGGCGGCGCAATGCGGCACCATCCGCGTGCCGGAGAATCGCGCGCAACCGGGCGGCCGCCAGATCGAGCTGTTCGCCGCCATCCTGCCGGCCAATACGCTGAGCCCGCAACCGGATCCGCTCGTGATCCTCGCCGGCGGGCCAGGCCAGGCGGCCTCGACGCTCGCCGGCTTCGCGCAGTCGCTCGGGGCCGTCCGCCGCACGCGCGACATCGTGCTGATCGACCAACGTGGCACCGGCCGTTCCGCTGCGCTGTCCTGCAAGGCGTTTACGGCGGACGATCGCGCCGAATTCGAGCTCGACCCGGTGCCCAAGGCGCGCGCCTGCCTCGAGGAGCTCAAGTCGCGCGGTGCAGATCCGGCGCAATACACCACCACGCGCTGGGTCGAGGACCTCGAGGCCGTCCGCGACGCGCTGGGCTACCCGCGCCTGAACCTGTGGGGTGGCAGCTACGGCACGCGGGTCGCGCTCGAATACCTGCGCCGCCATCCCGAGCGCGTGCGCACCGTCGTGCTCGATGGCGTAGCGCCGCCTGCATTGCGCATCACGCTCGACGTGTGGCGCACGCGCGACGCCGCGCTCGACGACATCATCGCCGCGTGCCGTGCCTCCCCCGCGTGCAGCCACGCGTTTCCCGATCCTGCCGCCACGCTCGAAGGCATCGAGCGGGACCTCGGCGACGGCAAGGAGGTGACGTTCGAGGATCCCCGCGTGGGGGCGCCGCAGACGTTTCGCTTCACGTTCGAGCATGTGATCGGCGCCTTGCAGCCGCTGACTTACGCGCCCGAGCTTGCCAGCCTGGTCCCGGAGCTGCTGCAACGCGCGAGCGAGGGCGACTATGCGCCGCTGGTCGCCGCAACGCTGGCAGTGACGGCCGACCTGCCGGAGCAGATGAACGCCGCGCTTCACTACTCCGTCACGTGCGCCGAGGACGTGCCGCGCATCGATGCGACCACGCGCACCAAGGTCCTGCTGGATTCGCGCGCGGGGCGGATGGCCGAGCGCATCATCGCCGTCTGCGATTTGTGGCCACGCGGCGACATGCCCGCCGATTTCGCGACCCCTGTCACGAGCAACGTCCCGGTGCTGCTTCTCTCGGGCGGCCTCGACCCGGTCACTCCGCCCGCCTACGGCGCCGAAGTGGCCCGCACGCTGACACACAGCCGCCACATCGTCGCCCCGGGCTACGGCCACATCGTCTCACCGCACGCATGCGCGCCGCGACTGGTGTCGACCTTCGTCGAGCGGGGCGACTTCGACACGCTGTCGGAGGCGTGCATCGCCAAGCTCGGACAGAGCAAGCGGCCGCCGTTCTTCACCGATCGCCTGGCGGCCCGTCCGTGATCGCGATCGAAGGCCTCGCCAAGGCGTTCGGCCCGCGCGGCGCGGTGCATGCGGTGGACGGCGTTTCATTCACGGCGCCCGACGGCCAGATCACCGGCCTGCTCGGCCCGAATGGCGCGGGCAAGACGACGCTGCTGCGCATGCTCGCCACATTGGTGCTTCCGGACGCGGGCCACGCGAGCATCGACGGGCTCGACGTCGTGCGCGACCGCTACGCCGTGCGTACGCGCATTGGCGTGCTGTCGGATGCGCGCGGGCTCTATCCGCGACTGACCGCGCGCGAGAACGTGCGCTACTACGGCGTCCTGCACGGGCTGGCCGGCGATGCGCTCGAGGCGCGCATCGACACGCTGTTCGCAGCGCTCGGGCTGGTGGACCATGCCGACCGGCGCACGCAGGGATTCTCCCAGGGCGAGCGCATGAAGGTCGCCATCGCGCGCGCGCTCATCCACGATCCGGCGACGGTCCTGCTGGACGAGCCCACCAACGGCCTCGACATCATGAGCGTGCGAGCGTTGCGCGAGCAGCTGCGCGCGCTGCGGGGCGCGGGCAAATGCCTGCTGTTCTCGTCGCACGTCATGCAGGAGGTTGCGGCCTTGTGCGACCGTATCGTGATCCTTTCGCGCGGCCGCGTCGTCGCGCACGGCACGGCCGCCGAGCTGCAGGCGCAGGCCGGCACGGCGTCGCTCGAGGACGCCTTCGTGAGCCTGCTCGGCACGGGGGAAGGGCTCGCGGCATGATCGCTTGCAGGACGACGACGTGCTGAGCGCCGGAGGCCTGCGCCGGATCGGCGTCATCACGCGCAAGGAAATCGTCGACGCGTCGCGCGACCGGCGCACCGTGATCGTGTCGCTGCTCTCGGCGGTCGTGGGCGGGCCTGTCTTCCTGATCCTCATGTTCAACTTCATGGCCGGCCAGGCCGAGCGCGCGCGCGACGTGATATTGCCCGTGATCGCCCAGGACCGTGCGCCAGCGCTGATCGCGTTCCTCGAGCGCGAGCAGGTCAAGATCACGCCGGCGCCCGACGACTACGAAGCGCAGATCCGCCGTGGCGACCTCGACGTCGCCCTGGTGGTCGACCCGCGCTTCGACGCCGATGTCGCGCAGGGCAAGGCCGGGACCGTGCGGCTGGTGTATGACCGCTCGCGCGATCGCGGGCGTCCGGCCGTCGATCAGGTCGAGAGCCTGCTTCGCGCGTACAACCGACTGTGGGGCGCGGAGCGGCTCGTCCTGCGCGGCGTCACGCCCGGTGTCGCAAATCCGCTGAGCGTCGAGCCGGTCGACCTCGCAACGCCCCAGCAATCGGGTTCGCTGCTGCTGTTCCTCGTCGGCTTCTACGCGTTGTTTGCCGGACTCGCCGGCGGCATGGCACCTGCGCTCGACACGGCCGCAGGCGAGCGCGAGCGCCAGTCGCTCGAGCCGCTGCTCATGACACCGGCGCGTCCGGTCGAGCTGGCGCTCGGCAAATGGCTCGCGGTGGGCGCCTACGCGGGCCTCGTGGTGCTGTGCACGCTGCTGCTGTTCTATCTGACGCTGAGCTTCGCGCCCCTGCCGCCCGTGGGCGTGCCGTTCCTGTTCGGCGCGCGCGAGCTCGGCCGCTTCGTCGTGGTGCTGCTCCCGCTGGTCATTGCTTTTCCGGCGATCCTGCTCTACCTGGCCGCGCGGGGACGCACGCTCAAGGAGGCGCAGGCGAACGTATCGCTCGTCTTCCTCGTCGTCGGCTTTCTCCCGGTGTTCAGCCTGTTCCTGCAATGGCGCGAGCCGGAATGGATCGCTGCCGTGCCCGTGGCAGGCCAGTATTCGCTGCTGCGCATCGCGTTGCGCGGCGAGGCCCTGCCGGCGCTGCAGGTGGTGATGTCGTATGCCGCGCCCATCGCCATCGCGGTGATTGCGCTCGCGGCCGTCACGCGCCTGCTGTCGCGCGAATCGGTGCTGGCCGGACGTTAGCCCGGCACGGGTCCCGGCGCATCGGCGCGATGCACGAACAGCTTGCGCGTGCCCACCTCCACGAGATCCACCGGAATGCCATAGAGCCGCGTCACGTTGTCCGCGGTCAAGGCGCGCGACGCGATGTCGCTTGCCAGCGGGCGGCCGCCCGCGAGCAGCAGCGCCCGATCCGCGTGCGCGAGCGCGTGCTCCGGCTCGTGCGTGGAGAATACGATGGTCAGTCCGGCATCGCGCAGCCGGTCGAGCTCCGCGAGCACGCGCGCGCGGTTGCCGAAGTCGAGGCTCGCGGTCGGCTCGTCGAGCATGAGCATCGGCGCCTCCTGCGCCAGGGCCCGCGCGATCAATGCAAGCTGGCGCTCCCCGCCGGAGAGCTGCGTGATCGGTCGCTGTGCAAGTGCCTCGATGCGCAGGCGCTCGAGCGCGCGTGCCGCGGCAGCGCGGTCCGCGCGCCCCGGGCGTGCGAAGGCCGACACCCGCGCGGCGCGCCCCATGAGCACGATGTCCTCGACCGTGAACCCGAACGGCGGCACGTGCTGCTGCGGCACGTACGCGAGGCGGCGCGCGCGCTCGGTCGGTGTGAGCGAAGCGACGGGCGCTCCGTCGATGTCGACCGACCCCGACTGCGCGGGCACGAGGCCGAGCAACGTGCGCAGCAGCGTCGTCTTGCCGGCGCCGTTGCCGCCCAGCACGGCGAGTGTCTGTCCGCGCTCGACCCGCAGCGACACGCCGGTGCCGACGCGCCGCGCCGGGAAGCCGAATGCGAGATCGCGCGCCTCGAGCATCGTCACAACGCCTGGCGCGTGCGCGCGAGGAGCGCGATGAACACCGGCGTTCCCACGATCGCGGTGAGGATGCCCGGCGGCAGCTCGGACACGACCGCGACACGCGCGATCGTGTCGATCACGACCATGAACGCGGCGCCGGCCACGGCCGAGAGCGGAAGCAGGCGCGCGAAGCGCGGCCCGGCAATGCGCCGGGCCATGTGGGGAACGACGAGCCCCACCCACCCGATGATGCCGCTGACCGCGACCGCAGCGGCCGTCGCCAGCGTGGCCGCAGCGATGACCGCTCCACGCAGCAGGCGCGTGCGCACGCCCAATGCGCGCGCTTCGTCCTCGGGCAGGGCCAGCACGTCGATGCGCCACGCGAGCAGCGCGAGAACGACGAATGCAGCGCCCGCGGGCAGCGCGATCGCCGCCAGCTCGCGCCAGGTCGACGACGCGAAGCTGCCCATCAGCCAGAAGGTGATCGCGGGCAGCGTGTTGTACGGGTCGGCGACGTACTTGGCGAACGAGATGCCCGCGCCCAACAGGCTCGCGACGACGACGCCCGTGAGGATCAGCGTGACCAGCGCATCGTGCGCAGTCAGCCGCGATGCGATGAGCATGACGATCCCGACGGCCGCCAGTCCGCCGGCAAATGCAGCGAGCTGGATGACGGCGAAACCGGCGCCGAAGAGAATGGCGAGCACGGCGCCCAGTGCAGCGCCCGACGACACGCCCAGCGTATCGGGGGCCACCAGCGGGTTGCGAAAGAGCTGCTGGAAGGCGGCACCCGCCGCCGCCAGGGCGGCACCGACCAGCATCGAAACGCCGATGCGTGGAAGCCGGATCTGCCAGACGATCGCGTCGGCAACGGAGTTCGTCGCCTCCCCTGCGACGTGCAGCCACAGCACGCGCAGCACCTCCACGGGCGACAAGGGATAGCGCCCGACCCCGATGGCGACCACCACCAGCGCGACGAGGAGCAGCAGCGCCAAGGGCAGCCGCCCCGCCCGCAACAATGGCGTGGGGGCCGGATGCGCCGCGAGATCGCTCAATGCAGGCCCTGCGCGCATGCGCGGCGCCTGCGCCCCGAGGCTGCGCATGCGCGTTTGCGAGGCGATCGAGGGGACGATGTCACGAAGCAGCAACGATGCGTGCCGGCAGGGCCAGCGCGCCACTCTACCGCAAGCCGACGGCTCCGCCGGCGCCCTGCGTTGCCGCGGCGGTCAGGCGTCGCTGCCCGCGTTCGGAAAGAACAGCTGCTTGCCGTCGATCCTGTAACTCGCGATGACCGACTGGCCGCGCGGCGACACCAGCCAGTCGATGAACTTCTGCCCGAGCGCGGCCTTGACGTTCGGATGCTTCGCCGGATTGACCAGCATCACGCCATACTGGTTGAACAGGCGCTTGTCGCCCTCGACGACGACCTCGAGTTCGCCGCGATTGCTGAACGACAGCCAGGTGCCGCGATCGGACAGGATGTAGGCATTCATCGCCGCGGCGGAATTGAGCGCAGGACCCATGCCCTGCCCGGTGTCGCGGTACCAGGGCCCCTTCGCCTTGTCGATGTCGATGGCCGCGTCCTTCCATAGCGCGAGCTCGGCGATGTGCGTGCCGCTGCGATCGCCGCGCGACACGAAGGGCGCCTTCGACTTCTCGATCGCCCGCAGGGCAGCGACGACGTCGTGCCCGCCCGCGACATGCGCAGGATCGCTTTTCGGTCCGATCAGCACGAAGTCGTTGTACATGACCGGATAGCGCTTCACGCCCTGCCCTTCGGCGAGGAACTTTTCCTCCGCCGACCGGGCGTGCACGAACACCACGTCGGCGTCGCCGCGGCGGCCGATGTCGAGCGCCTGGCCCGTGCCCACCGCGACCACGCGCACCTTGATGCCGGTGTCCGACTCGAACGCCGGCAGCAGGTGGCCGAAGAGCCCCGACTGCTCGGTGGACGTGGTCGATGCGACGACGATGAACGGTGCGTCTGCCGCGCGTGCGCCGGATGCGGCACAGGCGAGCAAGACGACCACGAACATGAACAGCCGGCGTGTCATACACGTTCTCCTTCGAGGAATGCGGCGGCCTCGGCCGAGCGAGGCGCGTTGAAGAATTCGTCTGCGGACGTCGCTTCGATCAGTCGGCCGGCCTGCAGGAAGATCACCCGCTCGGCGAGCCTGCGCGCCTGCGCCAGGTTGTGCGTGGACATGACGATCGTCGTTCCGGCGGCATGGATCGCGCGCACCCGCTCCTCGATCGCGCGACTGGCGGCCGGGTCGAGGCTCGCGGTTGGCTCGTCAAGGAACAGCACGGAAGGCTCGAGCGCGGCCGCGCGCGCGAGGGCCACGCGCTGCTGCTCGCCGCCCGACAAGCGCCGCGCCGGCCGCTGCGCGAGTGCGGCGAGCCCGCTCGCGTCGAGCACCGCGCGTATCCGGGCCGCACGCTCGCGCGACGGCACGCCGGCCAGCCGCAGCGCGTAACGCACGTTCGCGGACACCGACCGGCGCAGCAGCACGGGACGCTGGAACACCATGGCCTGGTCGCGTGGTGCTGCACGCGCATCGCCCCACCGAACGGTGCCAGCGGTCGGCGCAACGAGGCCGTGCAGCACGCGCAGCAGCGTGCTCTTGCCCGATCCATTGGGACCGATGACGATGGTGCGCTCGCGCGCGGCGACGACCAGGTCGATGCCGCGCATGAGCGCGACGCCGTTGCGCTCCACGTCGACGCCTTGCAGCGTGATCGGCAAGCCGTCCACCCGCCGCTCAGCCAAACCGCTCGCGCGCCCATTCGCGCGTGGCGTACGCCCCGAAGTTCAACACCAGGACGAGCCCCATCAGGACGACGCCCAGCGCCAGCGCCAGTGGCAGGTCGCCCTTGCTCGTCTCGAGCGCGATCGCGGTGGTCATCACGCGGGTCACGCCGTCGATGTTGCCGCCCACGATGATGACCGCGCCGACTTCGGCGGCGGCACGCCCGAATCCCGCCAGCAGCACCGTGGCGAGCGTGTAGCGCGTGTCCCAGATGAGCGTGCGGGCGCTCTGCAATGTGCTGGCATGCAGGCTGCGCAAGGCGTCGTGGTGCTCGGTCCACGCATCCTCGACCACCTGACGCGTCAGCGCGGCCACGATCGGCGCGATGAGGACCGTTTGCGCGATCACCATGGCGCCCGGCGTGAACAGCAGTCCCAATTCACCGAGCGGCCCCGCGCGCGACAGCAGCAGATACACCAGCAGGCCCGCGACGACGGGTGGCAGGCCCATGAGCGCATTGAGCGTTGCCACGACCAGCGCGCGGCCCCGGAAGTCCGCGATCGCGACCGCCGCGCCGATGGGGAGGCCGAGCGCCGCGGCGCAGAGCGTCGACGCGAGGCTCACGCGCAACGACAAGGTGACGATGCCCACGAAATGCGGATCGAGCCCGCGAATGAGCGCAAGGGCCAGGCCGAAGCTGTCGGAAACCGTCGCCATGGCGCGAATTGTGCCCGCCGGCGCGGTGTTGCCATATAGGCTCGAAAAAGCCTATCCTGCGCACTCAGCGCCTTTGCGCGCGCAGGTCGCGCCTGCCGCAGCGCGCCCAGGCTTGCCCATAGGCTTCCCAGCTCCGATGACGCGCATCACGATTCGGCCGTCCTGGATCTTCGCCAGCGAAACCGGCGAGAAGGTCGATCCCGTGCTCTTCGACCTGCTCGCCGCCATCCACGAAGGCGGCAAGCTCACGGTCGCGGCGCGCCAGGTCGGGCTGTCGTACCGGTACACGTGGGAGCTCCTGGAACGCTGGCAGCGCTTCTTCGGCGCGGCGCTGGTGCGCAAGGAACGCGGGCGCGGCGCGACGCTGAGCGTGCTCGGCGCCAAGCTGCTGTGGGCCGCGCAGCGCAGCGACGCGAGCCTTTTTCCGCAGCTGACCAACATCGCTTCGGAGCTCAACGTCGAGATCGGCCGCGCGCTGCGGGCGTCGCGCGCCGTGCTGCACCTCCATGCGAGCCACGGGTACGCGGTGGAGAAGTTGCCGGAGCTCATGCATCGCCACGGACACGCCGCGATCGACCTGCAATACATGGGCAGTGCTGCAGCCCTCGCCTCGCTCGCGCGTGGCGCCTGCGACATCGCCGGATTCCACGTGCCGGTGGGCGAGCTGGCGCCGCTGCTCTGGCAACAGTACACGCGCTGGCTCCGTCCGCGCCGCCATGCGGTCGTACGCCTGGTGACCCGCACGCAGGGCCTCATGCTGCCCAAGGGCAATCCGCTGCGCATCACATCGCTGGCAGACCTTGCGGGCAATCGGGTGCGCTTCGTGAATCGCCAGGCTGGATCGGGCACGCGCAGCCTGCTCGACGCGCTGCTCGCGCGCGAGCGCATCGACGCAAGCCGCATCCGCGGGTACGACTCGGGCGAGTTCACGCATGCGGCGGTTGCCGCCTTCGTGGCGAGCGGCATGGCGGACGCAGGCTTCGGCGTCGAGCCGGCCGCGCGCCAATTCAAGCTCGCGTTCGTGCCGATCGTGCAGGAGCGCTACATGCTGGCGTGTCGGTCGGACGCGCCGGCGCGCGAGCCGGTGCGCGAGCTCCTCGCGCTGCTCGGGAGCGCGGCGTATCGCGCGATGATCGATCCGGTGCCCGGGTATGCGCTCGACCAGCCGGGCACGGTGGAGAGCCTCAGGACCGCGCTTGGCACGCTCCACGATACGCCGGCGACCAGGCGCAGCGCGGCGCGCACGCGGCGCGGTCAGCCGAGCTGACGCAGGATGGCGAGCGGTGGCTGGCGCACGGTCGCGCGCGTGCCGAGCCATCCGGCCAGCGTGACGGCCACCCCGCCACCGACGATTCCGTAGAGCCAGATCAGCGGGTCGGCGTCGTAGCGCACGTCGAACACCCGTGTCGCAAGCGCCCAGCCGATGGCCGTCGCACCGCCCGCGGCAACCAGCCCGGCGAGGCTGCCGAGCAGCAGGAATTCCGCCAGTTGCGCGGCCTGCAGCTGGCGTTGTGACGCGCCGAGCGTGCGCAGCACCGCGGCGTCGCGCTTGCGCTCGTCCTGAGTCGAGGCGATGGCCGCCTGCAGCACCAGCAGCCCGCCTGCGAGCGTGAAAAGGAACACGAACTCGATCGCGCGCGCCACCTGGTCGACCATGAGCTGCACCTGATGCAGGATCTCGCCCACGTCGATGACCAGGATATTGGGGAACTGCTGCACGAGGCTGGCGAGCCACGGCGACGACGACCCGGACGCGCGGAACGCGGCGATGTACGTCGCAGGTTGATCGTCCAGCGCGCCGGGCGCCAGCAGCGCGAAGAAGTTCACGCGGAAGCTGTCCCAGTCCACCTTGCGCAGGCTCGTCACCTTGGCGGTCACGCGCGATCCGGCGATGTCGAAAGTGAGGGAATCGCCGACGCCCACGCCAAGCGTCTTCGCGATGCCTTCCTCGAGCGAGAGGCCCGCCTGGGTTCCGCGGGCCTGGGCGTTCCAGAAGTTGCCGGAGACGACACGGTTGCCGAGCGGCAGAACGTCGCTCCAGGACAGGTTGAACTCGCGCTCCGCCAGGCGTCGCGCGCGCGTGTCCTCGAAGTGGGCGCTGTCGAACGGCGCACCGTTGCGCTCGACCAGGCGGCCGCGCACCATCGGCTTGAACGACGGCGTCACCTTGGCCGTGCGAGCGAGCAGCTCGCCGGCCGGCTGGACCTGATCGGGCAGGACGTTCACCAGGAACTCGTTCGGCGCGTCGGGCGGCAGGTTCGCCCGCCAGTTGCGCATGAGGTCGCCGCGCACGACGGTGAGCAGCAACAGCGCCATGAGACCGAGCGCGAGCGCGCCGATCTGCAACGAAGAGGCGAGCGCCCGCCGGCGCAGGTTGGCAAGGCCGAAGCGCCAGGAGACGCCGCGCTGCGGCAGGCGCTTCAACGCGGCGAGAAGAGCCCACGCCACCGCGCTCGAGGCGACGACGAGGCCGCCGACGCCGACCAGCATGACGACGGCGGCCTGTGCTTCGCGCGCCTGCCAGCCGATCAGCGCCGCGACCGTTGCCGCGCCGGCCAGATAGGCGAGCACACCGGCCGCCCGCGGCCGTGGCAAGTCGCGCCGCAACACGCGCAGCGGCGCCACGTTGGCCAGTGCAACCAGCGGCGGCAAGGCGAAACCGAACAGTAGCGCGACGCCCGTCACGACGGCGCTCACGGCCGGCATGGCCGTCGCTGGAGGCAACGCCCCTGCGAAGACTTGCTGCAGCAATTGTGCAAGGAGGGCTTGTCCAACCCATGCGAGGATGAGACCGGCCAGGCTGGCAGCCGCGCCGAGCAGCGCGAACTGAACGACGAACAGCGCGAGCATGCGCCGGCGCGGCGTGCCGAAGCAGCGGAACATCGCCGCTGCATCCAGGTGACGCCGCAGGTAACGCGACGCGGCGAGCGCGACCGCAACGGCAGCGAGCAGCACCGCGACGAGCGCGGTGAGGCCGAGATATTTTTCCGAGCGCTCGAGCGTCTGCCGAACCTCGGGACGCAGATCGCGCACCCCCTCCATGCGCTGTCCGGCCTTGAGCTCGGGCGCAAGCCATGCGCGATAGTCGTCGAGTGCCGTCGCATCGGGCGCTGCGACCATCAGGCGAAACGTCGCGCGATTGCCCGGCTGGAGCAGGTTGGTCGCGGGCAGGTCGGCGATGTTCAGCAGCAGCTTCGGTCCCGCGGCAAGCGTGAGCCCCGCCACCTCCGGGTCCTGCTGGAACACGGCCGTCACGCGCAAGGTGGCGTCGCCGACCGCGACGGACGAACCGGTAGCAAGCCCGAGGCGATCGGCAAGGCGCTGGTCGATCCACGCTTCACCGCGTGCGGGAATGCCGGTCGCGGGACGTCCATCGGGCAACGCGGGGTCGACCAGCATGACGGCCCCACGCAGCGGATACCCGGCGTCCACGGCTTTGACGTCGGCCAGTACGGCGCTCGCCGCAGTGCCACCGCCTGGCTGCACCATGCTGTTGAACCGCACTGCAGGCGTTGCGCGCAGGCCACGGGCGCGCGCAGCCGCCGCGAACGTGTCCGGCAGCGGCCGATCGCCGGAGATCAGGAGATCCGCGCCGAGCAGCACGTTGGCCTGCGTGATGAGCGCCTGCTTGACGCGATCGGCGAAGAATCCCACGGTGCCCACGCTGCCCACGGCCAGCACCAGCGCCACGACCATGACGCGCAGCTCGCCGGCGCGCCAGTCGCGCAGGAGCAGCCGTGCAGCGAGACGCGCGATGTTCATCGAAGCGCCCTTCGCGCGACGCCCGCCAGGCGTGAACGCGGCGTGGGCTTCATGCCGGCTGCGCGCTCGCACGTTCGTCACGCACGAGGCGGCCCGCTTCGAGCGAAAGGCGGCGCACGCAGCGCGATGCAAGCGCGACGTCGTGCGTGACGAGCACGAGCGTCGTGCCGTGCTCGCGATTGAGCCGGAACATGAGATCGGCGACCTCGACCCCGGTCGCGACATCGAGGTTGCCGGTGGGCTCGTCGGCCATGAGCAGCTTGGGCTCGCCCGCGAAGGCGCGCGCGATGGCGACACGCTGCTGCTCGCCGCCCGAGAGCTGGCGCGGGTAGTGCGTCGTGCGCCGCCGCAGGCCGACGCGCTCCAGCCACGCGTGCGCCCGCGCGCCGGCGTCGCTTGCGCCGCGCAGCTCGAGCGGCAGCATCACGTTCTCGAGCGCGGTGAGCGCCGGCAGCAGCTGAAAGGACTGGAACACGAATCCAAGCAGCCGCTGGCGCAGCGCGGCGCGCGCGTCTTCGTCGAGCCGCGACAGCGCCACGCCGTCGAGCGCTACGTCGCCCGAGGTCGGGCTGTCGAGACCCGCGAGCAACCCGAGCAAAGTCGTCTTGCCCGAACCGGATGCGCCAACGACGGCCACGGCATCGCCGGCATCCACCGTGAAGGACACGTGATCCAGGATGGTGAGGGGCGCGTCGCCGCTCTGCACGATCTTGGTCAGCGCGTCGGCGCGAATGAGAGGCTCTGGCATGGTGGAAGCGCGCCGATGCGCTGGCACGTGCGGGCACCGCGCGCGGCATGCAAGGGGACGGGGGTCGGCCCATTGTAACGGCCCGTGTCGGCCGCGCCTGGCCGCACGGCTAGAATCGAACGTGAAGGCGGCCGCGCGGTCTGTCCTGCGACCCCGCGCAACGCGTCCTTTTTCCATGACCCTCGCCCGCACCCTTCGAAGCGGTCTCCTGCTCTGCGGCTGCTGGATGCTCGCCGTCGTACCCGTGCACGCCGCAGGCGCGCCGGTGCTCCTGGTGCTCGGGGATTCGATCTCCGCAGGCTATGGCCTCGGCGCGGGACAAGGGTGGGTGCATCTGCTCGAGGAGCGCCTGCGCAAGGAAGGCTATCCGTACCAGGTCGTGAACGCGTCGATTTCCGGCGATACGACGGCGGGTGGACGCAATCGCCTGCCCGCGCTGCTGGCGCAGCATCATCCGCGCATCGTGGTCATCGAGCTCGGCGGCAACGATGCGCTGCGCGGCGGCAATCTCGATGCGACGCGCGCAAACCTCGACGCGATGGTCGCGGCGGTTCAGGCCGCGGGCGCCAAGCCGCTGCTGGTCGGCATGCAGTTGCCGCCGAATTACGGCTCCGCCTACGTGCGGGCCTTCGGGCAGCTGTTCATCGACGTCGCCAAAGCGCGCAGGATTCCCGTCGTGCCGTTCGTGTTCGAAGGCTTCGCCGAGGACCTGGCGCAATTCCAGCCCGATCGCGTGCATCCGTTGGCGTCCGCCCAGCCGCGCATTCTCGACAACGTCTGGCCGACGCTCGTGCCTCTCCTGGGCAAGCGATGAGCGCTGGCTCCCTGGCATGACTGCGCCGCTGCCGCCGGGGCCGCCGCCACGTCCGGGTGAGCGCGCCGACGTCGCCGACGTCGCGCGCTACGCCGAGCGCATCGACGTGCGCTCGCCTTCCGAGTTCGCCGACGATCACATTCCGGGTGCGATCAACCTCCCCGTGCTCGACGACGCCGAGCGCACGCGCGTCGGCACGCTCTACGTCCAGGGGTCGGCGTTCGAGGCGCGCAAGCTCGGCGCTGCGATCGCGGCACGCAACATCGCGCACATGGTCGAGACCTACGCCCGCGACAAGCCGCCCGATTGGCGGCCGCTCGTCTATTGCTGGCGTGGCGGACAGCGCAGCCGCGCGGTCGCGCTCGTGTTCGCGGAGATCGGCTGGCGTGCCGTGCAGCTCGCAGGCGGCTATCGCGCGTGGCGGCGTCACGTCTCGAGCGCGCTGGCGCAAGCCGACGACCTTCCGGCGCTGCGCGTGGTGTGCGGCCTCACCGGGTCGGGCAAATCGCGGCTGCTGCGCGCGCTCGCAAGCGAAGGTGCGCAGGTGCTCGACCTCGAGCATCTCGCGCGGCATCGCGGCTCGCTGCTGGGCGACCTGCCCGGCGAGCCGCAGCCGTCACAGAAGTGGTTCGAAAGCCAGCTCTACGCCGCGCTGCGGGCGTTCGATCGCGCGCAACCGGTGTACATCGAATCCGAGAGCAAGCGCATCGGCACCATTCAGCTGCCCGACCCGCTGCTCGGTGCCATGCGCACGGCGCCCTGCGTGCGCCTCGAGGCGTCGCTCGACCTGCGCGTCGCCTTGCTGCTCGAGGAGTACGCGCATTTCCTGGCGGACGATCCCGCGTTGAGCGAACGGCTCGCGCATCTCGCGCCGCTGCACGGCCGTGCCGCCGTCGCGCGCTGGAGCGATGCGGCCGCCCGCGGCGACTTCGACACGCTCGTGCGCGAGCTGCTCGAAGCGCACTACGATCCACTGTACCTGCGCTCGATCGAGCGCAACTTTCCCCGCCATGCCGAGGGCGTCGTCGCTCCGGTGCATGCGTTGGGCGACGAAGCGTTCCGCGCGCTGGCCCGGCGCATCGTCGCCACCGAGCCGTCCTGCTGCGCCGGCGCGCAGGTGCCCGATTCAGTGAGCCTGCCATGACCGCCTACGCCTTTCGCATCGTGAACGTATTCGCCGAAAGCCCGCTCGCGGGCAATCCACTGTGCGTGTTCGAAGACGGACGCGGCCTGGACGACGACACGATGCAGGCGCTTGCATTGCAGTTCAACCTTTCCGAGACGACGTTCGTCCTGCCGTCCACGCGAGCCACCGCGCGTGTGCGCATCTTCACGCCCACCTTCGAGATGGCATTCGCCGGTCACCCGACGCTGGGAACCGCGCATGTAGTGCGCTCGCTGCGCAGCGCGGGTGACGCCGTCGCGCTCGAGCTGCAGGCGGGCGTCATTCCGGTGACGGCGCAAGGCGACCGCTGGACGCTCGAAGCCAACGCGCCGACCCATCGGCCGCCCGGCCCTGCGCCGGCCGACCTCGCCGACGTGCTGGGCCTGTCAGCGGACGACCTCGGTCCCGGCCCGCCGCTGTGGGTGGACACCGGCAGTGATCAGCTGATCATCCCGCTGCGCACGTTCGACGCGGTTCGCCGTGCGGCACCACGCGCCGAGGCCATGCTCACGCGGGCCAGCAACGGCACGCGCGCGATGGCGTACGTGTTCGCGCGCGACGGCGACCAGGTCCTGTGCCGGTTCTTCTTTCCCAAGCATGGCGCCGTGGTCGAGGATCCGGGTACGGGGTCGGCATGCGCCAATCTCGGCGGGTGGCTGCTCGCCACGGGCGCCCCGCTCCCGCAACAGCTTTCGTTGTCGCAAGGTGAGGCAGTGGGGCGGCCGTGCCGCCTCGGGCTGGAGGTGACGACCGACCGGCGCATCCGCGTCTCGGGCCGCGTGATCGAGCTCGGCAGCGGGACGGTGAACCTGTAGCGAGTGTGCCGTCGCAACCCGTTACATCCGCTTACAGCGCCGCGCCGCGGAGCACGTCAACATGCGGATGAGCTTTCCCGTTAGACCGGCTGAGCCAGCCCTCATGCGCGTCGCCTCGTCCCTCGGTTTCCTGCGCAGCTTCGCGTGGCTGTCCGTCACCACGCTGGTGCTGGCGCCCACGCCGGCAGCCGCTGCCATGGGACCCGACGACGCCCGGCATCTGGTCGCGCGCACGGGATTTGGGGTCACCGCCGCGGAAATAGACCGTTTTGCCAAGCTCGATCGCGCGCAGGCCGTCGACGCGTTGCTCGCGACGGCGCATCCGCAGCCGGACATCGCACCACCCCGGTTCGAGGACCATGCATCCGTGCCGGCACCGGGCCGCTCGCTGACGCCGGAGGAGCGGCGCGAATTCGTGCGCGACCAGAACCAGCAGACCCAGGCGCTGCGCGGCTGGTGGGTCGAGCAGATGCTCGCCACGACGTCGCCGCTGACCGAGCGCATGACGCTCTTCTGGCACAACCATTTCGTTTCGAGCCAGCAGAAGGTGCGTCTTGCCAGGCTCATGTACCTGCAGAACGCGACGTTCCGGGCGAACGCGCTCGGCAGCTTCCGCACGCTGCTGCATGCCGCCGCGCGCGAGCCGGCGATGGTCGTGTACCTCGACAGCGTGCGGAACCGCAAGGGCGCGCCCAACGAGAACTTCGCGCGCGAGGTGATGGAGCTGTTCACCCTCGGCGAAGGCCGCTACACCGAGCAGGACGTCAAGGAAGCGGCACGCGCCTTCACCGGTTGGAGCATCGAGCGGCCGTCCGGTGCGTTCGTCGACCGTCCACGTCTGCACGACGACGCCGACAAGACGGTATTCGGCCACCGCGGCCGCTACGACGGCGACGACGTGCTCGATCTCATCCTCGCGCGGCCCGAGACGGCGCGCTTCATCGTGGGCAAGCTGTGGCGCGAGTTCGTCTCGCCCGATCCTGACGCTGCCGCCGTCACCCGCATCGCGGCCGATTTCCAGCGCGCCGATTACGATCTCAAGGTCGCGTTGCGCGCGCTCTTGCTCGAGCCGGCGTTCTGGGCAGCCGAGCATCGCGGGACGCTGGTCAAGAGCCCGGTCGAGCTCGTGGTCGGCACGCTGCACACGCTCGGCGTGCAGCCTGACAATGCGGCAGCCTTCGCAACGGCGAGCGCGGGCATGAGCCAGGTCCTCTTTGCGCCACCGAACGTCAAGGGCTGGCCGGGCGGTGACACGTGGATCAACTCGACCACGCTGCTCGCGCGCAAGCAGTTCCTCGCGGCCATCGCGCATCCAGCCATGGCACCGTCGGACGACGTGCAGGCCACCGCGATGATCGGTGTCGCAGCCACCCCGATGGGCGATGCTGCAATGCCGCCGGCGCGCGACGGCGCACGCATGCCGGGCATCGTGGCAGGGTCGGATGCCCCCGTGGTCGACGCAGCCTTGCAACGGGCGCGTGCGGCGCGCGTGGTGGAGCGCGCGCTTGCACGATTGCAGTTCGGTCCCGCCGCGTGGATTGGCGCGCAGCCGGGCGCCGACCTGCCGGCGCGCCTTGCCACCGCGCAGCGCGTGCTGCTGCCGTTGCCACCGGTCACCGACGACGTTGCCGAAGCGCGGGCGCAACGCGACGCGGTGTTGTTCGTCCGGGCCGCGCTGCTCGATCCGGTCTACGAGCTCAAGTGAGAGGCACGACGATGGATCGGCGCAGGTTTCTCCATACGACGCTTGGTGCGCTGGCCGCGCGCCCGCTGGCGGGCTCGCTCGGCGGCCTCACCGCGTCGCTGGCCGTCGCGGCGCCCGTGGTCACGCCCGCGTACGAGCGTCTGCTCGTCCTGGTCGAGCTCAAGGGTGGCAACGACGGGCTCAACACCGTGGTGCCCTACGCCGATCCCGCGTATTACGCGCTGCGTCCGAAGCTCGCGATTGCGCGCGACAGCGTCATTCCGCTGGGCGATCGCGTGGGACTGCATCCTGCGCTGCGCCCTCTCGCCGCCGAATTTGCCGCGGGACGCCTCGCGGTGTTGCAGGGCGTCGGCTATCCCGCGCCCAACCTGTCGCATTTCCGCTCGATCGAAATCTGGGACACGGCGGCGCGCAGCGACCAGTACCTGCCCGACGGCTGGCTCACGCGCACCTTCGCGTCCGCTGCGCCGCCCGCGGGCTTCGCCGCGGACGGCGTGGTCATCGGATCGAACGACATGGGCCCGCTCGCCGGACGCAATACGCGAGCGCTCGCGCTCGCCAACACCGAAGCGTTCCTGCGCCGCGCGCGGCTCGCGCACGCCGAGCCGCAGCTCGGCAATCGGGCGCTCGCGCACATCCTCAAGACCGAGAGCGATGTCGTGGCCGCCGCCGCCCGGCTCGATGGGTCGCGCACGTTCGCCACCACGTTTCCTGCGACGGCTTTCGGCAACGTGGTGCGCACGGCGTGTCACGTCGCCGCGAGCCCCGGTGGCGTCGCGTGCCTGCGGCTGACGCTGAACGGCTTCGATACGCATACCGGACAGGCACCCACGCACGCGCGCCTGCTCGGCGAGCTGGCCGATGGGCTCATTGCGCTCAAGCAGGGCCTCGAGGAGATCGGCCGGTGGAACGACACGCTCGTCGTCACGTACGCGGAGTTCGGCCGGCGTCCCCGCGAGAACCTGTCGGCGGGCACCGACCACGGCACGGCCAGCGCGCACTTCGCGCTCGGCGGCCGCGTTGCGGGCGGCTTGTATGGCGCGGGGCCGGACCTCGCGCATCTGGGCGGGGACGGCAACCTCGCGTTCGCGCTCGATTTCCGCAGCGTGTATGCCACGGCTCTCGAGCGGTGGTGGGGCGTCGACTCGCGCGGCGTGCTCGACGCGCGCTACGAAACGCTGCCGCTGTTGCGCGCCTGAGCGCGCGCTCCGCTGTGCGCGGCGGCGATGCCGCTGTTGCGCACGTCGGTGCGCGCTACAGCAACGCGCCTGGCGCCGGCGGCACCGATGCGGCGGGCGTTGGCGCAGCGCCCGGAGCCATGGCACGCGCGTCCCAGGCGCCTACGAATTGCTTCCAATGCGGCGCATCGATGGACGCCAGTCGCTCGCGCGTGGCTGAGATCTCCTGCGCATACGCGCCCGCGTCGAGCTCGCCGCGCATCAGGCGGAACCGCGTGTAGACGAGGTACGTGTTCATTACGTCGGTTTCGCAATAGCTGCGCACTTCCGCGAGCCGCCCCGCCGCTACGGCCCGCGCGACGTCGCTGCCGTCCATGCCGAGCTTGCCGGGAAAGCCGCACAGGCGCGCGGTGGCATCCAGGCCGGCGCTTGCGCGCGGCTGGTAGCACGCCAGCACGTCCATGACGTCGATGTGCCGCGTGTGATAACGGCCGAGATAGTTGTTGTAGCGGAAGTCCTTGTCGTTGTCGCCCCAGTCCCAGTAGCGCGCCGCCGGCACGCCGTGCACGAGCGCGCGGTGATGCAGGACGGGAAGGTCGAAACCGCCACCGTTCCACGAGACGAGCTGTGGCGAGAAGCGCTCGATGCCATCGAAAAAGCGGCGGATCAGCTCGGGCTCCGGATCGTCGGGCTCGCCCACCGACCACACGCGCAGCCCGCTTGCGTCGCGCAGCGCACAACCGATCGCGACGACCTGCTGCAGGTGCAGCGGCGCGAAGTCCGATCCGGAAGCGGCCCGCCGCTGTTGCGCGAACCAGTCCTGCACGCCGGCATCGGTCACGCCCGGGGCGATGTCGTAGATGCGGCGGATGCCCGCGACGTCGGGGATCGTCTCCAGGTCGAAGACGAGGATGGGCGTCATGCGCTGCGCACCTGCGCCGTCAGGCCGGAAACACGCCGGTGGACAGGTAGCGGTCGCCGCGGTCGCACACGATGAACACGATGGTGGCGTCGCGTACCGTGGCCGCAACGCGCAGCGCGATTGCGCACGCGCCGCCGCTCGACACCCCCGCGAAGATCCCTTCGTCGCGCGCGAGCCGGCGCGTCATGGCCTCGGCGTCGGCTTGCGACACGTATTCGATCTGGTCGACCCGCGCGGCATCGTAGATCTTGGGCAGATACGCCGGAGGCCACTTGCGAATGCCCGCAATGGAGGAGCCTTCCTCCGGCTGCGCGCCGATGATGCGGATGGCGCCGTTCTGCTCCTTCAGGAAGCGCGAGACACCCATGATCGTGCCCGTGGTGCCCATCGCCGAGACGAAATGGGTGACGCGGCCCTGCGTGTCGCGCCAGATCTCCGGCCCCGTGCCACGGTAATGCGCCAGCGGATTGTCCGGATTGGCGAACTGGTTGAGGATGATGCCCTTGCCTTCATCGCGCAGCGATTCGGCGACGTCGCGCGCGGCTTCCATGCCGCCTTCCTTGTGCGTGAGCACGAGCTCGGCGCCGTACGCGCGCATGGTTTGCACGCGCTCGATCGACTGGTGCTCGGGCATGACGAGGACCAGACGATAGCCTTTGATGGCAGCCACCATGGCGAGCGCGATGCCCGTATTGCCGGACGTCGCCTCGATCAAGGTGTCACCGGGACGGATTTCGCCGCGCCGTTCGGCTTCGGTGATCATCGACAGCGCCGGGCGGTCCTTGACCGAGCCCGCCGGGTTGTTGCCCTCGAGCTTGGCAAGCAGCACGTTGCCGTTGCCGCCACCGAGGCGTTGCAGGCGCACCAGCGGGGTATTGCCGACGGTGTCGGCGAGAGTGGGGAACATCGAAGGTGAATCCACGCGGAAAAGGGGCACCGCGCGCGTGGCGCGGTGCCGATCGTGTGGACATTGTACCGACAGCCGGACGCGCCCCCGGCCGCGCATGGCGCCTACTTCTTGGCGGTGTCGTCCTTGCTGGCGCTGCCAGCCTTGGACGTGCCTTTGGTGTCCTTGTCCTTGGCGGCGTCCTTGACCGCATCCTTGTCCTTCGCGGCGGCTTTGGCCGCCTTGGCCTCGGCTGCCTTGGCAGCCTTCTCTTCCTTGGCTTTCTGCTTTGCGGCCTTCGCGTCGGCCGCCTTGGCTGCCTTTTCTTCCCTGGCTTTTTCCTTGGCCGCCTTGGCATCCGCGGCCTTGTCCGCCTTGTCGGCTGCCGCCTTGTCCTGGCTGGTCGCCGATTTGTCGCTCGTACGCTTGTCCTTGGCCATGCCGTTGTCCGCCTTGGCAGGACCTGCCGGCGCAGCCGTCGCGGGCGCATGCGCAGGTGCCGGCGCAACCTTGGCTGGTGCTGCGACAGGCGTGCTCGGCGGCGTGGGCGCCGCCTTGGGCTGCGCAGCGACCGGCGTGCTCGTCGCTCCAGCGGGCAGCGTCGTGCGGCCCGACACGGCGATCTGGTCCTTGATCTTGGCGAACTCGCCTTCCTTGATGCCCTTCACCTTCATGATGTCCTCGGGCGACTTGAACGGCCCGTTGGCATTGCGGTATTCGACGATCGCCTGCGCCTTCACCGGCCCGATGCCGGGCAGCGCGTCGAGCTCCTGCGTGGAAGCGGTGTTGATGTTGACGGCGGCGAGCGCCATCGAGGACAGGAGCAACAGGACCAGTGCGGCCAGCAGCCTTCTCATTGCGCAGTCTCCGTGGTGAATGAGGCAGGCCGGCCTCCGGCGGCACATCGCCGCCGGATGCGACCGGAATGCTCCAACGCGCCGGCATCGTACGGCCTGACCGCCGATGCCGCAACGCGTGCACCACGGATGGAGCGCGCATGCCTCGCCGGCCAGGCTACTTGCGCGCGCGGGTGTCCGCGGTGGCCTTGATGTCGCCCTTGGCCGCCGGACCGTGCGCATCGGCCTTGGGCGCGGCGGGACGCAGCGGCGACACGGTGAGCTCGGCCTTGAGCCGCTCATAGCGCTTGGCGCCGATGCCCTTCACGTCCTTCACTTCCTCGACGCTGCGAAAGCCGCCGTGCTGTGCACGATAGTCGAGAATGGCCTGTGCCTTGGCCGGCCCGATGCCCGGCAGCGCGACGAGCTCGTCCTTGCTCGCGGTGTTGAGGTTGACGGCGGCGGCGGCACAGGCCGACACCATGGCGAGCACGAGCGCAAGCAACCACTGACGCATGACGGTTCTCCTCGTAGGTTCGACGATGCGCCGGCGCGTCACCACGACGCGCACGGCGTATCGGCACCTTACGAGGACGTGCGCGAAGGCGTCATCAGACCTTCGGCGTAGCGCCGCACCCCTTCATCGATCGCGAGCATCGGCGCGGTGTACCCGGCAGCGCGCAGGCGCGCGGTATCGGCCTGCGTGAAGCTCTGGTACTTGCCCGCGAGATCGGGTGGAAACGGCACGTACACGATCGCGCCGGAGGCGACGAGCTCGGCGACCGTCGAAGGCGCCGAAGCCGCCTCGGCGCGGCATGCGCCGATCACGGCGGCCGCCACGGCGTTGAACGAGGTCGCCCGCCCGGTGCCGAGGTTGTAGATGCCCGAGCGGTCGCGGCCTTCGAGGAAATGGAGGTTCACCTTGACGACATCCTCGACCGACACGAAGTCCCGCTCCTGCGCGCCGTTGGCGTAGCCGTCGGAGCCCTCGAACAGCCGCACCGAGCCGGTCTCGCGATATTGCTGCATGAAGTGGTGCACCACCGATGCCATGCGGCCCTTGTGCGACTCGCGCGGGCCGTAGACATTGAAGTATCGCAGGCCCACGACGGGTGCGGTGTGGTCCGGCAGCACGCGGCGCACGTATTGGTCGAACAGGAACTTCGAATAGCCGTAGACGTTGAGCGGCGCCTCGTGCGCGCGCTCTTCGCGAAACACCGTGCCGGCGCCATAGACCGAGGCGCTCGAGGCGTAGCACAGCGGCACGTCGTTGTCCTGGCAGTGCTCGAGCAGCGCGACCGAATAGCGATAGTTGTTCTGCAGCATGTAGCGGCCGTCGGATTCGAGCGTGTCCGAGCAGGCACCCTGGTGGAGCACCGCCTCGAGGTCGTCGTCGAGGTCGCCATCGCGTATGCGGGCGAGGAAATCGTCCTTGTCGAGATAGTCCGCGATGTCGCAATCGACGAGGTTGCGAAACTTGTCGCCACGGCCCAGGTCGTCGACGGCCAGGATGTTGTCGTGACCGCGCGCGTTGAGCGCCCGCACGAGATTCGAGCCGATGAAGCCGGCGGCGCCGGTGACCGCGATGTACACGAGGAGTGTCCTTAGAGTTCGAGGTCGACGGCGCCGACGTCGCTCAGGACCACGGGCACGCGCGGCGCGAGCGCGCACAGCAGCTCGTAGCCGACCGTCGACGCCGCGCTCGCGACGTCGTCCACCGGCAGTCCTTCGCCCCACAGCACGACGGGGCTGCCGACCCGCGCTTCGGGGACGTCGGTGAGATCGACGGTGAGCAGGTCCATGGAGACGCGTCCCGCCAGGCGCGTCTTGCGTCCGCACACCAGGATCGGCGTGCCGTTGGGCGCGTGCCGCGGATACCCGTCGGCGTAGCCGCATGCCACGACGCCGATGCGATGCGCGCGCGTGGCGGTGTACGCGCCGCCGTATCCCACGCTGTCGTTGGCCTTGAGGTCCTGGATGGCGATCACGCGCGAGCGCAACGTCATGACGGGCCGCAGGCCGAGCATCGCTGCCGTGTCGTACGGGAACGGCGATGCGCCGTAGAGCATGATGCCCGGGCGCACGATGTCGCCGCCCACCTCGTCGAAGCGCATCACGCCGGCCGAATTGGCGATCGAGCGCGGATACGGCAGGCCGCGGCACGCAGCCTCGAAACGGTGCAACGGCTCGTCGAGCCCGTCGTCCTCGTCGGCGCGCGCAAGATGGGTCATCAGGCGCAATGCCGCGACGCCGGGGGCGGCCGACAGGCGCTCGCAGACGCCGGCGACGTCACCCGGATCGAAGCCCAGCCGGTTCATGCCGGTGTTGACCTTGACGAACACCTCGATGGGTCGCGGCAGCGCCGTTGCTTCGAGCATCCGCACCTGCTCGTCATGGTGCACTACAACGGCGAGGCGCCGATGGCCGATTTCCGCCAGCTCGCCCTCTTCGAAAAAGCCTTCGATGAGGAGGATGCGGCGCGAGTAGCGGGCTTCGCGCAGCATGATCGCCGAGTCGAGCTCGACCAGGGCGAGTCCGTCCGCATCCTCCAGCGCGGGCAGCACGCGCGCCAGCCCGTGGCCATAGGCGTTAGCCTTGACGACGGCGAGCACCTGCGCGCCGGGCGCCTTCTCGCGTGCACGCGCGAGGTTGGCGTTCAGGGCGGCGAGGTTGATCTGCGCGTAGACCGGTCGGGACATGCTGCGTGGCGGCATGGTGGCCGGCGGCGAGGCCGGGGCTCTTCTCTTCACTGCGCGGCGGTGCCGCGGTTGGGAGGGCCGCGCAATCATGGTATAAAGCGCGGGCCGCACTGAATGATCAATTATAAAACAAGGCGTTCGAAACGCCGCCCCGCCACCGACGCGGCCTGTCCCACGCATACATGAAGTCCGGTTTCTACACCATCATGGCGGCGCAGTTTTTCAGCTCGCTCGCCGACAACGCGCTTCTCGTCGCCGCCATCGCGCTTTTGCGCGAGCAGCACGAGCCGGCATGGATGACGCCCGCGCTCAAGCAGGCGTTCGTCGTGTCGTACGTGATCCTCGCCCCGCTCGTCGGCGCCTTCGCCGACTCGATGCCCAAGGGCCGCGTGATGCTCCTGACCAACGCCATCAAGATCGTCGGCTGCGGGATGATGCTCGCAGCGCTGCACCCGCTGCTCGCCTATGCGATGGTGGGCCTCGGCGCCGCGGCCTACTCGCCTGCGAAATACGGCATCCTCACCGAGCTCCTGCCACCCCATCAGCTGGTGGTGGCCAACGGCTGGATGGAGGGCACTACCGTGGGGTCGATCATCCTCGGCACCGCGCTTGGCGGCGTGCTGATCTCGCCCCACCTGGCGACCTCGCTGCTCGCGCTCGATCTCCCGATGATCGACACCAATATCGACACCCCGCCCCAGGCGGCCATCGCGGTCATCATGGCCATTTATGTAGTGGCGGCGATATTCAACTGGTTCATTCCGGATACGGGCGTCGACCACCGCATCCCGAGCCGCAATCCGCTGTTCCTCGTGCGCGAATTCTCCCATTGCGTGGGGCTGCTATGGAAGGACCGCCTGGGCCAGATCTCGCTCGCCACCACCACCTTGTTCTGGGGCGCGGGCGCTACGCTGCAGTTCATCGTCATCGAGTGGAGCTCGC
>DATILY010000046.1:0-10709 GCA_035475895.1 Casimicrobiaceae bacterium | reverse complement strand
CGAGGGTCGGAGGCGAGGAGGATGGCCGGCTTGCCCGCCATGTCGCGCCGGAATCGTGCATCGTCGAGGGGATTGTCGATCGCAAGCCGCGCCGGAAGCGTCAGGGAATGGAACGTCGCAGCGACGTCGACGCCGGCGCCGACCAGATCGTAGAGCGGTCCGTGGTAGTAAGGCATCTCCATCGTCGGCGGGCATCCGAGACCGAGCGGGCCGGGCCGCATCGCGACGCTCACCACGCCCGCGCCGCTCTGCAGGTACTCGTGCGTATAGAGCGGCTTCGCTTGGGCGGTTCCCGTCCATCCCGGGCGACCGGCCGAAAGGTAGAACGCACCGCCACACGATCCGATCGCGGCGCCCCCCGCATCGAGGAAGTCGCGTACCTGCGCGTCGGCGCCCGGTGCATCTTCGGCGGCGTCGATGCCCCAGGTCGCGAACCCGCCCGGCAGGACCAGCACGTTCGCATCGTCGAGCGCACCGGCAGCGAGCATCGCGCCGTCGCACGGCACGTAGTCGACTCCGAGGCGGAGCAGGGCGACGGCGTAATACGCGAAGTATGGAAACTTCGATGCGGTTCCTGCAAAGAGACAGGCCGCGGGAGCGGCGAGTCGCCGCGCAGCCGCAGGAATGTCGCCGTGCCAGGCGCGAGTGACGACGCCCAGCGTTGCGAGCGCGTCCTGCCGCCGCGCGGTCAGCTCGACGAGATAATCGCCGGCGTCCGCGCCTTCGTGATCGTTGGTCAGCCACCACGCGGCCGCGCCCGCGGACAGCAGTCGATTGACTGCCAGCGCGACGTCGAATCCGTCGCGATTGTCCCGCCAACCGACGCAACGGATTGCCGCCGCGTCGTCGATGCGCGCCATCAGCTGCCGGCAACCGCCTTGTTCCAGCGCTCGACCCACGCCGCGCGCTTGTCGGCCATCATGCCGAGGTCGAGCTTGACCAGGCGGTCGAGCTGATCCTGCGGGAAGCGCACGCGCTCCTGCAGATCGGGCGGCAGCTTGGTGATCGTTTCCTTGTTGGTGCCGCCGTAGTTGTAGATGCGCGCCGCGAAGGGCTGCACGTTGGGGTCCATCGTGGTGTTGATGTATTCCTCGGCGGCGTCGAGGTTCTTCGTGCCCTTGGCGATGCAGGTGCCCGATGTGTACGCGATGCCGCCTTCCTTCGGATACACCCATTCCACCGGGGCGCCATAGCCCTTGACGGTGTACGTCTGCGACTTGTACAGAATGCCGATCACCGCGTCGTCCGTGCGCATGGCGTTCATCATCGTGTCGGTGTCCTTCGCCCACACCGGACGCAGGTCGACCATGCGCTTCAGCATGGCGAAGCCGGCTTCCTCGTCGCTGGCCGGTTTGCCCGCCGCGACGGCGCCGATCGGGATGATGTACGAGCCGATCGAGTGCGAGATCTCGGGCAGGACGATGCGCCCCTTGAATTCGGGCCGCCACAGATCGGCCCAGCCCGTCGGCGGATTCTTCACTTCCTTGGTGTTGTAGACGATCCCGATCACCGAGAAGATCTCCGGCACCCAGTAATCGTTCCAGAACGCGGGGATCATGTTCCGCAGGTTCGGCATGCGCGGCGAATCGCGGTTGATCTTCTCGGCGACGCCTTGCTTGATCGCGAGCGGCACGAGGCCGTCAGCGAGCTGGAACAGGTCGGCAACCGGATTGGGTTGGCTCACCTTGAGCTTGGTGATGCGCTCCACCGGGCTGGCGCCGCGATCCTGTACCACCTTGATGCCCGTCGCCTTCTCGAAGGCCGCGTCGACGTTGTCGCGCATGGCGTCGCCCCATTGGCCGCCCCATGTCATGACCACGATCTGCTTGGTCTGCGCCAACGCATCGAGCGGTCGCAGGACGGATGTCAGGAGCGGCGCGGCGAGCGTTGCACCACCGGCCTTGAGCCATTGCCTTCTGCGCATGCTTACCCCCTTGACGGTGGAGTTACGTCAACTGTGGCAGGCCGAAACCGGCCCGCGTGCGGCGCACGGCGGGTGCGCGTATCGCCAGCTGCCATTCTATTCCCGGTGCCGCGTCATGGCGTAGACTCGACGTTCGAGCTTCGCCGACCACCGAGACCCCGATGAGCCAGCACAAGCGCCCTTTGACGCTGCCTGATCTCGCCCGTCTGGCCGATCTGTCGGCCGGTGCGCGCGACAACATGCAGCTCTACACTGCCGTGGATCGGCTGGTGCAGGAAGTGATCGGCCATCGCCTGTTCACGATGATGCGGGTGCACGAGGCGACGTCCGAGGTCGAGCGCATCTACAGCAGCAATCCCGCCGCGTATCCTGTCGGCGGACGCAAGCAGAAGCGCGGCACGCCGTGGAGCCGGGTGGTGCTCGATCGGGGCGAAGTGTTCGTCGCGCGCAACCCCGACGAGGTGCGCGAGGCGTTCGCCGACCACGAGCTGATCTTCAGCCTGGGCATCGGGTCCATCATGAACATACCGCTCGCCCATGCCGACCGGCGCTTCGGCACGATGAACATCTCCCACGAGGCCGGCTGGTTCACCGACGAGCATGCCGCCGCGGGCCGCCTCATCGCGGCATTCGTCGTGCCGTCCCTGATCGAGCAGTGACGCCGCGCCCGCTGGGCCAACGGGCAGCATCCTGATGCCCGAGGCGCTCCTCGAGGTCCACGGACTGACGCGCAGGTTCTACGGCGTGCACGCGCTCGAAGGCGTGCACCTGTCCGTTCAACCGCATCGGATCACCGGCGTGATCGGCCCCAACGGCGCCGGCAAGACGACGCTGTTCAATTGCATCTCGGGCGTCGTCTCGCCCAATGCCGGAAAGGTCGTGTTCGCCGGCCGCGACATCACGGGTTGGCGGCCGGACCGTATCGCGAGTACGGGCCTCGTGCGGACGTTCCAGATCGCGCGCGGGCTGCCAGGCCTCACCGTCTACGAGAACCTCCTGTTGTATGGCGCCAGTCAGCCCGGCGAGCGCGTGTGGCAGGCAGTGGTGCGTACCCGCAAGGCGCAACGGCGCGAAGAGGAGCTCACGCAATCGGCCTACGACATCGCACGGCGACTGAACCTCGTGCGCGTGCTCAACGATCCGGCATCGAGCCTGTCCGGCGGCCAGAAGAAGCTGCTGGAGATTGGCCGCGTGCTCATGGCCGGTCCGCAGCTGGTCCTGCTCGACGAGCCGGTGGCGGGCGTCAATCCCGCGCTGGCGCGCGAGATCGCACAACACTTGCGCAGCCTGGTCGACCGCGGACTGACCGTGCTGCTCATCGAGCATCACATGGACACGATCGCCCGGCTTTGCGAGGACGTGATCGTGCTCGCCGAAGGCAGGAACCTGGCCGAGGGCAGCTTTTCGGAGGTCGCGCAGAATCCTGCGGTGCAGGAGGCCTACATGGGCCGGCGGCGATGATGGCGCTGGAGGCCCGCGACATCGTTGCCGGCTACGGCGCCGGCGACGAAGTGCTGAAGGGCGTGGACCTGCGCGTTGGCGCGGACGAGATCGTCGGCATCATCGGGCCGAACGGCGCAGGTAAATCGACCCTGCTGAAGGTCATTGCGGGCCTGGTCAAGCCCAGCCGCGGCGAGGTGCGCTTCGTCGATCGATCGATCACGGCGCGCCTGCCCCGGGAGATCAGTCGTCTCGGCGTCGCCTACGTGCCACAGGAGCAGAACATCTTCCCCGGCATGACGGTGCGCGAGAACCTCGAGATCGGCGGTTTCATCGACCCGCGTGGTGCGCGGCGCAAGGTCGATGCAGCGTTCGACCGGTTCCCCATCCTCGGCAAGCGCCGTCGCGTGGCCGCCCGGGTGCTGTCGGGCGGCGAGCGGCAGGTGCTCGCCATCGCGATGGCGCTGATGGTCGATCCGAAGGTCCTGCTGCTCGACGAGCCGTCCGCGGGACTTTCTCCCCTGGCGGCCGAACGCTTGTTCGAGGACATCGTCGCGATCAACCGGGCGGGGACCGCCATCGCGATGGTCGAGCAGAACGCGCGCGAAGCCTTGACCATCGCCAGTCGCGCGTACATTCTCGTGGACGGCCGCAATCATCGCGACGGTCCCGCCGCGGCGCTTGCGGCCGATCCGGACATCAAGCGCATCTTCCTGGGTGCCTTGTGAACGCGTGCCGCAGACGCACGCGGGGCATGCTCGGGAGCCAACGATGATCGACGAAGGAGGAGCAGCCATGAATGCAGGTGTCGGACCGTCTCGCCGGCGATTCGTGCAGGCGAGCAGCGCGCTTGCGTTGAGCGCATTCGCACCAGCCGTATTGCGTGCGCAGGGCGCGCCATTGCAGCTCGGCGTGCTCACGCCGCTGACCGGTGCGGGTGGATTCGACGGGCCACGGATGGCCAAGGCCATGCAGGCCGTCATCGACGAGGTCAATGGCGCAGGCGGGCTGCTGGGCCGCAAGGTCGTGCTTGTCATCGAGGACGACCAGACGAATCCCGAGGCCGCCGTGCGCGCTGCACGCAAGCTGATCGATGTCACCAAGGTTCCGGCGATCATGGGAACGTGGGCGTCGGCGGTCACCACGGCGGTCGCGCCGCTGTGCTGGGAAAGCAAGACGTTCCTGACGACGGTTTCGGGCGCTGATTCGATCACCAAGCTGCCGCACCAGGGCTATCTCATTCGCACCCAGCCCAACAATCACCTGCAGGCCGGCAAGCACGCCGAGTTCATCGCGTCGCTGGGCGTCAAGCGCTGCTTCATGATGTCGATCCAGGCCCCGTTCGCGCAGCCCACGCAGGATCGTGCAACGGAGGTGCTGAAGCAGCATGGGTCGCAGATGGTCGGCACGCTGATCTACGACAAGGACAAGACGACCTACCGCTCCGAGGTCGACCAGGCGCTGCGCACCAATCCCGATCTCGTGTACCTCAACGGCTACGCGCCGGACGTGACGGTGCTGCTGCGCGACCTGTTTCGCGCCAACTACACCGGCATGCGCTTCGCGCAGTCGTATGCCGTCACCACCAAGGTGCTCGAATCGCTGCCGCAGGAGGTCACGGAAGGCGTCATCACCGTGCAGCCGTCGGCGGATGTGACCTCGCCCGCGTACGAGCTGACGAAGAAGCGCCTGGGTGTCGCCGAGCCGGATTCGTACGAGACCCAGGCAACGGACTGGGCGAGCCTCGTCGCGCTCTCCATCGCCAAAGCCAAGGCCGCCTCGGGCACCGCGATCCACGACAGCGTGCGCAGCATTTGCCAGGGCGCGGGCACCAAGGTCTACAGCGCCAGCGAAGGCCTGAAGCTGCTCGCCCAAGGCAAGGACATCAACTACGAAGGCGCGAGCGGCCCCTGCGATTTCACGGAGATCGGCGACATCGTCGACTGCAAGTTCCGCTACAACAAGGCGACCGGCGGCAAGTTCGTGCTCCTGAAAGTCGCGTGATCGATGGCGTCGGCCGCCGAGGTCGCGCAGCTGGTGGTCAACGGCGCCATGGCGGGGACGATCCTCGCCGTGCCCGCGATCGGGCTGACGGCCATCTACGCAGTGCTGCGCTTCCCGAACTTCGCGATCGCGTCGCACGCGACGATCGGGGCTTTCGCCGGCTATGTCGCGAACGTGTCGCTGCATTGGCCTATCCTGCCGTCGCTCCTGGCAGCCTTCGCCGTGGCTGGCGTCGTCGGGGTTGCCAGCGACGAATTCGTGCTCAGGCGCTTCCGCCCGGCCGGCTACATCACGACCGCCATCGCCTCCATCGCGCTGACCATCGCGCTGGAGAACATCGTGCGCTTCGGCTTCGGCAACGACCTGCGCGGTTACGATCTGCCGATCGCGCGTGACCTGCGGCTGGGGTCGATCCGCGTCGGGCCGCAACAGTTGCAGAACCTCGCCGTCGCGGGGATCGCGATGGCGGCGTTGTTCGGATTTCTCGCGTTTACCCGCATGGGCAAGGCCATGCGCGCGGTGGCCGACAACCCCATGCTCGCGAGCGTCAAGGGCATCAACGCCGAGGTGATCGGACGGCTCGTCAATTTCGTCGGCATGGGTCTCGCAGGCCTCGGCGGCATGCTCATCGGGCTCGACACGACGATCGACCCGCTGACGGGCTTTCGCACGATCCTGTCCATTTTCGCCGCGGCCGTCGTCGGGGGCTTGGGCAGCATTCCCGGTGCGGTCGTTGGTGCGCTGACCGTGGGCATCGGCGAGGAGCTCTGCCTGCTGTTCCTGTCGCCCGATTACCGCAGCGCGGTCGGATTCGTGGCCATCCTGCTCGTGCTGACGCTGCGTCCGCGCGGCATCCTGGGACAAGCGGCGATCTGATGGAGAACTATCTGATCGCGATGGCGGTGTCGGCCGGCATCTATGCCTTGATGGCGCTCGGCGTGAACGTGATGTGGGGCTTTGCCGGCATGGTGAACCTCGGCCTCGTGGGTTTTTTTGCCGTCGGCGCGTACGCGAGCGCGCTGCTCACCAAGGGCGGCGCGGCCATCGCAGTGGGCATGGCCTCCGCTGCGATCATCGCCGCCGCGGTGGGCGTGGTCGTGTCGCTGATCACGGTGCGGCTGCGAGGCGACTACCTGGCCATCGTCACGCTGGGCTTCGCGGAGACCATCCGCATCGTGGCGAGCAACGCGATCGGCTTCACGAACGGCACCGACGGCATCTCCGGCATCCCCGGCCCGTATCGCGGCGCGCTTTCGCCCGAGGCCTTCAACCTGCTGTACCTGGGCATCGTCGCCGTCATCGTGGCGCTCGCGTACTTCTGCATCGAGCGCCTCCGGGCGTCGCCATTCGGCCGGGTGCTGCGGGCGATCCGCGACGACCAGCAGGTCACCGCGGTCGCGGGCAAGCACGTCACGTTGTTCAAGGTGAAAGCGTTTGCCGTAGGGTCCGCCGCGCTCGGACTGGCCGGCGCGCTCTACGCGCATTACACCTCGTATATCGCGCCGGACATCTTCGTGCCGCTGTTCACGCTCTACATCAAGCTGGCCCTGCTGGTCGGCGGCCTCGGCAACAACCGGGGCGCGATCGTCGGTGCGTTCGCGATCGTGTTCCTGCTCGAGGCTTCGCGCTTCGCGATCCCGCTGATTCCCGGCGTCACGCCGGTGCAGGGCGCAGCGCTGCGCGAATTCATGGTGGCCGTCCTGCTGATCGTCATGTTGCGCTACCGGCCTGGCGGCCTCATTCCCGAGAAGCTGCCGCGCCTGCCCGCGCCGGCGCCCGCGCAGGCCTGATCACCAGCCGACGGCGTAGCAGGGACGCCGCGGATCCGCGCCGGCCGCGATGACGCCCTGCCGGCGGTCCGGGCGTTGCACGCACACCGCTCCGGCGCGCCACACGAAGTCCGGCCATTCGTGGACATCGTGCCCGCGCCCGCGCAGGCCGTCCCGTACGTCGGCAGGCACGCGCGATTCGACATACAGCACGCCCGGGGAATAACTGTGCGGCTCGAACGAATCGGGAAAGCTGTAGCTGGCGAACCGAGGCGCTTCCACCGCCTGCTGCGGATCCATGCCGAACACCGTCATGTTGAGCAGCGCCTGCACGATGGCCTGCGCCTGAACGTCGCCGCCTGGCGTACCGATCGGCATCGGGCTGCCATCGGGCAGCAAGGCGAGCGCCCCCATGGGCGTCAGGCGCGGCCGCTTGCCTGGCGCCACCGACGAGGGATGGCGCGGATCCGCCCAGCTCTGCGATCCGCGTGACGAAGGACACAACCCCGTGCCGGGAACGACGGGCATGTCGTACGACGGATCGCTCGGCGTTGCGGTGAACGCATTGCCGTCCTTGTCGATGACGCTGATGTAAGAGGTATCGTGCGCACCCGCCGATGCACGATGCGATGTCGCGCTCGGCTCGCCGCCCGGCGCGCGCCCCGGTATTTCCCCCGCAGCCGGCATTCCGGCGGCCGCACGATCCATGCGCAAGAGCGCGCGGCGCCGCTGTGCGTATTCCTGCGACACGAGGGTGTCGACGGGCACGTCGACGAAACGCGGGTCGGCGACGTATCGCTCGCGATCGGCGAACGCGAGCTTCATGGCCTCGGTCACGGCGTGCACGTAGTCGAGCGAGTTGTGCCGCATGCCCGCGAGGTCGATGCCCGACAGGATGTTGAGCATCTCCAGCAGCACGGGGCCCTGGCACCATGCGCCACACGCGTAGACCTCCAATGCGCCGAACCGCGTCCTGACCGGCGGCTCGATCGCCACGTTGAACTCCGCAAGATCCGCTTCGGTGAGCAGGCCGCCGTTTTGCCGGTGATAGGCCACGATCGCCTGCGCGATGTCGCCGCGGTAGAAAGCCGCGCGGGCGGCTTTCAAGCCCGCAGCCCGGCCCTGCACGGCTGCAGCCTTTTCCTGGTCCGCCATGTACTGCAGCGTGCGGCCGAGATCGCGCTGGACGAACAGCTCGCCGGGCTGCGGTGGCCGCCCGTTGGGAAGATAGACCGCGGCGCTCGAGGGCCACCGCCGGTAGTCCTCGGCGTGCATGCCGATCATTTCGGACATCAGGGCATACATCGGAAAGCCCGCGCTCGCGAAACGGATGGCGGCGGCCGCGCAGTCGCCGAAGCTCATGGTGCCGAAGCGCTCGAGCGCCGTGATCCAGGCGTCCGGTGCGGCCGGGACCACGGCGCGCAGAACGCCGTGCGGAATCGCACCCTGAAAGCGTTGCTGGAAGAAGTCCGGTGTGACGGCACGCGGCCAGCAACCGAGCCCGCTGATGGTGAGCACCTCGCGCGTCTGCGCGCGATAGATCATGATCGGCGCCACGCCGGCGACGTTGACCAGATCGCTTTGCAGCACGCCGAGCGCGATACCCGCCGCCACGCCCGCATCGACCGCGTTGCCGCCCGCCTCGAGGATCGTGAAGGCGGCGTGCGCCGCAGCGTAGTGTCCCGCCACCGCCATGTGGCGCGTGCCCATCAGCACCGGGCGCATGCTCGGGATGCCTTGCACCGACAGGACGGCAGAGATGGAATCGCTCGGCACGTGACCTCCTTGTGCGACCAAGGATACGCCGACGCGCGCATGCCGGGCGATACCATCGTGCAATGGAGCCATCGTCGCATTTGCGATCTCATACGGAACGTTTCGCATCCGGCGAGGCACACGACGTGGAGGAGCGATGGTCACGCTCGAGGTCAACGGCAAGTCACGCGCGATCGATGTGCCTGCCGACATGCCATTGTTGTGGACGCTGCGTGACGTGCTCGCCATGACGGGGACGAAGTTCGGATGCGGCCAGGGGTTGTGCGGGGCATGCACGATCCACATCGACGGTCGACCGACACGCTCGTGCATCACGCCGGTGTCCGCCGCGTTCGGCAAGCACGTCACCACCATCGAGGGCATCGGCGCCACGCCGGTCGGCAAGCGCGTTCAGGCCGCGTGGTCCGCCCTCGACGTCCCGCAATGCGGTTATTGCCAGTCGGGGCAGATCATGTCGGCCACCGCTTTGCTGAGCGCGAAGCCGCGGCCGAGCGACGCCGACATTGATGACGCCATGACGGGCAACATCTGCCGCTGCGGCACCTATGTCCGGATCCGTGCTGCCATCAAGCGCGCCGCGGGCGGCTCCGGCGCCGGGGCATGACATGGATACCGGGTCGAGGGTAACGCGCGAGGCAGCTTCGTCTTCACGCCGCGATTTTCTGCGGCTCACCGCCGCCACTGCACTGGGCGGTGGCTTGGTGCTGGGCTTCGCCGTGCCTGCGCGCACGCAGGTGCGCCATGCGCCGACGACCGACGCGCCGTTCGCGCCGAATGCCTTCCTGCGCATCGATCGCGCCGGGAAGGTGACGTTCGTGATGCCGGTGGTCGAGATGGGCCAGGGAACGTACACGTCCATCCCGATGCTGATCGCGGAGGAGCTCGAGGTCGACGTCGACAAGGTGGTGATCGAGCACTCGCCGCCTGACGACAAGCTGTACGTCAATCCGCTCGTCGGCGTGCAGATGACCGGAGGGTCGACCGCGATTCGCGGCACGTACGTGCCGCTGAGGCGGGCAGGTGCGACCGCCCGTGTCATGCTCGTGACGGTTGCCGCGCAACGCTGGAAGGTCGACCCATCGGGGTGCCGCGCGCAAGACGGCGCAGTCGTGCATGCAGCGACCGGCCGCCGGCTCGGCTATGGCAGCCTGGTGGACGACGCGGCGAAGCTGCCGGTACCGGAGCAGGTCGCGCTGAAGGAGCCCAATCAGTTCAAATTGATTGGAACGCCGCACCATCGTCTCGACGTCCGGGGCAAGGTCGACGGCAGCGCCAGGTTCGGCATCGATGCGCGACCGCCCGGGATGAAGTTCGCAGTGGTTGCGGCTTCGCCGACGTTCGGCGGAAAGCTGATCGCGGTCGATGAAGCAAAGGCCAGGGCGGTGCCCGGCGTGACGCAAGTCGTGCGGCTGGACGATGCGGTGGCGGTCGTCGGCGTTCATACCTGGGCGGCCAGGCAAGGCCTCGCTGCGGCGGCCGTGCAATGGGACGCGGGACCGCACGCAACGACCTCCACGACGGACATCGTGGCCCAGCTGGTCGCCGCGGCGGAGCGGCCCGGTGCCGTCGCGCGGCACGACGGGGACGCCGCCACGGCGATCGCGCGCGCCGCTGGTCGCCTTGACGCCGCGTACGAGCAGCCCTTCCTCGCGCACGCTGCGATGGAGCCGATGAACTGCACCGTGCACATGACCGGCGAGGCCTGCGACATCTGGGTTGGCACGCAGGTCCCGGGCCTCACCCAGGCTGCCGTGATGAAGCTCACCGGCCTGAAGGCCGAGCAGGTACGCATCCGC
>DATILY010000045.1:0-22037 GCA_035475895.1 Casimicrobiaceae bacterium | reverse complement strand
TCGGCATGGGCCCGGCGCCGGCCGCGGGCGCCGAAGACTGGGACCTGATCAACGCCGGCAAGCAGCCGGTCACGCTGCTCGCCGGCGGCGCCTTCTTCCACCACGCCGACAGCTTCGCGATGATGCGCGGCGGCCACGTGGACATCTGCGTGCTGGGCGCGTTCCAGGTCAGCGCGCAAGGCGACCTCGCGAACTGGCACACCGGCGCGGCCGACGCGATTCCGGCGGTCGGCGGCGCGATGGACCTCGCCAGCGGCGCCAAGCGCACCTTCGTGATGATGGAACACACCACGCGCGACGGCGCCAGCAAGATCGTGCCCGCCTGCACCTACCCGCTGACCGCGCGCTCCTGCGTGCGCCGCATCTACACCGACCTCGCGGTGATCGACGTCACGCCGGCGGGGCTGCGCGTGGTCGAGCTCTTCGCCGGCGTCAGCTTCGCCGACCTGCAGGGCGTGACCGCCGCCTCCCTGCTTCCACCACAGGAACCGACATGACCACCACCCTCCAGGCCTTCATCTGCGACGCCGTGCGCACGCCGTTCGGCCGCTACGGCGGCGCGCTGGCGCACGTGCGCACCGACGATCTCGCCGCCGTGCCGATCAGGGCGCTCGTCGAGCGCAATCCGGGCATCGACTGGACGCAGGTCGAGGACGTGGCCTACGGCTGCGCCAACCAGGCGGGCGAGGACAACCGCAATGTCGGCCGCATGGCGCTGCTTCTCGCCGGGCTGCCGGACAGCATCCCGGGCACCACGATCAACCGCCTGTGCGGCTCCAGCATGGATGCGATCGGCATCGCAGCGCGTGCGATCAAGAGCGGCGAGACGGATCTGATGATCGCCGGCGGCGTCGAGAGCATGTCGCGTGCGCCGTTCGTGATGGGTAAGGCGGCCGAGCCCTTCGCGCGCACCGCGAAGCTCGAGGACACGACGATCGGCTGGCGCTTCATCAACCCGCTCATGAAGGCGCAATACGGCGTCGACTCGATGCCCGAAACGGCGGAGAACGTCGCCGCCGAGTTCAAGGTCAGCCGTGCCGACCAGGACGCCTACGCGTTGCGCAGCCAGCAGCGCGCGGCGGCGGCGATCAAGGCGGGTTACCTGGCCGAGGAGATCGTCCCGGTGAGCGTGCCCCAAAAGAAGGGCGAGGCGATCGTCGTGACGAAGGACGAGCACCCGCGCGAGACGACGCTCGATGCGCTCGCGCGCCTGAAGCCGATCGTGCGGCCGGATGGTACCGTCACCGCGGGCAATGCATCGGGCGTGAACGACGGCGCATGCGCGCTGATCGTTGCCTCCGCCGGCGCGGGCAAGCGCTATGGCCTCACGCCGCGGGCACGCGTCGTTGCAACCGCGGTGGTTGGCGTGCCGCCGCGCATCATGGGCTTCGGCCCTTCGCCGGCGATGCGCCGCGTGCTGGCCAAGGCGGGCCTCACGCTCGACCGGATCGACGTGATCGAGCTCAACGAGGCGTTCGCTTCGCAAGTGCTCGCGACCACGCGCGATCACGGTCTGCCGGACGACGCCCCCCACGTCAACGCGAACGGCGGCTCGATTGCGCTCGGCCATCCGTTGGGCGCGAGCGGCGCGCGCCTGGTGATGGCGGCGGTGAACCAGCTGCGCCGCACCAACGGCCGCTATGCGCTCGCCACGATGTGCATCGGCGTAGGCCAGGGGATCGCGATGATCGTGGAGCGGGCGTGACCTTGCGCACGGTCAAGGAAGCAACGCAGCGGTTTGCTACGCTGACGGGCCTCTTCTCGGCCGGCCTTCGGAGAGCGTCATGACATCGCGACCCCAGAACCTGCAGGTGCATCGGCTGGCCGGCTATCGCAAGGCCGATCCGAACACGCAGCCCGACTACTATTACCCACCGTATGCCTCGACCGTGCGGCGCTCGCCGTCGCAACCGCTCGTCGTCCTGCCCACCACGCTATCGGAAGTCACCGGACCGATGTTCGGCCACGAGCGGCTCAAGGCCAACGACCACGACCTGACGAAGCAGGGGAGCGGCGATCCGATCGGCGAGCGCATCGTGGTGAGCGGGCGCGTGCTCGACGGCAATGGCCGGCCGGTGGCGCATTCGCTGGTGGAGATCTGGCAGGCGAATGCGGCTGGCCGCTATCCGCACAAACGCGACCAGCACAACGCACCGCTCGATCCGAACTTCCACGGCGCGGGCCGTACCCTCACCGACGACCATGGACGCTACCGCTTCGTCACCATCCGGCCCGGTGAATATCCGTGGCGCAATCACTACAACGCCTGGCGCCCGGCGCACATCCATTTCTCGCTGTTCGGGCCCGCCTTCGCCACGCGCCTGGTCACGCAGATGTATTTTCCCGGCGACCCCCTGATGGACGACGACCCGATGTACAACAGCGTGCCCGACGAGCGCGCGCGCCGGCGGCTCGTCTCGCACTTCGACTGGGAGACCACCATTCCGGAGCAGGCCCTCGGCTACAGGTTCGACATCGTGCTGCGCGGCCGCGACGAGACGCCGATGGAAAACTACCTGCCGTCGCGGGGCTGATGCCATGCACACCAGCTCATCGCAGACGATCGGACCGTATCTCCATATCGGCATGACATGGCTCGTCGAGGAGCACATGGCCGGCGAAGGCACGAGCGGCGAACGCATCACGGTGCAGGGCCGCATGGTCGACGCGGACGGCGCACCGGTGAACGACGCCATGCTGGAGATCTGGCAGGCCAACGCGCACGGCAAATATGCGCATCCGGAGGACGCGCGCGATCTTCCGGTCGAAGCAGGGTTCACGGGTTTCGGGCGCGTATACACGGACGAGGACGGCCGGTTCCGGTTCCACACCATCAAGCCGGGCCGCGTGCCGGGTCCCGATGGCGCATTCCAGGCGCCGCACCTGAACCTGACCATCTTCATGCGCGGCCTGCTCAAGCATCTCATCACGCGCGTGTATTTCGACGATGACGCCAACGCGTCCGATGCCGTGCTGCAGCGCGTGCCGGCCGAACGCAGGAGCACGCTGGTCGCACGCGCGACAGCGCCCGGCGTGCTCGAGTGGAACGTCGTGCTGCAGGGCGACGGCGAGACGGTCTTCTTCGATTATTAGGTCGTGCGGTCGTGACGGCGCCGCTGTTCACCCCGAGCGTCCTGGCCAAGGCGTTCTCGGCGGCCGCGCGCGTCGAGCGCATGCTCGAGGCCGAAGCCGCGCTGGCGCGCGCGCAGGCGCGCGTGGGCATCATCCCGGATGCGGCGGCCGATGCCATCGCGCAAGCCTGTCGCGCCGAAGCCTACGACGTCGATGCGCTGCACCAGGCGGCAACGCGCGCCGGCAACCTGGCCATTCCGCTCGTCGCCGCCTTGACGGCGCGCGTAGGCACAGCCGACGCCGCGGCGAAGGGTTACGTGCACTGGGGTGCGACGAGCCAGGACATCATCGACACCGGCCTCGTGTTGCAGCTGCGCGAGGGCGTGCGCTACATCGACGCCGAGCTCGCCCGCCTGTGCGACGCGCTCGCCACCCACGCCGACGCCCATCGCCTCACCGTGCTGCCGGGTCGCACGTGGCTGCAGCAGGCATCCCCCGTTTCATTCGGCCACAAGCTGGCCGCGTGCCTCGCCGCACTGGACCGCGATCGCGCGCGCATCGCCGCGCTCGCCCCACGGCTGTTCGTCGTGCAGCTCGGAGGCGCAGCGGGCAACCTCGCGGCGCTTGGCGCGGAAGGCGTCGCGGTGACGCAGGCGATGGCCGACGAGCTCGACCTGGGCGTTCCGCTCGCGCCCTGGCACACCCAGCGCGACACGCTGGGCGAATGCGCCGCGGTGCTGGGCATCCTGACGGCATCGGTGGCCAAGCTTGCGCGCGATCTCGCGCTGCTGGCACAAACCGAGGTGGGCGAAGCCTTCGAGCCGGCGGCGCCGGGTCGCGGCGGTTCGTCGACGATGCCGCAGAAGCGCAACCCGGTGGGCGCGGCGGTGGCGCTCGCGGCGGCTACGCGCGTGCCCGGGCTCGTCGCGACGATGCTCACCGCGGCGGTGCAGGAGCACGAGCGAGGTCTCGGCAACTGGCCGGCAGAGTGGGACACGCTGCCGCAAATCGCGCAGCTGTGCGGCGGTGCGGTCGTCGCGATGGCGGAGGTCGTGTCGGGCCTGACCGTCGACGCGGCGCGCATGCGCGCCAACATCGACCTGACGCAAGGTCAGATCTTTGCCGAGGCGCTCCAGATGGCGCTCGCGCCGGCACTCGGCCGCGACGTTGCGCACGAGCTCGTCGGCGAGCTGTGCCGCCGCGCGGCCGCCGAAGGCCTGCACGTGCGCGATGTCGTTGCCGCCGATCGGCAGGCGCGCGCGGTGCTCGACGACGACGCGCTTGCCCGGCTGTTCGATCCTGTGCGCTATCTCGGCTCGAGCAACGCCTACATCGACCGCGTGCTCGCCGCGCGTTGAGGAATCCGGATGCCGCGCCTCAAATTGCCGGACGTCGAGATCGAATACACGGTCGACGGACCCGCCGATGCACCGCTCCTGGTGCTGTCCAATTCGCTTGGCACCACCATGGCGATGTGGGACCCCCAGATGGCGGCGCTGACCGCTTCGCTGCGCGTGCTGCGGTACGACGCGCGGGGCCACGGGCAGTCGAGCGCGCCGCCCGGCCCGTACACGATTGCGCAGATGGGCGCCGACGTGCAGGCGCTGCTGCAGGGCCTCGGTGTCGCGCGGGCGCACTTTTGCGGCTTGTCCATGGGCGGCATGGTGGGCCTCTGGCTGGCGGTGCACGCGCCGGCTGCCGTGGATCGCCTGGTGGTCTCGAACACCGCGGCCCTCATCGGTCCGGCCTCCGGCTGGAATGCGCGCATCGAGCGCGTGCGCGCAGGCGGCATGGCGGCCATCGTCGACGCCGTGCTGGCGCGCTGGTTCACGGCTTCGTTCGTGGCGAGCGGGTCACCGTTCATCGCGCTTGCGCGCGGCATGCTGCTCGGAACGTCGGCCGACGGCTATTGCGCCGCGTGCGCAGCGGTGCGCGACATGGACCAGCGCGACGACATCGCACGCATCGTTGCGCCGACGCTCGTGATTGCCGGAACGCACGACGTGGTCACCACCCCGGCCGATCATCGCTACCTCGCCGACCGCATTGCCGGCGCGCGCTATGTCGAGCTCGCCGCGCCGCATATCTCCAATCTCGAGCAGCCCGCGGCGTACACGCGCACGCTCGTCGACTTTCTCACCTGAAGCGAGGCCACGATGGACGATCGCGAACGCTACGACAGCGGAATGAAGGTGCGCCGCGAAGTGCTCGGCGATGCCCACGTCGACCGCACGATGACGCGGCGCACGCCGTTCAACGAGGAGTTCCAGGACTTCATCACGCGCTACGCGTGGGGTGAGCTGTGGACGCGGCCAGGGCTTGCCCGGCACACCCGCAGCCTGCTGACCGTTGCGTTGATGGCGGCGCTCAACCGCACGGACGAGTTCAAGCTGCACGTCCGCGCGGCCTTCAACAACGGCGTGACGCGCGACGAGATCAAGGAAGTGCTCATCCATTGCGCCATCTACGCGGGCGTGCCGGCTGCCAATACGGCGTTCCACCTCGCCGAGGAAGTATTCGCGCAGATCGACCAGCCGCAACAGGCGCGCTGATGCGCAGCTGATCAGCCGGGCGAATGCTCCGCTACAGCCATCGCACGCTCGACGTGCAGGCTGTATCCCGCCCCGTAGGTTGCCCGCACCATGTCCTGTCCCGGCCGCATCGTCGCGAGCTTGCGGCGCAAATGGTGGATCAGGCTGTCCACGCTGCGCTCTGCCGCGCCGGTGCGGCCGCCGACCGCTTCGAGCAGCGCCGCGCGGGACAGCACATGCGGACGCGCCGCAGCGAGGGCTGCGAGCAGGCGGAATTCGGCTGGCGTCAGCGGCAGCATCCGGCCATCGAGCATGGCGACGTGCCGCTGCTCGTCCAGCGCGAGGCCGTGCGCGGGCGCGTTCTGCAGCGGGGATGCGCGGCGAACCACGGCGCGCACGCGCGCCGCGACGTCATCGCTCCCCGGCTGGATCAGGAAATCGTCCGCGCCGAGCTCGAGCCCGAGGGTGCACGCGGGCGTCTGGCCCGCCTGCGCCAGCACGATGACGCTCACGTTGGGCGTGCGCTTGAGATGCGGACACGCGGCCAGCGCGCTCGCGTCACCGTAGCGCACGTCGAGCAGCACGACGGCCGGTGCCAGCGAGCGCACCACGCTGACCGCCTGTCGCGCGTCGGGCACGACGCACACGCGCAGTCCGCCGCGGGCGAGATGGGCAAGCAGATCCGGGTCGCGCTCGCAGGTCGCGCGCAGCACGATCACGACGGCTGCAAAGCCGTCGTCGGGCGCGTCGGCTCGTGGACGGCGCGCAACGCGGCGGCGGTTCGCGGACGCGGGAAGCTCGGTCGATTTCTGCGCAGGCAGCGAGCCGGGCATGGCAAGGCGCGGGGACCTATGACAACGTCATAGTGCTCCGTATCCTGCGGCGTTGCAAGCACGTGCGGCCCTGTCCGGCAGCCCCGCCCGGCGCAGGTCTGCTCAGCGCCGCCTGCCGCCCAGCAGCGAACCCAGCACCCCGCGCACGATCTCGCGGCCGACGGTCGAGCCCACCGTGCGCGCGGCGCTCTTGGCCATGGCCTCGACCAGGCTGTCCTTGCGTCCGCTGCCGGTGGCGAGGCCGCCGAGCGAATCCTTCATCGAGTCCCAGAAGCCGCCACCCGAGGCGCCCGGCGCCGCGGGCGCGGGCGCGACGGCCCGCGCCTTCAGCTTTTCGTACGCGGATTCACGGTCGACCGGCTTGTCGTAGATGCCTTTGAGGGCCGAGCGGTCGATGACGGCACGCCGCTCCTCGGGCGTGATCGGCCCGATGCGCGATGCTGGCGGCAGCACGAATGCGCGCTCCACGGGGATCGGGCGGCCCTTCTCGTCCAGGAAGGACACGAGCGCTTCGCCGACGGCAAGCTCGGTGATCGCCTTCTCGGTGTCGATCTTCGGGTTCGCGCGCATGGTGCTGGCGGCGGTCTTGACGGCCTTTTCGTCGCGCGGCGTGAACGCGCGCAACGCGTGCTGGACGCGGTTGCCGAGCTGTCCGAGCACGGTGTCCGGCACGTCCAGGGGGTTCTGCGTCACGAAGAACACGCCCACGCCCTTCGAGCGGATCAGGCGCACGACCTGCTCGATCTTGTCGAGCAGCACTTTCGGGGCATCGGTGAACAGCAGGTGCGCCTCGTCGAAGAAGAACACGAGCTTCGGCTTGTCCGGGTCGCCGATTTCCGGCAGCTTCTCGTAGAGCTCGGAGAGCAGCCACAGCAGCAGCGTGGCGTAGAGCTGGGGCGCCTGCAGCAGCCGGTCGGCCGCGAGAATGTTGACGACGCCGCGGCCGGCGTCGGTCTGCAGCAGGTCGTCGATGTTGAGCATCGGCTCCCCGATGAAGCGGTCGCCGCCTTGCTGCTCGAGGCCCAGCAGCCCGCGCTGGATGGCGCCGATCGAGGCGGCCGAGATGTTGCCGTAGCCGGTCTGGAACGATTGCGCGTTGTCGCCGGCATATTGGAGGAGCGCGCGCAGGTCCTTGAGGTCGAGCAGGAGCAGGCCGTTGTCATCGGCGATCTTGAACACGAGCGCGAGCACACCCGCCTGGGTGTCGTTGAGGTTCAGGATGCGCGCGAGCAGCAGCGGCCCCAGGTCGGACACGGTCGTGCGCACCGGGTGTCCCTGCTCGCCGAAGACGTCCAGGAACACGGTCGGAAAGCCCGTGAACGCCGGCGCATCGAAATGCAGGCTGGCGAGCCGCTCGCGCAGCTTGGGCGAGGCGGTGCCCGGCTGGCTCATGCCCGCCAGGTCGCCTTTCACGTCCGCCATGAAGACCGGGACGCCGATGGCGGACAGCCGCTCGGCCATCACCTGCAGGGTCACCGTCTTGCCGGTGCCGGTGGCGCCGGTGACCAGTCCGTGCCGGTTCGCCAGGGCCGGGAGCAGTCCCAGCTCGACGGACTCGTTGCGCGCGACGATGAGAGGTTCGGACATGGGCTCGCCTGGGGCGTCGACATCGACATCTTAGCCGGACCGGCCCTGCGCCTGGCGCGCGGCGGATCGGCAGCCGGGTTGGCCTTGCACGCAGAGCGGCGGACCCCCATTTGAGAAGGACGCCCGGCCGGCGGTGGTCGGCCCGTGAGCGGGCATTGCCCTTCAAAGCGGGGCGATTTCCGGTTATAATTCGTCGGGATAACGATGAGAAATGGGCTGGGCACAGCCCATTTTTTTTTGGCTTTTCGCCAATTGCACATGGCCGCCACACTGAGCGACTTGCTCGAGCGGACGGTGCCGGCGCTGGGATACGAGCTGGTCGACGTCGAGTGGTCCCCGCGCAGCCGTCTGTTGCGGGTCTTCATCGACAAGCCCGAAGGGGTGGACGTCGAGGATTGCGCGCGCGTCTCGAATCACCTCACGCGGCTGTTCGCGGTGGAGGACATCGATTTCGAGCGCCTCGAGGTGTCGTCACCCGGTCTCGACCGACCGCTCACGAAGCTCGCGGATTACACGCGCTTCGAAGGCGCCGAAGCCGAGCTGCGCCTGCGCGCGCCGGTGGAAGGCAAACGCAAGATGAAGGGACTGCTGCGCGGCGTCGAGGGCGATGCCGTGCGGGTCGAGACGGCCGCCGGCATCGAGACGGTCGCCTTCGCCGACATCGGCCGTGCCCGGCTGGTGCCGAAGATCGAATGGAGAAAATGATGGGAAATCGCGAACTGCTGCTGCTGGTGGACGCGCTGTCGCGCGAGAAGAACGTCCCCAAGGACATCGTGTTCACCGCGCTCGAGGCGGCGCTCGCGTCGGCGACCAAGAAGAAGTACGCCGACGACATCGAGGCGCGCGTCGAGATCGATCGCGAGACCGGCGACTACAAGTCGTTTCGCCGCTGGACGGTCGTGCCCGACGAGGAGCACGAGGAGCCGGCACGCCAGATCGCCATCACCGACGCGCAGGCGATGGACCCGCCGCTGGAAATGGGCGAAGTCGTCGAGTCGCCGCTCGAGCCGGTGGAGTTCGGCCGCATCGGCGCGCAGGCGGCCAAGCAGGTGATCCTGCAGAAGATCCGCGACGCCGAGCGCGAGCAGATCCTCAACGACTTCCTCGAGCGCGAGGACAACCTGCTGTCGGGCACGGTGAAGCGCATCGAGCGCGGCAACGTGATCGTCGAATCGGGGCGCATCGAAGGCGTGCTCACGCGCGACCAGCTCATCCCCAAGGAGATGCTGCGCGTGGGCGATCGCGTGCGCGCGTACGTGATGAAGATCGACCGCACCGCCAAGGGGCCGCAGCTGATCCTCTCGCGCGTGGCGCCGGAATTCATCATGCGGCTGTTCGAGCTCGAGGTGCCCGAGATCGAGGAAGGCCTCATCGAGATCAAGGCGGCCGCGCGCGATCCCGGCATCCGCGCCAAGATCGCGGTCAAGTCCAACGACCCGCGGCTCGACCCGCAGGGCACGTGCATCGGCATGCGCGGCTCGCGCGTCACCGCGGTGACCAACGAGCTCGCGGGCGAGCGCGTCGACATCGTGCTGTGGTCCGACGATCCGGCCAAGCTCGTCATCAATGCGCTGGCGCCGGCCGAAGTCCAGTCGATCGTCGTCGACGAGGAGCGTCACGCGATGGACGTGGTGGTGGACGAGGAGAACCTCGCGATCGCCATCGGGCGCAGCGGCCAGAACGTCCGCCTCGCCTCGGAGATGACGGGCTGGGAGCTCAATCTCATGAGCGTGGAGGAATCGCAGCAGAAGCACGACTCGGAGACCGGCCGCCTGCGCGAGCTGTTCATCGGCAAGCTGGACGTCGACGAGGAAGTGGCCGACATCCTGATCGGCGAGGGCTTCACCTCGCTCGAGGAAGTCGCCTACGTTCCGATCAACGAGATGCTCGAGATCGACGCCTTCGACGAGGACACGGTGAACGAGCTGCGCAGCCGCGCGCGCAACGCGCTGCTGACCGAAGCGATCGTGCGCGAGGAGAGCGTCGAGAACGTCGAGGAAGCGCTGCTCGCGCTCGAAGGCATGGATACGGAAATCGCCGCCAAGCTCGCCGCCAACGGCATCACGACGCGCGACGCGCTCGCGGACCTCGCGGGCGACGAGCTCGTGGAGCTGACGGGCATGGACGCCACCAAGGCGCAGGAGCTCATCATGAAGGCGCGTGCGCATTGGTTCGACGCACCGGCGGAGGCGCCTGCGACGAACGCATCGGCGTGACGGCGCGGCAGGGCAACAGGCAGCAATCGACGCACAGCAACGGCTAGAACGGCAGGACGGGAGAAGCGCCATGGCGCAAACCACCATCGAACAATTCGCCACCGAGCTCAAGATGCCGGCGGGCGCGCTCATCGAGCAGCTCGCTGCAGCAGGAGTCGGCGGCAAGAAGCAGGGCGACGGGCTCAGCGAGCAGGACAAGACACGCCTGCTCGACTACCTGCGCCGCCAGCACGGCGGCGCCGGCGACGGCAAGAAGCGCATCACGCTGACGCGCAAGTCGACGAGCGAGATCAAGGCCTCGGATTCGAGCGGCAAGGCGCGCACGATCCAGGTCGAGGTGCGCAAGAAGCGCGTGCTGGTGCGGCGCGAGGAAACCGAGCCGGTGGCCGCTCCCGTGGAGGAAGCGCCCAAAGGCGCGCCGCAGCCGATCGTCACCGCCGAAGAGCAGGCGGCGCGCGAGGCGGAGGAGCGCAAGGCGCAGGAGCTGATCGCGCGCCAGCAGGAAGACCTCGCCAAGAAGCAGCAGCAGGAGACCAAGCGCAAGACCAAGAAGCAGGAAGCCGAGGAAGCGGCCGCCAAGGCCGCGGCCGAAGCGCAGGCTGCAGCTGCGGCCGAGGCTGCTGCTGCGAAAGCCGCCGCCGAGGCTGCCGCGAAAGCGGCCGCCCAGCCGGGCGAGGTCAAGAGCGCGGGCACGCTGCATCGTCCGTCACCCAAGCCCGGCGAAAAGCGCGAGAAGAGCGCCAAGAAGGCGCCTGGACAGGTGTTCCAGGAAGAAGCTGCACGCCGCCGCGCGCTCAAGCTGCGCGGTGACGTCACGGGTGGCGCTACCACGACCGGCTGGCGCGGTCCGAAGGGCGGCCGCCATGGCCGCGAGGACGGCGGCGATGACCTCGCCGCGCAGCAGTCCGGCCCGATGGTGCGCGAAGTGATCGTCCCCGAGACCATCACGGTGGCCGATCTCGCGCACAAGATGTCGGTGAAGGCCGCGGAAGTCATCAAGGCGCTCATGAAGATGGGCACGATGGTGACGATCAATCAGATGCTCGATCAGGAAACCGCGATGATCCTGGTCGAGGAGATGGGCCACAAGGCCAAGGCGGCCAAGCTCGACGATCCCGACGCGCTGCTCGAGGAGACGCAGACGCAGCCGGCCGGCGATGCGTTGCCGCGTCCGCCCGTGGTCACGGTCATGGGTCACGTCGACCATGGCAAGACGTCGTTGCTCGACTACATCCGCCGCACGCGCGTCGCCAGTGGTGAAGCAGGCGGCATCACGCAGCACATCGGCGCGTACCACGTGGAAACGCCGAAGGGCGTGATCACGTTCCTCGATACGCCGGGCCACGAGGCGTTCACCGCCATGCGCGCGCGTGGCGCGAAGGTGACGGACATCGTCGTGCTCGTAGTGGCGGCCGACGACGGCGTCATGCCGCAGACCAAGGAGGCGATCGCGCACGCAAAGGCGGGCAACGTGCCCATCGTCGTGGCGATCAACAAGATCGACAAGGGCGAGGCCAACCCCGACCGCGTCAAGCAGGAGCTGGTTGCCGAGAGCGTGCTGCCGGAAGAATACGGTGGCGACGTGCAGTTCATGCCCGTCTCGGCACGCACGGGGCAGGGCATCGATGCGCTGCTCGACGCGATCCTGCTGCAAGCCGAAGTGCTGGAGCTGAAGGCGCCGCGGGATGCGCCGGCCAAGGGCATCGTGATCGAAGCACGGCTCGACAAGGGCCGCGGCCCGGTTGCCACGGTGCTCGTGCATTCGGGCACGCTCAAGCGTGGGGACGTCGTGCTGGCCGGCGCGGTGTTCGGCCGCGTGCGCGCGATGACGGACGAGAATGGCAAGCCGGTGAACGAGGCGGGTCCCGCAATTCCCGTCGAGATCCAGGGCCTGTCGGACGTGCCGCTCGCCGGCGAGGACGTCATGGCGCTCGGCGACGAGCGCAAGGCGCGCGAGATCGCGCTGTTCCGCCAGGGCAAGTTCCGCGACGTCAAGCTGGCGAAGCAGCAGGCCGCCAAGCTCGAGAACATGTTCGACCAGATGGGCGAATCCGAGGTCAAGACGCTGCCGCTCATCATCAAGGCGGACGTGCAAGGCAGCTACGAGGGCCTGTCGCACGCTCTCACCCGACTGTCGACCGACGAGGTGAAGGTCAACATCGTGCACGCAGGCGTGGGCGGCATCACCGAATCGGACGTCAACCTGGCGCTCGCCTCGAAGGCCGTCATCGTCGGCTTCAACACGCGCGCCGATGCGCAGGCGCGCAAGCTCGCCGAGGCGAACGGCGTGCAGATCCGCTACTACGACATCATCTACGAGGCGGTGGACGAGGTGAAGGCAGCGCTGTCCGGCATGCTGACGCCGTCGCGCCAGGAAAGCCGCCTTGGCCTGGTGGAGGTGCGCGAGGTCTACAAGATCTCCAAGGTCGGCACGGTCGCGGGGTGCTACGTGCTCGAAGGCGTGGTGCGGCGCGGCGCGCGCATCCGCCTGCTGCGCGACAACGTCGTGATCCACGACGGCGAGCTCGACTCGCTCAAGCGGTTCAAGGACGACGTGCGCGAGGTGAAGGCCGGCTTCGAATGCGGCTTGTCGATCAAGAACTTCAACGACGTCAACAAGGGCGACCAGCTCGAGGTGTACGAGGTGGTGGAGGTGTCGCGCACGCTGTGAGCGCGCGGCTTCCGACAAAAAAGGCCCGGCGCATAGCGCCGGGCCTTTTCTTTGCGTCACGTCACGCGGCGTCGAGCCGCGGCCTCAGCGCATCAAGGCGTATTGCGGATCAACGCTGCCGGCGGCATGAGCATGAGGATGTCCATGCCGTAGCCGAGGCGATCGACGCTGTAGATCAGCCCGTTGCTGTCTTCCTCGAGGTTGTTGTGCGAGACGTCGTGCACGAGCTGGCCGTTGATCACGTTCGGCGGCTGCTCGCCATAGGCTAGCGGATGCACGGGCGCGACGTAATGCGCGACCTCGAGCGGGTGATACGGATCGCGGATGTCGAAGACGCGCGCGCCGCCGTCGAAGTACGCGATGTAGGTCAGCTTGCCGAAATCGGGCGCGAAGAACGTCGATGGCACGCTCGCGAGCGCTTCGTTGCACGAGTGGTTGCCGAAACGCGTCCCGCGCGTGCAGTAGTCCGGCTTGGCCGAGTCCTCGAACACCTGCATCGTCGAGATCACCATTGGCCGCATTTCGCCCGAGATGCCGTCGGCGCCCTTGCCGGTCTTGTCGCGCGTCACGTCGACCATGTAGCCGAAATGGGGCGCGCCGCTGCAGTGGTTGTCGACCTCTTCGGAGATGAGCTGGACGTAGTCGCGCGTCGTGTAGCTCGTGAAGCCCTGGAAGTGCTTGAGCGCCGTGTTGAACACCGGACACGCACTGTGAGCGCCTTCGGTGGGCGTCATGAGCATCGATCCGATCACGATGGCCTTCATGTCATCGTCCGTCGGCGCTTGCGCGCGAGCAGTACCCAATCCGTCCCACGTTCCGGCGATGTGCTGCCCCGCGGAGGTCGTGAAGTCCGGCAGGACCTTCAGGCGATCGACCACCTGCAACGTGCCGAGCTCCGACGTTCCGTACGGCATGTACGCGCGGTTGACGGTCTCGCCCGTCAGCGGATTGGCGAGCGCGATGTAAGGCCCGTGTATGCCGCCCGAGGTCGCTTCGGTCGTCGAGCCGGGGTTCTGGCCCACGAGTCCGATGTCGCGGATGTAGACCGGATGCGACGGGTCGCTGAGGTCGAACAGCTTCACGTGCTGGTTGGTCTTCCAGCCGTCCGGATTCGGTGCCTGGGGCGCGTTCGCGCCCGCAACGATCCACGCGATGCCCGTCTCGCATTCCCACCAGCTCTTGTGGGTCGCCGTGAGTCCCGAAACCGGCACCGACAGCAGCACCGGGTTGACCGGATCGGTGACGTCATAGACATCATGCTGCCCGTTCCCGCCGCCCGAGCCGTCGTTGCGCAGCATGTAGACATGGCCGGTCTGGCCGAGCTTGCCATCCTGCCCGTCGCACACCCGCACCATCTGCGCCAGCGCATTGGCCGGGTTGGCCGGCGGCAGGTGCTTGATCACCACCGGATCGGTCGGATTGGTCGCATCGACGATGAGGGTGCCGTCCTTCTCGCACGCGCCGCCATTGAGCGGATTGGGCAACGAGCCCGTGCAGCCGCCACCTCCCGTGGCGGCGTGGAGACCCGCGAAGAAGATCGTCTTGCTGGCGTACGCGTCCGCTGCGGTGCTGCCCATCTTGGCCGTGTGGGTTGGATACTTGTGCACGGTCGGCTGGTAGATCGGCCGGTTCTGCATGTCGTTGTGGCCGAGCAATCGCATGTGCTCGGCCTGGGCGTGGTCCAGCCCGTCCGCCCATGCCGTCGAAGCGAGCGCGACGGCGCCGAGCGTCATGCAGACCGACAACACGGACCGCGCCCGCGTGGAGCGACGGCGATGATTCTGCTTCATGGTGCCTCCTCGGGTGAGTCGCTTCGACCGGCGCTTCAGGCGGCACCTTGGGTCGAGCGTACGTGCGTTGCGTGACGACATCGCGGGTAGATGGACGCCACGACCTCCGCTGTTGCGCACCCAACTTGTGGCACACAACAGGCGCGGTCATTATGCAACCTCCGCCGTGCGTGTTGGAATCGCACCACCCCTCCCGCAACTGCGCTTGCCGGCGCGATTTGTAAAATATTGCGACGGGTAAAATGCGCGTGGCAGGCGCGGACGGTGCAGCTTGCCGAGGACTTCGTGCCGCAGATTCAGGAAGGTCTGGTCCGTGCGGTACTCACTGCAGGAATTACCGATGAAAAAACATTCCCAGCGCGCCCAGCGCATCGCCGACCAGCTCCAGCGTGAGCTCGCCTCGCTGCTCGCCACCGAGGTGAAGGACCCGCGGGTGGGTCGCGTGACGATCACGCAAGTCGAGGTCAGCGCCGACTACTCGCACGCGACGGTCTTCTTCACGCACCTGGCAGGCAAGGAGCACGCGAAGGAGGCGATCGGCGCGTTGTCGCGCACGGCCGGATTCCTGCGCAGCGAGCTCGCACGGCGCATCGATCTCTACTCCGTGCCGCAGCTGCATTTCGCCTATGACGATTCCATCGAGGCCGGCATGCGGCTGTCGAGCCTCATCGACCAGGCGGTGGCCGAGGACGAAAAGCATCCGAAGGACTAGCGCGGTGGCCAGCAGCGCGCGCAAGCGCTGGACCAAGGTCGACGGCGTACTGCTGCTCGACAAGCCGAGCGGCCTGAGCTCCAACGCGGCGCTCCAGCGCGCCCGCCGGGTGCTGCAGGCGGAGAAGGGCGGCCACACGGGCACGCTCGACCCGCTCGCCAGCGGCCTGCTGCCGCTCTGCTTCGGTGAGGCGACCAAGTTCGCGCAATTCCTGCTCGACGCCGACAAAGCCTATCGGGCGACCGTGCGCTTCGGTATCGCGACGGACACGCTCGACGCCGAAGGTCAGGTCGTCGGGACGCAGCCCGTAACGCTGGACGAAACGCAGGTCAGGGCGCTACTGCCGGGCCTGACCGGGCCGCAGCTGCAGACGCCGCCCGCGCACGCCGCGCTCAAGTTCCGTGGCCGCGCGTACTACGACTATGCGCGGGCCGGCGAGGACATACCGCGCCAGCCCCGTGCCATCACCGTGCACGCGCTTTCGCTGGTCGGCTGGCAGGCGCCGGACGCGCTCATCGACGTCACCTGCAGCAAGGGTACGTACGTCCGCGTGCTGGCAGCCGACCTGGGTGCACGAGCGGGCTGCGGGGCGCATCTGGCCGCCCTGCGCCGCTTGCGCACCGGCGGCTTCGACGTGGCCGACGCCATCACGCTCGAAGCACTGGAGACGCTGCCGCCCGGGCAGGCTGCCGGCCATCTTCTTCCGGTTCACACGCTGCTCGCCGGTCTTCCCCGTGCCGAGCTCGACGAAGTTGCCGCTGCGGCCTTCCTGCAGGGCCGGGCGGTTGCCGTTCCCGGTGCAATCGACGGCCCGCACGGCGTATTCCTGCACGGCCGGGTGCTTGGCGTCGCCGACGTGGCGGGCGGCCTGGCGCAGCCCCGGCGCACCGTCGCAGCGCCCGCTTCCGTCGGCGAAGCGGCTTGATAATCAAGCTTTTTTCGCGCTATAATCGTCCTCTTTCCCAGAGCCTGAAGACGCGAAGATAAGGATCTACCCAAAATGTCCGTCACGGTTGCCGACAAGGCGAAAGTCATCGCCGATCACCAGCGGGGCAAGGGCGACACCGGTTCGCCCGAAGTGCAGATCGCACTTCTGACCACGCGCATCAATGGTCTTACCGACCACTTCAAGGATCACGTCAAGGACCACCACTCGCGCCGCGGCCTGCTGCGCATGGTGTCGCGGCGTCGCAAGCTGCTCGATTACCTCAAGTCCCGCAACACCGACAGCTACCGCGCGCTGATCGAGAAGCTCGGGCTGCGCAAGTAACGGACGTCACGGTGCCCGTCGCTCGCGGATCGCGAACGCCCGCCATTTCGGCCGGTCGGTTCGTCGCACGCCAAGCCCGTCGCACCTTCCCCTGAACACCGCAATGGCCGCTTGAACTGCGGCCATTCGCTTTTACAGAATACGAGGACCAAGTGCCCCAAACGCCTACTGCCATCAAGAAGACCCTCACGTACGGCCGTCACACGCTCACGCTGGAGACCGGCGAGATCGCCCGGCAAGCCGGCGGCGCCGTGCTGGTCAGCCTCGACGACACCGTCGTGCTCGTCACGGCCGTCGCAGCCAAGAATGCCAAGCCCGGCCAGGATTTCTTCCCCCTGACCGTCGACTACCAGGAAAAGACGTACGCCGCAGGCAAGATTCCCGGCGGCTTCTTCAAGCGCGAAGGTCGTCCCTCGGAGAAGGAGACGCTCACCTCGCGCCTCATCGACCGGCCGATCCGTCCGCTGTTTCCCGAGGGCTTCTACAACGAAGTGCAGGTCGTCGCCACCGTGATGTCGGTCGATCCGGAAATCGATCCGGACATTCCGGCGATGATCGGCGCTTCGGCCGCGCTCGCGCTGTCGGGCGTTCCGTTCGACGGCCCGATCGGCGCCGCCCGCGTGGGCTACATCGACGGCCAGTTCGTGCTCAATCCCACCAAGACCGAGCTCGACACGTCGCAGCTCAACCTGGTCGTCGCGGGCACCGAGGCGGCCGTGCTGATGGTCGAATCGGAAGCGCAGGAGCTGCCCGAAGAAGTGATGCTCGGCGCAGTGGTGTTCGGTCACCAGCAGATGCAGGCGGTGATCGAGCTCATCCATGCGCTGGTCGAAGAAGGCGGCAAGCCGATGTGGGAGTGGAAGGCACCCGCCAAGGATGAGGACCTCATCGCACGCGTGGCTGCCGCGGTGGAGACCGATCTGCGCGCTGCCTACCAGATCCGCAGCAAGCAGACGCGCCAGCAGCGCCTGAAGGAGATCGGCGCGCGCGTCGACGCCGAAGTGGTGCCGGCCGATGCGTCGCCTGATGTTCGCCGCCATATCGGCAACATCGTGTTCGACCTCGAGGCCAAGATCGTGCGCCACCAGATCCTCGCCGGCGAGGCGCGCATCGACGGCCGCGACACGCGCACCGTGCGTCCCATCACGATCCGCACCGGCGTCCTGCCGCGCACGCATGGCTCGGCGCTGTTCACGCGGGGCGAAACGCAGGCCATCGTGGTCGCGACGCTCGGCACCGCGCGTGACGAGCAGATCATCGACGCGCTGATGGGCGAATACCGCGACCGCTTCATGTTTCATTACAACTTCCCACCGTACGCCACCGGCGAGACGGGCCGTGTCGGCTCGCCCAAGCGCCGGGAGATCGGCCACGGCCGTCTGGCCAAGCGCGCGATCATGGCCGTGCTGCCCAAGGGCGAGGAATTCGCGTACTCGATGCGCGTGGTGTCGGAGATCACCGAATCGAACGGCAGCTCGTCCATGGCCTCGGTGTGCGGCGCTTCGCTTGCGCTCATGGACGCCGGCGTGCCCACCAAGGCGCATGTCGCCGGCATCGCGATGGGCCTGATCAAGGAAGGCAACCGCTTCGCGGTGCTGACCGACATCCTCGGCGACGAGGATCACCTCGGCGACATGGACTTCAAGGTCGCGGGCACCGAGCGCGGCGTGTCCGCGCTGCAGATGGACATCAAGATCCAGGGCATCACCAAGGAGATCATGGCCGTGGCGCTGTCGCAGGCACGCGAGGGCCGCATGCACATCCTGCAGAAGATGCAGGAAGCACTGCCGCACGCGCGCACCGAGATCTCGCAGCATGCGCCGCGCATGTACTCGTTCAAGATCAACCCCGAGAAGATCCGCGACGTGATCGGCAAGGGCGGCTCGGTGATCCGCGCGCTCACCGAGGAGACCGGCACGACGATCGACATCCAGGACGACGGCACGGTCACCATCGCATCGGTCAATGCCGACGCATGCGATGTGGCGCGCAAGCGCATCGAGGCGATCACGGCCGAAGTCGAAGTCGGCAAGATCTATGAAGGCCCGGTGCTGCGGCTCCTGGACTTCGGCGCGATCGTGCAGCTCATCCCGGGCAAGGACGGGTTGCTGCACATCTCGCAGATCGCCAAGGAGCGCGTCAACCAGGTGTCCGATTACCTGAAGGAAGGCCAGATCGTGCGCGTGAAGGTGCTGGAAGCGGACGAAAAAGGCCGCGTGCGCCTGTCGATGAAGGCGGCGGCCGAAGACGATGCCCGGACGGCGCAGGGTGGCCAGGCTGCACCGGCGACGGAGTCCACGCCGGCCGCGTAGCCGCATCCGCGTTGCCATGCGAAGGGGCGCCCATGTGGCGCCCTTTTGCTACGCTTGGCGCCATGTCGACCGATCTTCGGCTGGTCGTGCCCGGTGTGCGCCTTTCCGCAGCGTTCCTGCGCAGCGCGCAGGACCACGTCGAGCACGGCGCCGATCCCGAGCGCTCGCGCGAGTACGCCCGCGCCCTCGACGATTTTCCGGCGTACCTTGCGCAACTGCGCCTGTTTGCATCCCGCGATGCGCCGGGTCCCGGGCTCGTGCGCCAGCGCAGCTACTGGCTCACCGACGGGCACGACGTGCTCGGACACTTGCGCCTGCGCCCGGCGCTCAATGCGCGCCTGGAGCGGCTCGGCGGACATGTCGGCTACGACGTACCGCCGTCGCAGCGAGGCAAGGGCCACGCGACGCGCATGCTGGCGCTCGGAGTGCGCGAGGCTTCGAAAGCGGGACTGCCGCGGGTGCTCGTCACCACCGACGCCCGCAACGCCGCATCCATCAAGGTGATCGAGCGCAACGGCGGGCGCCTCGACGAGGAATACGAGTTCGAAGGCATCGTGCGCCGGCGCTACTGGATCAGGACGCCGCGCGGCTAGTGATAGCCGAGCTCGGCACTCACCTTGCCGCGAAAGACGTAGTACGACCACCCCGTGTAGACGAAGATGATCGGCAGCAGGAACAGCGTGCCGATGAGCAGGAACGCCTGCGTCGCCGGTGACGACGCGGCCTGCCATAGCGTGAGCGCGTAGGGCACGACATACGGAAAGAGGCTGATCGCGAGGCCGAGGTAACCCATCGCGAACAGGCCCATCGCACCGATGAACGGCAGGTATTCGCCGTCGCGTCGCAAGCTGCGCCAGGTGACGAGCGCAATGCCCGCCGTGACGATGGGCACCGGTGCGAGGTAGGCGAAGTTGGGCCACGAGAACCAGCGCTGCGCAATCTCGCCGCGCAGCAGTGGCGTCCAGATGCTGACCATCGCGATGAAGGCAAGGACGCCGACCAGCGCAACGAGCGCCTTGCCGCGCGCCCATCGCTGCAGTTCGTCCTCTGTCTTCATCACGAGCCAGGTCGATCCGAGCAGCGCATAGCCGAACAGCAGCCCTGCGCCGGTGAGCAGCGGAAACGGCTGCACCCAGTCGAAGCTGGTGCCCGCGAACGCGTGACCTTGCACGCGAAATCCCTGCACGAACATGCCCAGCACCACGCCCTGGAAGTATGTCGCGACGGTGGACCCGACGAAGAACGAGCGATCCCACCAGTGGCGCGCGCGCACGGTCTTGAGGCGGAACTCGAACGCGACGCCACGGAAGATGAGGCCGAGGAGCATCAGCAGCAGCGGGAAATAGACGGCGGGAATCACGATGGCGAACGCGTGCGGAAACGCGGCGAGCAACCCCACGCCGCCCATCACGAGCCACGTCTCGTTGCCGTCCCATACCGGGGCGACGGAATTCATCGCGAGCGTGCGCTGGGTCTCGTCGCGCACCAGTGGGAAGAGGATGCCGACGCCCAGGTCGAAGCCGTCGAGCAGCACGTACATGAACACGCCGAATCCGAGGATCAGCGTCCAGATCGGAACGAGATCGAGCTGCATCACAGGTGTGCCGCGGACAGTGGGCGTGCGGGACGCTCGCCCAGGCGCGCATCGCGGATCTCGACTTCGTCGGGAGGGCCCGCGCGCGCGAGGCGGGCCATGTAGTAGATGCCCGCGCCGAACACGATGAGATAGACGAGCACGTAGAGCGCAAGCGACGTGGCGACGTCGGCCGTGGTGAGCGAGGGGGATACCGCATCGCGCGTGCGCAGCAAACCGTGCACCACCCAGGGCTGGCGCCCGACTTCGGTGACGGTCCAGCCCGCGACGACGGCGATGAAGCCGGCGGGTGCCATGGCGACGCACGCCTTGTGGAACAACCGCGAATCGAACAGGCGCCCGCGCCAGTGGAGCACCGCGGCCCACAGCACCAGCGCGAGCATCAGCAGGCCGATGCCCACCATGAGGCGGAATGCGTAGAACACGGGCACGACGGGCGGGCGGTCGCTGCGCGCGACCGATTTGAGCCCTTGCACGGTCGCGTCGAAGTCATGCTTCAGATACAGGCTCGCGAGCGCGGGGATGGCGACCTCGAAGCGATTGCGCTCGTTGGCCTCATCCGGCACGGCGAACAGCACGGACGGCGCGCGGGCCTGCGTATCCCACAGGCCCTCCATCGCCGCGATCTTGATCGGCTGGTGCTCCGTCGTGTTGACGCCGTGCAGGTCGCCCAGCACGACTTGCAGCGGAACCAGCAGGGCGAGCAGGATGAACGTCATGCCGAGCGCGCGCCGCGCCGTGTCGACGTGTCGCGCGCGCATGAGGTGCCACGCCGACACGCTGACCACGACGAACCCGGTGGTGACGAAGAACGCCGTGACGGTGTGTGCGATGCGATAAGGGAACGAGGCGTTGAAGATGATCGCGAGCCAGTCGGCTGGAACGAAACGGCCGTCGACCACGGTGTACCCGGCGGGCGTCTGCATCCAGCTGTTGGCGGCGAGAATCCAGAACGACGAGAACAGGGTGCCTGCGCCCACCATCAGCGCGGCGAAGAAATGCGCCCACGGCGGCACGAGCTTGCGGCCGAACAGCAGGATGCCGAGGAACCCCGCTTCGAGGAAGAACGCGACCATCGCCTCGTAGGCGAACAGCGGTCCGAGCACATCGGCCGTCAGGTCGGCATAGCGGCTCCAGTTGGTGCCGAGCTGGAACGGCATCACGATGCCCGAGACGACGCCCATCCCGAACGACACCGCGAAGATCTTCAGCCAGAACGCGGAAAGCCGCCGATAGACATCGCGTTTGGTGATCCACCAGTTGAATTCGAGCGTGGCGATGAAGCACGACAAGCCGACGGTGAATGCCGGCAACAGAATATGAAACGCGACGACCCAGGCGAACTGGAAGCGGGATAGCAGGACGGCATCGAACTCCATGAGCACTCCGCGTCGAGAATTTTCAGTCGAACGGCGAATCGTAATGGGCGTGGCGTTTTGCGCTGGGCGG
>DATILY010000044.1:0-7222 GCA_035475895.1 Casimicrobiaceae bacterium | reverse complement strand
ATTAAAACGTCGTGCGCCAGCCCGCGTAGCAGCTGCCCGCGACCATCGGGGCCAGCACGAGCCAGCCGAGCCCGAACGGAATCGTGGCGACGATCGCGAGCCCGATGTAGATCAGCCCGTAGATCAGGAACGCATCGAAGTTGCGCAGGCACGCACGAAAGCTCTTGCGCATCGCGGTGACCGGCTCTTCGCCGTTGAGCACGACGAGCGCGGGCGCGAACCAGTAGGCCATGGCAATCAGGCTGGCACCCACCGCAGCGATGAGGAACACGAGCAGCAGCGACAGCCCGAACGAGGTGAGGGTGGACAGGTCGACCTGCGATGGATCGGTCAGCGCGCCCAGTGCGGTGAGCCCCGCGATGCCGATCGACGCGAACGCGACGGCCGCCACGACCAGGCCGAGCACGATGCCCGCGGCCAGGACCATCAAGCCGATGATGACGAGCGGACCGAAACGCCCTGCGCCGAAACCGTCGAACAGATGATGCACGCCGAGCGGCTCGCCGCGCGCGAGCGCATTGCAGCCGAGCATCACGCCGCCTGCGAACACCGGCATGAGCAGCGTCTGCGCAAGGCCGCCGAGCAACGGCACGAGCAGCAGCAGGAACATGAGCACGAGCAGGATCACGACGATGCCGATCCATACCCAGGGCGACGCCGCGAAGACGCGCCACCCTTCGCCCCACCACGACGCGCCGTAGCCCGGGCCCAGGCGACGCGGTTCGGGTGATCGGACGGCATCGGCGCCAAGCGGCGCCGGCTGCGGCAATGGTGGCGTGGCCATCGTATCCTTGTGATCCAGGCGTGCGGAAGCTGAGGAGGCTTGAAAGCCATTGTCCCGCACGCGCTGGCAAAAGACGAGGGGTTGCATCGGCGGGGCGACGCACCCATCTTCCACCCTCCCGTCCGCTCCGCTCGCTCATGGAATCCGCGCTCGTTCAGCTCTCGCACTATGGCGTCTGGGTCGTAGGCCTCAACGTGCTGTTGCAGCAGCTGGGCTTGCCGATTCCGGCGGTTCCGACCCTCATGGTGGCAGGGGCACTCGCCGGTGCGGCGCGCATGAACGGACCCGCAGCCTTCGCCCTGTCGGTGCTGGCCTCGCTGCTCGCGGACCTCGCCTGGTTCTGGGCGGGCCGCCGTTTCGGCTATCCGGTCCTGCGCTTCCTGTGCCGTGTCTCGCTGTCTCCCGACACGTGCGTGCGCCAGACCGAAGGCATCTTCGAGCGCTGGGGCTTCTTCTCCGTGGTGGTGTCGAAGTTCGTCCCCGGCTTCTCCACGGTCGCACCGCCGATCGCCGGCGCGCTCAAGATGCCGGCGGGCGCGTTTGCGCTCGCGTCGGTTGCCAGCGCAGCGCTATGGGTGGGCGCGGCGATGGCCGCGGGCTTCCTGTTCGCGACCCAGATCGATTTCGTGCTCACCTGGATGGCGGCGCACTTCGCCCTCGCCGGCGCCACGATCGCCGCCATCGTGGGCGCCTATGTCGCGTTCAAGGCGTGGCAGCGCTGGCGGCTCGCGCGCTTCGTCAACGCGGCCGCGATCTCCATCGACGAGCTGCGCGCAGCGCTGGAGGCGGAGTCGCGGCCGTTCCTCGTCGACATCGGCTCGCGTCTTGCGCAGCAATCGCGCCCGCACATTCCAGGCGCAGCCCTGCTGGATCTGGATGCGATCGCGCGGCTCGACGACTTTCCGGCGGATCGCGACATCGTGCTGTATTGCGCGTGCCCCAACGAGGCGTCCGCGCGGCGTGCCGCGCAGATCCTGCTCAACCGCGGCTACAAGCGGGCGCGGCCGTTGCTCGGCGGATTGGACGCGTGGGTTTCCGCGGGACATCCCGTCGAGCACGGCGTGACCGCGCGCTTCGAGCGGCCCAAACGCGCCGCCGCGCATACCGTCTGACGCGCCGCTAGTTCACCGCGCGGCGTGCGCTGACGGCCTCGCGGATGCGCGCGGTCAGCGCGGACGGCGCATCGTCGCGCACGAACCAGCGCAGGCGCGCGGTGTCGCCCACCGACGTGAAGCGCAATGTCTGCAGCAGGTGCGTGACCTGCGGCACGTAACGCGACGCGCGTTGCACGCGCACCACGTACGTCTTCTGGCCGGGTGGCGTCGCGAGCAGCGCTTCGAGCAGCGCACGGCCGTTGCCCCCGCCGCGTCGCGCGAACTCGAGCCCGGCGAGCCACAGCTCGTAGCCCTGGTCGAGCTCCCGAAACAGGCCGAATCCCACGGGCGGCATTCCACTGTGGCGATCGTCGGGCCAGAACACGTAACCTGGGACCGACACCGTGTCGATGCGGCCGGTGCGTGCATCCTGCTCGACGAAGTAGCCGGTCACGAGCGCGCGCTTCAGCTTGTCGAAGAATTCCGTCGCTTCGGCGGAATCGGCCGCGAGCCCGCGATCGAAGCTGCCTTCGGATGCCCCTTCGCGAATGAGCGCGCGGAGCAACGCGAGGTGACCGACGTGGGCGGGCTGGATCATGGCGGATGCTCCGGGTCGACGGCGCGAACGCTACGCCGCTTCGCTGGTGGCAAGGCCGCCGGCTTACGAGCGGTAGAGGCACCGCCCCGAGCGGTCATCCCACCGGCCACCGGCCCCCGTCCCCGAACGGTATGCTTCCCGTCCCCAGGCAATCCCGGGGGAAACGTTTGCTTGCAACTTGATGCGCCCTTGCGTGTGCATCACCGGCTGCCGATCAGAACGAACGCGCGCATCGGCACTCTGAAAGTCGGGCCGCGCGGGTCGAACGCCACGAGCCCGACAGGACATCCAACCACATGCCCGACCTTCCTCCTCCCGTGCTGCCCGATCCGAATGACGATCTGCCGCCGCGGCCCCGCAAGCGGGGATGGATGCTTGCCGCGCTCATCGGCATTCTCGCCGTTGCCGCCATTGCGTGGTACTGGCGCGAGCATGCCGCGACGCCGGGCGATGGCGTCGCGACGCAGGGTTCGGATGGCAGGGACACTGGCGCCAAGGGCGGCGGCTTCGGCAAAGGGGCGGCGGGCGGCAGCGGGCGGCGTGGCGCCGACCCGCGCACCGTGCTGCCCGTCGCCGTCGCGCCCGCGCGCACGGCCGACTTCACGGTGTGGCTCAATGCGCTCGGCAACGTGACGGCGCGCAGCACGGTGACGGTGCGCCCGCGCGTCGACGGGCAGCTCGCACGCGTGCTGTTTCGCGAAGGACAGCTCGTGAAGGCGGGCGACCTGCTCGCGGAGATCGATCCGCGTCCATTCGAGGTGCAGGTCACGCAGGCCAACGGGCAGCTGGCGCGCGACCAGGCGCAGCTTGCCAATGCGCGTGTCGACCTGGCGCGCTATCAGACCCTGCTCAAGCAGGATTCGATCGCGCAGCAGCAGGTCGACACGCAGGCCGCGCTCGTCCGGCAGCTCGAAGGCACGATCGAGGCCGATCGCGGTGCGGTCGACAACGCGAAGCTGCAGCTCTCCTACACGCGCATTACCGCGCCGGCTGGTGGCCGCACCGGCCTGCGCCAGGTGGACGCCGGCAACATGGTCCGCCAGACGGATGCGAACGGGATCGTCGTCATCACGCAGGTCCAGCCGATCAGCGTGATCTATGCGATTCCCGAAGACCGGCTCGCCGCCGTGCAGCGGCGCATGCAATCGGGTGACGTGCCGCTCGTCGATGCATACGATCGCGACGGCCGCATCAAGCTCGCGAGCGGCAAGCTGGTCACGCTCGACAACCAGATCGATCCCACCACGGGCACGATCAAGCTCAAGGCCGAGTTCGCGAACGAGAACTCGGCGCTGTTCCCGAACCAGTTCGTCAACGTGCGCATGCAGCTCGAGACGCTGCACGGCGTCACGGTGGTGCCCACGTCGGCCGTGCAGCGCGGCACGCCGGGCACGTTCGTGTACCGCGTGAACGACGACGACACGGTGAGCATCCGCGTGGTCAAGCTGGGGCCGGCCGAAGGCGAGACCACCGTCATCGAGTCGGGCCTCGCGCCCGGCGAGCGCGTCGTCACCGACGGGGCCGACAAGCTGCGCGACGGCGCGAAGATCGAGCCGGTCACGCCGGAGCAGCGTGCAGCACCCGCGGCGGGTACGCGGCGGGGCGATGGCAAAGGTGCCGGCAAGGGTGGCCGGCGCAATGGCGGAGCGGCTGAAGCCGCGGGCGCTCCGGCGGGGGTTGCGCCCGGCAACGCACCCGCGCAAACGGGCGCCGGCGGCGCAGGAGCAGCGCCACCGCCTGCTGGACCATCGCCGGCGGCGCCCGCCACGCCTGCGCCTGGCGCTGGTGCGCCCGGTCGCTGAGCCGGGCGTCGATCGCACATGAACCCGTCGCGCCTGTTCATCCTGCGGCCGGTGGCGACCTCGCTGCTGATGGTCGCGGTGCTGCTCGCCGGCATCGTCGCGTATCGGGTGCTGCCGATCTCGGCGCTGCCCGAGATCGACTATCCGACGATCCAGGTGGTGACGCTCTACCCGGGCGCCAGCCCCGACGTGATGACGTCGTCGATCACCGCGCCACTCGAGCGCCAGTTCGGACAGATGCCGGGCCTCGCGCAGATGTCATCGACGAGCTCGGGCGGTGCATCGGTCATCACGCTGCAGTTCAACCTCGCGCTGTCGCTGGACATCGCCGAGCAGGAAGTGCAGGCCGCCATCAACGCATCGGGCAGCTTCCTGCCCACGGACCTGCCGCAGCCGCCCATCTACAGCAAGGTCAATCCCGCCGACGCACCGATCATGACGCTGGCGGTGACGTCCGCCACGCTGCCACTGCCCAAGGTGCAGGACCTGGTCGACACCCGCATTGCGCAGAAGATCTCGCAGCTGCCGGGCATCGGCCTCGTCGCCATCGCGGGCGGCCAGCGTCCGGCCGTGCGCATCCAGGCGAATCCCCGCGCGCTCGCGTCCTACGGCCTGAGCCTCGATGACCTGCGCACCACCATCGCCAATGCCAACGTCAACCAGGCGAAGGGCAGCTTCGACGGTCCGACGCGCGCATCGACCATCGATGCGAACGACCAGCTGCGTTCGGCCGACGAGTACCGCAACCTGATCGTCGCGTATCGGAACAACGCGCCGGTGCGCATCGTCGACGTGGCGGACGTCATCGACGACGCCGAGAACACCCGGCTGGGCGCGTGGGCCAACGACAAGGCCGCGATCATCGTGAACGTGCAGCGGCAGCCGGGCGCGAACGTCATCGAGGTGGTCGACCGCGTCAAGGCGCTGCTGCCGCAGCTGCAGGCGACGCTGCCCGGCGCCGTGGATCTCACGCTGCTCACCGACCGCACCACCACGATCCGCGCGTCGGTACGCGACGTGCAGTTCGAGCTGCTGCTCGCCGTCGCGCTGGTCGTGATGGTCATCTTCGTCTTCCTGCGCAACCTTCCCGCGACGATCATCCCGAGCGTCGCGGTGCCGCTGTCGCTCGTCGGCACGTTCTTCGTCATGTACCTCGCCGGGTTCTCGATCAACAACCTGACGCTGATGGCGCTCACGATCGCGACCGGCTTCGTGGTCGACGACGCCATCGTGATGATCGAGAACATCGCCCGCTACATCGAGCAGGGCGATCCTCCGCTCGAGGCCGCGTTGAAGGGCAGCAGGCAGATCGGCTTCACGATCATCTCGCTCACGATCTCGCTCATCGCCGTGTTGATCCCGCTCCTGTTCATGGGCGACGTGGTGGGCCGGCTGTTCCGCGAGTTCGCGATCACGCTCGCCGTGGCGATCCTGATCTCCGCCGCGGTATCCCTGACGCTCACACCGATGATGTGCGCGCGCCTGCTGCGCCACGTTCCCGAAACCCGACAGAACCGGTTCGAGCGGGCGAGCGGCCGCTTCTTCGAGCGCGTGATCGCGCGCTACGGCGTGATGCTCGACTGGGTGCTGGAGCGCCAGTTCGCGACGCTGCTCGTGGCGATCGGCACGCTCGTGCTCACCGTCCTGCTCTACGTCCTGGTGCCGAAGGGCTTCTTCCCCGTGCAGGACACCGGCGTGATCCAGGCGATCTCGGACGCGCCGGAGTCCATCTCCTTCCAGGCCATGGCCGCGCGGCAGCAGGCGCTGGCGCAGGCGATCCTCGGCGATCCGGCGGTCGACAGCCTCACGTCGTTCATCGGGGTCGACGGGCAGAACGCCACGCTCAACAGCGGCCGCATGCTGATCAACCTCAAGCCGAAGTCCCAGCGTGACGCGGATGCGGTGGGCGTGATCAATCGGCTGAAGCGCCGCGTCGCGAACGTGGAGGGCGTGTCGCTGTACATGCAGCCGGTGCAGGACCTCACGATCGAAACCCGCGTCAGCCGCACGCAGTACCAGTTCACGCTGGACAGCGCGGACCCCGCGCTGCTGTCGCAGTGGGTGCCGCGCATCGTGGAGCGGCTTGCGCGGCTGCCCGATCTGACGGACGTGGCGAGCGACCTGCAGGACAAGGGCCTGCAGGCCTACGTGGACATCGACCGCGAGACCGCCGGGCGCCTCGGCATCACGCCCGCGGCCATCGACAACGTGCTGTACAACGCGTTCGGGCAGCGCCTGGTGTCGACCATCTTCACGCAGGCCAACCAGTACCGCGTCGTGCTGGAGGTCAAGCCCGAGTTCCAGCGCGGGCCCGCCGCCCTCGCAGGACTCTACGTTCCGGCCAGTGGCGGGCGGCAGGTGCCGCTCGACACCATCGCCCGCGTCATCGAGCGCAATACGCCGCTCGCCATCAACCACCTCGGCCAGTTCCCCGCCGCGACGGTGTCCTTCAACCTGGCGCCCGGCGCGTCGCTCGGCGCGGCCGTCAAGGCCATCACCGCAGCCGAGCGCGAGCTCGGCGTGCCCGCGGCGATCGCCACGAACTTCCAGGGCGCGACCCAGGCGTTCGAGGCGTCCCTGTCCAACACCCTGCTGCTGATCCTCGCGGCCATCGTGACGATGTACATCGTGCTCGGTGTCCTCTACGAAAGCTATGTGCATCCCGTCACGATCCTGTCGACGCTGCCCTCCGCCGGCATCGGCGCGCTCCTCGCGCTGATGCTGGCCGGGCAAGACCTGTCGATCGTGGCCCTGGTCGGCATCGTGCTGCTGATGGGGATCGTGAAGAAGAACGCGATCATCATGATCGACTTCGCGCTCGAGGCGGAACGCGACGAGGGAATGAGCCCGCGCGCGGCGATCGAGGCGGCGTGCTTGTTGCGCTATCGTCCGATCATGATGACGACCGCCGCCGCCCTGCTCGGCGCGCTGCCGCTGGTAATCG
>DATILY010000043.1:0-2790 GCA_035475895.1 Casimicrobiaceae bacterium | reverse complement strand
CCAAGGCCTGATGGCGCTGGCAATCCGCCGCGCCGGTCCCGCCGACGCCGCCGCGCTCGCCCGCATCGGTGCGAGCACGTTCGTGGACACCTTCGGCCACATGTATCCGGACGAGGACCTGCAGGGCTTCCTGCGGGAAAGTCACACGCCCGAGGCCTACGCGCGCTACCTCGCCGATCCCGCGTATGCGCTGTGGCTGCTCGAAGGCGACGACGGCGACCCGCTCGGCTATGCGCTCGCCGGCCCGAGTGGCCTGCCGCATCCGGATGTCGCACCCGGCGATGGCGAACTCAAGCGCCTGTATGTGGATCCCTCGCTGCAGAACGGCGGCTGGGGCGGGCGGCTGTTCCGCGAGGCGCTCGACTGGCTCGAGCGCGACGGCCCGCGCACGCTTTGGATCAGCGTCTGGTCGGAGAATTTCGGAGCCCAGCGTTTCTACGCGCGGCATGGGTTCGAGAAGGCCGGCGAGTACGAATTCCCGGTCGGCCGCGTGCGCGATCGTGAATTCATCTTCCGGCGCAACGCACGCGCTGCATGAGTCCGGCCGTCACGAGGCGCGTCGTCCTGCTGCACGGCCTGTGGATGCCCGGTGCATCGATGCAGTGGTTCGCATCGAGGCTGTCCGCGGACGGCTTCGAGCCGGAGATTTTCGCCTACCACAGCGTGGCCGACGGCCCCGATACCGCGGTGCCGCGCCTGGTCGAACTGCTGGCCGCAGCGCCGGCGGACATTGTCGCCCACAGCCTCGGTGGCCTGATCGCCCTGCAGGCGCTGCACGAAGCGCCGGAATTGCGCGTCCAACGGGTCGTGTGCCTCGGCTCGCCCCTGACCGGCAGCGGCGCGGCCACCGGGATGCTGCGCTGGGCGCCGGCCGCGGCCATGCTCGGGCGCAGCGCGGCCCTGCTGCAGCACGGCGTCGACAAGTGGACCGGCGGCGCCGAAGTGGGCGTGATCGCCGGCTGCGTGCCGCATGGGCTGGGGGCACTGCTGGCCGGCTTCGATGGCGACCACGACGGCACCGTGGCGGTCGCCGAGACCCGGCTGCCCGGCCTGGCCGACCACGTCGTGATCGAGGCCAGCCACAGCGGGCTGCTGTTCTCGGCCGAGGCCGTCGACCAGGCGGCCGCGTTCCTGCGCACCGGTGGCTTCCAGCACTGAGCCTGCGCCGCCCGGCGCGACGCCCGGAAATGCATGCGGCGCGCTCCCCGGCGCAGTAAAATTCGCGGCTTTCCACGCGACGCGCAGGCACCCCATGGGTCGAGGACCCTCCATCGAAGGTCGCAAGAACGCCGAAGACGCCCGTCGCGGCAAGATCTTCACCAAGCTCATTCGCGAGATCTCGGTCGCCGCGCGCATCGGCGGCGGCGATCCCAACGGCAACCCGCGCCTGCGCAGCGCGATCGACAAGGCGCTCTCGGCGAACATGTCCAAGGACGTGATCGAGCGCGCGGTGAAAAAGGCCACCGGCGAGCTCGAAGGCGTCGAGTATGAGGAAATCCGTTACGAGGGCTACGCGCCCGGCGGCGTCGCGGTGATCGTCGATTGCCTGACCGACAACAAGGTGCGCACTGTCGCCGACGTGAGGCATGCGTTCGGAAAGTTCGGCGGCAACCTCGGCACCGACGGCTCGGTGTCCTTCATGTTCAAGAAGCGTGGCGTACTGACGTTCGCCGCGGGCGTGGACGAGGATGCGCTGACCGAAGCCGCGATCGAGGCCGGCGCCGACGACGTCGTCGTGTACGACGATGGCGCGATCGACGTGCTGACCGAGCCCGACGCGTTCGTATCGGTCAAGGCCGCGATGGAATCCGCGGGGTTCACCGCTGCCATCGCCGAGGTCACGCTGCGTGCCGACAACGACATCGCCGTCGCTGGCGACGTCGCCCAGCAGGTCGCCAAGCTGCTGCGCTGGCTGGAGGACCTGGACGACGTGCAGAACGTCTATTCCAACGCCGACCTCGGCGAGGATGCCTACGCCTAAGCGCGTAAGCTCACGCCGTGACCAGAATCCTCGGGATCGATCCGGGCTCGCAACGCACCGGCATCGGCGTCATCGATGTCGACGCGGACGGGCGCTGTCGCTACGTGCACGCGCAGGCGATCGTGCTGCTCGGCGCCGAGGATTTTCCCTCACGCCTCGGCCTGCTGTGCGAAACGCTCGAAGCACTGCTGGAACAATGGCAGCCGCAGCAGGTCGCGATCGAAACGGTGTTCATGGACAAGTCGGCGATGTCCGCGCTCAAGCTCGGGCACGCGCGCGGCGCGGCGCTGGCGACGGTGGTGCGGCGGCGCCTGCCGATCAGCGAATACGAACCGCGCGTGATCAAGCAGTCCCTGGTCGGACGCGGTGCCGCGGACAAGACGCAGGTGCAGCACATGGTGCGCCTGCTGCTGAACCTCGCCGAGGCGAAATTGCAGGCCGATGCCGCCGATGCCCTCGCGGTGGCGCTCACGCACGCGCACATGAGCGCGACCGCCAGCCGCAGCGGGCTCACCACCGACCAGTTGCGCAGACGCCGCGGATGACACGCCGATGATCGGACGCCTCAAGGGCACCCTGGTGCACAAGCAGCCACCGTGGATCGTGGTCGACGTGCATGGCGTCGGCTACGAGCTCGAAGCGCCGATGAGCACCTTCTATGACCTGCCGGACGTCGGCCGCGAGGTCGCGCTGTTCACGCACTACGCGCAGAAGGAGGACAGCGTCTCACTGTACGGTTTCCTGCGCGAATCCGAGCGGCGCCTGTTCCGCGACGTGCAGAAGGTCAGCGGCATCGGCGCGAAGATCGC
>DATILY010000042.1:0-11258 GCA_035475895.1 Casimicrobiaceae bacterium | reverse complement strand
CCGCACAGGCCCTTGTCGGTGGTCACGACGATCGCACCCACCCGCTTGACGGGCCGCTTCACCAGGAAGGGATGGCGATACTCGACGTTCGCCTTGGCGATGTGCAGCGCGATCGCGAATGCACGCTCGAGATAGGGACGCGACGCGCGCATGCGCTCCTGCGCCTTGCGCATCTTCGACGCGGCGACCATCTCCATCGCCTTGGTGATCTTGCGCGTCGACGCGACGCTCTTGATCTTGTTGCGGATCTCTTTGGAACCGGCCATTGAGGTCGTCCTTTACAGCCTTTGCGACCGGAAATCGTCTGGCTCCGCCAGCGATTTTCGGCAAGCTCTCACCGGACGAAAGCAGGGGTCTACTTTCGTCCGATCAATACGTTCCCGTCTTCTTGAAGTCCTCGATCGCAGCCGAAAGGGCCTTCTCGTCGTCGCCCGTGAGGTCCTTGGTCGTGTCGATCTTGTTCCACAGGTCGGCGTACTTGCCGTGCACGAACTGGCGCAGACCGCGCTCGAAGGCAAGCGCCTTGTCCACGGGCACGTCGTCGAAATAGCCGCGATTCGCGGCGAACAGCGTGACCGCCTGATCGGGCACCGACACCGGCTCGTACTGCGGCTGCTTCATGAGCTCGGTCACCATGCGGCCGCGGTCGAGCTGCTTGCGCGTGGCCTCGTCGAGGTCCGAGGCGAACTGCGCGAACGCCGCCAGCTCGCGGAATTGCGCGAGCGCGAGGCGCACGCCGCCGCCGAGCTTCTTGATCACCTTGGTCTGCGCGTTGCCGCCGACCCGCGACACGGAGATGCCGGCATTGATGGCCGGCCGGATGCCCGCGTTGAAGAGATCGGTCTCGAGGAAGATCTGGCCGTCCGTGATCGAGATGACGTTGGTCGGCACGAACGCCGTGACGTCACCCGCCTGCGTCTCGATGATCGGGAGCGCCGTCAGGCTGCCCGTCTTGCCCTTGACCGCGCCGTTGGTGAACTTCTCGACGTACTCGGCGTTGACGCGCGCCGCGCGCTCCAGCAGACGCGAGTGCAGGTAGAACACGTCGCCCGGATACGCTTCGCGGCCTGGTGGGCGACGCAGCAGCAGCGACACCTGGCGATACGCCCATGCCTGCTTGGTGAGGTCGTCGTAGATGATCAGCGCGTCCTGGCCGCGATCGCGGAAGTACTCGCCCATGGTGCAGCCCGAGTAGGGCGCGATGTACTGCATGGCCGCCGATTCGGAGGCGCTCGCGGCGACGACGATGGTGTACGCCATGGCGCCGTGCTCTTCGAGCTTGCGCACGACGTTGGCGATGGTGGAGGCCTTCTGCCCGATCGCGACGTACACGCAGATCAGGTCCTTGCCCTTCTGGTTGATGATGGTGTCGATCGCGACCGCCGTCTTGCCGGTCTGGCGGTCGCCGATGATCAGCTCACGCTGACCGCGGCCGACGGGCACCATCGCATCGATCGACTTCAATCCCGTCTGCACGGGCTGCGTCACCGACTGCCGGGCGATCACGCCCGGCGCGACCTTCTCGATCACGTCGGTCATCTTCGCGTTGATCGGCCCCTTGCCGTCGATGGGCTGGCCCAGCGAGTTGACGACGCGGCCAATCAGCTCGGGGCCGACGGGCACGTCGAGGATGCGGCCGGTGGCCTTCACCGTGTCCCCCTCCGTGATGTGCTCGTACGCACCGAGGACCACCGCGCCGACGGAGTCGCGCTCGAGGTTGAGCGCCAGGCCGAACGTGTTGCCCGGAAACTCGAGCATCTCGCCCTGCATGGCTTCGGACAAGCCGTGCACGCGACAGATGCCGTCGGTGACCGAGACCACCGTGCCCTGCGTGCGGACCTGCGCGGTCGTGTCGAGGTTCTGGATGCGCGAGCGGATCAGCTCGCTGATCTCGGAGGGATTCAGTTGCATGTTTTCTCCTCGTCCGAAAGTGAAAACCTACTTTCGGCCGGATTGGTCTTCCCAAAAATCGCGGGCAGAGCCCGACGATTTTTGGCTGTAAGTACTACGCTCTCAGTTCCGTAGCCATCGCGGCCAGCTTCGCCTGCACGGACGCGTCGAGCACCGTGTCGCCCACGGTCACGCGCGCGCCGCCGATGAGCGCCGGATTCACGCGCACCGCAGCCTCGATGCGCTTGCCGAAGCGACGCGCGAGCGCACTCGTGATGTCCGCCAGCTGCGCGTCCGAGAGCGGGAACGCCGTCTCGATCTCGGCCTGCGCGGTTCCTTCCGCGCCGTCCTTCAGCGTCTCGAACACGTCGGCGATCTGCGGCATGAGCCCGATGCGGTCCGCCTGCACGAGCACACGCACGTAGCTGCGGGCATCCTCGGTGAACCGGTCGCCGGCGATCGAGAGCAGGAGCGACGCCTTTGCGGTGGCGTCGAGCTTCGGATTGTCCAGCGCTTCCGCCACGCGCGGATCGCGGACGATGGCGGCAGCCAGCTGCAGCATCTGCGACCACGCCGGCAGCGCGTTCTGCTCGCGCGCCAGCGAGAAGGCCGCTTCAGCGTAGGGCCGCGCGACGGTGATCGTTTCGGCCATGGCGCTTACAGCCCGCCGCGGATCGATGCCAGCAGGTCGGCGTGCGCGTTCGCATCGACTTCGCGCTGCAGGATCTTGGAGGCACCGGCCACCGCGAGATCGGCCACCTGGTTGCGCAGGTGCTCCTTCGCACGCGTGATCTCCTGCTGGAGCTCGGCCTGTGCCGACGCGAGGATGCGGTCCTTCTCGGCCTGCGCTTCGCCGCGCGCGGCCTCGATCGTCTCGGCGCGAAACTTCTCGCCGGTGGCGACGATCTCGGCGGCCTTCTGCTTGGCCTCGTTCATCATGGCCTCGATCCGCGTCTGCGCGCTGGCGAGGCTCTGGCGACCTTGCTCGCCGGCCTGGAGGCCCTCCGCGATCTGCCGCTGGCGCGTATCGATCGCGCGCGTGAGCGGCGGCCAGATGAACTTCCAGCAGAACGCGATGAAGAGCAGGAAAGCCACCGCCTGCATCAGCAGCGTTAGGTTCATGTTCATGGTCGTGTGTCTCTCAGATCCTTATCGACGCTGGATCCACGCCTTCGCGGAAATCACGTCGGCTGCGCCGGTGTCCCTTTCGCAGGGACGGCTTTCGGCGCGATGCGCCGAAGTCACTTCAGGCCGGCCGGGATCAGCGGGTTGCCGAACGCGAACAGCATCGCGATGCCGAGGCCGATGATGAAGGACGCGTCGATCAGGCCGAGCAGCAGGAACACCTTGGCCTGCAGCTGCGGGATCAGCTCCGGCTGGCGGGCGGCGCCTTCGAGGAAGCGCGAGCACATGATGCCCACGCCCACGCACGCGCCGAGCGCGCCGAGGCCGATCATGAGGCCGATGCCGATGCCCGTGTAGGCCTGGATCATCGCGACGAATTGCATCTTGTCCATGGTGTTCCTTTCTTGGATTTGATCAGGAGCGGGTGTTGAAGCGAATGCAGGTTCAGTGGTGCTCGTGCGCCATCGCGATGTACACGACGGTCAGCATCATGAAGATGTAGGCCTGGAGGACGACGATCAGGATGTGGAAGATCGCCCAGCCGAGATTGAGCAGCACGGCGACCGGCGTCCAGCCGATTGCCGCGGACGCGAGCATGGCGATGAGCAGGAAGATGATCTCGCCCGCGTACATGTTGCCGTACAGGCGCAGCGAGTGCGACAGCGGCTTGGAGATGTACTCGACGGCGTTGAACAGCAGGTTGAACGGCCAGAGCAGCGGATTGCCGCCGAAGGGCGAGGCGAAGAGCTCGTGGATCCAGCCGCCGAATCCCTTCACCTTGATCGAGTAGTAGATCATCATCGCGAACACCGACAGCGCGAGCGCGAACGTGGTGTTCACGTCGGCCGTGGGCACGAAGCGGAAGTGCTCGAAGCCGAGCGCGTGCAGCCCGTTCGACACGATGTCGACCGGCAGGAAGTCCATCGCGTTGAGCAGGACCACCAGCACGCCGGTCGTGAGCGCGATCGGCGCGACCACCGGGCTCGGCCCGTTGTAAATGCCCTTCACCTGGTCGTTGATGAAGTCCAGCATGAGCTCGACGAACGCCTGCGTGCGGCTGGGCACTCCGGAGCTCACCTTGCGGGTCACCCAGTACAGGAAGCCGAACGCGAGCACGCCGACGAAGATCGTCGTGATCATCGTGTCGGCGTTGATGGTCCAGAAGCCGCCTTCCGCCTTGACGGGATGCGCCAGGAAGGTCAGATGGTGGGTGATGTACTCGGTCGGAGAGAGTTCTTCGGCAGCCATCGGAGAGTGATCAGTCGCGGACGAACAACGCCACACTGGACAGCAAAACGGTGATCACGAACGCGGCGAGGAACGCTGGCAGGACGACATCTCGGTACGTCGCCAGCACGAACCACAGCTGCGCAAGGATCACCAGGATCTTGCTTCCTTCCGCGCGGAACAGCGTCGTCATCGTGCGCGCTGCCGTGACCGGCTTGCGCGCGAGGACGAGCACCGCGTAGACGACGCCGGCCGTGATGTTGACCAGCCCGCCCAGGAGCGCGGACAGCGCACCGTGACCGCCGGCCCACAGGCCCGCCACGACGGCGAGCCCGATGGTCACGAGCGCCTGCCACTTGAGGACCGCGACGTACGGCTTTCTCGAAAGCGGCGGCTGCACGCCCGTGGGGCCGCGCGTTTTGGTCAGGATGCCGACCCGCGCGAGGAACGAAGCAAACCTGTCGATTTTAACTTGTTTTGCGCTCGCCCCGCAAATCCCTGTTGCGGCGCAGCAGTGACAAGCTCACCCGCCCGACAGGGCCGCGACGATCATCACCTCGCTGCCCGACGGGATGAACGCCGCCAGGTCACGCACGAGGCGTCCGCCGACGAACAGCTTGATGTGCCGGCGCACGGCGCCCTGCTCGTCGATGATCCGAAAGCGGATGCCCGGGTAGGCGAGGTCGAGCGCGGCCAGCACGCCGCGCAGCGCGGGTGGGTGCTCGGGTGCGAGCACCGGCACTGCGACGTCCACCACCGGTGCGCCCGTGTACGAGCGCAAGGGCGATGCGATGCGCACCCGCACGACCGCTGCGGCTTCGGGCGAGAGCTGGGCGGGCATCGTGGGCTGATGGAATGGCGAGCGGCGCGCGTGAGCATGCGACGATTCGGCGCTCGGTTCAGTTCCGTCGCGTCAGGCTGCTTCGAGCGCGTAGATGTGCGGCAGGTGCCGCGCGAGGCAGCGGAACGTGCGGCCTTCGTCGCGGCTGCCGTAGATCTCGCCGGAGGTGGTGCCGAAGTAGATGCCGGTCGGATCGCGGCCATCGGCGGTCATCGCCTGGCGCTTCACGGTCCACCACGCCTGCGCCTTCGGCAGGCCCTGGTCCTGGCGCTTCCAGCTTTGTCCTGCGTCGCGCGTGCGGTAGACCGCGGGGCGGCCACCAGGCGAAGTCCGCGGCCATACCGACGTGCCATCCATGGGAAACACCCACGCGGTATCAGGGTCGCGCGGATGCACCACCATGGGAAAGCCGATCGAGCCCGCAGCCTTCGGCATGGTCGCACCGATGTCCTGCCATGCCTCGTGCGGACGGTCGATCCGGTAGATGCCGCAGTGATTCTGCTGGTACAGCCGATCGGGACGCCCGCCCGCGAAGCGCACGCAGTGCGGATCGTGGCCATAGGCGGGATCGGGGTCGGGCAGGAAGTCGGCGCGCACGCCTTTGTTGAGCGGACGCCAGTCGCTGCCCTGGTCGGTGGACTCGAACACGCCGCCGCCCGACATGCCGATATACATGTGACGTGCGTCGCGCGGGTCGATGAGGATGGAGTGCAGCTTGGCGCCATCCGGCGTGCCGTCCTGGTCGCCCCCGCACCATGCCTTGCGCTGCGGATGCTGGTTGAACCCGTTCACCCCCTCCCACGTCGCGCCTGCGTCGGCGCTGCGAAAAAGCCCCTGCGGCGAAGTGCCGGCATACCAGACGCCCGGTTCGCTCGCGTGTCCGGGGGTGAGCCAGAACGTGTGGTCGACGACGCGACCGCTCCCTTCCGCGAACGCCGGTGGGCGCGTCGCCTCCTTCCACGTGCGCCCGCTGTCGGTCGACCGGAACACGGTGGGACCCAGATGACCGGTGCGCGCCGCAGCGAGCAGCGTGCGTCCGTCGCGCGGGTCGAGCACCGCGTGATGCACGATGTGTCCGAGGAATTGCGGTCCGGCAAGCCGCCAGGCGTTGCGCGCCGGATCGCTGGCGATCGTCCACAATCCCTTGCGCGTGGCGACGAGCAAGCGCACGCGCTTGCTCGCCGCCGGTCGCGCGGCGGCGCTGGTCGAGCGGGGCATGGAGTTCCTCCTGGAGCGCGATGCGGGCTTCTTGAAAGGACCGCGGGCGCGAAGGGTGCAACGCTACGCCGGGCGCTCGCGCGGGGCAAGACGCCCGCGGCCGCTTGGGCCGCTGAAGCGGATGCCGCATACTCTCTTTTTTGCGCATTGCCCGGAGGAAGACATGACGATCAAGGTTGGTGACCGGCTGCCCGCGGGAACCCTGCAGGAATTCCACGAGGTCGAGAAGGACGGCTGCTCGATCGGTCCGAATGCGGTCAAGATCGAGGAGCTGACGCGCGGCAAGAAGGTCGTGATCTTCGGCTTGCCCGGCGCGTTCACGCCGACCTGCTCCGCCAAGCACGTGCCCGGCTATCTCGCGAGCTTCGACAAGCTCAAGTCGAAAGGCGTCGACGAGATCGTGTGCATCTCGGCGAACGATGCGTTCGTGATGGGCGCGTGGGCGCGCGACCAGAAGACCGACGGCAAGGTGCGCATGCTCGCCGACGGCAGCGCCGACTATTGCAAGGCGCTCGGCCTCACGATGGACCTCAATGCGCGCGGCATGGGCATGCGCTGCGCGCGCTTCTCGATGCTCGTCGAGGACGGCGTCGTGAAGACGCTCAACATCGAAGCGCCCGGCAAGTTCGAAGTCTCCAACGCCGAGACGATGCTGACGCAGCTCGGCTAGCGCGCGCCGGACGGCACGCCGACGCGCGTGACGATGCCGTCCAGCTCCTCGAGGCTCGCGTAGCGGATGACGATGCGGCCGGCGCCCTTGCGGCCCGGCTCGATGCGCACGCTGGCGCCGAGGCGTTCGGCGAGATCGGTCTCCAGCCGCGCCGTGTCCGCGTCGTTGCCGGCGCGCGTGCCGGATGCAGCGGTGCGCTTGGGCGGGTTCTGCAGCTGGTGCACCAGCCGCTCGGTGTCGCGCACCGACAGTCCGCCCTCGACCACGCGCGCTGCCGCCCCGCCCTGCTGCGCCACCGGAAGGCCGAGCAGCGCGCGCGCATGACCCATCTCGAGGGCGCCGTCGTAAAGGTAGTCCTGCACGGGCTTGGCGAGCGTGGTGAGGCGCAGCAGATTGGTGACCCCGCTGCGTGAGCGTCCCACCGCCTTTGCCACCGCGTCGTGCGTGAGGCCGAACTCGTCGATGAGCCGCTGCAATCCCTGCGCTTCCTCGAGCGGATTGAGATCCTCGCGCTGGATGTTCTCGATGAGCGACAGCGCGAGCGCCGACTGATCGGGAATGCTCTTCACGAGCGTGGGCACTTCGCGCAGGCCCGCCTGCTGTGCGGCGCGCCAGCGGCGCTCGCCGGCGATGATCTCGAAGTGGCCGCCGTCGACGGGCCGCACGAGGATCGGCTGCATCACGCCCTGCTCGCGGATGGAATCGGCGAGCTCCGCGAGCGAAGCTGCATCCATGCGCGTGCGCGGCTGGTACTTGCCCGGCCGCAGGCGGTCGATCGCGAGCACCTGCAGCGCATCCTGCGTGGGCGTGGAGTCGTGCGTGCCCGAGAGCAAGGCGTCGAGCCCGCGCCCGAGGCCTTTGGGCCGGATCATGTCGTCTCCTGCGCCACGTCGTGCTGCGGAGCTTCGCGTGCTTCCATGCGCCGCAACATCTCGCCGGCCAGCGCGAGGTACGCCTGCGCGCCCTTCGAGCTGATCTCGAGCTTGAGCGCCGGAACGCCATGCGACGGCGCTTCGGCGAGACGGATGTTGCGCGGGATCACGGTGCGATACACCTTCTCGCCGAAGTGCTTCTCGAGCTCCGCGGCGACGTTCTGTGCGAGCGTGTTGCGCGGGTCGTACATCGTGCGCAGCAGCCCTTCGATCTCGAGGTTGGGATTGAGGTGAGCGCGCACCTTGCGCACGGTCTGCACGAGGTCGGACAGGCCTTCCAGGGCGTAGTACTCGCACTGCATCGGAATCAGCACGGCGTCGGCCGCGCACAACCCGTTGAGCGTGAGCAGCGACAGCGAGGGCGGACAATCGAGCAGGATGAAATCGTAGTCGCCGGCGACTTCGTCGATCGCCGATTTCATCTGCCGCAGCGCCTCGGCAAGCGCATCCTTGAGGCGCGTCTCCCGCTCTGGCAAGTCCACGAGCTCGACCTCGGCACCGGCGAGATCGCGATTGGCCGGAACGAGATCGAAGCCTCCCGTCGGCGAGGCGATGCGCACATCGGCGATGCGGCGCTCGCCGAGCAGCACCTGGTAGACCGTGTGCGCGAGGGCGCGCTTGTCCACGCCCGCGCCGGTGGTGGCATTGCCCTGCGGATCGAGGTCCACCACCAGCACGCGGCGCTTCATCGCGACGAGGCTCGCCGCAAGGTTGACGGCCGTGGTGGTCTTGCCGACGCCACCCTTCTGGTTCGCGACGGCAAGGATGCGCGTCAATCGGCGCTCCGCGGGCGCATCAGCACGAGATGGCGCGCCGCATCGAGTCCCGGCACGCGCAGCATCGGCACGCCGAGCACCTCGATGGCGTCGGGCAGCTGCGCGAGCTCCTCGTCAGGATGCACGCCTTTCATTGCAGCGAGCACGCCGCCGGGTGCGACGTGACGCGCGGCACCCGCGGTGAAATCGGCGAGCTCGCTGAATGCGCGCGACACGACGACATCGAACGGCGCGTCCGGCGCGAACGCCTCGACGCGCGCGGTCGCGACACGCACATTCGCCGCGTGCAGATCGATCGCGGCTTGCGTCAGGAACGTCGTCTTCTTGCTGTTGGAATCGAGCAGCGTCACCGTCCAGCCCGGACGCGCGATCGCCAGCGGAATGCCGGGCACGCCGCCGCCCGATCCGACGTCGAGCACGCGCAGCGTCGCCCGCGAAGGCAAATGGGCCAGGATCGCGAGTGCGTCGAGCACGTGATGCGTGATCATGCGCGCGGGCTCGCGGATAGCCGTCAGGTTGTACGTGCGGTTCCATCGCTCGAGCAGATCGACGTAGGCCAGGAGACGCGCGGGCGCATCGGGCGCAAGGGCGATGCCGAGCTCGTCCAGCCCCGCGTTCAGCGCGTCGGCGTGCGCGCTCGCGCCGACGGCGAGCGTCACGCCGCCACCGCCGGCGCCCCATGGCGCTTGAGGTGCACGAGCAGCAACGCGATCGCCGCCGGCGTGACACCCGAGATGCGCGCGGCCTGGCCCACCGTCTCGGGGCGTTGGGCGGCCAGCTTCTGGCGCACCTCGATGGACAGCCCGCGCACGGCCGCGTAGTCGAGGTCGGCCGGCAGGCGCTTGTCGTCCTGCTCGCTGCGGCGCGCCACCTCATCCTGTTGCCGCTCGATGTAACCGGCGTACTTGAGCGAGATCTCGACTTGCTCGGCGACCGCGGGATCCTCGACGGGGGCGCCGGCGCCTGGCACTCGGTGAACGGCCGCGTAAGAAACACCAGGCCGTCTGAGCAATTCTGAGAGTGAGCGCTCGCCCTCAAGGCTGGGGCCGAACAGTATGCCAGCGGCCTCGGAACCCAGTGAGAGCGGCGTTACGCGTGTCGTCCGCAGGCGGGTGTGCTCCGCGCCGATGGCGTCGCGCTTGCGGCAAAACGCTTCCCAGCGTGCATCGTCGACGAGCCCCAGCCTGCGGCCGTGCTCGGTCAGCCGCAAGTCGGCGTTGTCTTCGCGCAGCTGGAGGCGATATTCGGCGCGCGACGTGAACATGCGATAAGGCTCGGTCACGCCACGCGTGACGAGGTCGTCGACGAGGACGCCGAGGTACGCCTCGTCGCGACGCGGACACCACCCCGCTTCGCCGCGCGCGCGCCGGGCCGCGTTGAGGCCCGCCAGCAGGCCTTGTGCAGCCGCCTCCTCATAGCCCGTCGTGCCGTTGATCTGGCCCGCGAAGAACAGGCCGGCGATCGACTTGGTCTCGAGGGTGGAGCGCAGCGCGCGCGGGTCGAAGTAATCGTATTCGATCGAATAGCCCGGCCGCAGGATGTGCGCGCGCTCGCAGCCCGGCATGGAGCGTACGAGATCGAGCTGGACATCGAACGGCAGCGAGGTCGAAATCCCGTTGGGATACACCTCGGTCGTGTCGAGACCCTCGGGCTCCAGAAAGACCTGGTGCCCGGTGCGCTCGGGAAAGCGCACCACTTTGTCCTCGATGGACGGGCAGTAGCGCGGGCCGATGCCCTTGATGACGCCGGTGAACAGCGGCGAGCGGTCAAGGCCCGCGCGAATGATCTCGTGCGTGCGCGGCTGCGTGCGCGTGATCCAGCACGGCAGCTGGCGCGGGTGCATGGCGCGGCTGCCCATGAACGAGAAGACGCCCGGCGGGTCATCGCCCGGCTGAGGCTCGAGCACCGTGAAGTCGATGGTGCGGCCGTCGAGTCGAGGCGGCGTGCCGGTCTTGAGGCGTCCCACCGGCAGCGCGAGCTCACGCAGGCGCGCCGCCAGCCGCTTCGCCGGAGGATCGCCGGCCCGGCCGGCCTCGTAGTTCTGCAGCCCCACATGGATCAGGCCCGCGAGGAACGTCCCGGTCGTCAGGACGACATTGTCGGCCTCGAAGAGGACACCGATCTGCGTGACTACGCCGGTGACGCGGTCGCCCTCGATCAGCAGGTCGTCGACGGGCTGCTGGAAAACGGTGAGGTTGGGCGCCTGCTCGATGCGCCGCCGGATCGCCTGCTTGTAGAGGATCCGGTCCGCTTGGGCGCGCGTCGCGCGCACGGCGGCGCCCTTGCTCGAATTGAGCGTCCGGAACTGGATGCCGGCCTCGTCGGTGGCGATCGCCATGACGCCGCCCAGCGCGTCGATCTCCTTGACCAGATGTCCCTTGCCGATGCCGCCGATCGACGGATTGCAGGACATCTGCCCCACGGTCTCGATGTTGTGCGTCAGCAGAAGCGTTCGGCATCCCATCCGCGCCGAGGCAAGCGCCGCCTCGGTGCCGGCGTGGCCGCCACCGACGACGATCACGTCGAAATGGGTCTCGAAACGCATGGATTCAGTCGCTTACGGGCGATCATCGCTGCGG
>DATILY010000041.1:0-13546 GCA_035475895.1 Casimicrobiaceae bacterium | reverse complement strand
CACGATCGAGCTCAACAAGGCGCACTGGCCCGTCACGGTGCTTGGGCCGGGCAAGCGCATCGGATTGTGGCTGCAGGGGTGCTCGATTCACTGCCCGGGCTGCGTTTCGCAGGACACCTGGTCCGCCGACCCGTCCAAGGCGATCGTAATCGCCGATCTCGTGGCGTGGTGCCGACGCACCGCGGGCGACGCGCTCGACGGTGTCACGATCAGCGGCGGCGAGCCGTTCGATCAACCGGTGGCGCTGGCCGCACTCCTGCGCGCGCTCGATGCGTGGCGTCGCCACCAGCGGCTCGATTTCGACCTGCTCTGCTACAGCGGCTACCCGTTGCGCACGCTGGAGGGCAAGCACGCCGCCATCCTGGCGCAGCTCGACGCCATCATTCCGGAGCCCTACGTCGACCGCCTGCCGTTGACTCACGTGTGGCGCGGCTCGTCCAACCAGTCGCTGGTAGCGCTTTCGGCCCGCGGACGCGCGCGCTATGCGCGCTTCATCGAGGCGAGTGCCGATCAGAGCGGCAAACGCATGCAGATGCGCGTCGAAGGCGGCCGCGTGTGGATGATCGGCATCCCGGCGCGTGGCGACATGGCGCGTGTCGAAGCGCTGTGCGCCGAGCGCGGGCTCGCGCTCGATCAAGTGTCGTGGCGCCGGTAGAGTACGGCGGGTGACCGCCCTCGTCCGCGTCTGCCCCGTCTGCGACAGCGAGAACCCGCCGGAGCGCGCGCGCTGCGCCTGCGGCGCGACGCTGGCGGGCGTGGACTTCGCGCTGCCGCGTAGCTCGTCGTCCCCGCAAGAGCGGGGGCCCGCCGACCTCAACGTTCACGCGGAAGACACGGCAACGACGCTGGATTCCCGCCCGCGCGGGATCGACGATCCTGGTCCGTCGTCGCTGCAAAAGCAGGGACCCGGCGACGTTGCCCTTTGCCCTCACCCCGACTGCGGGCAACCCAATCCGGCTGGCACAGCCCGCTGCGTCTATTGCAACCGGCCCCTTGCCGGACCAGCGGCGCCGCTCGACGCCCGTCCGCTACCCTCCGCGCTGCGCGACGCCTATCGCGTGGTCGACGTCTTTCCGGCGACCGGCAGCGAGGCGGACATCCTGCTCGTCGAAGATATCGCGCATGGCGAACGCTCCGTGGTCAAGCTCTACCGCAAGGGCATCGATCCGGATTTTCGCCTGCTCGACATCCTTGCCGCCAGCGCCGGCGCATCGGTCGTGCGCGTGCTCGCGCATGGCGTGTCCGATGGCGTGGCGTACGAGCGCCTGGAGTACGTGAGCGGCGGAACGCTGGCCGATTACCTGCGTGAAGGACCTCTCGCGGCGGCCGACGTCCGCGGCATCGTCGCGCAGATCGCGGACGCGCTCACCCGCATCCACGCGCATCGCATCCTGCATCGCGACCTCAAGCCCGACAACGTGCTGGTCCGCGCGCGCCAGCCGCTCGCGCTCGCGCTGACGGACTTCGGCATCGCATCGCTCGCCGCGGCGACGCAGCATTTCACGAGCGTCGCGCGTACGACGCGCTACGCCGCGCCCGAGGTGCTCACCGGCGTGATCGACGCCAAGGCCGACTGGTGGTCGCTCGGCATGATCGCGCTCGAAGCGGCCACCGGCCGTCATCCGTTCGAAGGGCTGACCGAGCAGGTGATGAATCACCAGCTCGCCACGCGGCCGATCGACGTGGGCGTCGTGTATGACGACGCGTTGCGCAAGCTGTGCCGCGGGCTGCTGCTGCGCGATCCGCGCCGCCGCTTCGGTGGGGACGAAGTCGCGCGCTGGCTGGCGGGCGACCCGACGCTCGTCGCACCCGACGAGACAGCCGTCGGTGCCAGCGTCGTCAAGCCGTATCGCATCGGCGGCGCGGAATGCACCAATGCGCAGGAGCTCGCCGTCGCCCTCGCGCGTCACTGGGACGATGCACGCAAGGACCTCGCGCGCGGCACGCTCGCCCGCTGGATCGAGCAGGAGCTGGCCGATTACAACCTGCTGCGGGCCTTGCGCGACGCGCAGGACGAGCGCGGCATCGACGACGACACGCGCGTGCTGCGCTTCCTGCGCGCCGCCTGCCCGACGCTGCCGCCCGTATGGCGCGGCGAGCCGCTGACGCCCGAGACGGTGCTCGCGCATGCCCGCAAGGCTGTTGCCGACGATGGCGACGCGATTCGCTGGCTCGATTCGGTGTGGCGCGCGGATGCCCTGGCTGCATTTCCCGACGCGCCGGCGCTGACGCAGCTGCACGCGACGTGGCACGACAGCTGGCAGCGCTTCGGCGCGGCGTACGCCGCGGGCAACGCGCTTCACGACGCCGCGCATCAGGAGGCCGCGCGCCGGCCCGCAACCGAAGGCGGTCACGTCGACTTCGATGCGGTCGCGTTCGGGGCGCGCGGTCAGATGGTGGCGCCCGAGGCGCACGATGTCCACGGTGCGCTCCTGCTCGCGGCCGCCGATCCGGACTATCTGCAGGCGCTGCGCGCCGAAGTGGCCACCGCGCGCGCCCGTCTCGTCGACCGCGATTCGTGGCTCGAAACGCTGGTCGTGCGCATCGGCGACGACCCCGCAGGACTGGTGGCCGTGCGCGCATTCCTGGCGGTCGCGCAAGCCGACGACGCCGCGGCTCGCGTGCGCGAGACGACGGCCGAGCGCGCGCGTGCGCAGCAGATCGCCGAGACGGCGCAGGGGTTGCGGGTCGCAGTGAAGGCGCTGCTCGATGCCGCCCCCGAGGACGACGACATCAGCGCAGCGACGGCCAGCAGCCTCGAGCAGGGCTTCACGCGCCTGCAGGCGCTGTGTCAGCAATTATCGGCGCTCGACCTGTCCGCCGACGCGCATGCCGCGTTGCGCACGGCGGTGGAGAAGATCGAGGTGCAGGCGTTCGGCGTGCAGCGCGCCCTTGCAGCGCTTGCGCACGATCGCAGCGTCACGGCGATGTTTCTCGATGCGCGCCGGCTGCCGATCGTCTTCTTCGTTCTCGTGATCGCGCTGCTGACGCGCAACGGTTGGGTGATCCTGGCCGCGGTCGCGCTGCCGTCGATGGTCGCGGTCTACCGCTGGTACACGCGGTTCGAAGCGACCGACGCCGTACTGGCCGCGCTGCGCCGGTTTCGGCTGCCCGCCCGCTCACTCATGGGTGACGAGGCGGCTGCATCACCAGCGTCGGCGCGAGGGCGCAAAAAAGCCCGCGGGTCGGCGCGGGCCTGATGCGCGGCGCTGAAAGAACGCCTGCGCCGTTTTCCAGTTACTTCAGCTTCGTTTCCTTGTACAGCACGTGCTTGCGCGCGACGGGATCGAATTTCCTGATCTCCATCTTGTCCGGGGTGTTCTTCTTGTTCTTGGACGTCGTGTAGAAGTGGCCCGTACCGGCCGACGACTCGAGCTTGATCTTTTCACGCATGACAATCTCCTGACTGCGGCTACACCTGCTCGCCGCGGGCGCGCAGGTCCGCCAGCACGACGTCGATGCCCTTCTTGTCGATGGTGCGCAGCCCCGCGGTGGTCAGCCGGAGGCTGATCCAGCGGTTTTCGCTCTCGACGAAAAAGCGGCGCGACTGAAGGTTCGGCATGAAACGCCGCTTGGTCTTGTTGTTGGCATGCGAGACGTGGTTACCCACCATCGGCGCCTTGCCGGTCACCTGACATACTCGAGCCATGGCCCGCTCCTAAGACAAACGCCACGCCCGAGGGAGTCCGAGCGCTGCAAAGCCTTGGATTTTAACCGATCGACGCGGGCGAGACAAGGCGACGCCAAGGTCCGGCTATGGCGCCTGCCGACCCCTGTGCCGCTCGGAGCGACAGGTCAAACAACGCTGACCAGCTCGCCATACGGTGCGAGCATCGCATCGGCGGTAAGCAATCGAAGCTGCTCGTCGATCGCCTGGGCAACGAGGAGGCGATCGAACGGGTCGCGATGCAGCGCGGGCAACGCCGAGACGCGAATGGCGTGGCGCGCCCGGACGGGCAACTCGCTGAAACCGCTACCCACGATTCCAGCGACCAAGTCGTCCGCCGAGACATCCAGCTTGCCCAAAGCTGTCTTCAAGGCGGCTTCCCAAACCGATGCTGCGCTCACGAATACGGTATCGGCCCGCTGTATTTGGCCGCGAGCGCCTGCCGAAAGGCGCCGGGAATCGGCCAGGAACCAGAGGAAAATGTGGGTATCAAGCAGAAGGTTCACGCTTGCCCTCGAACGCTTCAAGAAGGTCCGCGGGAAGCGGCGCGTCGAAGTCGTCGGCGATACGGATTCGGTCCTTCAGAAACCCGGGTGTACGGAAAGGCTTGTCGACGGGCAGGCGAGTCAGCAGCGCGACCGGTTTGCCGGCCTTGGCGATTACGACGTCGCCGGCCCCGGCTGCCACCTGATCGACCAGGCGCGACAAGTGCGTCTTGGCGTCGTGTATGTTGACCTGGGTGTGCTTGGGCATTGCCGGACTCGCCAGCTTGACTAAACTTAGTCTAGTTTAACACGAGTCAGAGCAATCCCCGTTCCGCGAACGACACGACCTGCGACCCCGCCACGACGAAGTGGTCCAGCGTGCGGATGTCCACCAGCGAGAGCGCCTGCTTGAGCGCCTGGGTCAGCAGCTCGTCGGCACGCGAAGGCTCGGCCACGCCGCTCGGATGGTTGTGCGCGAAGATCACGGCCGCGGCGTTGTGACCCAGCGCTGCCTTGAGCACCTCGCGCGGATAGACGCTCGTTTGCGCGAGCGTGCCGCGGAACAGCTCTTCGGCGGCGAGCAGGCGGTGCTGGCTGTCCAGGAACAATGCCATGAACGCTTCGTGCGGCAACGTGGCGAGGGACAGTCGCAGGTAGTCGCGCACCGCCTCGGGCGACGTGAGCGCGTTGCCGCTGCGCAGCTCGTCGCGCGCGAGCCTGCGGCCCAGCTCGATCGATGCCTTGAGCGCGGCGACGCGGGCCACACCGAAGCCGCGCAGCTGGCGCAACCGCGCCGCCGGCGCGCCGAGGAGGCTCGTGAGACTGCCGGCAGCGGAGAGAGCGTCGCGCGCGAGCTGCACCGCCGAGGCGCCGCCAAAGCCAGTGCCCAGCAGGACGCCGAGCAGCTCGGCATCGGACAGTGCGGCGGCGCCATGCGCAAGCAGGCGCTCGCGCGGGCCGTCGTGCTGGCTTGCGCGTCGAGACCGGGTGAGAAGCGGACGATGTGCAGCCACGCCGTAGGCTATCGAGGCGTCACTTCGACTGCGATCGTCCGCATGGATGACGCGTTCGCTCGCCACCGCACGCTCGCGCCCGATCGTGCCTCGCCTGCGCGGTTTCGCCGCACGGAACAGCGCAAAGCTGCGCGATTATTTGCGCGGAGCGGATCGCTGCCGAATGAATTGGACGTTCTGTTCGGTCGTTCGCGCCTGATCGGGCGCGTTGCCCTTCGGCGTGCTGTATTCGAGCGACAGATTGTCGTCGGTCGAAACCCAGTACTTGAGCGGTACCGGCAAGCTGGTGAGCAACCGGTCCGTGGCCGCCGGATCGAGCAGCTGCGTTTGGCGCAGCACGCCCGGATCGCCACCGAGAGCTTGGAGGATGGGTTGCAGCGATGCGGTCGTCCGCAAGGCCTGGAGCGCTTCGGGACCCGGCACGGACGCTCGATCATTCGATGCCACGATGATCCCTTGTCCGCCGATCACATACAGCCAGACATAGCGAAATTCGGAGCGCACCGACCCGAGCACCCGCAGCACGTCCTGCTGTGACAAGTGATGGAGCTGCACCCACTGCTGCAGCACGCCGTCGGGGCGCAAGCGCTTCCGCGCGAGCTCGTAGAATTCGCGGTTGTACAAGGATGCTGCACCGGCGAACCAGATCGACGAGATCTCGATCCCGATCACGTCGTATGCACGGTCTTGCAAGAGCAGGTAGTTGCGCCCGTCCGTGATGTACGTCGACACGCCGGGTTGCCGCGTCACGCCCGCGTTGACGGCGCCGAAATGCCGGTCGGCCAGCTGCACGATGTCCTTGCTGAGGTCGACGACGTCGAGCTGCTGGAAGCCAGCCTCGTGCAGCGTCCGCGCGCTGACCCCGGTCCCGTAGCCGATCACCAGCGCACGGTCGCGCCGGCTGTTATGCAGCAGCGGGGCAAGCGCGAACCCGAACTGCGCCTGCATTTCGCCTCCGGAGGCGTCGTTTCCCTGGAATTTTCCGTTCGTCAGCAGCGTGTGCACGGGCGGCTGACCGGGCGATTGCGATTCCGTCACCGAAGTCAGGCCACCTTCGATGCTCTCGGCGTGATCGATGACTTTGCCGAAGTTGAGCGTGGCGAAATAGACGTTCGCGCCTGAAGCCAGGCGATCGTAGTCGAACGATGCAGGCTGGGCCGCGAGCAGCAGCAGCGCCGTCGCCGCGGGCATCCACGTCGTCCAGCGTTTGGCTTGCGGCGAGATCGACAGCGCCAGCACGCCAAGCACCATCGAAGCGATCGCCAGGACGTGCACGCTCGGCAGCGCGCCGAGCAGTGGAAGCAGCACGAAGCCGCCAACGAGCACTCCGACGATATTGCCGATCGTGTTCAACGCGGCTGCGCTGCCCAGCGCGTGGATCGATCGGCTCGGCTGCGCGCGCCCGATGCATTCCATTGCGAGCGGATAGATTGCGCCGATGAAGAACGCCGGCGGGAACATGGCGAGCCAGCACACGATGCCACGCACGACCTCGCGTGCCGCAAACCCCCGCGCCAAAGGATAGGTCTCGAAGCTCGCGAAGTAGGCGGGCATGGCGTCCCACAAGAAGACGCCGCCGAGGATCACGATCGCAAGTCCGAACTCCAGCCAGCCGAGCAGCGTCGCGAGCGGCACGCCGTGCCGCTGCAGCAGCCGTCGCGCCGCTTCGGCGCCGGCGCCAAGGCCCAGGAGGAACGTGAACAACATCAGCGAGAACGCGTACGTGCTGTTGCCCGCGACGACGGCGAGCAAATGGATGTAGATGGTTTCGAGCGCGAGCGTGATGGCGCCTCCGACCCCGAGGATCGCGAGCGCGACATAGCCTGCAACGACCACGTTGCGGCCGGCGGCGGCGGGCGCAGACGGGGCCGCTGACGTTTCGGGCACGGCGCGCTCCTCGACCGGCTGACCTGCGCTTGCCTTGTGCAACCGGATCGCGAGGAAGGCCACGAGGAAGTTGACCAGGACAGCGCACATCGTCGTGCCACGCATGCCAAGCGCCTGGATGATGGCGTAGCCGACGAGCAGCGCGCCCAGTGCAGCGCCGATCGTGTTGGCCGCGTAGAGGACCGCAACGGAGCGCCCGAGGGCGTAGGAACGTTGCTCGAGATAGCGCGCGAGGATGGGCAGCGTCATGCCCATCAGCACGGTCGGCAACATCAGGCCGGCCATGCCCAGTGCGACGCGCAGCGCGGTGAGCACAGGTGCGTCAGGTGCGATGCCGCTCGCAAGATGCACGTATCCGAGCTGGATCGCGCCGAACACGAGCGCTGTGGCGGCACAGTAAGCGCCGATCCCCATTTCGCAAAACGCATAAATGACGAGCGGATTGTCGCGGCCGGCGGCGAGCCGCCCGCCGAGCCACGCGCCCAGTGCCATGCCGCCCATGTACGTCGCCAGCACCGTATAGATGGCGGTCGCGGTGCCGCCGAACGTGAGGGCGAGCGACTTGGAGAACACGACCTCGTACATCAGTCCCGCGAACCCGGACAGCACGAACATTGCGACGACGGTCCGCACCTGCGGCGAGAAGGTGCGGGCTGCCGGCTGGACGAACGCCGTCTCCGCCGGCGCGCGCCATACGGCCGGATATCGCTCGAAGGCACGCATGAGCGGTCGATAGAGCGTCACGCTGAACCATAGCGTCGCCGCGATCGCGATCCACGAAAGACCGGGAATCGCCTCGAACAGCGGCACTGCGAAGCGCAACGCGACGATCCAGGCGATCCAGATGGCGAATCCGCCGAGCGCGGCCTTCCTGCGCGAGGGCTCGCTCCAGGGCAGCCTGCCGGCGATGATCGCAACGGTCGCGATGGCGACCGGGACGGCGGCGATCAGGTCGATCATGTAGTGCTCGCCCAGCGCCATGGTGGCGACGAAGGTGAGCGCGAGCAGAATGGAAAACGCGCCGTACAGCCAGCGGTTGCCGAGCTGGCGGGCGGTCAGCCAAAGCAGCACAGCCCAGGCGAAATGCATGGACGGCACGCCGTTGCGCGGGACAGGTTGGAGCGGCACCGCTTCCAGCGGAATGAGGTCGGCTCGCGGCACCGCAAGCGGGAATCCATTGTTCAGGTAGAGGGGACCGGCCACCGGAAAAAAGTGATAGCCGATGACGCCGATCGCCATTGACACGATGAGGCCCGCGATCGGGCTGAACGACGGGCGATCGGGACGCGCCGCCTGCGCTCCGATCACTACCGCAAAACCGAGCGGCAGCACGTTGTAGGAGGCGACGAGCAGGGTCTGGAGCCACGGATTGTCGACGAGCCCACGTGCGAGCACGACGCTCGGCTGGAATCCGAGCGTCGATTCGAAGCGATACGCAAACGCGTCGTAGGTGAGCGGATGCAGCGACGTCGAGATGTCGAGGAACGGAATGGGCGCGAACGCGAGCAGCACGAACGCGAGCGAGGCGAAGAGCAGCGCACGGAGCTTTGTGCGGTACTCGACGGGTTCCTGGCCGATGTAGCGGTCATGAAGCATCTTCGCGAGGGCCGGGACGCCCAGCACACAGCCCATCGTGCCCCACAGGAGCAGATAGGCGCTCATCTCGGGGTAGCGCGAATGCAGTGCGAAAAAGAAGACAGCGGGGCCGATGATCAGCCCCGGGACGATGACCGGCGCGATGCGGTGCCCGCCCGGTCGGGCGAAGGCGTACATCAGGACGAAATACCAGGCGAAATACCCCAGCGCCCCGATGATGCTGCCGAGGTTCGATCCCGTCGGGCCCGTGATCGTCGTGCCGACAGCGAAGCGCGCGATGCCAAAGGCGGATGCCACCATGCCGACCAGGACGACGCCCAAGGCGAACCACAACAGACGCGGATCGTCAGGCACGGCGAACAGCGGACGCGCCGCAGTCCCGGCCGAATGCCTGGCGACGTCCGGAGCCGGCTCGCGGCTGGCAAGCGACGAGTCGCTCACGGCTTCGATCGTGTCATGCATATCGGCTGTGGAGTCCGGAGGGCCAGTGTGGCGCAAGTGGCGAACCAGGTTGGGAAAGCAAGAAGAGTGCCGCCATGACCCCTCGCGTGTGGGCAGTCGACGCCAGCGACCGACAGACTCGCACTACCCGGCACCCAAGGCCGCTGCGCCACGCATGGCGCCGCTCGTGCGGACGTGGCGAACGCCCGTCGGCATCGAGGGACGACCCGGCGTTCCGACGTCACGCGTGCGTTAAACTGCGCGCCACTTCGGCTGCCATGAACCGCATGCATGACGCGCTTGCACAGGACGCCCCGCTCCGCCGCATCGTGCTGGGCGTGACGGGTGGCATCGCCGCGTACAAGGCGGCGGAGCTGGTACGCCTGCTCGTCAAGGACGGCGTGCAGGTCGACGTCGTGCTGACGAAGGCCGGCGCACGGTTCGTCACGGCCACGACGTTCCAGGCGCTGTCGGGCCGCACGGTGGCGCAGAGCCTGTGGTCCTCGGGCGCCGACAATGCGATGGGCCACATCGGCCTGTCGCGCGGTGCCGACCTCATCCTCGTCGCGCCTGCGACGGCGGATTTCCTCGCGCGCCTCGTGCAGGGCCGCGCCGACGATCTGCTCTCCACGCTGTGCCTGGCCCGAGACTGCCCGCTGCTGGTCGCGCCCGCAATGAACGTGCAGATGTGGTCGAACGCCGCCACCCAGCGCAACGTTACGCAGTTGCGGCACGATGGCGTCGTGATCCTCGGCCCGGGATCGGGTGAGCTCGCATGCCTGGAATACGGCGACGGCCGCATGCTCGAAGCCGAGGACCTGCGCACCGCGCTGCATGCGTTCCGCCAGCCTAAGCTGCTCGCGGGCAAGCGCGTGGTCGTGACAGCCGGGCCGACGTTCGAGGCCATCGATCCGGTGCGCGGCATCACGAACACGAGCTCCGGGCGCATGGGCTTCGCGCTGGCGCGCGCGCTCGCCGAAGCGGGCGCCAGCGTGACCATGGTGGCCGGCCCGACGACGCTTCCGACGCCTGCGGGTGTGCGGCGCATCGACGTCGACAGCGCCGCGCAGATGGCTGCGGCGGTGATGCACGTGGTCGAGTCGAGCGACGTGTTCGTCGCGGTGGCCGCAGTCGCCGACTACGCGCCGGAAGCCGTATCCGAGCGCAAGCTCAAGAAATCAGGCACGCCGCTGACGCTGACGCTCAAGCCCACCACCGACATTCTTGCGACGGTCGCAGCGCTGAAGGATGGCCCGTTCTGCGTGGGCTTCGCGGCGGAAAGCCATGACGTGAACGACAACGCGGAGGCAAAGCGCAAGCGCAAGAACGTCCCGCTGATGATCGCCAACCGCGCGCAGGACGCCTTCGGTGCCGACGACAACGAGGTGACGCTCCTCGATGACGCCGGCGCGCGTCCGTTGCCCCGGATGGACAAGCTGGCGCTGGCCCGGCGGCTGGTACAGGAGATTGCGCAACGCATCGACGCTGGTGGAGGCAAAGGGTGAGTCGTTGGAAGGCGGCAGCCATTCACATCGGATTGAGTGCGGTCATTGCCGTAACGGTGCTCCTGGTCATGTACCAGCTGTGGTATCCGCCGCCGTACTTCGCCCTGATGGGCGGGCCCATGCTGGTGCTGCTGATCGTGGGATGCGACGTCGTCATCGGGCCGCTGATCACCCTGATCATCTTCAAGGCGGGCAAGAAGGGCCTCCGCTTCGACCTGACCACCATCGCGTTGCTCCAGATCGCGGCGTTGGCTTACGGCCTGTCCAACATGTACGGATTCCGCCCCGTCTTCACCGTCTTCGCCGTGGACCGTTTCGAGATCGTGTCTCCCGCCGAAGTCAAGCCCGAAGCCCTGGCCCAGGCGCGCTATCCCGAGTTCGCGTCGTTCCCGCTCACCGGACCACGTCTGGTCGGCGCACAGATGCCCCAGGATCCGGAGGAGAAGAACAAGCTGTTGTTCGGCGAGTTCGGTGGCGATCTGAACAGCCTGCCCCGGTTCTACGTTCCGTACGATCGCATCGCAGACGAGGTGGCCAGGCGCGCCAAGCCGATCACCACGCTGGAAGAGCACAATCCGCAGGTGAAGGAGCGGATCGCCGTGACGGTCAGCCGCCTGGATCGACAGGCATCGCGCCTCGGTTATGTTCCGATCGTCGGCCGCTTCGGCGACATGGCCGCGATCATCGACAAATCCAACGGGCGCATGCTCGACGTCGTGGATGCCAACCCATGGTGAACGTGGAGATGCGCGTGCTGGACGTGCGCATGCGCGCGCACATGCCCGCGTACGCAACCCAAGGCTCCGCCGGCATGGACTTGCGCGCCTGCATCGAGGCGCCGGTCACCATCGCGCCGGGTGACACGCATCTCATCTCCACCGGCATTGCGATTCACATTGGCGACCCCGCCTATGCGGCGGTGATCCTGCCCCGCTCCGGCCTCGGTCACAAGCACGGGATCGTCCTGGGCAATCTCGTCGGCCTGATCGACTCCGACTACCAGGGGCCGTTGATGGTCAGCTGCTGGAACCGCAGCCACGAGGCTTACACGATCGAGCCGCTGGATCGCATCGCGCAACTCGTCATCGTGCCGGTCGCGCGGGCGGCGTTCACGATCGTGGATGACTTCGCCGCCAGCGCACGCGGCGAAGGCGGATTCGGCAGCAGCGGCAAGCGATGAGCATGCGCACGATGGACGCTGCGCCGGTCATCGGCCTTGCCGGACTGGGCCGCCTCATGGAGGCAGGGAACGACATCTCGGTGCTCGGTCCGCAGCTCGAGGCGCGCGTCGCGCAGGATCCGGCCGACGCGGGCGCGATGCTGGACATCGCCACGCTGTGCTTCCTCACCCAGAACCCCGACAACGTACCGTTCGCACTGCATTACCAGTCGCAGGCACTCAAGCTGCAGCAGGTCTATCGCCTGGCGTCGCCCGCGAACCCGGTCCTTCGATTGCTGGTCGTGATGGCGCCCGGGGACAACACGTCCAACACACCGGTCGACTGCCTGCTCGAGCACAGCAGCGTCGAAGTCTCGTTCGTCTATACCGTGCCCGGGCAAGCGTTACCCCCCGCCCTGCCGCTGCACGACGTGGTGTTCGTTGCAGTCGGCGAGTCCAACGCCAACCACGTCCTGCTGCAGGCGCTCGCCGCGCTGCGCTCGCGCACGGACAAGCCCATCATCAACGCCCCCGAGCACATCGTGCGGACGCTGCGCGACGATGCCGCCGAGCGGCTCGGGTCGATACCGGGTGTGCTGATGCCGCCCACGGTGCGCGTCGCGCGCTCGACGTTACAGGCGGTGGGGCGCCGCGGCGCCTCGCTCGGCGACGTGCCGGGCATCGACACGTTTCCCGTCATCGTGCGACCGGTCGATTCGCAGGGCGGCAAGGAGCTCGCGAAGGTCGACGGCCCCGACGAGCTCGCCGCTTACCTCACGAACGTGAGCGCCATCGAATTCTTCGTGTCCCCCTTCGTCGACTACCGGTCCGCCGACGGACAATTCCGCAAATGCCGCGTCGCTCTGGTCGATGCCAGTCCGTTCGCCGTCCACATGGGGATCTCCGATCACTGGATGATCCACTACGTCAACGCCGGCATGTCACAGAGTGTTGGGAAGCGGCGCGACGAGCAGGCGTTCTTCGAGACGTTCGATGGCGACTTCGCGGTGCGGCATGCGGCAAGCCTGCAGGCCATCCACGAGCGCCTGGGCCTCGACTACGTGACGCTCGACTGCGCCGATGCGCCCGATGGCCGCCTGCTGGTGTTCGAAGTCGACAACGCCGCGCTCGTGCATGACCTCGACGACCCCGCGCTGTATCCGTACAAGCGGCCTGCCATGCAGCGGATCTTCGATGCGTTCACCGGCATGCTGGCGTCACGCGCGGGCGCGAGCACGTAGCACTTCCGCGTGGCACTTCCGGCATGGCGCTTCGCACGTCGCAGACGCGTTGCTTGAAACGCGCAGGTGAAAAACAAAGGCCGCCTCGTGGGCGGCCTTTGCGAGAAGCACGGCGCGAAGCGCCGTCGATACTGTGCGGCTTAGCGGCAGGCCGACGGCAGGCGTTCCGGCGTGGCGGTGCCCGTGCACGTCCAGGCGATCGAGCCGCCGTTCAGCGTCGGGCTCAGGGTGACCGTCGTGCTGGCAACCAGTGACGACACCTTCGTGCCAGCCTTGTCCATCGTGAACACCATGACGCCGCTGGTGATGGTAGGCGTCGTGCTGTTGCCGAGGTAGTTACCCTTGACGCCGGTCGGGTCCGGGATACCCTGCTTCGTCCCGTCACAGCCGGTCAGCGTGCCCAGCGTGTTCGCGCACTCGCCGATGGGCGTCTTGAGACCGTCGCCCAGCGACAGCGCTTCACCGATCTGCGTGCGCGCGATGTAATCCTGATACTGCGGAATAGCGATTGCGGCCAGGATGCCGATAATCGCCACGACGATCATCAGTTCG
>DATILY010000040.1:0-58656 GCA_035475895.1 Casimicrobiaceae bacterium | reverse complement strand
GTTTCCCCCGTTTGGCTGTGACTGGCCGCTCGATCGAGTGCGTATAGCCGAGCACTCACGAAAGCTGCCATGACGTTCGATTCGCTCGGGCTGTCCGGTGCGCTGCTGCGCGCCGTCGCCGAACAAGGCTATACCGTGCCCACGCCGATCCAGGCGCAGGCCATTCCTGCCGTCCTCGCGGGCGGCGACCTGATGGCTGGCGCCCAGACGGGCACCGGCAAGACCGCGGGCTTCGTCCTGCCGATGCTGCAACGGCTGTCGACCACCCCCACCCATGCAAAGAGCGGCCGCAAGCCGCTGCGCGCGCTGATCCTCACGCCCACGCGCGAGCTCGCCGCGCAGGTGGAAGCGTCGGTCAAGACCTACGGCAAGCACCTCAAGGTCACGTCGTACGCGCTGTTCGGCGGGGTGGGGTTCGGCCCGCAGATCGCGCAGCTGCGCCGCGGCGTCGACATCCTGGTCGCCACGCCCGGACGACTGCTCGACCATCATCACGAAGGCCGGATCGACTTCTCGTCCGTCGAGATCTTCGTGCTCGACGAAGCCGACCGCATGCTCGACATGGGCTTCATCCCGGACATCAAGCGCGTGATGGCGCTGCTGCCCTCCCGGCGGCAGAACCTGCTGTTCTCCGCCACGTTCTCCGACGACATCAAGGCGCTGGCCGACCGGCTGCTCGACAGCCCGCAGATGATCCAGGTCACGCCGCGCAATTCGGCGGTGGAGGTGATCGAGCAACGCGTGCATCCGGTGGACCGGCACGAGAAGGCGCGGCTGCTCGCCTACCTCATCGGACACAACCGGTGGGAACAGGTGCTGGTCTTCACCCGCACCAAGCACGGCGCCGACAAGCTCGTCCGCTCGCTGGAGAAGGACGGCATCCGCGCCGTGGCCCTGCACGGCAACAAGAGCCAGAACGCGCGGACCAAGGCGCTGGCCGACTTCAAGAAGAGCGCGGTCGAAGTGCTGGTGGCCACGGACATCGCCGCTCGCGGGATCGACATCGTGGAGCTGCCGCACGTCGTCAATTACGACCTGCCCAACGTGCCCGAGGACTACGTTCATCGCATCGGGCGGACAGGCCGCGCCGGCGCCGGCGGCGAAGCGATCTCGCTCGTCTGCATCGACGAGCATGTGTTCCTGCGCGACATCGAGCGGCTGCTCAAGCGGCCCATCGAGCGCAAGATCATCGCGGGCTTCGAGCCCGATCCGGCCGCGGTGGCGCAGCCCGTGTTCGCTTCGCGGGGACGCGCGGGCCAGGCGCCTTCGGGGCAGCGTGGCCAACAGCAGCGGCGGACGGAAACGAGCGCAGCGCCGCGCGGCCAGGCGGCACCGGGACAGGGCCGCGGACGCAGCGGCAACGATGCCGCAGGCGCCCGCGACCGCACGGCTGCCGGCCAGCGCGACCGTAATGGCAACGTTGCGGGCGCGCGCAACGGCCAGGGTCCGGGCGGACGCAACGGCAACGTCCCGGGCGGGCGCAACGGTCATGCGCCGGCCGCCCGAGGCCACGCCACCGGTGCGCGCGACCGTAGCGCCACTGCCGGCCGCGATCGCAACGCGGCCGGCCAGCGCGACCGCGCGTCGCCGTCCGGCGCGCGCGGCGGAACGTGGTCGCCGCGGGCGCCAGGACGGGGCCGCAGCACGGGACGCTGATCGCGCGACCGGGCCCGTGCGCGCAGGATCCAGCCGGTGAGCGCCGCGTACGACGTCGTCGTCATCGGCGCGGGAGCGGCGGGCATGATGTGCGCCGCGCAGGCGGGGCAGCGCGGCCGCCGGGTGCTGCTGATCGAGCACTACGACATCGTCGGCGAGAAGATCCGCATCTCCGGTGGCGGCCGTTGCAACTTCACCAACGTGCATGCGGCTCCGTCCCATTATCTATCGGCGAACCCGGATTTCTGCCGCTCCGCGCTCGCGCGCTATACGCCGGCGCACTTCCTGCGCCTGGTCGAGCGGCATGGCATCGCCTATCACGAGAAGAAGCTGGGACAGCTGTTCTGCGATGTGTCCTCGCGGGCGATCATCGACGCGCTGCGCGACGAGTGCGTCCAGGGTCGGGTCGAATGGCGCATGCCATGCACCGTCGACACCGTGGAGACGACAGCCGACGGCTTTCGTCTCGCCACCCCACGAGGCGGGCTGACGTGCGGGTCGCTGGTCATCGCCACCGGCGGCCTGACGGTGCCGAGGATCGGCGCGACGCCATTCGGCTACCGCATCGCCGAGCAGTTCCGGCTACCCGTCGTGCCGCCACGGCCGGCACTGGTGCCGCTCGCGTGCTCGCCGGACTTCCTCGCGCGCTTCGGCGCGCTGGCCGGCGTTTCGGTCGACGCGGAGGTCTCGCACGGCGCGGGCCGGTTCCGCGAGAACGTGCTGTTCACGCACCGCGGCCTTTCGGGCCCCGCGATCCTGCAGATATCGTCCTACTGGGACGGGCGCTCCCCCATTTCCATCGATTTGCTGCCTGGAGACGACGCGGCGAAGTGGCTCGCCGGGCACGCGGGCTCCGCGCGGCATGTCGATCACCTGCTCGCGGAGCGTCTGCCCGCGCGCTTCGCTGCGCAGTGGTCCTTGGCCCAGGGCGCGGCCGGTCCCGTGCGCGCCATGTCCACGGCGCGCCTGCGCGAGCTTGGCACGGCGCTGAACCGATGGAGCGTCACGCCTTCGGGCACCCTCGGCTACAACAAGGCGGAGGTCACGCTCGGCGGCGTCGACACGCGGGCCCTGTCATCGAAGTCCATGGCGGCGACGACGCACCCTTCGCTTCATTTCATCGGCGAGGTGGTCGACGTCACGGGCTGGCTCGGCGGATACAACTTCCAGTGGGCGTGGGCGTCCGGCCATGCCGCCGGCGCGGTCGCCTGACGATTGCCTTCCACACACGCGCAGGCTAATCTGCGCCGCGATCCCATGAACGACGAAACCATCCAGGTCAAGCTGACCGGCACGGGCAAGACGATCGACGTCGTGGTGCTGAGCAAGCGCCTCGATTCGATCCAGATCGTGCTCGGGCAGGGCATCCACAGCGTGCGCTGCGACTTGACGCCCACGCGCAATGGCCTCGCCTATGCCGGCAATGCCATGGGCCGCGAGCTCGTCTACGAGCGCAGCCGCGATCAGGTGAAGGGCGATCTCGCCCGCGCCGCCGGCTTCTTCGACCACAAGGGCTAGCGCCTCCGGCGCGGCTACGAAAAGACCAGCGGCCGCGCGTCGACCAGACGCTCCAACGCGGCCAGGCGCTGCTCCAGCTCGTTCGCCATGACGCGGGCATCGCGCGACGGGCCGCTGTCATCAAGCGCGTCGATCGCCGCCGAGAGCTGCAGCGTCAGGGCATGACCGCGGTCGATCAGCTGTCGCGCCATGCGTGCGTCGAGCCCGCGCGCAGCGCACGCGGCAAGCGCGCGCAGCGTGGCGCGCAGGCTCGATTCCAGATTGACGACCTGCCCTGCCACCATCTGCCTGGCGTCGTCGCTGCCGAAGATGCGCGGTTGCGATTCCATGATGGACCTCGATACGCAGCTCGCCGCGAGTGTGCTGCCGATTGCCGCCGCTCGGGATCGGCCAATGCCTCAAACGGGCGTCGGAGGTCGCTGCAGCGCGCGGTAGGCAAATGCCGCGTCGGCCGCCTGCCAACACGATGAACAGGCGGTTGCTCGATTGGCAATCACACCAGGCGACTGCCAGCTTGGCGTTGTGACGTACAAGGTCAAGACACAACGCGAATGTGCGGCGTGCTTGCCGCTGTGCGGCCCCCGTGTCGGTGCAGGACGACATCCCGTGGTGCGAGTGGAACGGCAAAAAGGACACGAAAAAACGGCGTCGGTACCCATTCCCCGGGCAGCACAGTAAGGATGCGCACGCTGTAGGTTGTCAGGAGTGGCGCGGCTTCGCGCCATTCCCATGGTGCGATGACCTGAAATCGCCCGTTCACGCGTGGACACACGTGCAACGCCCGCGCCGCCCCCCGCGTGCGCCGGTTGGCACGTCTTATGCAGGATGATCGGCGGAGTGTGATCGGTCGTCCTGCACGGCGCGTCGAACGTTGAGGCGTCATGCATAGCGCCGAAGTTGGTGCCCATGAGTGCGGAATCGTCGCACTCTGGTTGAAAGGCACCGTTGTCACGCTATTCTGGATAGAACATCAAAAGCCTACCCCGCTTTTGCATGCCGGAAGCGGATCCGAAGGCATTCGATCCGGCATGGCTGTCACTTCGATGTGGGGTAGGGACTGATGACCACGCTGCTTGACGACTTCCGGTCGAATTATTCGGCCACCCAAGGCGAGGAGATGGGGCTCGAGGAATACCTCGAGCTCTGCAAGAGAGAGCCTTCGACGTACGCCACCGCCGCCGAGCGCATGCTCGCCGGCATCGGCGAGCCCGAGCTCCTCGACACCCGCAACGATCCGCACCTCGGGCGGATCTTCGGCAACCGCGTCATCCGCCGCTATCCGGCGTTCTCCGAGTTCTACGGCATGGAAGAGGCGCTCGACCAGATCGTCGCCTTCTTCAAGCACGCCGCGCAGGGACTGGAGGAGAAGAAGCAGATCCTCTACCTGCTCGGTCCGGTCGGCGGCGGCAAGTCGTCGATTGCCGAGCGGCTCAAGACCGTGATGGAGTCGCGTCCGATCTATGCGATCAAGGGCTCGCCGGTCAACGAGTCGCCGCTCGGGCTCTTCCCGCCCGAGAAGTTCGCCAGCGTGCTGGAGAACGACTACGGCATCCCGCGGCGATACCTCAACGGCATCATGTCGCCGTGGGCGGTCAAGCGCCTGCAGGAATACGAAGGGGACCTCTCGCGCTTCCGGGTCGTCCGCATCAACCCCTCGGTGCTGCGCCAGGTGGCGATCACCAAGACCGAGCCGGGCGACGAGAACAACCAGGACATCAGCTCGCTCGTCGGCAAGGTGGACATCCGCAAGCTCGAGCACCACTCGCAGAACGACCCCGACGCCTACAGCTATTCGGGGGGCCTGTGCCTGGCCAACCAGGGTCTGCTCGAGTTCGTCGAGATGTTCAAGGCGCCGATCAAGATGCTCCACCCGCTCCTGACGGCCACCCAGGAGGGCAACTTCAAGGGCACGGAAGGCTTCTCGGCCATTCCGTTCAACGGGATCATCCTGGCGCACTCCAACGAATCGGAGTGGCACAGCTTCCGCAACAACAAGAACAACGAGGCTTTCCTCGACCGCATCTACATCGTCAAGGTGCCGTACTGCGTGCGCGTGTCCGAGGAGGTCAAGATCTACCGCAAGCTCCTCGCGGGCTCGTCGCTGTCCAACGCGCCCTGCGCGCCGGGCACGCTCGAGATGATGGCGCAGTTCTCGGTCCTGACCAGGCTCAAGGAACCGGAGAACTCCAGCCTCTATTCCAAGATGCGGGTGTACGACGGCGAGACGCTCAAGGACGTCGATCCCAAGGCCAAGACGCTGCAGGAATATCGCGACTACGCCGGCCCGGACGAAGGCATGAACGGCCTGTCGACGCGCTTCGCGTACAAGATCCTGTCCGCCGTGTTCAACCACGACCAGACGGAGATCGCTGCCAACCCGGTGCACCTGATGTACGTGCTGGAGCAGCGGCTGTCGCGCGAGGACCTGCCCGACGAGATCCGGCGGCGCTACGTCGAGCACATCAAGGGCTACCTCGCCCCGCGGTACGCGGAGTTCATCGGCAAGGAAATCCAGACGGCCTACCTGGAGTCGTACGCGGAGTACGGCCAGAACATCTTCGATCGTTACGTCACGTTCGCGGACTGCTGGATCCAGGAAGAGGACTACCGCGATCCAGAAACCGGCGAGAGCTTCGACCGCGCAGCGCTCAACACCGCGCTGGAGAAGATCGAGAAGCCGGCCGGGATCGCCAATCCCAAGGACTTCCGCAACGAGATCGTCAACTTCGTGCTGCGCGCGCGCGCCCACAACGCCGGGCGCAACCCCGCCTGGAACAGCTACGAGAAGCTGCGCGAGGTGATCGAGAAGAAGATGTTCAGCAACACCGAGGATCTGCTGCCCGTCATCTCGTTCAACGCCAAGGCATCGGCCGACGAGAAGGAGAAGCACCAGAACTTCGTCGCCCGCATGGTCGCCAAGGGCTACACGGAAAAGCAGGTGCGCCTGCTCGCCGAGTGGTACCTGCGCGTCCACAAGTCTTCGTGATCCGGGGCATCGCGATGACGGAGACGAGCCATGTTCCAGCTGATTGACCGGCGGCCCAACAGCCGCGGAAAGAGCGAGGTCAACCGCGCGCGCTTCCTGCGCCGGTACAAATCGCAGATCCACGAGGCGGTGAAGAAGATGATCGGCGAGCGCCCGCTCGCCGACATGGAGCGCGGCGGCGAGGTGCGCGTGCCGCGCAAGGACATCTCGGAGCCCTCGTTCGGCTTCGGGCGCGGCGGTGACCGCGAGTTCGTCCTGCCGGGTAACCGCGAGTACGCGGCCGGCGACCGCATACCGCGCCCCGACGGGGGCAGCGGGTCGGGCGGCGGGTCCGAGTCGGGCACCGGCGATGGGGAAGACTCGTTCGTCTTCTCGCTCTCGCGCGAAGAGTTCATGCAGCTCTTCTTCGACGACCTCGAGCTGCCCAACCTGGCGCGCACGGAGCTCGGCCGCGCCGAGCAGTTCACCAGCATCCGCGCCGGGTATTCGAAATCGGGCACGCCGGCCAACCTGGCGGTGGTCCGTACGCTGTCCCAGTCGCTCGCGCGGCGCATCGCGATGGGCGGTGGCCTCGACCGCGAGATGGAAGACGTCGAGCATCGCTACATGCTCGCGCTCGCCGTCGGCCACGCCGATCAGGCCGCAGCGCTCGATGCCGAGCTCGGGCGCCTGTCGCGCCGGCGCGCGGCGCTGCCGTTCCTCGACGAGCCGGACCTGCGCTACCGCCACCGCGTGCTGCGGCCCGAGCCGGTGAGCCGCGCGGCCATGTTCTGCCTGATGGACGTATCGGCGTCGATGAACGAGGACAAGAAGGACCTCGCCAAGCGCTTCTTCACGCTGCTCTACCTGTTCCTCACGCGCAAGTACCAGGAAGTCGACCTCGTGTTCATCCGCCACACCGACGACGCCGAGGAAGTGGACGAGAACACGTTCTTCCACGACACGCGCACCGGCGGCACGGTCGTGCTCTCGGCGCTCGAGCTGGCCGAGAAGATCCGGCACGATCGCTACGCCAGGGGCTGGAACGTCTATGCGGCGCAGGCCTCGGACGGCGACGCGTTCGGCGCCGATCCGGCGCGCAGCGCGCGCTTCCTGCGCGAGAAGCTGCTGCCGGCGACGCGCTATTACACGTACCTCGAGCTGTCGGCACCCGACGAATCGCATCACGCCTCGTCGCTGTGGTCGGAATACGGCCGCGTGGCGGAGGCGACCGGCAACTTCGCCATGCGCCGCGCCTCGCAGCGCAGCGAGATCTACCCGGTGTTCCGCGACCTCTTCAGGAAGGAGACCCAGTAGGCCGGGGTCCTTCGACACCATCATGAGCACGCCTCTTTCGCACGGCGCCGACTGGGATTTCGACCTGCTCGAGCGCTATCACGGCGCCATCGCGCAGATCGCCGGCGAGTACGGTCTCGACACCTATCCCAACCAGATCGAGATCATCACGTCCGACCAGATGCTCGACGCTTATGCGACCAGCGGGCTGCCGATCGGATATCCGCACTGGTCCTACGGCAAGGAGTTCATCCGCAACGAGCAGGCGTACCGGCGCGGCATGCAAGGGCTCGCGTACGAGATCGTGATCAACTCCGATCCGTGCATCGCGTACCTCATGGAAGAGAACACCATGACGACGCAGGCGCTCGTGATGGCGCATGCGTGCTATGGCCACAACTCGTTCTTCAAGGGTAACCAGCTGTTCCGCCAATGGACCGACGCCGACGCCATCCTCGACTACCTCGTCTTCGCGCGCCGTTACGTGATGGAGTGCGAAGAGCGCCACGGCGAGGCTGCGGTCGAGGAACTGATCGACGCCTGCCACGCGCTGATGCCGCACGGCGTGGATCGCTATCGGCGTCCCGCGGCGCTGACGCTCAAGGCGGAGGCGGCGCGGCTGTCCGCGCGCGAGGAGCACCGCGAGAAGAGCTTCAACGACCTGTGGCGCACGCTGCCCGAAGCGCCCGCCAGGGCGGCGCCTTCGACGGCCGCGTTTCCCGCGGAGCCGCAGGAGAACATCCTCTATTTCGTCGAGAAGCACGCCCCGCGCCTAGAGCCCTGGCAGCGCGAGCTCGTGCGCATCGTGCGCAAGCTGGCGCAGTACTTCTATCCGCAGTGGCAAACCAAGGTGATGAACGAGGGCTGGGCCACGTTCTGGCACTACACCATCCTCAACCGCCTGCACGAAAAAGGCCTGGTCGACGACGGGTTCATGCTCGAGTTCCTGAAGAGCCATACCAACGTCGTATGCCAGCCGTCGTTCGATTCCAAGGCGTACAGCGGTCTCAATCCCTACGCGCTGGGCTACGCCATGTTCGCGGACCTGCGGCGCATCTGCGAGAAACCCGACGCCGAAGACCGCGCCTGGTTCCCGCAGCTCGCCGGCAGCGACTGGCAGCGCACGCTCGACTTCGCGATGCGCAACTTCAAGGACGAGTCGTTCATCTCGCAGTATTTGTCACCGCGCCTCATGCGCGAATTCCGCATGTTCGCGGTGGCCGATCATGAGGACGAGCAGACGCTCTTCGTGGACAGCATCCATGACGAAGCGGGCTATCGGCGCGTGCGCAAGCTCCTCGCGCAGCAGCACGCGCAGGAGATCCGCGTGCCTGACGTCCAGGTGGTGCGCTTCGACCGCGACGGCGATCGCTCGCTCACGCTGCGCCACGTGCGCCGGCGCGGCCGCCCGCTCACCGACGCCGCCGGCGAGGTGGTCGCGCATCTGCGACGCCTGTGGGGCTTCTCCGTGCGCCTCGAGGCATGGGAAGAGGACGAGCGCGTGGGCGATGTCGTGGAGTGCGCAGCCTGAGGCTCGCTGTGATCGCGTCGCGTGCGCCGCTCGCGCACGATGCTGTCGTCGACAGCTTGTCCATCGATCACAATTCGGGCCGTCGTCGGCCTAATCGATACGTTCGTCGCGGTGCCGTTGACTGCACCTGCGAAGGCGACCAGCATGCCAACAAGCGCTCAATGGCTCGCATCAACGGACCTGGAGCGTGATGCAGTTCGGCAAAACTGTCGCAAGGCAGTGACGCAAAGCCTCCGGCCCGCTGGTTAGCTGCAGCGGGTAGCGGGGTTGCCGCGGCCGGTTCGGCCGTCGTGAAGTCGGGTGGGAGCGCGTCGCACGACACGCATGCCATCCACGTCATTGCCTCTTCGCATGCACTGAGCGAGGCTTTCGATGTGGAACGGCCGCACCCGATCACCCCTTGACTGCCGGCATCGCAGCGCGCGCGCCCGCGGTTTCACGCTGCTCGAGCTCCTCATCGTGGTGGCGATCGTCGCCATCCTCGCCTCCGTTGCGCTCACCTCGTACGCGGCGCAGATGCGCAAGTCCGCTCGCGCCGAGGCGCAGGGCACCCTGACCGACGCGGCGTCGCGGCAGCAACAGTTCCTGGTCGACCGGCGCCGGTACGCGGGCTCGATGATCGTGCTGGGCGTGGCGCCGCCTCCCGACCTCGCGTCCAAGTACACGTTCACGATCGCCGCCGTCGATGGACCGCCGCCTACCTTCACGTTGACCGCGCAGGCAATCGGCAACCAGGCCAAGGACACCTGTCCGACACTGACGCTCGACAGTGCGGGCAATCGCGCACCCACGGCGTGCTGGTGATGGCGATGGACAGCCTCGCGCGCCTCCGCCGTCCGCCGCATGCTTCGCGCGGCTTCACGCTGGTCGAGCTCGTGGTCGTCGTCTCGCTCATGGGCATCGGCGCCGTCATGGCGATGCCCTCGCTGGCTGAAGCGATGCGCGGCCAGCGCTTGCGCGCGGCTACGACCGATCTCACGTCCGCGCTTCTCATGGCGCGCAGCGAAGCGATCAAGCGCGGCTCGCAGGTGCGCGTCACGCCGCGTGCCGGCAACGACTGGGCGACGGGCTGGACCGTGGTAGCGGTCACGGCCGGTGACCAGATCGACCGCAAGGACATGCTCGGAACGGACGTGACGGTGACCCGCGCGCCCGTGTCGATCGTGTACGAGCGCTCGGGCCGGCTCGCCACGCCGGGCGTGCTGCGCGTGCAGCTCGCCGCGGGCGCGCAGACACCGCGCTGCGTGACGATCGACCCGGGCGGCCTGCCGCGGCAAACGATGGGGACCTGTCCATGACTACGACGCACCGGAATCAGCGCGGCTTCACACTGATCGAGCTCCTGATCGCGCTCGTGCTTCTCGCCTTCGGCATGCTGACGCTCGCGCGCGGCATGGGGCGCGCTTCCCAGGCTGGGCTGGAAGCGTTCCAGCGCGCTCAGGCGATGGCCCTCGCGCAGGAGATGAGCGACCGGATGAACGACAACCTCAGGCAGGCCGCTCAGTACGTGGGCGACTACGTGCCGGGCCGCACGGCGGAAGACTGCACCGGCCTGCCGACGCTCGTCGCGCGGGATGCCTGCGAATGGCGCAATCGCCTGCTCGGGGTGGATACCCTCGACAACGGCAGCACCATCGGCGCGCCGATGGCCGCTCGCGGGTGCGTCATCAGCCCTGCCCCGAACGTGTATGTGGTCACCGTTGCCTGGCAGGGCGTCCTTGCCACGGCGGCGCCCGACAGCGCGTGCGGGCTGAACGCGTTCGATCAGGAAGCCAACCGGCGCGTGTTCTCGACGGTCCTGCAGGTCGCGACCCTGGGCGTGTGATGAGCTGCGCCACGCCATTCGCCGGCCGCACGGGCAGCACCGCCCCGCGCATCCGCGGCACGACGCTCATCGAGGTCCTGGTGGCGCTCGCGCTCGCGACGCTGGTCATGGGAACGGTCGCGCTGGTGTTCGCCGGCACCAGCCGCAATCGCGGCGACCTCGAGCGCGGCGCGCGCATGAACGAGAACGCGCAGTCCGCGCTCGATCTTCTCGGGGACGAGCTGCGCGTCGCCGGCTATTTCAGCGAGGTCAGCTTCGTCGGGGTCGCCTGGCAGACACCCGACCCCTGTGCCACGGCCACGGCAAGCCAGGGCTGGTCGAGCGCGCCGTTCACCGCACCGGTCGGGCTCGTCGGCTATCGCCGCGACGAAGCCGTGCCCGCCTGTCTTGCGCAGCGGCGCGCTGGAACGGCCGCGGTCGTGATCCGCCGGACGAGCGTGGACGTCACGCCGATTGCGCAGGCGAGCGGCGCGCCGTTCGTGCAGGTATCCAAGTGCGCGCTCGATCCAAAGCCGTGGGTGGTGTCCGACCGCCCGGCCGATTTCACGTTGCGCAACCTCGATTGCGCCACCGCGGCGGACGTGCGTCAGCTGCTCGTGCGCACCTATTACGTGGCCGATTGCGACGATTGCGCCAGCGACACGGTTCCCACGCTCAAGCGGGCCGAGCTCGTCGGCCCCGACATCGTCGTGACGCCGCTCGTCGAAGGCGTCGAGAACCTCCAGCTGCAGTACGGCTTCGACGGCGACGGCGACGGCAACCCCGATCGCTGGCTCGACCGACCCGACCCGACCCTCGGCCCGGCGTACGGCGACTGGTCGAACGTCATGTCGGTACGTCTTTATGCGCTCGTCCGGGCGAACGACGTACAGGCCGGCTACGTCGATGCAACGAAGACGTTCAACCTCGGCCCTGCCGGCTATACCACGGTGGCCAACGACGCGTTCCGGCGTGTGCAGCTGTCGTCGATCGTGCGCTTGAACAATGCCGCGGGCCAGCGCGAGACGCCATGAAACCGCGCGGCCGCCTCGAACACGAACCGGCGCAGCGCGTGGCGCGGAGGGTCCTGTCGTGAAACGCAGCTTGCCCGGGCGCCAGCGCGGCGCTGCCCTCTTCGTGTCGATGGTCCTGCTGCTGGCGCTGCTGTGGTTCGTGCTTTCGGCCACCCGCATCAGCGGCCAGGGGCTGCAGATCGTCGGCAACATGCAGGCGGAGCGCCAGGCGACCGCGGCCGCGCAACGCGCGATCGACCAGACGATCAGCTCGAACGCGTTCACCAAGGATCCTGCCGCCGTTGCCGCCACGCCGATCGCCACGGACCTCGACGGTGACGGGCACGCCGACATGACGGCGACCCTGACGCCGGTGCCCAAATGCTTCCGCGTGCGGCCGATCAAGACGATGGAGCTCGACGTCACGAAGCCCCCCGATCGCGTTTGCCTGCAATCGAGCAGCGGGACCGGCAATCTGTTCGACGTGCCCAACGTCGCGGTCGCCGCGGGGGACTCGCTGTGCGCGTATTCGGAATGGAACATCGGCGCACGGGTCGACGATGCGACGACGAGCACGAGCGTCACGGTGAATCAGGGTGTCGGCATACGAGTCGAGAAAGCCAATGCGAACAATTTCTGCAGGTAGCCCCATGGTGCGGCCGCAGTTCCTGAAATGGCTTCTGCATGCGCTGCTCTCCTTCGCCGTCGCGTTGACGATCCTGGTCTGGGCGACCGGCGCCGATGCCGAGGACATCGACATCTTCGCGCGCCTGCCCGGCCAGAACGACTTGCCGAACGTGCTCATCGCCTGGGACAGCTCGGCGAACTGGGGTGCCAACATCGCGGTGCCCGACTGCAGCTATGCGGACGGATCGGGCGGCCCCAAGGCCACGGCACCGAACAAGGAGCAGGGGACCAAGTTCGCGATCGAGAAGTGCGCGATCTACAACGTCATCTACGGCTTGCCCGTGACGATCGACGGCAGCGCGCTCTTCAACGTAGGCCTCATGCTCTTCAACGAGTCGGGCGCGCCGCAGGGTGGCTATCCGCGCCGCCAGTTCCTGCCTCTGACCACGGCGAACAAGACGCTGCTGCTCGACACCATCCGCACCATCACCATCGGCGACGACAAGGCCAACAACGGGCCGTACGCGCAGGCGCTGCAGGAGGCGTATCTCATGTTCTCGCGCCAGAAGCCGCTCAACGGTACGCTCGGCGCCAAATGGGATCACGCCGCGGTGGCCGGCGGATATTACGTCGGGGCGCCGGGGTCGGGCTGCGGCAGCAACAACATCATCCTGGTGAGCAACGGGTCGCCGAACGAGAACAATACGGTGTCGGGCCAGATCCTGCAGCAGGACGGCGGCGACATGACGATGATCACGTATCCGAGCTCGTACGTCACCAACAGCGACCAGAGCGACTGGGCGGACGAGTACGCGCGCTTCCTGCGCAAGGTCGACGTGAGCGGCATGGACGGCGTGCAATCGATCACGACCCACGCGATCGCGGTCGTCGGCTCGTCGAGCGACGGCCTGTATCCCAACTTCATCAAGGAGATCACGCGCCAGGGCGGTGGCCAGTACTACTCGGCGGTCGACATCGACTCGCTCGTCAAGGCGCTGCTCAACATCTTCAACAGCATCCAGACGGCGAACAGCGTGTTCGCGTCGGCCAGCCTGCCGATCAGCGTGAATGCGCAGGGAACGTACAAGAACCAGGTGTTCGTGGGCCTGTTCCGGCCCGATGAGCTCGCCCGTCCGCGCTGGGTGGGAAACCTCAAGCAATACCAGATCGTGTACGACCAGAACACCGATTCCCTTTCGCTTGGCGATGCCCTGGGCGACCCGGCGCTGAACTCGGCCACCGGGTTCTTCCGGCCTTCCGCAGTGAGCTACTGGACCACCGACAGCACGTTCTTCGCCAAGGATCCGAAGGGCACGCCGCCAAGCGCGAGCGATCGCCCCGACGGCGAAGTGGCCGAGAAGGGAGGCGCCGCCGAGGGCTTGCGCACGACGTATGCGACCACCCAGGCTGCGCGCACGGTGGTCACCTGCATCGGTTGCACGCCGGGCGCCAACCTGCTGCTCTCCGCCAGCGAGCGGTTCGTCGACACCAATGCCGCGATCACGGCCTCGATGCTGGGCGCGAGCAGCGACGCCGAGCGTGCCGCGATCATCGGATGGGTGCGCGGGCTGGACAACGCGGGCGACGAGAAAGGCCCGGGCGGGGCGGTGACGGTGCGCCCGAGCGTGCACGGCGACGTGCTCCATTCGCGTCCTGCCGTGGTGGATCACGGTGGCAGCATCGGCACCATCGTGTATTACGGCTCCAACGATGGGATGATCCGCGCGGTCGACGGCAACCGCACGTCGGGCAATCCCGGCCAGGAGCTGTGGAGCTTCATCCCGTCGGAGTTCCTCGCGCGCTTCAAGCGGCTGCGCGACGACCTGCCCGAAGTACGCTATCCCAGCACGCCGGCAGGCGCCAACGCGGCACCGCGTGACTATTTCGCCGACGGTTCGATCACCATCTACCAGAAGTTCGATGCGAACAAGAACACCACGCGCGTGATCCTGTACGTGACGATGCGCCGTGGCGGGCGCTTCCTGTATGCCTTCGACGTCACCGATCCCCACGCGCCCGCCCTGTTGTGGCGCAAGTCGAATGCGACCATTCCGGTGCTCGGCCAGACCTGGTCCGATCCGCGCATCGCGCGTGTGGCCGGCTACACGAACCCGGTGCTGGTCATGGGCGCCGGGTACGACGCGCGCGCCGAGGATCCGGTGCCGCCCGCCGCTACGACGATGGGCAATGCCGTGCTCGTCCTCGATGCCCTGGACGGCTCGGTCCTGCGCACGCTACCCACCGATCGGAGCGTGGCCGCCGGCGTTGCGCTGCTCGACACGGATTACGACGGCTACACCGACCGCGCCTATGCCGTGGATCTTGGCGGCAACGTGTATCGGCTCGACTTCGAAACGGCCGACGGCGTTGGCGGCATCAGCAACTGGAGCATTCGGAAGTTCGCGTCGCTCTCGGATGGCACGCGCAAGTTCTTCTACGCGCCCGACGTCGTGCTGGCGAAGGTGTTCACGGGTGTGCTGGTAGGGTCGGGCAATCGCGAGACGCCGCTGTCCACGGTTTCGTCGGACCGCTTCTACACGCTGCTCGACTACCGTACGTCCAAGGGCGCCGTGACCGACTCGCCGCTGACCGAGGCGAGCCTCATTGCGAACGGGAACTCCTTCGGTTACACCGGCAACCCGGCCGGATGCTATGTCGCGCTCGACGTGCGCGGCGAGAAGGTCGTCACCGGCGCGGTCTCCACGGGCGGATATACGTACTTCAGCACCAACCGTCCCACGGACGCATCGCCGAACAGCTGCGCCGCGAACCTCGGCCTGGCCAAGAGCTACCGCATCCCGCTGTTCTGCGGACAGCCGGATTCCATCGACCTCGCCGGCGGCGGCCTCCCGCCGACCCCCGTGACCGGCCTCGTCGAAGTGCCGGTGACGGCACCGCCGGGTCAGCCTCAAACCAAGCAGGTTCCCTTCCTGATCGGCGGCTTCAATCCCGAGCTCTCGGGCATTGCCGTGTCGCGGGTGCCGATCACCGTCGACCCCACGCGCAAACGCACCTACTGGTACACGGACCGCAACCACTGACCGCGCCAGCTTGCGGGCCGTTCCGGCCAACCAACGGTTTTTGCTATAATAATCGTCCCTCGCGTGCGTGCTGCGTGCGCGAGCGGCGCAACACCCGCGTGGGCCGTTAGCTCAGCTGGTAGAGCAGCGGACTCTTAATCCGTTGGTCGTAGGTTCGATCCCTACACGGCCTACCAAGCACGTCAGAGGGCCAGCTTAGCGGCTGGCCCTTTTTCTTTTTGGAACGTCACAATCCCGGGTAATTGGCTCGCCGCGATAGGTAAAGCAGAACAGCGGATGTTTCTCCCGCTCCGCTTCGAGCACGTCCGCTGCATCGGGATTGAACGGAACGCCGCGCCGCGTTCCGTTCTTGGTCTGGTCAACCACGCGCTCCTCGGCTTCGAGTCCCTTCGTCAGGTGTCATCGATACGCGGTTCGCTGCACCCGCTGGTCAGTTCAACTCCCAGCGCCCGGGATCGGCACAGTTGCTCTGCGTGATCGCATGAAAACGAAGTCGACGCCATGATGCCTTCGCTTTTGCTGATGAGCTCTGCCGAGGATGTCGGCGATCTACCGCCGGTCATGCAGCATCGCGATGCCATTGGCGCCTTGTCGGTGCGCCAAATTTGGGTTGCGCTCCGGCAGATGAACATGTAGCGTGGACGCGAAGCTCCGGCGCGCTGCGCGTGTTGTGACTGCAATCGGCCGGTGCCCAAGCAAGGGGCGACGCTAACCGTTGCCACTACGGAGGCGGTCGAATGCAATCCGTCAAGGCAGCGGCGTCGGGAGCGCGCGCGCGCTCGTGGCTCCTCCTTGTGTTCGCTGTTCCAGGCTCGGTCAGCGCGAGCAACGGCCTGAACCTCATCGGATTCGGCACCGAATTCGCGACGATGCGTGCAGCCGACGTCGCCGTCGCGCGCGACAGCCGCCGTCCTCGATGCCAATCCCGCTGGCTTGAGGCGATTACGCACGCCGGCCTTGGACACGTATTGCGCCGGCGCCTATGCCGTCGATACACCATGCTGAGCCGCCGCTGGTAACGCGTGATGGCTCGGACACACTCGCGACTTGCCAAGCTGACGCGACCCGATGCCGCCGGGCTGTTGCTCCGCGAGCGACTGTTCGCGCTGCTCGATCGAACGCAACGCGGGCAGTTCGCGTGGATCTCCGGCGCCGGCGGCGCGGGAAAGACCTCGCTCGTGTCGAGCTGGCTCGACCAACGCGGGCACAACGCGTTGTGGTATCGCGTCGATACCGCAGACCGCGATCCCGCGACATTCTTCCATTACCTCGGTCTCGCCGTGGCGGGACAAGCACGTCCGCTGCCGCATTTCACGCCCGAATATCTGGCGGGCCTGAGCGACTTCGCGCGCCGCTATTTCCGGGATTTCTTCGCGCGCGTTCGCGCGCCCTGTGTCGTGGTGTTCGACAATTGCCACGAAGCTGGCGCCAACTCACCGCTCGAGAGCATTCTCGCGTGGGCGCTCGAAGAGGCTCCGAGCGGCGTGGGCATCGTGGGCGTCAGCCGCAAGGATCCGGGCGAGCCATTTGCACGCTCGATCGCGGACGCGCGGTTCGTGCACATCACGACGCAAGACCTCGCTCTGGACGAAGGCGAAGCACGCGACATCGCAAAAGCGCGCGGGCAGGACCAGAGCGACGTGTCGGCGCTGCTCGCGCAAGTCGATGGCTGGGCCGCCGGCTTCATCATGATGTTGCGCGCGCACGCGCGCACGGTAGAGACACACGATGCTTTCATTGATGGGCAGCACGCGATCTTCAACTATTTCGCGGCAGAAATCCTCGCTGCAGGTGGCGGCCGCTTGCGTGACTTCCTGCTGCGCACGGCGGTGTTGCCTATCGTTTCGCCGTCGCTTGCCAAGCGGTTGACCGGCTTTTCAGAATCCGCCGCCTTGCTGGCCGATCTTCACTTCGGTCATTTTTTTACTGAGCGCCGCTCACGCGTGCGCGACGAACCGTTGTATGAATACCACCCGTTGTTTCGCGAATTTCTGATCGCACAGGCGCGCCAGACGTTGGGGACGGAGGCATTCGCGACGCACTGCCGGCAGGCGGCCGCGCTGCTCGACGAAACCGGGCGCATGGAGGCTGCGGTGGCGTTGCGCATCATGGCGGCCGATTGGTCGGCACTGGTGAAAGCAATCTCTACGCATGCGTCGGTCCTGATGGGCCAGGGACGCTGGCAGACGCTTCGGGAATGGATCGAGGCCGTCCCGCACGCGGTGGCCGAAGCGCAGCCTTGGGTTCTCTACTGGCGTGGCATATGTGCATACATGGTCAACCCCGCAGTTGGCAGGACGGATCTGGAGGCGGCGTATCACCAGTTCCAGGCGGCAGGCGAATCGATGGGCTCGTTGCTCGCCTGTGCCGGCGTGCTCGAAGCGGGGTATCTCGAGTTCGCGGACCAGAAGGCGTCGCTGCCGTGGGTGGATGAGATCAACCGATTGCTCGCCGCCTCGCCTCCCATGCCTCCCGAAGTCGAGATGCGCGTGATCCAGTCCCTCCTCGGCGTGTGGATGGCGCAGCCACAGCATCCGCTGGTCGCCCGCTGGGCGGCGCGCGCCGCCCAGTTGCTGCGGACGTTTCCGGATGCGCGCGGCGGCGCCGGCCTCATCGCATTCGCGGCTGCCTACTGCGTTTGGGCCGGCGACTACGTTGGCGCCCGGGCGATCGTCAATCAGTTCGATCTCGACCGGCGGGCCATCGAGGGCGACCCGCTCAGTGCACTGACGCTGTGCGCAATGAGAGCGGGCGTGGGTTGGCAGAACGGCGATCACGAGGAGGCCTACGCGATGATCCGTCTCGCGCAGGAGATTGCCGACAATTCCGGCGTGCATGTCCTCGACTCTTTCATCCTCGCCCAGGCGGTCTACACGGCCCTCAGCGCACGCGACCTTCCGCAGGCGGAGCACGAAATCGGACGCTTGCGCGCGCAGCTCATCCCGCGCCGCAAGCTCGACGTCGCACAATTCGGATCCTTGGACGCAGGCGTCGCGCTCCTCGCCGGCAGGACAGCCGATGCGATGGAAATGATGGGCCGCGAGATTCCCGTCTCCGAAGCGCTCGGTGCGCCATTTGTCACCGCCACGTTTCGCATCCAGTTCGCCCAAATTCTCGTATCGGACGGCCGTCACGAGGCCGCGGCCGAGCCGCTTCGCGAAGCGCTCGCATTTGCGCGATCGATGCCAAGCCACATCCTGGAGTTTCAGAGCCTGCTCACCATCGCGTGGGCGTCTTTTCGCGGCGGCGATGCGACCGCAGGTCTGGTAGCGCTCCGCGCCGGCCTCGCTATCGGCCGTACGCAGAACTACATGAATTGCCATCCATTGTGGATACCCGAGATGATGCGCGAGATTTTCTCGCGGGCTCTCGACGCGGACATCGAATCCGACTACGTACGGCGATTCATTCGCAAGCGCAGGCTCGCGCCCGGCCCCCGCGACACTTCGAGCTGGCCGTGGGCCATCCGCATCTACACCCTGGGCCAGTTCGAGATCCGCAAGGATGGAGTTGCACTGCAATCGACAGGGAAGGCGCAACAGCGGGTGCTGGATCTGCTCAAGGCAGTCATCGCCCATGGCCCGCGTGGCGCGGCCGCCGAGGGGCTGGCGGAGCTGCTCTGGCCTCAAGCCGAGGGCGACGGCGCCCGCGACGCGCTACGCGTTGCACTCCATCGGCTGCGCAGGCTCTTGGGCGGCGAGCAGGCCGTGATCGTTTCCGAAGGCAAGGCGTCGCTCAACCCCGACTGGTGCTGGGTCGATGCCTTTGCGTTCGAGCAGGCCATGGATGCAGCGCGACCGATGCCCGCGGATGAGTTGCTCGATATTTACCGCGGCCACTTCTTGCCTGCGGAGGGCGAGCAGCCGTGGCTCATGCGTGAACGGGAACGCTTGCGCAGCAAGTTCCACCGCGCCATCGAAACCGGCGGCACGCGACTCGTCCAGGCGGCCAACATCGACGGCGCCATCGATCTTTATCGACGGGCCACAGAGATCGACCCCCTGGCGGAGGGACTGTATCGCCGCCTCATGGACTGCTATGCCCGACTTGATCGCACCGCCGAGGCGATGGAGGTCTATCGCCGATGCCGTCAGATGCTTTCCATCGTACTGGGGATAAAACCTGCGCCGGAGACCGAGGCACTCCATGCGGCCCTGTCCACGGGAACCCTCGCCCGACAAATCATTGACAGATCATGAACTCGTCTTGACCGGGGGCGCCGCAAACTTGCAGGCTCATACGCTGTTTGATCTGAGCTTCGATGTACGAAGCGAAGAACGGCGCGACGACGTTCCCCAGGCCGCAAAAACTGCCTCCTGAGAATTGCAGGTCCGACGTTTCCACCCCACCCGCAGCGGCACCCGAGAAGAGCAAGTGGCTAAGGAGCCCACTATTGCTATCGGCTGCAAATGACGCCTTGCCGCTCACGGTCGCCGTTGGGGATCCCGAATTAGCCGTGTCGAAACTCGAGCTGCAGGAGATACCCGAGTAATTGAAAGCGATATCGGAGACCGTGGCGACATGGCCTACGACTGAGAAGGAGTACGTCGTGGCAGTGTCCGCCGCAATTGACACCGTCGGTGTATCGATGCTTATTTTGGTAGTGGTGGGAATGCCGCCGGTGCAGTTGACGGTAGGGTTGGTGCCGCAGCTTGCGGGAATATCCAACGTGCCAGTGCCGAATAGATAGGCAATGGCGCGGCCCACCGTATCGGTGCTGTTTACCAACGCTTCGTAATTGATGGCCGGCGGTGGTGGCAGGGGCGTCGGGTTGCACGTGAGCGTCACCAATCCGTTCGGCGCCACATCGACAGATAACGTACCACTCGCTTCGCCGACGTTACATCGGGTACCTGAAAGATCGGAAACCGAAGAAACCGAAGTACCGGCCGGGCCCTGAGGACCTGTCGCGCCAGTCGCTCCGGCATCACCCTTCGGTCCTTGTGCGCCGGTCGCGCCCGCAGGACCCGTGGCTCCGCTGTCGCCTTTGGGTCCTTGTGCGCCCGTCGCTCCTGCCGGTCCCGTCGCTCCGGTTTCCCCGTTCGATCCGGACGGGCCGACAGGTCCAGTCGGACCTTGCGTCCCCTGAGGACCTACAGGCCCTGCTGCGCCAACCGTTGCCCAGAATTCCTCTACACCGTCGCCAATCTTCGTATACGCAGATAGCAGATATCCGCCAGGTGCGGGGGCAAATGGCAGCTGAACGACGGCGTGCGTACGAGTGGAATTGGGCAATACTTGCAACAGAATGCTGTTTGGTCCCCACTGTACGACAAGCGGAAACTTGTTGGGCTGCGCGTCCTGAAGGTTAATGCCGCTGAGCGTGAGCTGATTATTGCCTGCGTCGTAGATCACCGACCCGATCACCGGCACGGTCGCGCAAACGGGAGCGCCGAATGCAGCGGCCAATGTGGCTGCCATGACTGATTGGATGAAGCGGTTGGAAACAGGCATTCGGTCTCCCTGAGCAACATGGCAACGGCGAAGAACCAGGTGAGGGCGGTAAACACGCGAAACTTGAAACCATGCACCGGGTGGGTCTCTGACCCAGCGAACACCAGTACCGAAAATTCTAGCGGCGCTGAGGCCCAATCCGGCCTCGACACCCACGTGCCTTCACAGCTTCGCGACTGATGCAGAGCACATTACAGCGAACGATGCAGTAGCCTCGCCGCTCTCGGCGATTCGAGCAATGCACCTCTGGCCGCGAAACGCGCGCGACGCTCGTCAAACGTTCCGTTGCGATACGCATCGGAGCGGACGACGGCTGCGGTCGCGCTTGCTGGACGCGATGTCGCAGCGGCCTCCGGTGCTCGTTCTCGAAGGCGCAGGTGGACTCCTTGCGAGCCGAGCACCGAGACGAGCGCAAGCAGCGCCAAGCCGCCCCCGCACCAGAGCGCCGCCGTCCCGGCAGGCAACCGCTCCTCCAACATCGCTTGGACGAGTCTCTCGCGTTCAGCCGACTGCATGTTCTGAACTCCTCTACGGGCGATATCGATCAGTGCAAAGAAAACCCGGCATCGCTTTGGAAAGCGTCACCGGGTGGAGGAAGGAGCGTGAGCGCCGTCGCACGGCCGATCGCGGGCCGAGAGGGGTACGGTTAAGCGACGAGCCGCGCCATGACGACGACGCGACGGGCACTGTTCATGGCTTCGCTTGCTCGGCGACCGCTTTGCGCTGGCCGCTTGCTCGTCGAGTGGCTTCAGCGCGGTGCTGCTCGGAGCCGGTCGACGCCAAGTGAACATTGCTTGCGGGCACGCGCGTTCCACGAGCCGCGTGGTCGACGCGTACGAGAGTTTCGGCCTTGGGGCTGCTGTGCGGCGGAGCAGGCGCATGCGACGCGTAACTGGCCTCGGAGGTCGAAACGTTGCACTCGTTGCCCGTTGCGTCCATACCCCCGGTGATGCCCCCAGAACAACTTTGGGCGTCCACGACTGTTGGAAGGGCTAGAAGCGCGGTGAAACAGATCGCAAGACGGGCAATCATCGAATCTCCTCAAGCAGGCGATACAGGGCAGGACGATCACGGATCACGCCCCACAGAGGCAGCAAGGCAAGAACCGATGCCAGAAAGCGACTGACACAGGAGCCGCTGCGTGATTCGATCTCCCGATCCCGGGTGACGACTGCGGGCACGGTAGCCGAACAGGCGTTACGGATCGGTTACCGATCGGAAAGGACAAGGGGACGCGTCAGTTGAACAAGGCTATAAGGAGGACGCCCGGATCGGGGCTCGCGGCAACTCGGCCACGAGAATGCAGAGACGCCATGCCGGATCATCTGCCCGACGTCGCGCTGCAACGGTAATACTTGCCGGCGCGTCGCGGCTACGACCACTTCACTGCCTCGGCGGCGCGCACCATGTTCTGGATTGGGTCGTGACGGATGCCGCCGAAGTTGCCTGTAGACCACTAACGCGCCAGTTGGCCCGCCTGCCCCGGTTCCTTCCGTCCATGCTCCCGTTGAATCGGAGAATTGCCATGCGGGTTGCGACGAGTCGAGTTGCATCGCTCGCAGCGTTCGCTCTATAGTTCACGCCCGCGTGGCGCGTCTGCGGACTGCGCGGTCGACACGGTGCCGTGTCCATCATGCCCATGGAGTGCCCCATGAGAGCTTCGTTGTCGGCCGTTTTCCTCCTCGTTCTCACGTTGTTCGGTGGCAGCGCCTTCGGCCTGCCGCGCGCTTACATCCCGGATGTCAACGGCGCGGTGTCGGTGATCGACGTTGCCACCAACAGCGTGATCGGAACCATAACGGTCGGACAGCTCCCGGTCGGCGTTGCCGTCAACGCAGCCGGCACGCGGGTGTATGTCGCCAATGACAGCAACGCAAGCCCCAGTGTCTCGGTCATCGACACCAGTACCAATACGGTGATCGCGACGATTCCGATTGTCGTGGGCGGGAACCCCTACGAGGTGGCGCTCAATCCCGCGGGCACGCGGCTATACGTTGCCGACTCCAACGGCTTTTCCGTCACGGTCATCGACACGGCAACGAACACCGTAGTCGCCACCATCCCCAGCGTAGGTTTGTTCGGCGACTCGCCACACAGCGTGTCGGTGAGCCAGGACGGCACTTTTGTTGCGGTCGTGAACCGGACGTCTGCCGGATTGCTCCGCGTAGTCAAGATCGACACCGCCACAAACACGGTGGCCGGCATGAGCGCGGAATTCGGCACGACGTTCAATTTTGCCAGCGTCCATGGATTGGCGACAAACGCGCACATCTACGCCGCGTCCGCCGCTGACAACGCCGTTTATGTGCTGAACCCTGCCACGCTCACAGTGACCGCGACGATCGCCGCCGCTGGCGCACACGGCTTGTCATTGCGAGGCTCCACGCTGTACGTGGGCGACCTCAACAACGGCAGGATATGGGTCATCGATACGACGCAAAACGTATCGGCCACCCAGCTTTCTGCAAGCGCCGGGTTCAACGCGACGGGGCTGGCGCTTACCCCGGACGGCACCCGGCTGTACGTGGTGAACAACCTGCTAGGTCCTGGCACCGTGACGGTGCTCAACGCCGCGACCGGCGCCTTGATCACCACCGTGACGGTCGGCACGCAGCCCATCACGTACGGCAACTTCATCGCGGACGTGCCGAGCGCGCTTCCAGCCAGCCCACCGGTGCTGATCAACGTCGTCGCCACCGCGTCCAACAGCGCCTACCTGTTCGGCCGCTTCGACGGCGTGCCGAACGCCACCGTGCCCCTGAGCGTCTACACGGCGACCACGTGCGGCGGACTACCCGCCCCGGGCGCGCTGCTCACCTCCGTGAGCGTGCAGACGGATGCGGCCGGCTATTTCTTCAGCGATCCCATCGTCGGCATCAACACGGGCGCCGTGGCGTCCGCGTCGGTACTGGGCAACGCGACCCAATCGAACTGTCTCGTCAGCTCCGGCCTCAACGACACGTGGCCGCTGGCATTGCCGGTCACCGGCAGCGGCGGCGTATTGGACTATATCGATGCACCCGGCCGGGCGCGCTGGTACAAGTTCACGATCGCCCCCGGGCAGGTCGTGAAGGCGACGATATCGGCCTTGCCGGCCGACTACGATGTCGCGATCTTCAAGGACATCGGCCAGGCGTTCCTGAGCCAGCTCGCCGGAACGACTGCGCAATTGACGAAGCTGACGGCCGAGTTCGCGCCATCGGCGTTCAGCCCGAGCGCGTTCTCGCCGTCTGCGTTCTCGCCCTCGGCCTTCAGCCCCGACGCGTACAGCCCTTCGGCCTTCAGCCCGAGCGCGTTCTCGCCGTCCGTGTACGCGCCCTCGGCGTTCAGTCCGAGCGCGTTCTCGCCGTCGGCGTTCAGCCCGAGCGCCTTCTCGCCGTCGGCGTTCAGCCCCAGCGCGTTCTCGCCGTCGGCGTTCAGCCCGAGCGCATTCTCGCCGTCCGCGTTCTCGCCTTCGCTGTACGACGTGAACGAGATCGCCCAGGCGTTTTCCAGCGCTCAAACGCGCAGCCTCCTCGGGGTTTCCGCCACGGTGGGCACGGCGGCCGAAACGGTCGCCGCCAACACGTGGAACAACACCGGCTCGTTCTACGTGCGCGTGGCCGGCAAGAGCGGCGCCTACTCGACGGCGACGCCCTTCTCGATCCAGATCGTCAAAGGCGCGACCAGCTGCACGAGCGTCACGGATATCGCGCCACCCGCGCGTGACGACATGCCGACGATTTCGCCCGGCCTGATCACGCTGGTGGTCACCGACTCGTCCAAGGTCGCGCTCACCCAATCCGTGGGCGGCGAGACCCTGGCTGCCAAGTTGAACGCCTTCATGTCGCGGCCGGAGATTGCCGGGCAGCTGATCGATGTCGCCACCGATGTGCGCGTAGGAGAGCTCAAGGCGCAGGCCGCGGCCAACCCGAGCTGCCCGTTCGCGAAGAACCTGGTGGCGCGCGAGATCAAGTCGATCATCGACTCGTATCGCGCCAACAACCCGGGCCTGCGGTACGTCGTGATCGCCGGCAACGACGACGCCATCCCGTTCTTCCGCTACCCCGACGAGACTCTCCTCGGCGAGGAATCCGGCTACGTACCGCCGGTGTCGAGCACGTCGGCTTCGGAGGCGAGCCTGCGCGGCAACTTCATCCTCGGGCAGGACGCCTACGGATCGAACCAGGTGATCTCGCTCCTCAGCACCGACTTCCCGATCCCGGGGCTTGCGGTCGGACGCCTCGTCGAGTCGCCGGCCGACATGGCCGGGCTGATCGACGCCTACACGGCGATCAACGGTGTCACCGTGCCGCATTCGTCGCTGGTCACCGGCTACGACTTCCTGCAGGACGCGGCCGATGCGGTGAGCTCGGAGCTCGCCCAAGGCACGAACGCCACGCCGGTGAAGCTCATCACCCCGAACGGCGTGTCGCCGCAGGATCCTTCGTCATGGACGGCGAGTGACCTGCGCGGTCGCCTCAGCGCGGCCGGGCGGTACGACGTCATGTTCCTCGCTGGCCACTTCAGCGCAAACAGCCTCCTTGCGGCCGACTTCACGAGCAGCGTGATCACCACCGAGCTGGCAGGCTTCGGCGTCGACCTCACCAATACGATCGTGTTCAGCGCCGGGTGTCACTCCGGGTACAACCTCGTCGATACCGATGCGATCGACGGCGTCACGCTCAAGCTCGACTGGGCGCAGGCGTTCGCGCAGAAGAAGGCCACGCTGATCGCCGGCACCGGTTACCAGTATGGCGACACCGATTTCATCGAGTACAGCGAGCGCCTGTATCGCAACTTCGCCGCGCAGTTGCGCGCGGGCATGGACCCGGTCGCGGTCGGTGAGGCGTTGGTGAAGGCCAAGCGCGATTACCTCGCCGTCACGCCGGACATCCGCGGCCTGCACGAGAAGGCATTGCTCGAGGCGACCGTATTCGGCTTGCCGATGCTGCAGGTCAACATGCCCGCGGGCCGTACGCCGGTGTTGGCCAGCGGCGGCGTCATCACGCCGGTCCCGGTTGCATCGGGACCCGCCGCGACGCTCGGGCTCAAGACGGCCAGCGTGTCGCAAAGTACGACGCTGACGACCAACACACGCACCCTCAACGTGCTACCCGCGCCCGGCACGGTGACGGCGCAATGGCTGAGCAGCGCGCCGGACGGCATCGTCACCAATCCTGCGCAACCGACTCTGCCCCTCGTCCGGATCAACGTCACGCCGACGGACTCCAGCGTCGTGCTGCGCGGCGTCGGCTTCCGCGGTGGCAACTACGCCGACACGAACAACGTGGTGCCTCTCACAGGCGCGGCCACGACGGAGCTGCGCGGCGTGCACACGCCGTTCCTGTCGTCGGTGTTCTTCCCGATGCGCCTGTGGACGCCGAACTACTACGGTGCCCTGGCCGGAAGCGGAGGCACGAACCTGCTGCTTACGCCGGCGCAGTACCGGGCCTACGACGTGACCCAGGGCACCAGCACCCAGCGTGCGTTCCAATCGGTGGACCTGAAGCTCTATTACAGCGGGCTCACCACGGCCGATCCTCTGAACGGAAAGGCTGCCTTGTCGGCCGCGCCCACCATCGTGCAGGTCGCCGCGCTGCCGAGCAGCGGTGGCGCGAAGTTCATCGCGCAAGTCACCGGTGATCCGGCGGCCGCGATGCACGAGGTGTGGGTCACGTACACCGGTGGCGCGGGTGGCAGCGGCACATGGACGTCGATCGACCTGCAGCAGTGCGTACCCAACGGGTCCAACGTGTTGCCGGCGGCGTGCGGCAGCACGTCCGATTCCCAATTCTGGATGGGCGACGTCGCGTCCCTGCCTGCCAATACGCAGTACATCGTGCAGGCGGCCAACGCCGTGGGGCTGGTTTCGCTCGACGACAACCTCGGCCGTTACTATTCGGTCGCGGGCGCGGGCACGGCGCCGGGCGCGACCACGTTGGTGTTCACGAGCGCGCTGCCGCTTTCCGTCGCGTACGGCGCGGCGCCGACGATCACGGCCGCGTTGACCGCGAACGGTACGCCGCTCGCCAACAAGCTCGTCACGATCGGCGTGGGCGCGTCGGCACGCAGTGCCCCGACGGATGCGACCGGCAAGGCAACCGTGAGCCTGCCGATCCTGGCGCTCCCGGGCACCTATCCGCTGACCGCATCGTTCGCGGGCGACGCCGGTAATCTGGCGTCATCGGCGTCGGCTTCGATCACGGTCACGCAAGCGCCGACGCTCCTGACTGCGCTGTCTTCGCCCTTTGGGGTAACCCTCACCGCAAGCGTTGGCGGCAAGGCCGCGCCGATCATCGAGGAGTCCGTGCGCTTTTCGGTGATCGGGCCGCAGGGTGCGATCGATGTCTTCGCCACGACGGATTACCTCGGGCGCGCGACCTTCCCGCCGCCGGGACTTCCCGCGGGCACGTACACGGTCATCGGGGCCAGCTTCGACGGCGACGCGACCTATGGTGCGAGCAGCCTCCTCGTGCTGCCGAACTCGTACAACTTCCAGGGCTTCTACCAGCCGGTCGACAACGCGCCCGCCGTCAACGTGATGAAGGCCGGGTCGGCCGTCCCGGTCAACTTCAGCCTCGGCGGGAACCGCGGCTTGCAGGTCTTCGCCGCCGGCTATCCCATTTCACAGGCTGTGAGCTGTACGTCGTCGGCGCCCACGGATGACATCGAGCAAACGCTGTCGGCCGGCACGAGCTCGCTGCAGTACGACAGCACGACGGATCGGTACACCTACGTCTGGAAGACCGACAAGAGCTGGGCGGGCACCTGCCGGGTGCTGACATTGAAGTTCCTGGATGGCACGCAACAGTCGGCGAACTTCCGCTTCAAGAATTAGCGGCGCATCTACGATGGCGGAATTATCAATTTGGGGGGCGTGCGTTCGCGTGCGCCCCCTTTTAGTCGCAGATCCAAGGTTCGGTGCGCCAATTAATTAGGTAACCGAGGTCGGAACCGAGTTGCACAAGCGACCCATTCAAGCGCCGCAGCGCGCTTGTGATGTTGTCCGGAGGGAGCCCGTGAATGCCGCGGCTGCCGGCGGCGAATTCGGCTTGTCCGGGCGTGGAACCCACCGCGCGCACGTCGCGGCCGACAATCCGGAAGCGTATATTCCCGGCGATCGGCGCCGTGCGCTTGCGGCGGGCGTGTCCATCCCCGACCGCATTCACGGCGCCGCGCTGTTCGCGGACATCTCGGGATTTACCCCGCTCACCGAAGCCCTCGCCAACGAGCTCGGGCCGCAACGCGGTGCAGAAGAGCTCACGAGCCATCTCAACCAGGTCTTCCAAGGCCTGATCTCCGAGCTCGACCGCTATGGCGGCGAGGTCATCTATTTCAGCGGCGACGCGATCACCTGCTGGATCGATCGTGACGAGGGGCTCCGTGCGATCGCCTGCGCCTTCGCCATGCAGGATGCGATGGCCCGCATGCAGGAGATCGTGACGCCAGGCGGAAGTACCGTGCGACTGGGCATCAAGGTCGCGATCGCGGTGGGCGACGCAAGGCGCTTCGTCGTAGGCGACCCGAACGTGCAGTTGATGGACGTCCTCGCCGGACGGCTGGTCGATGCCCTCGCGGAGACCGAGCATCACGCAAACCCCGGGGAGATCGTGGTCGACGAATCGACGCTCGCGACGATACGGCGCCTCGGCAAAGACGGCACCGCGGTCGAGGTCGGGCAGCTGCGTCACGATGCGGACAGCCGCCGTTTGTACGCCGTCGTCACGCGGTTGCTCGAATCGGTCGAACCGGCGACGCCGCCATCAGCGCAGCCGGCGCTGCCCACGGAGATCGTCAGGCAATGGCTGCTGCCGGCGGTGTATCAGCGCCTGCTTGCACGACGCGGTGAGTTCATGGCGGAGCTTCGCCCGGCGTATCCGCTGTTCGTCCGATTTGGCGGCATGGACTACGATCGTGACGACGACGCGCACGAAGCGCTTGACCGCTTCGTGCGCAGCGTCCAGCAAATCGTGACGAGCTTTGGCGGGAATCTCGTGCATCTTGCGCTAGGCGACAAGGGCGCATACCTCTACGCGGTGTTCGGCTCGCCCACCGCGCACGAAGACGACGGTGCGCGCGCGGCAGCGGCTGCGCTTGAAATCAGGCACCTTTCCGACAGCACGGCGGCCCGCGACATCCAGATCGGCATCACCTACGGACGGCTACGCAGCGGAATGTACGGACATCCGCGTCGGCAGGCGTTCACGTGCCTGGGCGATGCCGTGAATCTCGCCGCGCGTCTCATGACCAGCGCACCACCGGGCGCGATCTACGCGACGGAACCGGTCCGTGTTGCCGCCGGGGCCGTCTTCGAATGGGAGCGGCTCGCGCCCATCAAGGTGAAAGGCAAGGCCGACGCCGTCACCGCTTTCTGCCTCACGGGCTCGAAGGGGCGCGCGGCACGCACCCACAGCCTGCACGAGCTCCCGTTGGTGGGACGCTGGCGTGAGCTTCAGCTCCTTTCCGTCAAGTCCGATGCGGCGCTCGCCGGGCAAGGGCAGGTAGTGGGCATCGCGGCCGATGCCGGCATGGGCAAGTCACGGCTTCTGGCCGACCTGGTACGCACGGCCGCCGAGCACGGCAAGCTGACCGCGACGGGTGAATGCCAGGCGTATGGCACCCACACGAGCTATTTCGTGTGGCGCGATGTGTGGACCACGCTCTTCGGCCTCGACCAGAGTCTCTCGCCAGCGAAGCAGGTGGCGGTCCTCGAGGCGCAGCTCGCAGGGATCGATCCGACGCTCGCGGCGCGCACGCCGGTTCTCGGCGCGCTGCTCGACCTCGCGATTCCGGACAACGAGCTCACCGCGTCCTTCGACGCCAAGCTTCGCAAGGCGTCGCTCGAAAGCCTGCTGGTCGACTGCCTGCGCGCGAAGGCGCAGGCCGCGCCCCTGTTGATCGTGCTGGAAGACTGCCATTGGATCGATCCTCTCTCGCGGGATCTCCTCGAGGTGCTCGCGCGCGCGATTGTCGACCTGCGCGTCATGATGGCCGTCGCTTATCGGCCCGCGCGTGCCGTAGGCGGGGACCTCAACCTTGCGCGGCTGCCGTACTTCGAGGAAATGTCGTTGACGGAGCTCGATGAGCACTTCGCGGCCGAGCTGATCCAGGTGAAGGCGCAGCGCATGCTCGGCACCGAGGTGCAGGTGCCTGAGGCCCTCGTGAAGCTCGTGACGTCGCGCGCACAAGGCAATCCGTTCTACATCGAGGAGCTCCTGAACTTCATCACGAGCCAGCGGGTGGACTTCGGCAGCCAGGCCGCGCTGAAGAACCTCGAGCTTCCCGAAAGCCTGCACAGCCTCGTCCTGAGCCGCATCGATGGCGTGAGCGAGGCGCCCCGGCAGACGCTCAAGGTCGCAAGCGTGATCGGTCGTGCGTTCGCGGCGCCGATGCTGCCCGGCGCCTATCCGGAGATCGGGTCGCTGCCCGAAGTCATCGCGCAGCTGTCGTTGCTGGCGCAGGCGGATCTCGTGGGTCCTGACGTCGAGGCGGAACAGACGTATTTGTTCAAGCACGCGATCACGCAGCAGGTGGCGTACGAAAGCCTGCCGTTCTCGCTTCGTGCGCTGCTGCACGAGCGCGTGGCCGGCTTCATCGAACGCAGCGAGCCGGAAGCCATCGAGCGTCACGTCGATCTGCTGGCGCATCACTTCTGGCACACGGAGAACGCGCCGAAGAAACGCGAATACCTGCATCGCGCCGGCGTCGCTGCGCAGGCTGCGTACGCCAACGCCGCAGCCATCGACTATTTCGAGCGCCTGGCGCCGCTCATCGACGGCGAATCGCGGGTCGACGTGCTGCTCAAGCTCGGCAAGGTGCTCGAGCTCGTGGGCAATTGGAAGCGGGCCGAGGAGGTCGACCTGCAGGCGCTGCAGATCGCCACCTCGCTCGGCGACGCGAAATCGCGCGCATCGTGCGAGACCGGGCTCGCGGAAGTCGCGCGCAAGCAAGGCCGGTTCGACGAAGCGCTGGAGCGCCTGGATCGGGCCGCGGCGCAATTCGACGCGCTGAGCGACGACAGCGGCCTCGGGCTCGTCAAGCATCTGGCGGGCACCGTCGCCGCGCAGCGCGGCGATTATCCGAGGGCGGTGCAGAACTACCAAGCCAGTCTCGTGCTGCGCGAGCGGGTCGGCGACAAGGCCAGCATGGGCAGCGTGCTTTCGAATCTCGGGATCGTGGCCGAATATCGCGGCGATTACGAGGAGTCGCGGCGCCTCCACGAGCGCGCACTGCAACTGCGCACGGACATCGGTGATCGTCGCGGAATCGGCAACTCGACCACCAACCTCGGCATGATCGCCGTCCTGCAGAAGGAATATGCGCAGGCGCGCGACTGGTTCGAGCGCTCGCTTGCGCTGAACCGCGAGGTGGGCGACGCCTGGATGGTCGCCCTTTGCTATCACAACCTCGCGAACGCGACGCGCGGCCTCGGCGACTACGACGCCGCGCGCCTGCACTACCTCAACAGCCTGGGCGCGTTCAGCGCCTATGGCGATCGTTGGGCGCTCGTGTTCCTCCTCGAAGACATCGGCATCCTTCTCGCCGCTGACGGCAATCCTGCGGCCGCGCTGAAGTTGCTCGGCGCTGCGGACGGATTGCGCAAGGCGAGCGACATGCCGCGTGCGCCGTCGCGGCAGCAGGAGATCGATGCCGAGCTCGCCCCGACCGTCGCCGCGGTTTCCGACGTCGAGCAGGACGTCTTGCGCACGTATGGCCTCACGCTGTCGCAAGACGCGGCGGTCGAATGCGCGCTGGCGTTCCTGAAGAGCAAGCCCTGGTCGGCGACCGGCTCGGTGCTTGCCAGTTGACCGGCACGCACCCGTGGGTGTCGTAGCCTACACACCGCTGCCCGCCCGCCCGTCCGACGACTGGTTGTTGATCTGCTCAAATTAGAGGAACAGGATTCGGACGTACACGCTGTATCGAACTGCACGTTGCGGGCCGTGTGCGCTCTACAGTCACGGCGCGTTTTGGCAAAACTGTCGCAAGGCAGTGACGCAAAGCCTCCGGCCCCGCGCCAGCGCGGGGTAGCGGGGTTGCCGGCTTAATTCAGCCGTCCAACGATTGCTGCGCGTCCTGCGCGGCAATGGGCCCCGCGTCACCGTCGCGCGATCATTCGCCCCGGGTGTTGCGCGTGGAACGATCCTCACCTCGAATGGCTCGTCGTGCGAGCACGAAGCCGCCACCCGCCCATCCGAAATCGGTGGCGCCCGCTTCATCAGGTTTTCGCCTGGCGGCATCCCAGACGCCCGCGCGCCACGTCGGAGGCGCGCATCGGGCGGATGCCGAGGGTCCCCGGCTCGTCGCCGATGAGCGCTACTTTGGACTGGAGGCACGCGAACTACGTGCGGGCCTGGAGCGGTCGCTTGAGCGACTGTCGGCCCGGGATGCCGGCGCGCAGCGCATCGACGTTGACATCCTCGGCGACAGCTTCGGGCTCGATGGCAGCGCGAGCACGGCGTTGTTGCGTGCGTTCGTCGTGCGCGGTCTGCTGCAGCCCGACGGACAGGGCCAGTACCGCGTTACCACCCTGTTCCAGGACTATGCGGTCGCCAGGATCATCGCGCCCATGTCGCGCGAGCGTGCCAAGGCGCTCCTCGAGAGGACACGCGCACTGGGGATGCGCATCAATCTCGGATGGACGCGCAATCTCTATCGCATCCGCATGATCGCGGTGTCCGGTAGTTACATGAGCCGCCGCAAACACCTGCCCGAGCTTTCCCTCTGGCTGGTGCTGCAGCGAAGGCCCTTCGTGCGCGCGCCGAAATGGAGGCGCGGCATGAGCAAAGCGGATGCGCTGCGTGACATCGTCGAGGCGGTCAGGGCGCAAAGCTCGTTCATCACCGTGCGGGTCGTGGCGGACAAGGATGTGGTGCAGCGGCCGTTCTCGCTCGTGTTCCAGTCGGGCGACGAGGTGATCGGCGACTCGGTGCCGACGTGGGAGAGGTTTCGCGACTGGGGCGCATCGATCAGTCGCCGCCTCGGGGGTAAGTGACTGCTGTCAGCGGCCTCACCGCGTCGAGCACGGACGTCTTCCCCCCGCGGCTGCGTGCTGCGCAATGACGCGCCCAGGCCGTGTCGAGCGGCGTGTCCAGCGCTGCGCTCCGCAGCGATTCCAAGCTTGAAGTAAGTGTTACAACGCCGGCGGCACACGGCTTCGATCGACGTCGGGTATGCGCACGGTGTTCCGATGCCGCCGCGCCAATTTGCTCGTAAGGCGGCGAAGGCCGTCCGCCAGCCTTGATGCGGCCGGCGCAGCGCCGTCGCGGTCCAGAGCTTGCAACAACTGCCCGACGGACCCCTGCGCTGCACGCGGGTACGACGCGATCGGCTCGCCCTTGCCGTCTTGAGGCTGCGTTGGCTGCCTGCCCCGTCGCGGCTCATGGCCTTCTGGAGCCTTGTCCACGGTGCGGCGCACATGGACAACGGCACTTCCGAGGCGCTGCGCCGCACTGGTAAGAATTTCCGCTGCACCAGCAAGCCTTACAGGTCGTTCTCCTACACAGGATCGGCCCACGCACCGTGTTTCCCTGCGGAAGCCTGGTGTTTACCGCACATGGCACACCGCTTGCGTTGAGGGGTGCACAGCGGAGATGTCCATGGCCCACAGCACCCTCAACGAAACCGGGGAGAGCAAGCCCGACGTGACGAAAGGTCACGGCACGGGGGCGCTCGGCCCCAGCGACTCCAGCGACTCCGGCAGCGACATCGTCGGCAATCGCGGGCTCAACCACGATGGCGGCCTGCCGTTCGCCCGGGGCACGACGTCGGATCCGGACGAGGACGGGGCGCGCGCAAACGCGGGCGCGGACATCGGCGACGCGGATCTCGACAGTGACTCCGATCGTTACGGCACCGGCGAGCGCGGCGCTGCAGGACGCGATTCCGCAACGCCGGTAGACCAGACGTTCGCCGAGCAGGACGCCGGGGACATCGAGTCGGACGACCAGCCCGAGGCCGAGCTGGAGTCGATCGAGAACCTGTCGGTCGACGACGCGGACCTGCCGGACGACGAGCGTTAAACACGCTTCACCAGCGCGTGCCGCGAGGCGCGACGCGTAATTTTTCAGAGGTTTTTACATGCCGGTCAATTACTCGGGCGCCGCCGGGCGCCGTACGCAGTCCTCCCGCACCTCCGTTGCCCGCGAGCGCTTCGCGCGTCGCGCCGACCCCGAATCGCTGAAGCGCACGCTGCGCCAGATGTTCGGCATCCGCCAGCTTCGCGCCGGCCAGGAGCAGGTCATCGCCAACGTCCTCAAGGGCGTCGACACGCTGGCGATCATGCCGACGGGCGCCGGCAAGTCGCTGTGCTACCAGCTGCCCGCGCTGCATTTCGCCGGCACCACGGTCGTGGTGTCGCCGCTGATCTCGCTCATGAAGGACCAGAGCGACAAGCTGGATGAGGCAGGCGTCGATTCCGCCCAGATGAACAGCGCGCTCGGCGCGCGCGGACAGGCCGACACGGTGCACCGCGTCGCCAAGGGCGAGCCCGACATCGTCTTCACCACACCCGAGCGTCTGACCCATCCGGAGTTCCTCGATGCACTGCGCAGCCAGCCGATCGCGCTGTTCGTGATCGACGAAGCGCACTGCATCTCCGAGTGGGGGCACGACTTCCGCCCGGCCTACCTCGACCTCGCTCCGGCGCTCAAGGCGCTGGGCGACCCGCCGGTCCTCGCGCTCACCGCGACGGCTCCCGACGACGTGGCGGCCGATATCGTCAAGCAGCTCGATCGACCGGAGATGCGCGTGATCAACACCGGGATTTATCGCGACAACCTGCATTACTTCGTTGAGCTCACCGAAGGGGACGCCGCGAAGCTTGCGGCGCTGCGCCGGGTCATCGCGCGCAACGAGGGCTCTGGCATCGTCTACGCGGCCACCATCGCCGGCGCCACGCGGATCCACGCGGCGCTGCGCGAGGACGGCGTGTCGTGCGCGCTTTATCACGGCGAGCTCGGCGCGCGCGAGCGCCACCAGGCCCAGGACGCGTTCATGGACGGCAGCGTACGCGTCATGGTCGCGACCAATGCGTTCGGGCTCGGCATCGACAAGCCGGACATCCGCTTCGTGGTGCACTACCAGATTCCGGCCAATCTCGAGGCTTACTACCAGGAATCGGGGCGCGCGGGGCGCGACGGCGAGTCCGCCGAATGCGTGCTCCTCTACGACCGCAAGGACAAGCGCGTCCAGCAGTTCTTCCTCGTGCGCCGCTATCCCGTCGATGCGGAGATCCACACGGTGTATCGCAAGCTCATCGAGCTGAACGCGCGCGAGCGCGCGATCGGCTTCGACGAGGTGCGCGCCAACGTCACGCCGATCGGCGCGAACAAGCTGAAGGTCGTGCTGAAGCTGCTCAAGGACGCCGGCGTGGTACGCCGCAGCGGCACGCGCAGCTACCGGCTCATGCAGGACGATGCGCCGGCAGCCAAGCTGGCCGATCTCGCCAAGGGCTACATCGCGCGGGGCCAGGCCGACTACGAGAAGCTCGAACGGATGATCTTCTACGCGCAGACCGGGCTTTGCCGCTGGCGCGTGCTGCTCGAGTACTTCGGTGACGACGCCACGATGGAACGCTGCCAGACCTGCGACAACTGCCGGCGCGCAGCCGAGCACGCGGCCGTCGAATCGATCGCCGTTGCGCCCGGTCCCGGCGCACGTCGTGCGATGCGTCCGCTCGGGCCCGGCGATGCCGTCGGCGTACCGCGTTACGGCACGGGCCGCGTGAAGCTCGCGGCGGGCGACGAGATCACGGTGGAGTTTCCCGACGGCGAGGTGCGCACGTTCCTGCGCGGCTACGTGCGCCGGCGCCGCCCGAGCGCGCTCGCCGCGGCGGTTGCCGCGACGGCGGCTGCGTCGGCGGCGAACGGCGGTTCCGACGGCGTTCGCGCGAACGTGCTGCCGCCCGAAGACCTGTCGCTCGATGGCGTTCCACTGCCGACCACCGATCCGGTGCCCCGCGCGCCGACGGCGCCTGGCGACGACTGAACGTGGGTGGGGGCGGGGCCCGGTGACCTTGGCAGGCCGGGCCCCGCCTGCGTTCCTTCAACGCGCGCGCAGAAGCCGCGGCGCGTACACATTCCAGGCAAGGCCGGCCAGAACGAGCGCAGCGCCCGCGATCTGCAGCGGCGCCAGGCGCTCGCCTGCGAGCAGCACGCCGCTGGCGAGGCCCGAAACGGGAATCAGCAGGCCGAACGGCGACACGAGCGGCGTCGGATAGCGCAGGAGCATGCGGTTCCACGTCACGTAGCCGAACAGCGTGGCGCCGTACGACAGCAGCAGCACGCAGCCCCAGCGCAGTGCGTCCATGTGCACGACCGCCTGGGCCGCGGCGGGACCCCCTTCGACGAGATAGCTCAACAGCGCCAGCGGCAGGGGCGGCACGAGGCTCGACCACACCACGAGCCCGAGCATCTCGTCGTCCTGGCCTTTCATCATGCGCTTGGCCATGATGTTGCCGACGGCCCAGCCGATGGCCGATGCAACGACGAGCAAGAATCCGATGAGCGTCGCGCTCGCGCCTTCGTTCACCTTGTGCGTGCCGAGCAGCACCATGCCGATCGCGGCGATCACCGCGCCGCCCAGGTTGTGCATGCCGAGGCGATCGTGCATCCACCACGCGCCGAGCGCCATCGTGAAGAATACCTGCGTCTGGATCACCAGCGACGACAGCCCGGCCGGCATGCCGAGCCGCATCCCGAGGAACAGCAGGCCGAACTGGCAGATGCCGATCGCGACGCCGTAGCCGATCAGTGACCTCAGCGCGACGCGCGGCCGGCGGATGAAAAAAACGGCCGGCAGGCCGGCGAAGAAGAACCGCAACGCGGCCAGCGCGAAGGGCGGCACGGTCTCCAGTGCCACCTTGATCGGAACGAAGGCGAAGCCCCATAGCGCCACGACGGCGAGCAGCAGCGTCAGGTCGCGCAGCGTCAGCCGGGCGCTGCTCACTTGCGCCGCCGCACGGCCGGCGCATGCACGCCCGCTTCGAGCGCGATCAAGTCGAGCAGCGTGCGGATCGGCGCGAAATCGCGCAGCGCCGTATGGAACTGCACGCCGGCCGGAAAGGCCCAGATCGCGCGCGGATACGGCAGCATCGCGATGTGCGGCTCGGGTGCAGCGCGCAGGTAGGCGTCCGCGATGCACGCGAGGTACGGGCCCGTGCGCAGCAGCTGCATGACGGCGTGCAGCGACGTGGTCTCGACGCGGATCTCGGGCGGCTTCTCTCGGCTGCGCTGGAACAGCGCCGACAGGCGCACCATCACGTCCCGGTCGTGCTGGTAGAACACCCAGGGATAGCGCGCGAGATCAGGCACTCCGACGCGCGCCCGGCGGTGGAGCGCATGATGCCGGCCCGCCACGACGCGCACGTGGATCGTGTAGAAGTCGCGCTGCTCGATGCCCGCCGGGAGCGTGCCCGGGTCGTCGGTCAGCCCGCCCACGATGAGGTCGAGCTCGCCGGCAAAGAGGCGCGGCTGGATGACCGCGTTGACGCCGACGTCGAGGTTCACGTCGAGCCGCGGCATGCGCTCGTGCAGATGGGCGATGGCACGCGGAACGACCGTGTTGCCCCAGTAGGGACCCGCGCCGACCCGGATGCGGCCCGCCTCGCCGCGCGCGAGCGAGTCGAGCTCCCCGTCGGCCACCCGGCACTGCGCCTCGATCATGCGGGCGTGCGCGAGCAGCGCGTTGCCGCTCGGCGTGAGCGCCATGCCGCGGGCGCGCCGCTCGAACAGCGGCGTGCCGACCTGCTCCTCGAGCTTCTGCACGCTCTTGGTCAGGGCGGGCTGGCTGACGGCAAGCTCGCGTGCCGCCGCGCTGAGCGTGCCGGTGCGGGCGACCGCCAGGAACGGTCGCAGCAGGCCCGCACTGCGCAGGAGAGCCATTCCGTTTGGTTATGGCTGGTTGAGCAGATTGAATTTTACAGCATGGCTCCCCCGGCCTACCCTACGCGGCTGTCCCTGGAGGAGCGGTGCCATGAAGGCGGTCTTCGTGCTGTTCGATTCGCTGTGCCGCAACGCGCTCGGCTGCTACGGCTCTCCATGGGTGCGCACGCCCAATTTCGACCGCTTCGCCGCCCGCGGGGTGACGTTCGACCGGCATTTCGTCGGCAGCCTGCCGTGCATGCCGGCACGTCGCGACCTGCACACGGGCCGTCTCAACTTCATGCATCGCAGCTGGGGCCCGCTCGAGCCGTTCGACAACTCGTTTCCGCAGTCGATGTGGCTCGCCGGCATCCACACGCATCTCATTTCCGACCACCTGCATTATTTCGAGGATGGCGGCGCGACCTATCACAACCGCTTTCGCACCTGGGACTTCATCCGCGGGCAGGAATACGACGCGTGGAAGGCGATGGTGCAGCCGCCGGTCGAGCGCCTGCGGGCGAAGTACGCGGCGAAGCACTACGACTTCGACAGCACCTGGCAGAAGCCCAGGGACATCTACGACGGCAGCTGGAAGCGCATCCAGCACGCCATCAACAGCGAGTTCATGGTCGAGGAGAAGGACCTGCCGCTGGCCCGCTGCTTCGCGTCGGGCTTCGAGTTCCTCGACCAGAATCGCGCCGCCGATCCGTGGTTCCTCATGCTCGAGTGCTTCGACCCGCACGAGCCGTTCCAGGCGCCGGCGCGCTTCAAGGAGCAGTACGCGACCGGATGGAGCGGTGGCATCCTCGACTGGCCGCTGTACGAGAAGAGCACCAACAGCACGCCCGAGGAAATCGGCGAGATCCGCGCCAACTATGCGGCGCTCGTTGCGGCGTGCGATCACTATTTCGGGCAGCTGCTCGACTACTTCGACCGCCATGACCTGTGGCGCGACACCGCGCTGATCCTGTCGACCGATCATGGCTTCCTGCTCGCCGAGCACGACTGGTGGGGCAAGAACCTGCAGCCGTACTACACCGAGATCTCGCACATCCCGCTGATCGTGCATCACCCGCATCGCATGCACGCGGCCGGCGCGCGCCGCGCGGCGGTGACGCAGACGATGGACCTGATGCCGACGTTCCTCGACCTGTTCGACCTGCCCGTGCCGCCCGAGACGCGCGGCCGCTCGGTCGTGCCACTGCTCGAGGCGGACAACGCCGCGCACCGCGACATCGGCATCTTCGGCATGTTCGGCGGCCCGATCGGCGCCACCGACGGCCGCTATACGTACTATCTGTATCCCGGCGACCTGTACGGTCCCGGGCTGCACGAATACACGCTCATGCCGATGCACCTGTCATCGCTCTTCAGCGTCGACGAGATGCGCACCGCGGCGATGCACCCGGGCTTCGATTTCACCAAGGGGATGCCGGTGATGCGCATCGACGCGCTCAAGGACGCAAGGCGCATCCCGATGCACGACGGCAAGCGCTTCGATCCCGATTTCGGCACGACGCTCTATGATCTGACCACCGATCCGCGGCAGACGAAGCCGTTCCGCGACGCCGTGCTCGAGCGGCGGTTCCACGAGGGCATCGCCCGTGAGCTGAAGGCGCACGACGCGCCGGCCGAGATCTACGCACGCTACGACATCCGCACGAAGACCGCCGAAGCGGCTACCCCCGAGGAGATCCTGTGAACGTGAACACCGTGTTCCATCGTGCGCTCGTGCTTCTGGCAGCAGCGCTGCTCGCCGGCCCCGCGCTTGGCCAGAAGGCGTTCGTGGACGTCGGCAAGCAGCCGCCGATCACGATCGTCACCCCGTCGGCGCCGTGGTATCCGGCGTTCGAGAAGACGGTCGACCTGTACGAGCAGCAGACGGGCAACAAGGTGAAGCTCGACGTCACGCCCTTCGTGGGCATCCTCGAGAAGATGCGCAACGCGGTGCGCAGCGGTCAGAGCCCGTACGACCTGTTGATGATCAATTCGCCGAACACGGTCGAGTTCTACGAGGGCGGGTTCCTGACGCCGCTGAAGCAGATCGACCCTTCGTTCGACGTGCCGAAGGAAGTCTTCAGCTACGGCGATTCGGGCTACTGGAACGCGCAGAAGCGCTGGCGCACCGCCAACGGCGGCCAGCTCATGGCCTACACGCCCCTGGGCAACGTGCAGCTGCTGCATTACCGCGGCGACGTGTTCAAGCAGGCCGGCATCGCGCCGCCCAAGACGTGGCAGGACGTGCTGGCTGCATGCACCAAGCTGTCGGATCCGCCGAAGATGTACGGCTTCGTCGCCCGCGGCGAGCGCGGCAACGGCATTCGCTACGACTGGCACAGCGTCCTCATGGCCGAAGGCGGTGACGTCGCCAGGAATGCCGAGGCAGGCGATTTCACGGTGATCATCAACAGCCCCCAGGCGAAGAACGCCCTCGACCTCTACATCGAGCTCATGAAGAAATGCGCGCCGCCCAACTACGGCTCGCTCGGCCAGGGCGACGTCATCCAGCTGCTCTCCACGGGCAAGGCCGCGATGGCGGATGTCGTGGTGGCGGCCACGGCCAGCTTCGACGATCCGGCCAAGTCGACGGTGGTCGGCAAGGTCGACACCGTGCCGCTGCCGGCCGGCCGCAACGGCGGCCACGGCGCCGCGATCGGGAACTGGAACACGGCGGTGCCGAAGAACCTGCCCGACGCGCAGAAGAAGGCCGCGCTGGCGTTCTCGCGCTGGTTCCTCTCGTACGAGGCGCAGCGCGCGTTCGCCGAGAACGGCGGCATTCCGAATCGCAGCGACGTCTACACGTCCGATCTCGCCAAGCAGCCGCGCTTCCGCTGGTTTCCCGCCTATCTCGAAACGCAGAAATTCGCGGCGCAGGACCTGGGCTACGCGGAAGGCTCGCAGATCGACCAGATCCTCGGGCTGCACCTGAACCAGGCGCTGATCGGCGAGATGAGCTCGGGCAAGGCGCTCAACACGGCGGCGCGCGAGATCGAGGAGCTGTTCCGCAAGAACGGCCGCAAGACCGGCATGCTGCCGCCCCTGCCCGAATAAACAGCCATGTCGTCCCCGCGAAGGCGGGGGCCCAGTGTCGTTCGCTCATGACGACGCAGGGTTCCCGCCTGCGCGGGAACGACGCACCCCGCATGGACTTCCTCAACCGCACGTTCCGCCACTGGAGCCTGCTGCCGGCGGTGCTGCTGTTCGCGCTGCTCACGCTGTATCCGACGATCAATCTCGCGCGCATGAGCGTGTCGACGATCGAATTCACCCAGGGCGCCGAGGCGTGGACCTTCACGCCCCTGCGCAACGTGGCGCTCCTGCGCGCCGACGCGCTGATCCCGCCCGCGGTGCGCAACACGCTGGTGTTCGTCATTGCGGCCGTTTCCATCGAGATGGTCCTGGGTCTCGCGCTGGCGCTCCTCGTGGCAGGCGTCACGCGGGGCAAGGGCCTGATCCGCACCGTCATGATCCTGCCGATCCTCGTGCCGCCCGTTGCCATCGGAAGCATGTGGAAGCTCCTCTACAACTATGACTTCGGCGTGTTCAACCAGGCGCTCGTGGCGGTCGGGTTGCCGCCTGCGAACTGGCTCGGGTCCACGACCCTCGCCATGTGGTCGGTCGTCGCGGTGGACGTGTGGCACTGGGTGCCCTTCGTGTTCCTGATCCTGTTCGCGGCCGTCGAGGCATTGCCCGTCGACGTGCTGGAAGCGGCGCGCGTCGACGGCGCCACGCCCGGCCAGGTGCTGCGGCGCGTCACGCTGCCGCTGCTCAAGCCGGCCATCGTCGTTGCGCTGCTCTTCCGCACGATCCTCGCGTTCAAGGTATTCGATGAGGTCTATCTGCTGACGTCCGGCGGACCGGGCACCTCCACCGAGCTGATCACGCTCCACCTGTACAAGATCTTCTTCGAGCAGAACCAGCTCGGGTATGGCGCGCTGCTGTCGCTGGTGCTCATCGCGGCGATCCTCGCGTTCCTGCTCGTGGGCCGCCAGGCGACGCGGGCGGTGCGGCTCGCATGAGCACGGTGGCCACGACGATGCCCATCACCGGCGCAGGCAACGCCGCGCTGGGCGGCGGCCACGTGCGCTGGATCGGGGTCGCGTGCCTGGCGCTCGCGGTGCTGGCGGTGCTGGGACCGTTCGCGTGGATCCTCACGGCATCGTTCAAATACCAGATCGCCATCTATTCCGGTGAATGGCCGTTCACGCCCACGCTGTCGAACTACGCCGACGTGCTGTTGGGCCGCCGCTCGGACTTCACCGCGAACGTCGTGAACAGCCTCGTGGTGGCGTCGGTGAGCACCGCGCTCGTGCTCGTCGTCGGAACGCTGGCGGCGTATTCGCTGCACCGCTTCCGCTGGCCGACATGGGTGTCGGCCGGCTTTCTCGCGTGGACGCTCATCTTCCACATGATCCCGGTGATGACGCTCATCGGGCCATGGTATGTCGCCTTCCGCGAGCTCGGGCTCTACGACACGCGCACGGCGCTCGTGCTCACGCACGTCACCATCAACCTGCCCATGACCGTGTGGCTCATGCGCGCGTTCTTCCGCGAGATCCCGCCCGAGATCGAGGAAGCCGCGCTGGTGGACGGCTGCCGCCCGCTGCAGGCCTTCCGCCGCGTCACGCTGCCGCTCGTCATCCCGGGACTCATCGCAGCGGGCATCCTCGCGTTCATCTTCAGCTGGAACGAGTTCCCTGTCGCGCTCAGCCTCACGTCGCGCGAGCTCGCGACGGTCCCCGTGGCGATCGCGCGCTTCGCGCAGCAGTACGAGATCCAGCATGGTCAGATGGCCGCGGCGTCGATCATCTCCACCATTCCTGCCGTGCTCCTGATGGCGCTCGGCCAGAGGTTCATCGTGCGCGGCCTGACGCTCGGGGCCGTGAAGTAACGCCCATGGCTGCAGTGCACATCCGCAACGTCGCCAAGCGCTTCGACAGCGTGGTCGTGATGCACGACATCGACCTCGACGTTGCCGATGGCGAATTCATCGTGCTGGTCGGGGCCTCGGGCTGCGGCAAGTCGACGCTGCTGCGCATGATCGCGGGGCTCGAGCCGATCACCGAGGGTGAGATCTCCATCGGCGGGCGGCGCGTGAACGAGCTCGAGCCGCGCGAGCGCGACGTCGCCATGGTCTTCCAGAGCTACGCGCTGTATCCCCATCTGGACGTGCGCGAGAACATGAGCTTCTCGCTGCGCCTGCGCAAGCGGCCGGCTGCGGACATCGTGCGCCAGGTGGACGAGACGGCCTCGACGCTCGCGTTGGGCGCGCTGCTCGAGCGCCTGCCGCGGGCGCTCTCGGGCGGCCAGCGCCAGCGCGTCGCGATGGGCCGCGCGATCGTTCGCCATCCGCAGGTGTTCCTGTTCGACGAGCCGCTGTCGAACCTCGACGCGAAGCTGCGTGTCGCCATGCGCACCGAGATTCGGGCGCTGCACCAGCGCCTGCACGCGACATCGATCTACGTGACGCACGACCAGGTCGAGGCCATGACGATGGCCGACCGCATGGTCGTCATGAACGCCGGCCGCATCGAGCAGATCGGCCGTCCGCTCGACGTCTACGATGCGCCGGCGACGCTGTACGTCGCGCAGTTCATCGGCTCGCCGACCATCAACGTCGCGCGGGGGAGCGTGACGAACGGGGCGGGTGCCCCGCGGCTCCTCGCCGATGCGGGCTTCGAGGTGGCGTTGCCCCGGGTGCCGCTCGCGCCGGGCCAGCGCGTCGCCGCCGCGTTTCGCCCCGAGGACGTGCGGCTGGGCGGTCCGGATGGCCAGGAGGCGCGCGTGTCCGTCGTGGAGACGCTCGGTCCGGAGACGTACGTGTATCTCGATCTCGCGGGCGCGTCGATCTGCGCGCGCGTCGACCGGTCCGAGCGCATGGCGCCGGGCGACCGCGTGCGGGTCCAGGTTGCGCCTGCTTCGGTGCACGTGTTCGACGACGCCGGACGTCGACTGCCGCTCGCCATTCCGTGATTTAATCGCGCCGCAGGCACCCCAGCGCCCGGCAGAGGCGCCCGGCAGGCCACCCGCAACGCTATCCGCACCGTCCTCGACATGCGCAACCAGGTTCGCTTCGCTTCCGGCCGCGCGCTGGATGTCATCTGTCTCGGCCGCTTCGCCGTGGACTTCTACGCGCAGCAGATCGGCGCGCGCCTCGAGGACGTCACCAGCTTCGCCAAGTACCTCGGCGGCTCGTCCGCCAACACGGCGTTCGGCTGTGCGCGCCTGGGATTGAAGGCGGCGCTCATCTCGCGCGTCGGCGACGATGCGCTCGGCGGCTTCCTCGTGGAGACAATGGTCAAGGAAGGCTGCGACGTCAGCCACGTGGGCATCGATCCCGCGCGCCTGACCGGCGCCGTGGTGCTCGGGATCAAGGACAAGGATACGTTCCCGCTCATCTTCCTGCGCGAGAACTGCGCCGACATGGCGATCGCCGAGGCCGATGTCGACGAAGCGTTCATCGCGCAGAGCCGCGCGCTGCTGATCACCGGCACCCACTTCTCCACCGCACACGTCGACCGCATCAGCAACCTGGCGCTCGACCGCGCGCGCCGCAACGACGTCCGCACGGTGCTCGACATCGACTACCGGCCGGTGCTGTGGGGCCTCACCAAGCGCGGCGACGGCGAGACGCGCTTCGTGCAGTCCGAATCCGTCACGGCGCACCTGCAGCGCATCCTGCCGAAGTTCGATCTCGTCATCGGCACGATCGAGGAATTCAACATCGCGGGTGGCAGCACCGACATCATCGCGTCGCTGAAAGCGATCCGCGGCGTCACGCAGGCGGTGCTCGTGGTCAAGCGCGGACCGCTCGGATGCGCCGTGATCGACGCCGCAGTGCCCGCGTCGCTCGACGACGCGTTCAACGGCCGCGGCGTGAACGTCGAAGTGCTGAACGTGCTCGGCGCAGGGGACGCGTTCTCCGCGGGTTTCCTGTCCGGCTGGGCGCGCGGCGAGGACTACGACGCCTGTGCGCGCTACGCCAACGCGTGCGGTGCGCTCGTCGTCTCGCGCCACGGCTGCGCGCCAGCGATGCCAACGCGGGTCGAGCTCGATCATTTCATCGCCAACGCCGAGCGCATTCCGCGCCCCGACCAGGACGCCGTGCTGACCCGCCTGCACCGCGTCACGGCCCCGCGCACGCCGCGGCCCGAAGTCTACGCATTCGCCTTCGACCACCGCACGCAGCTTTTCGACCTTGCCCAGGAGACCGGTGCGGGCGAAGGGCGGTTGCCGCGGCTGAAGCAGCTGTTCGTCGATGCCGTCGCCGAAGTGGAGCGCAACGAGCAGGCCGGCGGCCGCATCGGCATGCTGTGCGACGATCGCTACGGTCAGGATGCGCTCAATGCGGCGACCGGTCGCGGCTGGTGGATCGGTCGGCCCGTGGAGCTCCCCGGCTCGCGTCCGCTCCAATTCGAGCGCGGCCGCGCCATCGGCACGGCGCTCATCGCCTGGCCGCAGGAGCATGTCGTCAAATGCCTCGTCGCGTTCCACCCGGACGATCCGGTGGAGCTGCGGCTCGAGCAGGAAGCCCAGCTGCGCGCGCTTTACGACACTGTGCAGGCGAGCGGCCACGAGCTGCTGCTCGAGATCATTCCGCCGCGCACGCTGCCGCGCGAGCCCGACACGGTGCTGCGCGCCATGAAGCGCCTGTACAACCTCGGCATCGTGCCCGAATGGTGGAAGCTCGAGCCGATGGATGCCGCGCAATGGCAGGCGGTCGATGCGCTCATCGCCGAGCGCGACCCGTATTGCCGCGGCGTGGTCCTCCTCGGGCTCGGCGCGAGCGCAGCGGAGCTGGCACGGGGCTTCGACGCCGCGCGCGCGGCGAAGACGTGCCGCGGCTTCGCGGTGGGGCGCACGATCTTTCACGAGCCCGCGCGTGCGTGGCTCGCCGGAACCATCGACGATGCCGCGCTGATCGCTCGCGTGCGCGACAACTTCGCCGCGCTCATCGGCGCATGGCGCAGCGCGCGCGGCGGACGCGAGGCGCACGCACCCATTTCCGAGGCCACCGCGCGGAGCGCAGCTCGATGAGCGCCGCAACCGTCCGGCTCACCGCGGCGCAGGCGGTCGTGCGCTACCTCGCCGCGCTGCGCATCGCCGACGATGGCCAGGAAGCGCAGCTCTTCGGTGGCGTCTTCGCGATTTTCGGCCACGGCAACGTCGCCGGGCTGGGCGAAGCGCTGCACGCGCATCGCGACGCGCTGCCGACGTACCGCGCACATAACGAGCAGGCGATGGCGCATGCCGCGATCGCCTATGCGAAGGCGAACTTCCGCCGCCGCGTCATGGCGGTCACCACGTCGATCGGTCCGGGCGCGACGAACCTCGTCACCGCCGCGGCGCTCGCGCATGTCAACCGTTTGCCGGTACTGTTCCTTCCGGGCGACGTGTTCGCGTCGCGGGCGCCCGATCCCGTGCTCCAGCAGGTCGAGGACTTCCAGGCAGGCGACGTGTCGGCCAACGACTGCTTTCGCCCGGTATCGCGTTATTTCGACCGCCTGTTGCGGCCCGAGCAGGTGCTCGCCGCGTTGCCGCGGGCCATCCAGGTGCTCACCGATCCTGCGCAATGCGGACCCGTCACGCTGGCGTTTCCACAGGACGTGCAGACGATGGCGTACGACTATCCCGTCGCGTTCTTCACGCCGCCCGCGATCGTCGTGCGGGCGCAGCCGCCCGCGGACGATGAGCTGCTCGCCGCCGCCGCCCGCTTGCGGACGGCGCGACGGCCGCTCATCGTCGCCGGTGGCGGCGTGCTGTACAGCGGCGCGAGCGATGCGTTGCGCGCGTTCGCCGAGACGCATGGCGTGCCGGTCACCGAGACGCAGGCGGGGAAGAGCGCGCTGCCATGGGACCATCCGCTGCAGGTCGGCGCGGTCGGCGTCACCGGCTCCACGGCGGCGAGCGCGCTGGCATCCGATGCCGACGTGCTGCTCGCAGTCGGCACGCGCCTCCAGGACTTCACCACGGGCTCGCACGCGATGTTCACCCAGGCAGCGCGCGTGGGCCTCAACGCCAACGCAATGGACGCCGCGAAATGGCACGCGCAACCGCTCGTGGCCGATGCCCGTGTCGGTCTCCAGGCGCTCTCCGCCGCCTTGCACGGATGGAAAGCCGATCCAGCGTGGACGGCGCGCGCGCAAGGCGACGCCGAGCAATGGCGCACGGTCGTCGGCCAGCTGACGCACGCGCAGGATGTCGAGCTTCCATACGAAGGCGACGTCATCGGCGCGGTGCAGCGCTCGACGGCCGACTCCGCTTCGCGCGACGTCGTGGTGTGTGCCGCAGGGACGTTGCCCGCCGAGCTGCACAAGCTCTGGCGCGCGGCGGTTCCCGGCGCGTATCACGTCGAATACGGCTATTCGTGCATGGGCTACGAGATCGCCGGCGGCCTTGGCGTCAAGCTCGCGCGGCCGGAGCGCGAAGTCGTCGTGATCGTGGGCGACGGCAGCTATCTCATGCTCAATTCGGAAATCGCCACGTCCCTGATGCTCGGCTGCAAGCTCATCGTGGTGGTCCTCGACAACCGCGGCTACGGCTGCATCAACCGGCTCCAGCAGGCGTGCGGCGGCGCACCGTTCAACAACCTGCTGGCCGATTGCCTGCAAGGGCCGGACGGCCCGCCCGCCATCGACTTCGCCGCGCACGCCGCGGCGCTCGGTGCGCGCGCGGAGAACGTCACCACCATCGAGCAGCTCGAGGCCGCGCTCGGACGCGCGCGTGCGAGCGACCGCACGTACGTCATCGCCATTCCAACCGATCCCGACCACACCACGCAGGCGGGCGGCGGGTGGTGGGAGGTGGCGGTGCCCGAGGTGTCGACCAGACCGGCCGTGCGCGCGGCGCGCGAGGCCTACGAGCAGGAAAAACGGCGGCAGCAGCCATGATTCCATTCGACGTGCGCATCGGCATCAACCCCATTTCCTGGAGCAACGACGATCTTCCGTCGCTGGGCGGCGAGACGCCGCTCGAAGTGGCATTGAGCGAGGGCAAGGGGATCGGGTACGAAGGCTTCGAGCTCGGCAACAAGTTTCCGCAGGACTCGAAGGCGCTCGGCCGCGTGCTTGCGGCGCACGGCCTGTCGCTCGTGTCGGGCTGGTATTCCGGCCGGCTGGCGACCGGCAGCGTCGAAGACGAGATCCGCAACGCCGAGGCGCACCTGCACAAGCTTGCCGACAACGGCGCGAGCGTCATGGTCTACGGCGAGGTGGCCGACAGCATCCAGGGTTCACCGATGCCGCTCTACAAGCGGCCGCGCTTCTTCCGCGCGGACGAATGGCAGCGCTACGCAGCGCGCGTGACGGCGTTTGCGCGCCATACCCTCGCGCGCGGCGTGCGCCTCGCGTACCACCATCACATGGGCGCGTACGTGCAGGCGCCCGAGGACGTGGACACGTTCATGTCCCTCGTGGGTGACGAGGTGGGCCTGCTGTTCGACAGCGGCCACATGACGTTCGCCGGCGGCGACGCCGTCGCCATGCTGCGCAAGCACGTCGGGCGCGTGTGCCACGTGCATTGCAAGGATGTGCGGCCGGCGGTCGTCGAGCTTGCGCGCAACCGGCAATGGAGCTTCCTCGAGGCCGTCATCAACGGCGCATTCACGGTGCCGGGCGACGGCGTCGTCGACTTCGCGGCGCTGCTCGCCATCCTGCGCGATCACGGCTATCGGGGTTGGCTCGTCGTCGAGGCGGAACAGGATCCGGCGGTCGCGCCGAGCTATCGCTACGCGAAGATGGGCTACGATCATCTGCGCGGCCTTGTCGATCGCCTGCGCGCCGCGCGGGCCGCATGAAGTGCGTGAAGCCATGAGCCTGCTCGTCAAGGCGGCGCCCGGCCGCACGATCGTCGAAGTGACCCCGCAATCGGCCGGCTGGCGCTATGTGGGCTTCGCCGCGTATCGCCTCAAGGCCGGCGAGCGCTTGACGGTGCAGGTGCCCGGTTGCGAGGCGTGTGTCGTCGTGCTGACCGGCCGCGTCAGCGCGCGCACCGCGGAGCACGCGTGGCCGGACATCGGGCAGCGCACCAGCGTGTTCGACGACGCAGCGCCCTTCGCGATCTACGCACCGGCGCCCGAACGCGTGGAGATCGTCGCGCACACCGATGCCGAGATCGGCGTGGCGAGCGCGCCCGCGGGCGCCGAGTACGAGCCGCGGCTCATCGAGCCGGGTACGATGAAGCGGTCGGTCCGTGGCCAGGGCAGCAACCAGCGCTTCGTGTGCGACATCCTGCCGCAGACCGAGCCGGCGGCGCATCTCCTGGTGGTGGAGGTGCGCACGCCACCGGGGCATTCGTCGAGCTATCCGCCGCACAAGCACGACCGCGACAACCTGCCGCACGAGAGCTCGCTCGAGGAAACGTACTACCACCGGCTCGATCCGCCGCAAGGCTTTGCGTTCCAGCGCGTGTACACGGATGATCGCTCGCTCGACGAGGCGCTGGCCGTGGAGGATCACGACGTGGTCATGGTGCCGCGCGGCTACCATCCGGTGGTCGTGCCGCACGGCTACCAGTCGTATTATCTCAACGTCATGGCGGGTCCCACCCGCGAATGGCACTTTCACAACGATCCGGCCCACGAGTGGATGCTCGCGAGCGCCGGCAGCGAGGCAGGGAGGAAGAAGGCATGATCGAAGTCGCGCTGTTCGGCGCGGGACGCATCGGCAAGATCCACGGCGGCAACGTCGTGCGGCAGCCGGGCGCGCACCTCAAGTACGTCGTGGACGTGAACGCGGATGCCGCGCGCGCGCTCGCGCAGACCCTTGGCGCAGCGGTGAGCGACGTCGATGCCGCGATGGCCGATCCGGCCGTCAAGGCGGTCGTCATCGCGTCGTCCACCGACACGCATGCCGCGCTCATCCTGCGCGCGGCGCAGGCGGGCAAGGCGATCTTCTGCGAAAAGCCGGTCGACCTCGACCTCGCGCGGGCGCGCACGTGCGCGGAGGCCGTCAAGCGCGCCGGCGTGCCGTGCCTCATCGGCTTCCAGCGGCGCTACGATCCCACGTTCGCGGCGCTGAAGAAGCGCCTCGATGCGGGCGACATCGGCGCGCCGGAAATGCTCATCCAGACCAGCCGCGATCCGGGCGCGCCGCCAGTGGAGTACATCAAGGTGTCCGGCGGCATCTACAAGGACATGCTGATCCACGACTTCGACGTGTTCCGCTGGATCCTCGACGACGAGGCCGAGACGCTTTACGCCACCGGCAGCTGCCTCACCGATCCTGCGATCGGCCAGGCGGGCGACGTCGACAGCACGGCGGTGACGATCCGCACGCGCCGCGGCCGGCTGGCACAGATCAACACGACGCGCCGTGCAGCGTACGGCTACGACCAGCGCTTCGAGGTCATCGGGCCGAAGGGCATGCTGCAGGCGGGCAACCATCGGCCCACGGAAGTGACGGCATCCACGGGTACGAGCGTGTCGACCGACCTGCCGGAGCACTTCTTCCTAGAGCGCTATCGCGTGGCGTATGCGAACGAGATGGCGCATTTCGTGGACGCGATCGGCAACGGCAAGCCCGTACGCACCACGATCGAGGACGGCATCAAGGCCCTCGAGCTGGCCGATGCGGCGACGATCTCGTGGAAGGAACGGCGAATCGTCGAGATGGGCGGACGGTCATGACCGTCCGCTACGGCATCGTCGGCCTGGGCCGCATGGGCAAGCGGCACGCCGAGAACCTGGCGCTGCGCGTGCCCGGCGCGGCGCTCGTTGCGGCGTGCAGCCCCGTTGCCGAAGAGCTGGCCTACGCGCGCGACACGCTGCAGGTCAGCGGGCTGCACGAGCGCTACGAGGACCTGCTGGCCCGCAAGGATGTCGACGCCGTCTTCATCGTGACGCCCAATGCGCTGCATCCGGAGAACATCGTGGCCGCGCTGCGCGCCGGCAAGCACGTGTTCTGCGAGAAGCCGCTCGGGATGGACGTGAAGTCGTGCGAGATGGTCGAGGCCGAGGCCGCGAAGCATCCGCGGCAAAAAGCCATGATCGGCTACGTGCGCCGGTTCGACGAGAGCTACGAGGACGCCTACCGCAGGGTTGCCGACGGCCAGATCGGCACGCCGTTCCTGGTGCGCGCGCAAACCACCGACCAGAACGATCCGTCCGGCTTCTTCGTGCGCTTTGCGCCCCAGAGCGGCGGCATCTTCGTCGACATGAGCGTCCACGACACGGACCTCGTGCGCTGGCTGCTGGGCGCGCCGAAGGCGCTGCGCGTGTTCGCCACCGGGACCATTGCCGTGCACGAGGGCCTGCGCGCCTGCGGCGACATCGACAACGGCATCGCCATCGTCGAGTTCGCTGGCGGCAAGAGCGCCGTCATCTACGCGTCGCGCACGATGCCGCACGGCCACGAGACGACTACCGAGGTCATCGGCACGACGGGACGGCTGATGGTGGGCCGCGGCGGCAACCGCAACCGCGTCGAGATCGCGGATGCAAGCGGCATCCGCACCGAGACGACGCCCACGTTCTACGAGCGCTTCGCCGATGCATTCTTGCGCGAGGCGATGTACTTCACCGACTGCGTCGCGCACGACCGCACGCCGGCGCTCACGCTGCACGATGCCACCGAGGCGACGCGCATCGCGGTGGCGCTCCGCACGTCGCTCGTCGAACGCCGCGTGGTCGACATCGCATGACGCCGGTGGCCTGACCGCATGGCATCGGACCGCTACACGTTCTGCCGCAGCCTTGCGCGCGAGGCCGGCATGATGGCCCATCGCGCCTTTGGCACCTCCACCACCACGCTGAAGGGCCGCCACGACGTCGTCACTGCGATGGACGGCGAGCTCGAGCGGTTCATCCGGGCCGCGATCGCGAGGCAGTATCCCGCGGAGGCGATCATCGGCGAGGAGGAGGGCGGCGCCGCCGGCGAGCGCCTGTGGCTCATCGACCCCATCGACGGCACGGCCAATTATGCGCGCGGCATCCCGCACTATTGCGTGTCGATCGGGTATCTCGAGCGCGGCGTGCCTACCGTGGGCGTCATCCACGATCCTTCGCACGACTGGCTCTACGCCGCGGAGCGCGGCGGTGGGGCCTGGATGAACGACGCGCGCATCCACGTGAGCCCGCGCGCCGCGCTGACGGACGCGACGGTCGAGTGCGGGTGGTCGACGCGCCGACCGGCCTCCGATTATGTCGCGCTGATCGCGCGAGTGCTGGGAGCGGGCGCGGCGATTCGTCGCGCCGGTTCCGGTGCGCTGGGGCTCGTCGACGTCGCGGCGGGCCGCAGCGAGGCGTACTGCGAGCTGCACATCAACGCCTGGGACTGCGCGGCCGGCATCGTGCTCGTGCAGGAGGCCGGTGGACAGTGCAACGATTTCTTCGCCGGCAACGGCATCGCGGCCGGCAATCCGCTGATCGCCACCAACACGGCCCTCGCGCAAGCGCTGGCCGAGGTGATCGGCATACCCTTACAGGCCTGACGGAGGAGCTTCAACATGCGCATGCTTTCGTGGTTACGTGTCATCGTGCCGGCGCTCGCGCTGGCCGCGCCGCTGGCAGCGGCCGCGCAGGGACAGGTCGTCGTCTACTGCACGGTGAACGAGGACTGGTGCCGGCCGATGGTCGCCGCCTTCGAGAAGGCCACCGGCATCAAGGTGCTCATGACGCGCAAGAGCTCGGGCGAGTTCTACGCGCAGCTCAAGGCCGAAGCCGCGAACCCGCGCGGCGACATCTGGTGGGGCGGCACCGGCGATCCGCACCTGCAGGCCGCCGAGGAAGGGTTGACCGAGGCGTACAAGTCGCCGCACTTCAGCGAGCTCAACGACTGGGCGCAGCGCCAGTGGGAGCAGTCGAAGGGCCGCACGGTGGGCGTGTACGCCGGCGCGCTCGGCTACAGCTACAACGAGCCGCAGCTCAAGAAGAAGGGCATCGCGCCACCCAAGTGCTGGGCCGACCTGCTGAAGCCCGAGTTCAAGGACGAGGTGCAGGTCGCCAATCCCAATTCATCGGGCACGTCGTACACCATGCTGGCGACGCTCGTGCAGATCATGGGCGAGGACAAGGCGTTCGACTACCTCAAGGCGCTGCACAAGAACGTCAACCAGTACACCAAGTCGGGCGCTGCACCGGCACGCGCCGCTGCCACCGGCGAGAGCCTGGTCGGCATCACGTTCCAGCACGATGCCGTCGAGCAGGTCGTGCAGGGCGCGCCGCTGAAGATCGTGTCGCCGTGCGAGGGCACGGGATACGAGATCGGCAGCATGAGCATCATCAAGGGCGCCAAGAACATGGAGAACGCCAAGAAGTGGTATGAATGGGCGCTCACGCCGGAGGCGCAGTCGATCGGGCCGCAGAACAAGGTGTCGTACCAGCTGCCGTCGAACAAGAACACGCCCATCCCGCCGCAGGCACCGAAGTTCACCGACATCAAGCTCATCAACTACGACTTCGCGAAGTACGGCTCGTCCGCCGAGCGCACGCGGCTGCTCCAGCGCTGGGACAAGGAAGTGTCGACGCTGCCCAAGTGAGCGCGTGACATCCGCGCACGCCGCGGCCCGATGAGGCTGCGGCGGCGCATCAACGGAGGAAGCCGTGGCAACGCCTGCGCACACCGCGCCTGCTGCGCTCGCGCTTCGCGCCAGCGCGCGTGACTGGATCACGCCCATGCTGGCCGCGGGTGCGCTCGCGGCGCTCGCGCTGCTGCCCTGGGCCACGGAATCGCAAAGCGCGCTTGCCTGGGCCGTCAGCGGCATGCAGGCGAAGTGGCCGACGTTCGATCCACGCGTGGTGCTCGGGCCATTCATCGCGGCCTCGCTCGCTACGCTGGTCTTCGCCTGGACGGAGCGCGATCGGTGGGTGTTCGCGGCGAGCGCGCTCGCGCTTGCCTGGGTGTTCGGCGCATCGTTGGCGGTCGGCGCGGGCGGCCCATCGTGGAGCTACGGCGCGAGCGTCGCCGTGTCGCTCCTCACGCTGTGCCTTGCGCGTGCGCTCGCGCACCTCGGCGCCTTTCGCCGCGATCCGACCATTGCAGCGATCGTGGTGGTGAGCGCAGGCCTGCTGATCGTGTTCGTGTTCTATCCGGTCGGCCGCTCGCTCATCGCCGCCGTGCAGGACAGCCAGGGCCATTTCGCACCCGATGTTGCGGCCGGCCGGCTGCTCACGGCCGACATCTGGAGCCTCGGTTGCCTCGGCGGTGGCACGCGCTGCGGGGTCGCGATCAATTCCGCGATCCTGGCGACCGTCGCGGGCGTGCTGTCCACGCTGCTCGGCCTCGTGTTCGCGCTGGTGGCGCAGCGCGGCGGCAAGCGCTATGCGGGGCTGGTCACGGTGATGTCCATGCTGCCCGTGATCACGCCGCCGTTCGTGCTGGCGCTCGCACTGGTGGTGCTGTTCGGCCGCACCGGCATCGTGACCGCCTGGCTCGACAATGCCTTCGGCATCCCGCGCTCGCGCTGGATCTACGGCTTGCCGGGCGTGGCCATTGCGCAGCTGCTCACGTTCGCGCCCATCGCGTTCATGGTGCTGCATGGCGCGCTGCGCGCGATCAGCCCCGCGCTCGAGGAGGCCGCGCAGACGCTGCGTGCCTCGCGCGGGCGCGTGTTCCGCACGGTCACGTGGCCGCTGTTGCGTCCGGCGCTCGCGGCGTCGTTCCTGCTCTGCTTCGTCGACAGCCTGGCCGACTTCGGCAACCCGATCGTGCTCGCCGGCAATTACGAAGTGCTGTCCACCAAGATCTTCTTCGCGATCGCGGGCGCGCAGTTCGATCCGGGCCGTGCGGCAGTCCTGGCGAGCGTGCTGCTCGCGCTGACCATGGTCGCTTTCTTCCTGCAGCAGCGCTGGCTCGGCCGTGCGTCGTACGTCACCGTGAGCGGCAAGGGCGATGGCGGCATACCGGCGCCGCTGCCGCGCGGGTTGTGGCTGGTGTGCTACTGGATCGCGGCCGGCTGGGTGGTGTTCACGTTCGTGTGCTACGCCATCATCGCCACCGGCGGCTTCGTCAAGGACATCGGCCGCGGCGACATGACGCTGAGCCTCGCGCACTTCGCGTCCGCGTTCAGCATCGAGTGGGGCAAATTCGGACTGCACTGGAGCGGCTCGGCCTGGGACAGCCTGTTCACCACCATCGAGGTCGCCGCCGTCGCGGCCCCGCTCACGGCGCTGATCGGCCTGCTGTCCGCGTACGTCGTCGCGCGCCATCGCTTCGCGGGCCGCGCGACGTTCGAGTTCCTGACGCTGGTCAGCTTCGCCATTCCCGGCACCGTGGTGGGCGTGTCGTACATCGTCGCGTTCAACGTCGCGCCGCTCGAGCTCACGGGCGGCATGGCCATCCTCGTCATCTGCTTCGTATTCCGCAACATGCCGGTGGGCGTGCGGGCCGGCATCGCGGCGCTCGCGCAGATCGACAAGACGCTCGACGAGGCGTCGTCCACGCTGCGCGCTTCGACGTGGCGCACCCTCACGGCAGTCGTGCTGCCGCTGCTGCGACCGGCGATCCTGACCACGCTGATCTTCAGCTTCACGCGCGCGATGACCGCCGTGAGCGCGGTGATCTTCCTCGCCACCGCGCAGTACAACCTTTCCACCGTGTACATCATCAACCGGGTCGAAGGCGGCGAGTACGCGCTCGCCATCGCGTATTCCTCGGCGCTGATCCTCTTCATGCTCGTGGTGCTGCTCGTGCTGCGCAGGCTCATCGGCGAAGCTCGCCTGGGCCGGCGCACCGCGATCGCCGCCGCGGCGGGACTCTGACATGGGCAAGGCATCGCACGGCGTCGCATTCGAGCACGTGTCCAAGCGCTATGGCGATGTCACGGCGGTCGACGACGTATCGTTCACCGTCGAGCCGGGCACCCTGTGCACGCTGCTGGGACCCTCCGGTTGCGGCAAGACGACCACGCTGCGCATGGTGGCCGGGCTCGAATCGGTCAGCGGCGGACGCATCCTCATCGGCGGGGCCGACGTCACCGCGCGCTCCGCCAGCGAGCGCGACGTCAGCATGGTGTTCCAGTCGTACGCGCTCTTCCCGCACATGACGGTGCTGGAGAACGTCTGCTACGGGCCGATCTCCATGCGCATCGACAAGGTGAAGGCGCGCGAGCTGGCCAGCGCCAAGCTCGGGATGCTCGGCCTCGAAGGCCTCGGTCACCGCCTGCCGTCCGAGCTGTCGGGCGGACAGCAGCAGCGCGTCGCCGTGGCCCGCTCCCTGGTGCTCGAGCCCGCCGTGCTGCTGTTCGACGAGCCGCTGTCCAACCTCGACGCGAAGCTGCGCCGGCGGGTGCGCGAGGATATACGCGAGCTGCAGCAGAGCCTCGCGCTCACGGTGCTCTACGTCACGCACGACCAGGAGGAAGCGCTCGCCGTCTCCGATCGCGTGGTGGTGATGGATGGGGGCCGCATCGCCCAGCAGGGCGCGCCGCACGACCTGTACGAAGCGCCGCAAACGCGCTTTCTCGCCGACTTCATCGGCGACGCCAACCTCGTGGAAGGCGAGCTGTCGGTGGGGCCGCAGGGCGCGCAGTTCGCCGCGAGCGGCCTCGTCGCATCCGTGCGGGCGGACGGTGTGCGGCCGGGTCCGGCAACGCTCGCGGTGCGCCCGCACAAGCTTCGCCTGTCACAGGCCGGTCACGGCATCCTGCCCGGCGTGTGCAAGCGCGCCGCTTATCTCGGCAGTCGCATGGAATATGTCGTGACGACCGGCTGGGGCGACCTGCTCGTGTTCGACGCGGAGCAGCGCGACATTCGACGCCGCAACGACGCGGTGGGGGTCAGCTTCGACCCCGACGCGGCGATCGTGCTGCCGCGCTGAAACGCGGCACGCGCTTCAGCGCGACGATGCCGACGAGTCGTCGTCGTCTTCGCGTGGCGGCGTGTAGCCGGGCGCGCGCTCCAGCAGCACGCACTTCTCGCCTTCCGGCGTGCCTTGCGCTTGCTGCGGCTGGCCCTGGTCCGCACTGCCGAACTGGCTGCCTGCCTGGGCGCCACGCGGCGGATTGCGGCGCGGACGCCGCTTGCGTGCGCTCAACAACAGAGGGCTCGGCGGTTGACGCATGTCGCCTCCTCGGAGGAAAGTCCTGCCGGCTGGTTTTGTAACGGTTACACGTTTCGCCGTCGAAACTCGCCGCCGAACGCGCATCGCCCAAGCGGGTGCAGGAAGCGTGCCCACATCAGCGAACGCGCACACGGCTCGCACGTGCACGCGTTGTCGCCGCGGCCCGACGCTCAGGGCGCCTTGCGAAAATCACCCGCGTAAACGCGCACCATGTCGTCGGGCGCAACGAAGTGGCGCAACGCCGCATTGACCGCGTCCACGCTTGCCGACGCGATCGCCGCGTCCTGCCGGGCGCTGTCCGCCCACGTGCGCCCGAGATAATCCTGCGTCGCGAGACTGCCGGCGAGATCACCGTCGTCCACCCGTGCCAGCCGCCGCTCCTCCAGCAGCGATTTGCGCGCCGCGTCCACCTCGGCGGCAGTGAACCCCTCGCGCCGGGCGCGGGCGAGCTCCTCGTCGAAGGCGGCCTTGACCTTCGGCAGGTTCTGCGGCGCGAAGATCGCGTAGAACAGCAGCTGCGTGTTGGTGTCGACATGCGCGGGCGCGATCTGCGTGCCGACGCCGTACGAGAGGCCTTCGCGCACGCGGATGCGCTCGAACAGGCGCGAATCGGCATCGCCGCCCAGGATCCGGTTGGCCACCACCAGCGGCGCGAACTCCGGCGACAGGTCATTGAGCGGCACCGCGATCTTGGCGATCATGTTCGCGTTGGGCTTGTCCGGCGTGTCGAACGTGAGATTGGCCGCCTTGGTCGCGGTGTACGGATCCGGCACGCGTGCGTAGGGCGTCGCGTTGTCGAAATGCCCGAACAGCTCGGCGATGAGCGGCCGCACGGCGGCTGGGTCGAACTCACCCACGATGGCGAGCTCGGCGTGATTCGCGCCGTAGAAACGCGCGTGGAAGGCCTTCACCGCATCGACGCTCGCGTGGTCGAGCAGCGCGATCTCCTCGTCGATCGTCGGCACGTAGCGCACGTCGCCGGGCGGGTAGGGATTGCCTTGACGGGCGACCGCGCGCCGCGCGATGGCCGCAGGGTCGGTGCGACCTTGCTCCAGGCGCGCGCGGCGCTCGCGCCTGACCTGCTCGAATTCGTCGTTCGCGAGCGCGGGTGCAGTGACCGCTTCCTGCGCGAGCCGCAGCACTTCGGGCAGGTTGGCGGCCACGGTCTCCGCGGCGCCGACCAGCGTGCCCGCGCTGCCGGAGAACTGCAACGACGCCTTGCGCTGGTCGAGCGCATCCTGGAAAGCCTGGCGATCGAGCGTTCGGGTGCCACGCGTGAGCATCGACGCGGTGAGGCTGGGGAGCGGCCCCGCGTTGCGCAGCGACTCCACGTCGCCGTAATCCATGCGCAGCTCGAAGTTGACGGTCGCGCCGCGTGTCTTCTTGGGCAGCAATGCGACCTTCAGGCCATTGGGCAGCGTATAGCGCTGCGTGCGCGCAGTGAGGTTGGCCGGCGTGGGGTCGAACGCCTCGCCCGGCGTCACGGCCGGATCGCCCTTGTAATCGCGCACCATCGCCGCCACGTCGACGGAGGCGACCAGCGGCGCGCGATCGGGCGTCGCTTCGGGCACGAACTCGCCAACCGTCACGTTCGACCGCTTGAAATATTCGCCCGCGACGCGGTTGACGTCCGCCGCGGTGAGCGCGCGCCAGCGATCGCGCTGGAGGAAGAACAGCCGCCAGTCGCCGAGCGCGTTCGCTTCGGCCATCGCCACGGCGAACTGCTGCGGATCGTTGATCGTGTCCTCGAAATCCTTGAGCGCCTTGGTGCGCACGCGCGCCACCTCCGCCTCGGTGATCGGCTGGCCCTTCACGCCGGCCAGCGTGTCGAGCAGCGCCGCGCGCGTGTCCGCGAGCTTCTCGCCCGGCAGCACCTGCGCGAAGAAGATCACGAAGCCCGGGTCGTGCA